>NZ_NVPR01000087.1 GCF_002551815.1 Bacillus sp. AFS098217
GACCGCTTCTATGCATAGCCAGATGCCCTCTCCCATCTAAAAAGAGGAGTTTTATGTCGGTTTTTAATTGATGTATATATAAATTAATAATCTACATTATTTTCATCGTCCCTCTTATTATTAAATATATTGGTATATTCCTGATTATGTTATATTTATTTTCTCTGTTTCGATGTATGAAACATGTTAGGCAGCGTCACGAATCGCGATCCTTTCGCTTTCAGTTCAGGAATAATTCGATCTAGCGCGTTCACAGAACCTTGCAAATGCCCTCCTGGTGTAGAATGTTGCAATATAACACTTCCAGGAAATGCATTCCCTAATACAGTATTTGTAATCTTTTCCGCACTTACTCCCTTCCAATCAACTGTATCTACACTCCACTGTACAATCATAAAATTTTGTTCTGTAGCCCATTCCAATTGTTTTTCACGTATTTCACCATAAGGCGGACGCATAAACTTTGGTGCATACCCTGTCAATTTCCGCAATATCTCTTCCGTTTTTATAATTTGACTGTGATATTCTTCATCACTCACTTTAACTAAGTTCGGATGGTTATACGTATGATTTCCAACAATATGACCTTCATTTGCAATTCGCTTTACTACATTAGGATATCTTTCTGCATTTTCGCCAAGAAGAAAAAAAGTAGCTTTTACATCATAACTTTTTAACTTATCTAGTATTTGCGGAGTAAATACAGAATCTGGACCATCATCAAATGTAAGTGCAACTTCCGCTTTATTATATGGGCCAGAAAACGCATAAGCATATTTTTCAACCCATGAAAAAGGTGTCCAAGACCCTCTATCTTCTTCGGTACCTTGACTCTTATTATTCAAATCAACATTTAATACATCAGGAGTTACACCCGAATCGTTTTGATAATAAAACGTATTTGAATATGGTACATAAGAATACACATTATACAAAGGGATATTACGTTCTAGAATCCATTGGAAAGGAATCGACATGTCTGATGGATAAAAATAATACATAAATAAAAAACCTCCCTAAAATTTTATATGCAGTTCATTCATATTTTGTTAGGAAAATCCATATTTATAAACAGAAATAAGACCGTCCCATCATTGGAACGGTCTTATTTCTCTCTTACTATTTCTTCACATCTATTAATTTAAAATGTTCACAGACGAGTAACATATCTTCAGAAAATTCATGTCCTATTTCACTTAACCTTTTTTTGAAAAATCTGGTGTGGATTTCTTTCCAGTTTTGATAACTGCCATCTCCCTCTGCAATTGCAAACTCTTCCGTTACTTCGTTCATAGGTATCAAATTCACTTCTACTATTTTAATGATTGCTACTGGTTCTCCATTACTGTCTAAAATAATACCGTAATCTTCCTTAGTTGGTAACGGCCTATTCTCCAAGTCATAAAAAATATAAGCTGAACATGTTGCTGTTTTCACCCCATCAATTACTAGCTGGGCAAGATAGTCTGGTGTATCACCAAACTGCCAATCCCTAACTGAAGGCGGTGCATTCCCGCCTTTCCAATACTCTTCCCAGTACATTTGTGCTGCTTTGTTCATTTTCTCTTTCACTCATTTCTTCATTATCTAATAGATTTCCATAGTCGACATTCAAATTTTATCCCGCATTAACAGGTCGGAATGCTTCCACTCCCTTCAAATTATATAAGTTAAATCTTCAGTAACTTTCCCTCCTATTATAAAGCGAAAAATTCTGAATTAAAAATAAATAAAACAACTTTGGCTCTAAACCAATAAAATACGATATAAATGTAAAATGAATATAAATAGTCATATCGTATTTTTTTTGTAATAAAACACATAAAAACTTATCTTTACAACAGATATAAATATCTGATATTATTACCTGGTACTTATATAAATTATTATTCTTTCTTTTAAATAAAAGTGAGTTGTAAAATAATGATTCAAATATATAAGTATTTTTATAACCTACTATAGGAATATTACATCAACCTTATGAATCTTCATCGAGTGAAAGGAGTATCCCTTTGCAAACAAACAAGAATTCCGAAAAAAAAACGATTATATTCATTCATGGATTGGTCGGAAACCGTCGTGCCTTTAAAAAAGAATATAAACGTTTTTCTTCTTCCTACAATATAATAACGTACGATTTACTAGGACATGGTGAAGACAAAGGACAAGCAATAGAATTTTCTTTAGATCAATTAGTACAGCAGTTGTCAGATCTTTATGAAAAAGAAGGAATTAAAGAGGCTCACATTTGCGCTCTAAGCTATGGTTGTTATATTGCTACTATTTTTGCACACACATATCCTGAAAAGGTATTAAGTCTTTGCCATATTGGTGGACATTACAATAATCCATCCCTTTTATATAATGTTTTTCAAAAATTTTGGGATAAAAGAGAAAATGACTATTCCACTTGGCTTTATCAATATGCAAATACAATTTTTCCAAGCGGTATATTGAAAGCAAATCCTTTTGCGGTCATTTCAAAAAATATTTATTATCGCTTTGGGTTACAGTTACACTCATCCATTATTGTTGAATCACTCAAGCACCGTTTAGAATTCGACTTAAAATCTCGTTTAAAAGAGCTAACACATCCTATTTTATGGGTAATGGGAGAACATGATCACCTCTACAAGTCTTGTCTATTTGACTTAAAGTCTATTCTTCCAAACGTTTTATATAAAGAAATCCCATTAGCTGGACATGCGGCAAATTTATTTCGTCCTAACTATTTTCATGATTTGTATTCAAAATTTCTACTGGATGTATAAATGCAATCAAAAAAGTAAACATCCATATTTTACTTACTCTACAAATTTATAAAATAGAAAAAAGCTTTCTAGTTTCCTAGAAAGCTTTTCCTTATAATATTTAAGAATAAAATTCTCTTATTATGCTTTTGTGTAACCTGCTAGATGTTGACTCCAGTAAGAGTTATTTACTGAGCTAACTCTCACACCCGTTTTTTCAGTTTCTGCACTGATGAACTGACCATTCCCTAAATAAATACCCATATGAGTCATACCTGCACCAGAAGTACCTTTAAAGTAGACTAAATCGCCTGGTTGTGGGTTGCTAGTATGCTCCTTGCTGTTCCAGTAACCAGCAACATTTTGGCGTCCACCAGAATGGCCCGCTTTATTTAATACGTAGTAAACGAAGCCACTGCAGTCAAAACCAGATGGTGTTGTACCACCATATACATATGGTGAACCATTTAGCGATTGTGCAATAGACACAATTGATGATCCATTACTAGATGGTGTTGTTGGTTTTTCTGTTTGTGTATTTCCTTGCTCATCGCCAGTAGTTGGACGAGAAGGCGTAGTTACATTTGCTGTACCACCTTTTACAAACTTCACATAGTCAGCACTTACGTAACCAGTTCTGCCATTATGATTAATTTTATACCAGCCATTTTCTACACCAGTAACTTGTAGTGTTTGACCGTTTGTTACGCCGCCAATTACAGCGTTATATGTAGCTGGACCTGTACGTACTTTTAAAGCACCTGTATTAACAACATATGATCCACCAGTTTGAAGTGTAACATTATTGTTAGCAGCTGGCTTCTCTGTTTGGTTAGATACAGCTGTACCACCTTTTGTTACGAAGTCTTTGCTTACGTATCCAGTTTCACCATTGTAGTTAACTTTAAACCAATCTTGTACTTCACCTACAACTTGTACTGTTTGCCCTTTACTTACAGAACCTAAAACAGTATGAGATGTGCTAGGGCCTGTACGTACGTTAAGTGAAGAAACATTTACTGTATAATTACCTGTTCCTTGTTGAACAGTAGTTCCTTGTTTTCCACCAGTTGTTACGAAGTCTCCACTTACATAACCTGTTTGACCGTTTACATTCACTTTAAACCAGCCGTTTTCTTGACCGATTACTTGTAGAACTTGTCCTTCTTTTACTTTAGAAATAATGTTATGTTCTGTGCCAGCACCTGAACGAACATTCAGTACATCAGCTGTTACTGTGTATTTTAGTTCAGAATTTGTGTCTACTGCTTTTGTTTCAGTTACATTTGTTTCAATTGTTTGGTTTTGAGTTTGTCCATTGATTTCTTTTAGCGCATCAGATGAAACTTGTGCATGAGCAGAATCCATTCCAGGAACTGCTACGCCAGCTACAGAAGCTGCTGCTAAACCTGCTAGTACTTTCTTCATAAGTTGTCTTTACTTCCTTTCCCTACTACCCTCTTTAAAAAAACGAACTTACTAATCTACAATATTACTAAAATTAAATATGTATTAAGTTCCATTTTTTGGCAAGAGTTTTATTTTTCACACGTCGTTTATTATAAACGATCGACGTGAACTTTGTGTGAACTTCATGTGAACTTCTACTTCCAAGACAACGTTTTTATGATAAAACATTCACTATTTTTGATTACAAAATGAAAGTGAAGTCTCTATCCCCCATCTCATTATCCAAAATAAAGTAAAACTTTAACCAATGTTTTTTCTTCATCCCACACGGTTATTAGCCTTTACCAATCGGGGTTTTAAGGGCAGTTGCTCTCTCACCTATCTTCTTTGCTTCCGCTCAGTTTTTTGGTGAGGGTCTTACTACCTGCAAATAGTGGGATGAAAAAATCTACTTGTCCTATTAAATGGCGTCAAGGCTTTCAAATAAAAAGTTCTTTTTATGAGTCACCCTCTTATCATTACAAAAATCTAACTATTTATCAACTATATACTAGTCCAAAAAATCATATTTATCCTACTATTCACTAACAATAACAATTTGATCTCAAATTAAGTATATAAATCCATTTTCATTTTTCGGCATCTACATCCCTGCTATGCAGAATAAAGAGTAACCTATACTCGTTTGCTCGTTCTGTTTTTACTTCGCATGTGGCAGAAACAGGTCCTGACCGCTTCTATGCATGGCCAGATGCTCTCTCCCACCTAAAATGAGGGGTTTATGTCGGTTTTTTAATTGATGTATATATAGAAAAAATGGGAGTTTCCCATCAGATACTCCCACACTGCTTCAATTCTTAATCTTATATAGAAAAGAACTTATCTCGTTCTGGTGCAATCCAAGAATCCATATTTTGATCACTGTCCCTCACCAAACGATTCACTAATATATCGTGCCATATATAATTTTCTAACAAATATACATGGACTGGGTCATCTGTATAGAAAGCATTCCCTTTTTGTTCTATTGAATGACCATATATCATTTCTTTTCCATCAATTGATAAGATGAACCATTTATGATCTCCAATATTATCAACATAGCTCGTTTTCCGATGGATTTCTAACCCTTGCAATGAGTTTTCGACTTGAAAAACGATCCCTTTCAAACTGCATTCGTTTTCTTTTGCCTGTAAATCTACTAATAGCTTTTCATACATCGTATCCCAAATTGATAAAATAACCTTTTTTTGAGCTCTTCGAATTAATATTTTGCAAAAAGCTAATATATTTTCTTCCCCTTTTAAGGTAGTTACTCTCGGATCTGCCTCAGGTTCTTTCTTTTCAAATACTTTTAATTCTTTTTCTACGTATGTATATGTCTCTTCCCATTTCTCTCTTACTGTTTCTAAAAACACATCCACAGGTAAAGGCGAATACTGCACTGCTTCATTGATCTCTTCTTTCATTACAATACCTTTTTGCTCAAGAGCATTCAATATTTCATATATACGTGCGCGAGGGACTCCAGAATTTTTGCTAACTTGATAAGCGCTAGAAGCTCCTTGTTGAACTAATGAAACATAAGCCTTTGTTTCATACTGATTTAAGCCAAGCATTTGAATCTTTTGTAATAAATCTTCCATCATAAGCCTCCTAGTTGTTTCATTCCCATTAAAATATTGACAGTAGTTATTACTTTAATAGTAACCATAAAAATAGATGTAGTAAACATGAGAACAAAATGATTAAAATTTTTGTTTACATACAACAAATAAATAGGTACTATCTTAGTAGTGACTATTTTTATTAGGATGGGGGAAATACATATGGAGGACATCAATCTCTATACAATGCTTTTTTTAATTGTGGCAGGTTTTTTAGCTGCATTTATTGATTCTGTAGTGGGTGGTGGTGGATTAATTTCTATACCTGCTTTGTTATTCACCGGACTTCCACCCTCAACAGCTATTGCAACAAACAAACTAGCAAGCTCAATGGGGGCACTTATGAGTACCATTTCATTTATTCGGTCTGGAAATGTCAATTTCAAATTAGTCTCTAAGTTATTTCCGTTAACTTTTATCGGCTCTATACTTGGTGCTTTTGTGGTTAAACATATTTCATCTGAAATACTAAAACCGTTAGTACTAGTACTATTAATTGCTGTTGCTATTTACACGATCATGAAAAAAGATTGGGGAAAAGATGCAACATATAGCGGGATGACTGTAAAAAAGAGCATTATCTTTTCTATTGTTATTTTCATTATTGGATTTTATGATGGCTTTTTCGGTGCGGGAACAGGATCGTTTTTGTTATTTTCATTTTTGATCATTGGATTTGATTTTGTTCAATCAGCAGGAAATGCAAAGATTTTAAATTTTAGTAGCAACATCGCTGCACTTATCATTTTTCTCTATTTAGATGCTGTCAATTTTGCATATGGACTTCCGATGGGAGTAGCGATGATTCTCGGAGCTCTCGTAGGATCAAATTTCGCTATAAAGAAAGGAGTATCTTACGTACGAGTTTTATTTATCCTCGTAACGCTGCTTCTCATTGGAAAAAATATTGGGGATTATTTCGGGATTTTCTAATCTAAAATGGAATATATAACCTAAACATGGTAAAATGACCACTGTACATCGAAATACTATATATACATCAATTAAAAAACCGACATAAACCCCCTCTTTTTAGGTGGGAGAGAGCATCTGGCCATGCATAGAAGCGGTTACACATGCGAAGTCAAAACAGAACGAGCAAACGAGTGTAGGTTACTTTTTCTTCTGCATAGCAGGGATGTAGATACAGAAAAATGAAAATGGATTTATATAGGAGGTATTTTTTATTTATGGAGCACATTATTGATAATCGTTCCAAACACCATATTGAAATTTGCTACGCATGTATACGCCTGCTGTCATTATTAACGTTCAAAAAAGTTCCCGTTATCGAACGAAAAATGAACAGCCTAAAAAATACTATTAATAAGCAACTAGATCATATAAATCAAAAAGATCCTTACAAGTTATAAACATAATATAGGCAAAACAAAAAGAGATTACTCGTTTTCAGTAATCCCTTTTTTGTTTTACTGATACTTTTATATAGTACTAGAATATTACGCTTCCTCCTTCAATTAACACTGCATAGGTTACAAGATTAACGACTGTTTTTATCAATCAATAACATACAGAGAGGAATTCCCAATGAAAGTTTTTGCATTACATATAGATAGATTATTACAATCTCAAGAATTCAATTATTTAATGGGACGCATTTCAGTAGAAAGAGTAAATAAAATCCAAAAGCTTATTTTTCGTGAGGATCAACATCGAATGTTACTCAGCGAGATTTTCATTCGCTCAATTATTCATCGAGAGTGTAAGCTTCCTGATGAAAAGATTACATTTCAATTTGGACCATACGGGAAACCTTGTATTGAAGATGTTCCCTCATTTCACTTTAATTTGTCTCACTCGGATAGTTGGATTGTGTGTGCTACTGATTGCCACCCTATTGGAATTGATATTGAAAAAATATCCCCGATAAATTATAGCTTGGCAAAGCATTTCTTTTCCGATCAAGAATACAGAGATTTAATGAGTAAAAAAGAAGCTGAACGCCTTTCTTACTTTTATGATTTATGGACTATAAAGGAAAGTTTTGTGAAGCAATTAGGTACAGGGCTTTCATTTCCCATGAACTCATTTTCAATCTCCATTGATTTATCTCAAAAAGTTCATTTAAAAACTGACGAGAAAAAACACTCCGTTCATATACAAACTATCCATATAGACAATGCCTACAAGGCCGCAGTGTGTTCGTATGAAGAAGCCCGTCTTACAGAGATTACATATATAAGCTTAGAAGAGCTCCTAATATAAAAAAGGATTACCGAATTAGGAAATCCTTTTTTATTTCCTTATTTATAAATTTTCACACGAGTTTCTAATGGTTGGAATTCTTTTTCTCCTGCCGGTGCTACCGGTTTACCAAATGGCATTTGAGCGATTAATTTCCAAGTGTCTGGAATATCCCATTCTTTTTTCACTTCGTCATCAATTAATGGATTATAGTGCTGCAACGTTGCACCAAACCCTTCAGTTTCTAATGCCGTCCAAATCGCAAATTGTAACATTCCCGATGATTGCTGCGACCATGTTGGGAAATTATCTTTATATAATGCAAATTTCTCTTGAAGCTCTTCTACCACTTTACTATCTTCAAAATATAAAATTGTCCCATAACCACTTTTAAATGCATTCATTTTTTCTTCAGTTGATCCAAAATTATTTTCAGGTACAATTTTTCGTAATGTTTCTTTCGTAATATCCCATAGTTTATCATGTTGTTCTCCTAATAAAACAATAACTCTTGCACTTTGAGAGTTAAAAGATGAAGGTGTATGTTTCACAGCGTGATAAACCACTTCTTGAATTTTTTCATCAGAAACCACTTGCTCTTTACTGATTGCATAAATCGATCTTCTGTCTTTAATTGCTGAATAAAAATCTTTTGCCATACTGATTCCCTCCAATTTTTATTTTGAGGCTTATTAATATGTATAATGGTATATTCTACCTCTAACTTATTAATAATAAGTTTATAACCTTATTATATTTACAAATAAAAACAAATTAAAATCATAACACTCACACTTTTTTATTTTTCATTTTTGATTCTTTTTATATACCATTAAAATAAAAAACAGCTTATTTTCACTCCTTTCGGGTTTCAAATAAGCTGTTTTCCTCTATAATTATTTCTTTCCCTACTTAACAATCTGGAATCCATAAGACATCAGTTTACTGGTTTCTGTAAAACGTTTCGTTTGACTCTTTGTTCCCATAACAACCGTGATAAGTCGTTTATCTCCTTGTTTCGCAGTCCCTGTAAAACAATATCCAGCACTATCAGTAAAGCCAGTTTTCAGTCCATCCATTCCTTCTATATAAAGATCTTTATTCGCTGCATTCAACATTTCATTTGTACTTGTAACAACTGTATTTTTAAATGCTAATTGACTCTGAGGTAAATGTGTTACTTCTAATATTTCTGGATAATCTTTAATAAGACGGTATGCCAATTTTGCTACGTCAGCTGCTGGCATCTTTGTTTCACTTCCATCGGGCTCTTGCAAACCAGAAGCATTTGCAAACTTGGTATTATCTGAGAGTTCCAATTCCTTCGCCTTTTGATTCATAAGTTGAACGAAATTTTGCTCCGTCTTTGCTACATGTTCAGCCAAAGCAACTGCCGAATTATTAGCAGATTCAATCATTAAAGCGTGGAATAAGTCTTTCACCGTTAATGTATCATTCATTTGCACCGGAATTCTAGCACCTTCTGTTTGTGCTGATTTTGCACTTATTTTCACCGGATCTTCCCAATGGACTTTTCCTGTATGTATATTTTCTAAAAGAAGATATGCTGTCATCATTTTCGACATACTTGCCGGGGCAAAGGTTTCAGTCTCATTGTTTTTATAAATAACTTCTCCATCACTTGCATCAATAATCATCGCTGCTTTTGCTTCTACTACTGGTACATACTTTTGTGGAATTACCTTTTCAGATAGCCCTGTCTTTGGTAACTCTGCTACTTGTAGAGAGGAACCATCTATTATCATTTTTTCCTTTGCTTTTACAACATTGGTATCTTCCTTCTCTAGACCCCCATAAAAAAAGAACCAACATATACCCAAAATAATAGCACATAGTATGGTTACTCTTCCCCACTTTAACCTTTTCATCACTAAAACTCCTTTTAATCTACCTATTTTTCAAATTTAACCATAACAACAATATCTTTACATCGTCAAGGTCAAAGAAGAAGATAGTCATTATGAAAAGATCTTCTCTCTATTTATTTTATTGAAAAGAAATGAAATCACATGCTTAATATAAGAAAATTATCATCTTTTTAATAAAGGGTGACGGCTCCCTTATATTGTTTTACTCCACGAGGCATGATACTATATATTTTGGAATGTGAAGAAATGGACAAAATACACTTTACAAATCTCAAAAAACAAGATTTCAACACATATTCTATACACTAGGAAAATATGAATTAAATACATTCATTTTAGACTAATGTATTTAGATGTAAAAGAGAGTGAATATATGAAACCAACCATTAAAAATTATGTATTTTTACATGTAGCTTTCTTGCTATATTCTATCATCATGGTTTACATGAAATGGGCGGCTAAATTTCCAATCGCATCCATCGAATTTTTCGCTGCTTACTTTGGACTCGTTGTGATTTTATTTGCCTATGCGATTCTTTGGCAACAAGTAATTAAACATTTCGAAATATCCAAAGCATATTCACACCGAGGTATTCTTATACTATGGTCAATGCTATGGTCTGTCCTCCTTTTTGGCGATACGATAAAATGGAACAATATACTCGGTGCAGCAATCATTATGATTGGGATTGTGGTGGTGACAAAAGATGAATAAATATATATTATTATATATTTTTGGTATCATTTTAGCTAATTACTCGCAAATTTTACTCAAAAAAGCAACTTTACAACAATATGATTCAAAATTAAGGGAATATGTAAATCAATATGTTATTATTGGATATTCTTTATTTGTCATTAACGCTGGCCTAAACGTTATTGCTCTAAAGGGTGTTCCATTAAAGCAAGCACCTGTATTGGAATCTCTTAGCTATCTTATTATCTTGGTGTTCGGTTGGTATTTCTTAGGAGAAAAAATTACAAAAAGAAAAGTTATCGGTAACATTATTATTATTATTGGCGTTATCGTTTTCTCCATACAATAACAAATAGATACCTTATTGCCATTTCTTCAAGTTAAAGAGGCTGTCCCAAAAGTTTCACTTTTGGGACAGCCTCTTTATGCACTATGCTCGATTCCCTTACTTTTCTCCTTCTTTTTATTTCCTTCTATATTTTTCACTTTCTTAACCATTCCAACCAAACCTGTCGGGAAACCTAATAACACAATAATATATAGTAATCCAAGGAAGATTGTCCATCGTTCAAAGATGGGATATTGCGCCGCAAGTTCTGATAAATAATACTTTAGGGACTCAATAATCCCTGCGCCAGCGATTGCTCCAACTAATGTACCCACTCCCCCGATCATTGTCATTAATAAAGCATTCAAAGTCATTTCAATTGAAAAAACAGTTGTATTTACAAAGCGTAATGTGATGACAAATAAACCGCCACTAAGCGCTGCTACTATTCCAGCCACTACACTCGCAATAATTTTATAGTGGAGAATTTTATATCCAAGCGCTTCTACACGTTGCTCATTTTGCGAAATCGCCTTCAACACTTTACCAATAGAAGATTGTGTAAATAAGCGGAGCAATAGAAAAATTACGATGAGACATATGAGTGTAATATAATAAAATGTGAAACGGTCACGAAACATTTCTGGAACACGGAATGTAAAACCATCCCCCCCATGTGTGACAGCTCGCCATTTTTCAGCAAGTACGAAGAATAGTTGTGAAATGGCAAGTGTTAGCATTGCGTAAAAGTGACTTTTTAATCGTAAAGAAAGCATACCGATTATATAACTAATTATTGCTGATATTACAACTGCTATCGCAATACCGATTAAAAAACTTGCTATCGAAACCTCATGTCGATCTAATAAGAGTGCAACACAATAAGCACCTATTCCAAAAAACATACAATGACCGAATGAAACAATTCCTGTATATCCAAGCAGAATATCAAAACTCATTGCAAATATTGCAAAGATGAAAATTTGTGTGAACAAAATGAGTAAGCTCCGTGAATCATTTACGAAAGGGAATACACTTAAACAAATCAATGCAGCTATTCCAAAATATATCCCGGCCCTATTAAATGTGATGTTCACCATTTCACCCCTTCTCACCAACAAGTCCCGTTGGTTTAACTATCAAGAAGAATAACAACATTAACATATTTATTGCGAGTGATAAGTCAGGTATATAGTAAGCTGTAAAAGCTCCGGCCAAACCAACAATTAAAGATGCAATGGCCGAACCTTGTACGCTGCCCAACCCTCCAATAATGACAACAATAAAAGCTAAAATAGCATACTGCATGCCCATTTCAGCGAAAATAACTCCTGAATATGGTGCAAGAAGAAACCCACCTAACGCCGCCATTCCAGCTCCTAATAAAAAGACAAATGAAAATATAGCTTTTACGTTAATGCCGAGAGCTTGAACCATTTCCTTATCTATTACCCCCGCGCGAATCATAAGTCCAATTTTTGTTTTACGCAATAACAACATCAAACTAATATAGATCAGTACTCCAACAACAATAACAAATAAGCGATACTTTATTAATATAATCCCATCAAATGTAAAGCTCCCTTGTAACCATGATGGTAATTTAGCACTAATAGGATTCGGGCCCCAAAATACTTTTATACATTCACTAAGTACGAGCATTCCACCAAGTGTGACAAGAAGCTGCCGAACATGATTTCCATAGACAGGCCGAATAAGAAACCTTTCTAATACGAAGCCAAGAAACATCCCCATCAAAATTGCTCCTATTAACGCAAGTACATAGCTACCTGTCATATTAAATAGCCATACACCCGTAAAAGCCCCCCATGCAAATAATCCACCATGAGCAAAATTGAGGACACTCATTAAACCAAAAATAAGTGAAAGTCCAGATGCTAGTAAGAAAATAAGCATACCTGTCGAGACGCCGTTTACAAACAAATTAACTAGCACATCCACGTTCCACGCCCCCTCCTCCGTATCAACTTTAAGAAATCCCTAAATATTTATGACATGTTTCCTTATCTTCTTTCAGTTCATTCATCGAACCGTTATGCACAATTCTCCCATTATCCATAATGTAAAAATAATCCCCTATCTGGCTTGCCATCATAAAATTTTGTTCCACAAGCAAAACAGTTGTTTTCTCTTTCATTTTCAAAATAGCGAACATTAACTTTTCAATCATAATCGGCGATAATCCTTTACTTGGCTCATCGATAAGCAACAATCCATCACTATTAATGAACGCTCTTGAAATCGCCAACATTTGCTTTTGTCCTCCGCTCAAAAAGCCACTCTTTTTTTTCCAATATTGTTTTAAGTCCGGAAATAAATCGAGCATCCATTCTATCTTTTCCGCAGTTTCTATTCCTTTCTTTGTCCCTGCGAGAGCAAATGTTTCTTCTACCGTTAAATCATGAAAGATCCCTTGATTCTCTGGTACATATCCCATTCCTTTTCGCGAGATCAAATGAGTGGATAAACCATTTACTTTCTCATCGCAATAATAGATCTCTCCATGAGAAATCCTATGAAATCCCATAATAGAACGTAAAGTTGTTGTTTTTCCGGCCCCGTTTCTTCCAAACAATACAGTTATTGTTCCTTTTTCAACACCCAAAGAAACACCTTGTAAAATATGAAACTGATCTAAATACGTTTCTATATTATCCACTTTTAATAGTGTCACCGTATAATCCTCCTAAATACGCTGTTTGTACGCGCTCATCCTTCATAATCTCCTCTGGCAATCCTTCTGCTAATAACTCTCCATGAAATAATACAATTAGATGATCGGATAAATGCAATACCATATCCATTTTGTGTTCAATAAGTACAATTGTATTCTCACGATTTTTCTTTATATTTTCTATTACTTGTAAAATAGCTGGAACTTCCTCAACAGAAATGCCCGCTGTCGGTTCATCGAGTAACAATACATCTGTCTTCAGCGCTAGCAACATAGCAAGTTCTAATTTTCTCTTTTCTCCATGTGCTAAATCTTTCGCTAGCACTTCTTCTTTTTCATGAAGTAATACTGTCTTCAAAAGTCGCCTTGCCTCTCCCATCTGTTGTTTCAATCGAGAGGAGTTTGGAAAAAAACTATAATAATCTTGAACAAATGACTGTACACTTAAGCGGACATTTTCAATCACGGTTAATTCTGGGAAGATATTTGTAAGTTGAAAAGAACGCCCAATTCCAAGACGTGTTCGCTCTGGAATCGATAACTTTGTAATATCACGCTCTTTAAAATAAATCTCCCCTTTCGTCGGAGAAACTTGTCCACTTAACAAGTTAAAGAGAGTTGTCTTTCCTGCCCCATTCGGCCCAATAATCGAAATAAGTTTGCCTTTTTGTATCGTCAAATTTACATCTTTAATAACATGATGTTCTCCAAATGAGACACACAGATTTCTAGTCTCTAATAAATTCTTCATGCTCTACCTCCCCATAAAGTGAAACCTCTATTAGTAAAGGTTTTCTTCATTCCCCTACTAATGGAAAGACTTCACCAATCTGGCTTTTACACGCGAAGTTATCCCCCACCTATACTTGCTTCTCTCTGACTCTTGAGGTGGGGGACTTACTGCCCGTTAATACGGGATAAAACTATTATTTTTTTAAAATTCAATCTATTTATTTTGAACTGGTGGCTCCGTTTCTTTCATTGTCAGTTCACGTTCTAAAACAGGCACTGGATAATCCACACCATCTTGTTTCTGCAACGTTATCGAATAAAGCGTTTGCAATGCTTGGTGATCTTTCTCTCGAAACTTCATTTTACCTTTTGGTGTTTCAAATTCCATTCCCTCCATTTTCTTAATGAGCGTATCAACCTCTGTATCTCCTTTCGTTTTCTTTAACCCCTCAACGATGGAGATTGCCGCAGACATTCCCCCAGCTGTAAATAAGTCTGGAACAGTTCCATTAAAACGCTTTTTATGTTCTTCTATTAACCAATCGTTCACTTTATTTTTCGGAAGCGTATGATAATATACTGAAAACCCTTGCATCCCTACTAGCGCATCCATTGTTTTTAATGCTGGTATATCCGGTGCCCCTGTTGAAATCTTAATTCCTTGTCCTTCCACGTTCATATCTTTTAATTGCTTCCACGGTGAGTTGGCACCAGCCCAAACAATAAATAAATAATCTGGTTTTGAACTAATGATATTTTGAATATTTGCAGTAAAATCAGTAGAATTTGTATCAGCATATTGTTCGTTTACAATATTCGCACCTAGTTTTTGCGCTCCAGCTTTAAATGCAGCAATTCCTTCACGTCCAAAGGCGTTGTCTGGAGCAAATGTTGCAATCTTTACATCTTTCTTAGCAATTGATGCAGCACCAGCAATTGCATCTTGGGATGAATTTCTTCCTGTCCTAAAAATGTATTTATTCCAGTTCTTACCCGTGATACTATCTGCAACCGCTGGTTCAACGACCATTATTTTTTCATACTCTTCGGCTAATGGTAACACTGCTAATGTATCACTTGAACTCGAAGATCCAACGAGAAAGTCGACCTTATCTTCTTCTAATAGTTTCGTAGCTTTTTTAACTGCTACATCCGCTTTCGTTTCTGTATCTTCTACAACAAACTTAATCTTCTTTCCTTCTACCTTCCCTGTTCCACCTGTTGCATAATCGAGTCCCAGCTCAAATCCATTTACTGTTTGTTTCCCGTACGATTCTAGCGGACCTGTTAACGAAGCAAGCACACCTACTTTAATCGTTTTCTCATCGTCTGTACTTGCTTTCTTTCCTGAACAACCTGCTGTTACTAACAATGAACCAAGAATACACCCCGTAAACATCATTTTTAGCCACTTACGTTTTTTCCCTGACATTGTGATCCTCCCCATACTTTACTTTCTGATAGAATCAAATACGCCATAGTAAACCATCCGTAATCATGACTTTTCACTTTTAACAATTTAACGTATTTCCGAAAGAAGTCCCCATCTTCAAGCGCGTGACGTGCAAGAGCCAAGCGGTAAGGTGGGGATGAATTTCGGTTAGGCATAGCCTAAAATAACTCTTGGCAAATACACGCATGTTTTGCCCATCCATATCAGGATGTAGTTTCCCTTCGCCAATGTTTGTAGGTGTTGGCAACTTCTCATGCAAGAAGGCTTGTGGTTGACCGTTCCTTCCCAATCAGAACTGTTACAGAGCCACCATAGTGCCAAGAACTAGGGAATCATTCTTGGGTATGCAACCTACGAACGGAGTCCACGAAAGACTGTGGCTAGACAACCAGGGCTTTTTACAAGCCCCCACTTCAAAACGTGTTAGCGTTTAAGTGGTGGGTAGTTGACACCTTGCTGTCAATAGAAATTTCTCGAAGTACCTCTACATTCGCCAGACATTTCCAAATCCCTTCCAATATTTTCATAAATATTCATACAATTATACAAAAAAATTTATTAATCCCCCCTACTAAAAAAACTAACTCCCAAAAGGAGTTAGTCTTTTCAACCAAACGTACTTTACACTATTTAGAGTTTTACATAAAGAGTCTGCTATTGCCCGATAAACAGCATACATTTCGTAGTACTTACGCATCTATACTTTTATAAAAAAATTTCCCAGAAAATTCTTTATACTCAAACAGATGAATTTTCCAACTTTTCTAGCCCTTCCTTTAATTTCTTCTTATCTAAATCTTCACCAATCATCACAAGATTTGTAGGAAATCCAAAGTCCTGTTCCAATAAAATTGGTACACCAAATGAGTATTGTAATAAATGCGGATATTTATCCCCATTAAATTTTACAAACCCTTTTACACGATAAATCTCCTGTGGTAAATTTGAAAGCCATTCATATAATTGATCTTGATCAATTGATTTTGTAAATTGATATGTCATCGTTTGTATATGTAAATGCTGTTTCACATGTAATGTTTCATGTTCTTCCTTACCTTCTAATTTCACTTCTTCTATATCTTCTAAAGATATATTACAATACTGTGTTTCATACAATTTCGCCTGCTTATTTATCGCTGCTACTTCTTCTAAAATGTTTTTCTTCTCTTCCGCTGTTAATAAGTCCGATTTATTAATGAGAATATGACTTCCGTATTTGATTTGCTCATTTAGGAGTTGCTGAATACTTTTACTTAATACGTCACGATTTAACCATCTCATTGCATCTAATACAACAATAATTGACTTCACTTCAATATACGGCGCTAAAATAGGTGATAGGCATGCATCTAATACTTCGATTGGATGAGCAACTCCAGTTGTTTCTATATAAATTACATCTGGTCTTTCTTGTTGGTATAAAGAGTGTAACTGAATCTCAAGTTCATCTTTTAACGTACAACAAATACAACCTTTTAAAAGTTCTCTTAAAATGTTTTCTTTCCCTATAATATCTGTATCTACCGAGTATTCTCCTATTTCATTCATTAAAACAGCAACTTTTCGACTTTTCTTCTTTTCCGCTAATAATAAATTTTGTAACAGTGTTGATTTTCCGCTTCCTAAAAAACCACCTAATATATGAATTTCTACTTTACTCATATGACTGACCATCCATTTCTGTGCTTTTCATATAATTTAAAGCGTAATTATTACGATTTATATTTATTATTTTATTAAAATCAATGCCATTTGTAAACAAAACTCTCTAACTCTGTTGTAACTATTACAATATGTCTGCTGATTCAATTACTCCTTGTATCCATCTATGCGTTAGCATTGTGTGTTCCTCCCGCAAAATGTATTCTTCCCGATTTCTTGTCCTAGTTCAAAAGCTGTAGCTCCTCCGCAAGGGCATGGATTTTGACTTCAGCTAAAAGATGCCTATGTTTCGTTCCTTCCGGTTCACAACTATATAAGCGGATATATTTTGAAATACTTGAATATCTTTTATGAAATGCAATAAACTAGGTTAGAGTCTATAGAAGTAAGACCTATTTTTTCTTACATATAAAAATTACTGAAATAGCGAGGTAATGTCATATGAAAAAAGGTATTAACCGTGTCGTATTAGTAGGAACTGGAGCAGTAGGCTGTAGCTACGCTTACTGTATGATTAACCAAGGTGTTGCTGAAGAATTTGTATTAGTTGATGTAAACGAGGCAAAAGCAGAAGGAGAAGCAATGGACTTAAGCCATGCGGTTCCCTTTGCTCCAGCGCCAACAAGAGTTTGGAAAGGCAGCTATGAGGATTGTAAAGAAGCAGATCTTGTAGTCATCACTGCTGGATTACCACAAAAACCAGGTGAAACACGTTTAGACTTAGTTGAGAAAAACGCTAAAATCTTTAAACAAATCGTTCGTAGTATTATGGATAGCGGATTTGATGGTATCTTCTTGATTGCTACAAATCCTGTAGATATTTTAACTTATGTAACTTGGAAAGAATCTGGCTTACCAAAAGAACGCGTAATTGGTTCTGGTACAACTTTAGATTCTGCTCGTTTCCGATATATGCTAGGAGAATATTTCAATATTGATTCTCACAATATTCATGCTTACATCATCGGCGAGCATGGTGATACAGAGCTTCCTGTTTGGAGTCACGTATCAATTGGAATTCAAAAACTACAAACAATTCTTGAAAAAGATAATGAGCATAATCAAAAAAAATTAGATGAAATCTTTGTAAACGTTCGTGATGCTGCTTATCACATTATTGAACGAAAAGGTGCAACATACTACGGCATTGGTATGTCCCTTTTACGTGTGACAAAAGCAATCTTAAATGACGAAAACAGCGTATTAACTGTATCCGCATATCTTGAAGGTCAATATGGACAACAAGATGTTTATATTGGCGTTCCCGCAGTCCTGAATCGTCAAGGCGTTCGTGAAATTGTAGAAATTGAATTAAGTGCAGAAGAAGAATTAAAATTTGATCATTCTGTTCAAGTACTGAAAAAAACAATGGCTCCCGTACTATAAGATACATGCTGATCATCGCTCCACAAAAAAAGCAATCCAAAATAATTGGATTGCTTTTTGCATAATTCAAAAACCTCATTCAGTATTTACCGTGGTTTTCTCTCCATCGTGTACCTCAAGCACATCAAGTAAAAAGATAAAGATTGGAATCCCAATAATAAGGCCCCATATTCCTAAGAAGTGCTCCGAAAAGATAAGAACCATAAATGTATAAAAGAGTGGTAAGTTTGTTTTTGCAGACATAAATTTTGGATTTAAAAAATAACTTTCAATTGCATGAATCACTGCAATAAAAATTAATATATATACGACATATGCAATCCCACCAATGTTATACGCTATGATACAAAGTGGAATTAGTGAAATAATAACACCTGCAACCGGAATTAAACCAAGTAAGAATATCATAACTGCTAATACAAGTAGCTGCGGGAATCCTAAAAATACAAGTGCAATGACAGAGAGAATACAGTTTACAACTGCAATTAAAAATTGTGCCTCAATGACTTTGCCAAATGAACGGGCAAATTTCTGGCCAAAGTATGCAATTTCCTCATAAAAAATACGAAGTTTACTCTCCTTAAATTTAGAAGTAAAAGCGATAATGCGATCTTCTTCTAATAAGAAAAATAAGCTTAAAATAAGAGAAAGGAAAATTTGCAAACCTACCTTTCCAATATTCGCTAATGATTGATAAATCACATCTACCCCTTGTTCAATATACTTTGATACTTCCATCTGATTAATTGCAAAAAGCATATATCGTATCATTTCATTATCAGGCGGATGTTTAAAAAATAATTTAAACTGGTAAATCAATTGTGAGATTTGTATCGTTAATACAGGTAAATATTTATATAACGTAGTGACAATAAACGCCACTAAAACTATGTATAAGAAGGCGATAATCGCTTTCCTGTTTATCCGCACAAATCGATTAAGCCTTTCAGAAATAAATCTTTGAAAACGATCCATTAAGAACGTAAGAATGAAAGTAATCAATATTAAATTGATCATACTTTTTAGCCCGTATAATATAAGGGCTAAAATTACTAGTACAAGGAGCCGCTGAAACCCCCTACTTTGAAAGAAATTTTTCACTTGGATCATTAATGTTTAATCCCCCCTTTACTAGATGGAAATTCAATATATTCAAGAAATGCTGTCCGTTTATTAATTACTATGTTAGGACATTTTATGAACTCCTAAAGACAATCTTTCTCACTAATTTGAAAGAGTCCTCTTTTTTCTTTTTAATTATCTTATTTTTTATTCCATTTCAAAGAGTAAAACTATATTAGTATGTACATCATGCCACGCAATCTTAGTCTCGCTTTTAAATTACTACTGCTATATAGTAGAACAAATAATCCCCCACCTCCCTTCTTTACTTTCACTGAACTTTGAGGTGAGGGGTATTACTGCTCGTAAATAGCGGGATAAACGTATTGTTCATGACTACTATTTTGTTTCCTTATTTCCGCTTCATCCGCTTCGCTAATAACTCCTTTACTTGATTATATGTTAACCCAGAATTTTTATTTAAACGTTTCACTTCATCAATGTCGGTACCTACAACTGTATATTTCTTCTCTTTATTCATAGTTACACATCCTTTTATAAACTCTCATTGAATCGAGCACATATTATTTGTTATATTTCTTCCCTAAACGAAGATTTCATACTCTTACCATTACTTATTATCATACTTAAATGTAGTGTCAGCCGAAAATGCTTTGATCCCTTGAATGTTTCAATTCGATTTTTCATGAGTTACCTCTCCTCTCAACTGAAATTACCACTTTATGCTATCACAGAAAATGAACGAAATATATTTTTTTCACTAGTTTATTTTCCAAAATGTATCTTGATTTTATGGTACAGTCATTTCTTAAAGCACTACACTATATTTAAAATTCATATTATCCTAAATGATATTTAAAAAGCTAAACCCATACATCGAAGCAACTACAAAAATGACTGTCCATACTGCTAGACTTACCGTCATCCAACTTATGACGTGTGTCCGGGAAGACCCAAATGTTAAAGCCAGTACCGCCGCAATATCAGTTCCTACAAGAATTGGAGCTAGCAGCGCTAAACCCGGAATACCATATCGTTCCCATATTCGTCTTGATCTGGTTTCCTTTTTAGAAGGTGTTGTTATACCTTTTTTTAATTTTCTTGTCGTTCGCCATTTTGCAAACTGCTTAAAGAAGAAGCCCAGTAATAGAACCAAGATAAGATTCCCTGTAAATGCCGTCAGTCCTACTGCAAATGGTTGTAATCCCCATACGATACCAAGTGGTACAACGATTGATACATCCATCCATGGAGCAAAAGCCAATAAAAATAAAACATAAATAACACCATCTATAACTAAAATGGCGTTGTTTAGTTTGTATGGCTTTTAAAATTTCTCAATTAACTCTTATTTACATGAAAAAAGAAGCTATTTGCCAAAATAGCTTCTTTTTCTACTATCAAGTGTATAGGTTTTATAATTTTCTTAAACACATACATTTGATTTTTCAATTAAAGATATAGATTAGCAATATCCATCCGTCGTACATTGCATGCCATCAAATGAATTTGTTTTTTCCTTTTGTATTTCTTTATCAATTACTTTTTCTAACATTTCCTTACTAGCAAGCCCTTGAATGACTTCTTCTCCAATCATTACAGTTGGAACAGCCATAATATTTGCTTCATCGTATGCATGTTGGATTGCTTGCTGATGTTTCTCCTTATATTTACGAGTTACTAAAGCTTCTTTAAATTCAATTTCAGGAAGCCCTACTTCACCTGCTAATTTTGTTAGCACATCTATCTCTTCAATATTTTGTTCTTCCTGGAAAAACGCAGTAAATACGCGATGATGAAAAGCGTTTTCCAAGCCATGTTCCTTCGCAAATTGATATCCCTCAAACGCAAAATGTGTATATGGATGAGGAGAAACACGTGGTAAACGCATCTCAACTCCTAACTTTTTCGCAGTAGGAAGAATAAAAGAATCCCAAGAACTTAATTTATCTGGCTCTTGCCACGGATCGATTTTTGAATATGGACTTGGACGCAATTCAAATGGCATCCATTCAATTTCTACATCTTTCTCTTTAGCCACTTCATCTAGTGGGCCTTTCGCTAAGAAACAAAACGGACATATAAAATCAGAATACACTTTCATTTTTACAGTCATGTTATTACACCTTACCTTCTTTTATCGTTCTAAGTCGTAATAAAATAAGTTACAACTTAGAGAAAAATATGCATTCTCTTTATGATCATCATCTAGATGTAACTATTATAGTTACAACAAAGCTATAAGTCAACTCTTTCTATATAATTTTTTGTATCATTACAGCAACAAACTTATGCAACTCATCGTGTTGGTTTAGAATAAAGTTTGATTAAAAAATAGTGGAAAATACTGATTTCATCCAAAAAGGATAGCCTACATTTTGAATAAAGTTTAATCAAAATATGGGCTATACATAATATTCATATAGCGACTTTTATAAAAAGTTTGATTGTTTTAATGATCTTTATTCACCTAAAGCCCCTATTAGTTGAAGAAAGGATAAAGAGTTTAAAGTATTACACCTGAAAAATTCCCTTTTAATACCTCTTTTTCATTCTGATTTTTACATAAAAAGGATGCCATAATGGCTGTTCTGTTATTTTTTTGCCTTTCGTATTTTTCAATTTTAACTTTACAAATTATTGTATCTTCCGTAAACACAGGTCTTAAAAACTCAAAATTCATGGTACGAGCTAATACGTTATTATCTCCACCTACTTTTGTTGGTAAAGTTGACGTTAATAATCCTTGAACTACAAGTCTGCCCTGTTCATCTGGGGTTCTATGGTGAATCCCTTCATCACCTGAAATCTCTGTAAATAATTCAACATCGCTTACTGAAAAAGTCCGTTCAAACGTAATTATATCTCCTACTTTTAATGGCATATAAATCTCCTCCTGAAGGTTTTTTATTGTACGGTTAATTATAATCTGAATATTAAAACTTTTTCAAATAACATTCAACTATCCTGCTTCTTTAGTTGAATTAGAGTTTAAATAAGCACTAGATATAACTTATATCGAATAAGTCAAAACCAATCAATTAATGGCTTATTTGGATAAGAACTTAAACAATAACAAAAAAGTTATAGAAACGAATTCTATAACTTTTTTGCACATATAACTACTTATTTAATCTTGCTGCGCTAGAATGAATTTCATTTTTCATTCGGAAATAACTAATCCCGTATCCAATAAATCCGCCAATAATAGCCGGGAAGATCCACCCAAGTCCTACTTCATGCATCGGAAGGATTCGAGTGAACAACTGATTAACTGCTTGAATATTCACTCCCGCTGCACCAAGTCCATCAAATAAACTTATAATAAACGTTACCAGTAAACTTACTTGATAAACTTCCGTTCTCCCTTTAAATAATGGATGTAAAAATGTTAAGAAGATCAATACAATCGCTAATGGATATATTGCTGTTAATACTGGAACAGAAATAGCAATTAATTGTGTTAATCCTACATTAGCAACAATTGCACTAAAAACAGATAACATAATAGCGATCTTTTTATAAGATACCTTTGGAAATAGTTTATGGAAAAATGAAGAACATGCTGAGACAAGCCCTACACTAGTCGTTAAACAAGCTACTGTAATCATTAATCCTAATAGTATCCCACCATATGAACCAAAGTAGTAATTGGAAACTTTCGCTAAAACTTCTCCGCCATTCTCTAAGTGTCCAAGTTTTGCTACGCTCGAAGCTCCCATATAAGAAAGTGCTGAATAAATAATCGCTAATACTGTTGCTGCAATAATTGTTGCTTTTGCACAAACAACCATAATCTGTTTTTTCGTTTTCGCACCTTTCTCTTTAATTGCATTAATGATGATAATACCAAATACGAAAGATGCAAGCGTGTCCATTGTTAAGTATCCTTCTTGAAAGCCCTTAAAGAACGCGTTAGATGTATACGCTTCAACAGGTGCTTGCATATCCCCTATTGGATGAATGAAAGCAACGAGTACTAGAATTCCAATGAAAGTTAATTTAATTGGCGTCAATATTTTTCCAACAATATCGACAATTTTCGCAGGATTGAGCGAAAAAAAACACGTAATGCTAAAGAATATAATTGTAAAAATGATTAAAGGCATAGAACCCGGATTTTCTGATAGAAAAGGTTTAACTCCTATCTCAAAAGAAACATTACCCGTTCGCGGTATTGCAAATAACGGACCAATTGCTAAATACAGAACCGTTGTAAACACAAGCCCAAAAATAGGATGCACACGACTTGCCAGTGATTGCAAATCTTCTTTACCTGAAATTCCAAATGCTAATACGCCAAGTAATGGCAAACCAACTCCAGTTACTAAAAACCCTGCATTCGCTGACCAAACATTCGTTCCTGCTGATTGGCCAAGCATTGCTGGAAAAATTAAATTTCCTGCCCCAAAAAAGAGAGCAAATAACATTAATCCGATAACTACTATAAACGAAAAAGGTACTCTATTCGTCACGATATAACCCCCACTACAAAATAAATTATCTCATTTCCAATTTTAACTAATCAAATATTCTGAATATTTAGTTTAATAATTAGATATTTCTTTTGTTTATTATAATTCGAAGGATAATATTTTGCAATATTATTTTTAAATTTTCTAAACAATTATTCACTATACAAATTTCAAAATTTGTGCACCCTTTTCTACTCCCTATGTAAAAAACACCCTATAGATAGACTTTTTAGTGTCTACTCTAGAGAGTGTTTTTGTGTAACACCTTTTCATTTTGAATAAAAATTTAGCTAACTTATTTAAATTGGACTCTAGCAGCATATAGATAACTGTCAAGTAACCTTCTTCATAAGGTCTGCTTATGATACATTCATATGCTTCTATCTGTTTCCTTTGTAAGCCTTACTTTAAAATCTTTAGAGATAACAGACCGAACAATCAAATATACAATACCAAAACCAAGCCAGAAAAAGCCTACCACTTTACTTGTTATTGAAAGTCCAAATAATATATATCCACACACAACAATACCGATGATTGGGACAATGACATATTTAAAAATATTTTTTTGTTTATTTTTTATAAAATAATGGTTTATCACACACAAATTAACAACAGCAAATCCAAACAAACCTCCGAATGCTACAAGATCTGATACCATTTGTAAATTTAATAAAAGTGCACCGCTTATTCCTAAAACTGACATTAATAAAATATTATAAACTGGAGTCTTAAACTTCGGATGAATATAGCCAAAAAACGAGTTAGGTATTACATTATCTCGGCCCATTCCTAAAAGTAATCTACTGGATGCGGATTGGCTAGCTAAGGCACTTGCTACCCCCGAGGCAATAATCATAAGTGTGATGAAAGTTTGAAGAAAAGTACCAACTAGTACGTGGAGGATATGAAAAAATGCAGTATCTGGGTTATCAATAGATGTATATTTTCCTAACACGATTACACTTAAATACGTCACAGAAATATAAAATATAGTTTGAATAACACACGTTAGCATAATCGCTGTTCCTATCTTTTTTCCACTTACATTTGTTTCTTCTGCAAGCGTTGTGATGGCGTCAAAGCCTAAATAAGCAACAATTACAATCGCGGCTCCACTAATCACTGCTCCTACCGAAAACGTTTCGGAATTATATACAGCATTCAAGTTAATTATATTCAGATCACCCGTTATAATATAATGGGTAGCTGTGATGATAAATGCAAAAACCGCTATGATCATACCTGTAACTAATATGAAATTTACCTTTGCTGCCACTTCAATGCCTATCAAGTTCACAAATGTAATCGGTATTGCGAAGATAAGAACCCATGCCCAAATTGGAATACTTGGCACAAGAGCATTCGCAAAGTTAGCGCTAATTAAGTAAGTTAGCATAGGGATTAACAGATAATCTAATAACATTCCCCATCCCGCTACAAAACCAATTCTTGGATGAAGGGCACGCTGCGCGTATGTATAGGTTGATCCCGCAACAGGAAAGGCCTCAACCATTTTCCCAAAACTATACGCAGTAAACAGCATTGCAATAAATCCAAGTAAATACGAAAGTACAGAATGTCCTTTAGAAACTAGCGTAATAATCCCAAAAAGGGACATCGCTGCCACTGGGGCCATAAATCCAAGTCCAAAGATAACTAAATCCCTCATTTTTAACGTCCGTTTCAATCCCGATGCATGTGGTACACTCAAACTATTTTCTAATGATTTTTGTATCTCCACGCTTTACACCTCCGCAGGAATCAACACGACGTTAGCCAGCATGTAACCTCGTATAATAAATTCCCCTCTCCTAATAAAGTGAAACTTCTATCTAATGTGGCCGCATCTCCCATCTATTTTCTTCGCTTTTGCTGAAGTTTGAGATGGGAAGACTGCCGCCCACTGTTTATTCTCTTTCACTAGTCACATGTTCAATTAACCTGTAATACTTGACTTTCTAAATGCGTAAGTGCGTAATCAAGCGCATCGATTGCTTTATCAATATCCTCATTACTTATATTTAGTGATGTTCCAAAGCGAAGTGTATTTGGCATTACCCCACCAATTAACACTCCCTTTTCAATCGCCTTCGATCTGATAATATTAGAGGGAAAAGTACTTGGATCTGCTTCATGAGTAAAGTTTCTATCTATTTCAACAAATGGTGTCATCTTCTCATCCTTGACAAGTTCTACAAGCCAAAGGACTCCGTACCCAGCTATTTGTCCAATAGATCGATGTTTTCCTTTTAACTCTAGTAGTCTTTGTTTAATATAACGCCCTGCCGCTGCTGCTTTTTCTACTAAATTTTCTTCAATTATATATTCTAAATTCGCACATACAGCAGCCATAGCAATTGGATGCCCTGAATACGTAGAAACTGTCTCCCATCGGTACTGGTCCATAAACTCTGCAATTTCTTTACTCACAACTACAGCACCCGCCGGAATAGCCGAACTCGAAATCCCTTTAGCGAGTGATATAATATCAGGCTCCACCCCATAATGTTGGTATGCAAACCATTCGCCGGTTCTACCAAACCCTGTTAGCACTTCATCTGCAATCCATAAAATATCAAGTTCTTTTGTCATTTGACGAATTTGTGGAATATATTCATCTGGCGGCTGAACAGAGCCTGCTCCTTGTGTAACTTCGGTAATAATTGCCGCAACTTGTTCAGGTCCTTGATTCTCAATCATACGCCTTGTATATTTTACACAAGCCAACTCGCCGTTCTCATCTTGACAAGAACCATACTTATGTCCAAGTGAGCACCTCATGCAATTTGGTGCAGGCGCTACAGCAACTAACCCGCTATCTTGAGCTGGTACATGCTGTGGACGCGAATTTGGATTGGATTCTGTGACACCGCTTTTGCTCCCTTTTAATCTTGTCACTGAAGAAGAACCTTTTGTCCAGCCGTGATAAGCATACTCTCGCGTTATAACCAGTGATCGATTTTTATATAGTCTAGCAATCATAAGTGCTGTCTCCACCGCTTCGCTCCCAGTAGAAACAAAGCGGACTTTCCCAGGCCAACTTTCATTTCCAAGTACATCTTCAATAATCATTTTAGCCGCTTTTGCTTTATAATCTGTCGTATAAGCATCTTGTAAAAAACCATATCGATCTAATGCATCTTTAATTGCATTATTTATTTTTTCATTTCTTTGACCAGCATTTACACAATATAATTGATTAAAACAATCTAATAAGCGTGTACCATCCGGTAAAATGAGGTAATCTCCTTCTGTAGTCGCAATTGGAATTGGCTCATATTCTTCCTGTGTAGAAAATGTTCTCATAATATATTTTTTATCCCATTCAACTACTTGTTGCCAATCAATTTTACTCATATCATTTTCCCCCTCTTTTTGTTGATCAAATGATACATATATAATTTTGCCCCGCTATAGCAAATATATATTTTTTTGATATCCCTCTTTATCCCCCATACCAATTTAAAGCTCTTTCATTCAAATCGACCCAAACGTGTTTTGTTTGCGTATACATATCCATTGCTTGTACACCTAATTCTCGGCCAAATCCACTTTGCTTCGTGCCTCCAAATGGTGCTGCACTATCTAAAAAGCTATACGTATTTACCCACACTGTTCCTGCCTTTATTCCGCGCGCCATGCGATGAGCACGTTTTAAATCATTTGTCCATACACCAGAAGCAAGACCATATACCGTATCATTTGCCTTAGCAAGCGCATCCGCTTCATCTTTAAACCGAATAACTGATACAAATGGACCGAAAATTTCCTCACGAGCGATGGTCATTTCGTTTCTAACATTCTCAAAAATGGTTGGGGTAAAATAATATCCATCACCAGCTTCTGTATATCGCTTACCACCTGTTACTAGATTCGCCCCTTCATCAAGTCCAGCTGCTACGTATTGTTCAATCTGCTGCAGCTGCTTTTCTGAAACTTGTGGTCCCATTTGTGTAGTTCCTTCAAGAGGATTACCGACACGAATAGACTGTGCTTTTTTTACAAACAGGTCCATAAATTTATCGTAAATTGATTCTTGGACAAATAACCTTGAACCTGCCGCACATACTTGTCCTTGTGCAAAATAAATACCAAATGCAGACATGTTCACTGCATCTTCCAAGTTCGCATCCTCAAAAACAATATTCGGTGATTTCCCGCCAAGCTCTAATGATAGCGGTTTCAAATTTTTGCTAGCTGTTTGCATAATGAGTTGTCCTGTACGTGTAGAACCTGTAAATGCGATTTTATCAATCCCTGGATGAGCTACTAAAGCATCACCAGCCACACTTCCAAAACCAGGTATAACATTTAATACACCATCTGGAATACCGACTTCTTGAAAGATTTTAGCTAGTTCCAAAATACTAACTGGCGTTTGTTCCGCTGGTTTAATAACGATTGTATTTCCCGCTGCTAAAGCCGGTGCCAACTTCCACATCGCAAGCATAAGCGGAAAATTCCATGGTACGATAGCTCCAATAACTCCTAGTGGCTCTTTTAAAGTGTAATTCAAGCGATTTTTTGGTGAAGTTAACGTTTCTCCCTGTACTTTATTCGCTAAGCCGGCATAAAACTCTAATACATCAATCGTTGCTGGCATAGCAATAAATTTCGTTTCATTAATAGGCAAACCATTATCCATTGATTCTACTTCAGCAAGAAAGTCTAACTTATCTCTCATTTTTAGCGCCGCTCGATATAAAAGCCGGCCTCGATCACTAGGATCCATATCGGACCAACCCCCTGATTCAAAGGCATTTCGAGCGGCCTTGACTGCTAAATCAACATCTTCCTTACCAGCTTCTGATACAACCGCATTCACTTTACCTGTACCAGGATTAATCGATTCAAATGTTTTACCAGACACTGCATCTACCCATTTTCCGCCTATAAATAACTGATATGCTTTCACCATGTAATCCCTCCCTGATATATACCTTTAAAAACACATACCCTATGTTTCAATTGATATATTTATGCTTGATTACAGTCTGCGTACACATAATTATGAACGCCTCATCTCCAAAAACTCATCTCCTTTCCTCATAGCATGACAGTTCTATAACTGACTGGTGATGACTTTTATCTAAAACTAAGAAAATAATATCGAATTGCGCTTTATATTTATTGTAAAAAACGGAACATTCTGATAATTTTTCACTTAATTAACTCTTAATCAGAATATAACTTCCCAGAAAACTTCTCTACAAATTCATTTGGTGTTAAGGAGCCAAAATTTTTAAATTCATTTATTAAATGTGCTTGATCATAATAGCCGTTTTCATTAATAACATCCCATACAGTAAAATTTTTCATTTTGATTAGCATATTTAAAGAAGATTGATATCTAACGATTTTACTAAATAGTTTTGGTGAGATCCCGATATATTCTTCAAATTGCTTGCGTATATATCTTGTCGAATACCCAATATCTTTCGCCAACTGATTCATATTTACATTCCCTTTTGAAGCATAAATCTTGTTTAACGCTTGTCCTATAGCGTTCTCCGAAACACCAGATGTAAAAATTACATGGCCAATTAATTCTTTAAATAAACGTATCCTTTCTTGAAATCCCTTTGCATATATTAATTTTTCTACAGCCGTACCATGAATGGAAAACATATCAATTAACGGTACTTCTTTATCTACTATCTCTTTTATTGTATAGTTTGACTGAATCATTTCTTGATTAGGAAGAAATCTTACACCAAAATATTCACTATCCGCATGCAAACAAATTGTCCTACTACGAATTACACTCCCACACATATTGGCAAAAAACTTCTGTTCATTACAACAAAACAATATATCCATACATCCATCGGGAATAACTGAAACGGAATGAAGCAAATCTTTTTTTAAGCGAAATTGATAAAATAGTAGTACCGTTTGATTGAATATATTTTTTTCTTTATGTTCGATATAATAATCTGTTTGCACTTCAAATTCAGGCTGAAACGGAAAATATTTATAGGCTTTCAAATTCGGAAAATCACGCAATCCTCTTCCCCCCCTGTAAAGATTGTTGTTTTCTTTACGATTAAAGCTTAACGACTCCTTATACAACGCTCTATGTTCTGTTCCCCGCATCTTCTTGTTTCTAAATTTTACTATTCATAACTTTCTAGAATCAATATAAACTTTCCGTCTTACCTTTAAACACCGAAAAAGGTGTTACGACTAAACGTAACACCTTCTCTCATTTTTCAAACACAAAATTAATTTTATTCTCTTTCCACTCTAACTTCGCATCAAATGTTTTATCATTCTTTTTAAAGCCCTTGATTAAATCTGTCTGTTCACCTTTTAATAGCTTGCTCATGTTCTTTTGTGAAATGGTTTTCCCTAGTATTTTTTTTGAAATCGTGAAATCGCATTGCGTGGTATTATAGTTCGAACAGCCATAGAAAGTCGACTTATCAATAACATCCCCATCGCATTTTTTGCACTTCCCTACTTTTTTACCTATTGTGAATTTTGAGCCGTTACGTTCAATCGACTCTACGTGCAATCCGGTAAAATCCCACTTCTCAGACATTTCAATCGCATCTTCAATGATTTTCGCTGATAACTTTTTCGTTTGTTCCATAAAAGTTGCTGGCGAAGCTGTACCTTCTCCAATTTCAGCAAGGCGCTGCTCCCACTTCGCTGTCATTTCAGGTGAAGCCAAAATTTTATCACCGATTGCAGTAATTAGCACTTTCCCTTTATCCGTTGCGTACACTTGGTTCTTCTTCACATCAATGTACTTACGATCTTTCAGCATTGTAATGATACCTGCACGAGTCGCCTCCGTGCCTAAACCTTCTGTCTTCTTTAACACTTTCTCAAGTTCTTCATTATCCAAATACTTCCCAGCGGTCTTCATTAGCGTAATAAGTTGTCCTTCTGTGTAACGCTTTGGCGGCTGTGTTTTTCCTTCTTTCACTTTCACCTTTACAACCTTTCCTTGTTCACCTTCTTCAACAATTGGAAGAATTGTTTCATCTTCTTTATCATCTTGGAAAATAACTTTACGCCAACCTTCTTGAATTTGTTGCTTCCCTTTTGAGACAAATTCAGCACGTTCATCTACAAGCGTCGTTATTGTTGTATAGTCAAAAATAGCAACGTCATAATGCGCTGCAATAAGTCTTCTCACAATCATATCGTAAATTTTCTTTTCATCGCCAGATAATTTACTTGGATTTGTGACTTGCTCTGTCGGAATAATTGCATAGTGATCCGTCACTTTTTTCTCATTTACATACCGCTTATTATTCATAATAGAATCAATTGGTGCTGGTAATAACTCTTTATATTCATCAAATTGGCTTAACTTTTGTAAAATATCAGGAAACGTTGCTGCTTCTCCTTGTGTTACATAATTAGAATCTGAACGAGGATAGGAAACAATTCCTTTTTGATATAAAGCCTGTGTTATATCAAGCGTCTTTTTTGGTGAAAATTTAAATGCTTTGTTTGCCGTTGCTTGTAATGATGACAAGTTAAATAGAAATGGTGGCTGAAACTCTTTTCGCTCCGTTTTCATTTCTTTTACTTCAGCCGGTTTATTTTGGCAAAATGCTGCAATTTTATTTGCCATATTAGGATCTTTTAAGCGGGATTCATTATCTTTCTCCCACTTTCCTTCATATTTCTTTCCTTCTATATTAAAGGTTGCAAACACTTCCCAAAATGGCTCTGATTTAAAGTTTTCTATTTCTTTTTCACGTTTTACAATTAAAGCTAATGTCGGCGTTTGCACACGACCAGCTGAAAACACATCATTCATTCCTTTTTTCTTTAACAAAATACTAAATACACGCGATGCGTTCATACCAACTACCCAATCGGCACAGGATCTTGTATAGGCTTCATAATACGTATTGATTGTATCTGATTCGTCAAGTAAGTTTTTGAAACCTTGGTAAATAGCTTGTTTCGTTAAAGAAGAAATCCAAAGACGTTTCATCGGTTTTTGCACGTTACAAAGATTGATAATATTTCGGACAATTAATTCCCCTTCGCATATACTTACTTAATATATTGTATAAACTAAAGCAATCCCTTTAGTTTCATGGGATTGCTCTAGCAATATATCCTAAATACACTTTACACAATTAATTTAATTTAATTCCTTCTTTTAATATTCACTTAACAGATTTATGTAGTTTAAATTAAATGTTTTTTACACACCCAAATGTTAATTAAAGAAAATTTAGTTTATAAAAAATGCAAAAAGCTTTTTCAAATTATGGTGTTACTAAACATTCCTCTATCTTCAACTTAACTTCCGTCTCATTTAAAGCAGGAAATTTTATTAATACTGGTTTATTTTGAACTTCATTTCTTTCATTAAAGAATGTTGGACCATTTTCATCATATGAATGATAATGAATTACCGATATATTAAACATTTGAAATTTCTTTTTTATCATCTCATAAAATATTGAATTATGTGTTGAAACAAAAAATTGCTTCATTAAGCCATCCCGAAATGCCATTGCCCTTAATAAATCAATAAAAGCCATCATGTTTAAATCATCCATACTCTGAATTGGATCATCCATACATAGAAAATCTAACGATGTCCATTTTTGTTCGATCGCCATAGCCAAAAATAGTGACAATGCCAATGCTCGCATTTGTGCAGAACTATATATATAACTTGGATTACTTCTAATATTTTCTTCTGTAATAACATTGAATATCAATTTGTACGCGTTATATCTCTTGTCTCTTTGTACTTCTATTTTCTTATATAAAGGATGTGAATTAATCTTAGAATATATTTGCTGAACAAGACTAAATAATTCATCTATTGCTGCTGCATTTAATTTATCTATTGTATTTGGAACATTATTAATTATCTCGTTCAAAATAACAATATTTTTATTTAACTCTTTAACCATCTCGTTATAATTTTTTATTTTCTCTTCTAAAATTGATTCTTCACTTAATTTCGTCGTTAATTTCTTATACGTATTAATTGCATTCACTTTTACAAGTAAATCTGGTAAAAACTTTTGATTATAACTATTTTCTTCTAATTCGTTATTTAAATTATCAATGTGATCTTTTATTATAGTTTCAACATCTTTAATCTCCTGATAAATTATATTTTCCGAATACGCTTCATTATAATTATTTATTAATTGATTTATATTGTCTGTCTTTGTCTCTATATCCGTCATGTAATTTTTCGCTTTTTCTATAAAATCGAAAATTTTCTTTTCATCTTTGACATTCACTATTACTAATAAGTCGTTCTTCTCTAATTTTTTCACAGATAAATACTTATTTATTTTTCCCAAAAGAATTTCCGGATTATCATTTATTGTAAGGTTGTATTTCAACAAAGTTTGTTTTATACTTTCAAATATTTTATTTAAGTTATTAATTTCTGTTTCAAGATTTATTCTCTTTGTATATAAAGCCGTTATTTCTTCTTGATAGATTTTCAATTGACTGCTATATCTATTCATATAATCTTTAAATAAAACGAATTGCTCTTCCAATTGTACATTAAAGGATTCTATACTCTTATAAATCCCCTCAATATTTTTAGTTATCTTATTTTTTTGATTAACTACTTTTGATATATTTATAAAATCTGTTTCTTTAATTTCTTCAAGATAATTCATTATATGTGTAGCCGTTATATTCTTACTTCCACAAACTGGACATTCATTAATATCCTCATTATCTACTATATAATCTTTAACAATTATTAATAGTTTTTGAAATTTATCATTTACACTAGATAACTCGTTAATTATAATCTCGTTATCTTTCAATATTTGTTGTTCTTTTTCTTTATCTCTATTAGCCTTTTCAGTTTCTTTAAACAACTTATTAATTGTATCTAAACAACTTATAACCTTCTCTTTAAAATTCTTATTTAGTATTTGATTATGCATAAATGCAATTAAATTATCATAAGACTTTTCTATTTTACATTCTTCAAATAGCCTTAAAATTGTATTATACATTTCTTGATAGTCATTATATTGCTGCTGCATATGCTTTATATCAATATTTGTTTGTCTAATATTATCTTGGAGATTAATTAATTTTAATTGATCTTCCGTTAGATTTTTTACACTTTTAACCAGATATTCTATTTCATCGATTTCACTTATAAGAACAGCAATTTTATTATAATTATTTAGATTATCTACCATCTCTTTATTATCATAATAGTTCTTATTTAAATTTTTATAGTTATTATAAATAAGGTTTAGTTGATTCAATTTTACAGATAACTTATTTCCCTTTTCTAATACCTCTTTATTCATCATATTAATAGATTTTATAGATTCGTCTATATTCGAATTTATATTCAGCTTTGTTTTAAATCGCTGTTGATAAGTTATTAATAACTGTTCGATTTCTGTCTTATCAATTGACTGCTTATTTAATTCTACTTTTAATGAATTTATTTCTTTATTAACACGCTCTTTCTCAAACATAAGTTTAGAAATATCACTCTGAATCTCACTAATATCAGAATTCACCATATCCCTTGCAGCTTTAAATTTAGACTCATAAAAATAAAACTGCTCAGTCCCAAGGATAGTAGATAATGCGTCATATCTATCTTTATCTTTAGTTTCATTTACAAAATTCAGCATTTTTTCCTGCCCTAAATAATGGGTTAAGTTATACATATTATTTAATTTATCAGTAGATATTTTATCGTGCCAATCATCATTGATTATTTGTTTGGCTAAATACTCTTCTTCTGGTATCTCTCCTTGATACTCTTCATTATTTATAAATAATTTTAACGTATGTTTTCCATAATCCGTCGAATTTTGTGAAGACTGAATTCCTTCTCTTACAATTAAAATTTCTGTATCATTATGTACTATAGATAGTTTTATAATTGGTGGGTTTTTAGATAATTGGTTACGTATAAATTTTGTTCGGTTTCTTTCATCACTTGAAATATCATACCTATTTATTTTTCCTGTTAATCCCCATTCAATTGCATCAAAAAATGAGGTTTTACCATGTCCATTGGGACCATAAATTAAGACCATTTCTGAATCTCTAAATTCAAATATAGTATTATTAACAAATCCTCTAAATCCTTGAATCTCAATCTTCTTTATTCTCATTATTTTCCTCCTTTTTTAACGAAAATAATTTATAGATTTCTTGTTCTGAATATTTTTTTCCATTATTAAAAAAGTCTTCTCCTAATTTATGTAGGGATTCTTCTTGTAACTCACTTTTAAGTTGATCAAGAAATTGAGCATGATTAAAAATAAAATCCCCTTCTTTTTGTGGTATATCTAAAATAAATGAGAGACTACTACCTAATATTTCATTTGGTGTAAGAATTATTTTTCTAAAAAACATTTTGTTTTTTTCAATAGATTTTCTATGTGCCACAGAAATCTCTTCATCAATATATAGAACTAGATACATATCCCATCTCAAATCATCCACTATACCACTTAATTTTCTTTGAAATTTTGTAGCAAATTCAGATTGTGCATGCTCCCAATCCATTAGCAAATCATGAACTTTTTTAAAAACCTTTATACCATATATACCTTGATTACTAACAAAAACTTTATCCAAATATTTCAAATCAAGATTTTCTAAAAAATACCCTTCTTTATAACCTCTAAATAAATCGTATAAATTATCCAATTTTACTCCTGCCCCTCAAAACTAAGTTTTTTATACTTTAAAGTCTTATTTTGTTTGCCTCCCTTTTAATACATTTTGAACACAATATATTCATTTCCCCTATATCTTTCAAACTATTACTCTTAGGATCCACACCATTATATACACCTATTTCTTCTAAATGACTAAAATCTTTTATTAATTTGTCAAAAGAGTATCCTTCTTTATCACCACATCTAATACAAATATTTTCATCATCGTAAACGTTCTCAAAATTATCAATAATCCATAGGTATTCGTGAAACATTTTTTCATATGGTGTATCAACAAATGCTGTAGCTAAATTAATCGTAATAAATGCTAAAGAACAATTGTTATTCACAGAATAAATAAGCTTCGCCCATATACTACAGTCTTCATAAACCACTTTTAAATTAGCGACATCCTTATCTGTTATTTTCCACTCTTTAGATTGACAATTTATATAGGTCATTATTTCCCAAAATTTACCGACACCTAAATTATCCCTTATTAATTCCTCAGTCTTAGTAGAGATAGGATTATTAATGAAATAAAAATTCTTTAAAAAATCAACAAAATGATTATATTCCATAGAGCATAATCTTTCGTATACCTCTTCTTTTGATTTTAATATTTCATTTTTTATTTTGGGATCTCTTAGTCTACTAAAACTGACGTCTATGTATTCTAAACATTTATCTAATTTCTCTCCGACAGAATCGAGTTCATTCTCTCTTTTCGCTAGTTCTTCATAGCTTTTACTCTTAATAAATTCATTTATCTTTTTAATACTTTCACAGTGTAATCTATTAAAAGTCCCTTGCGGATCTCCTAATTCAATTATTATCCCTATTAAGAATAATTCTCCTGACTCTTCATAATAAACTCCTGAACCAGAAAAACCTTGGCAATTTTCAGGTCCACTTGCCATAAAAGTTTCTAAATTTTCCTCTACTCTTATTTCAAAACGATTTTTAATTTGAGGAGAAAGATTAACATCTGTTATAGTGTAATCCATCTTCGCACCAATTTTGGGCCTAGGAGAAGGGAAACCAAAGAAATATCCTTTCTGAACATTAGAAGCTTCATCAATATACCTACAAGGGATAGAATATATATCTTCAACAATTATAAAAGCAATATCATGTTCATCATTTGGATATACATGATAATCAATTACAGGAATAAACTTTTGAAGACCTACATCACTTTTCAACTCTATTCTTATGTTTTCTTTTTTTAATTTAGCTTTGTATTGTCCTTTTTTTCCTACTAAGCAATGTTTTGCTGTTATTGCATAAGTATAATTACTATTGTGTGATTTATAAAGACAACCTGAACCAGTAATTAATATAGTCTCATCGTCATCCACTAGTGTAATCTTTATTGCATGTTCAGCATACAATTCTTCTATACCTCCAAAACAAAGTTATTTTTTTCAAGATTATGTAAGCATATCTTATATTCATGTAGTTCCTCTGGACTGAAAATCCCATCATATATATGATAGTTAAAATAAAAATTAACTGGTTTTTCTTTCCCTTGCGACTCTACCGCTTCTTGTTGTACTGATTCTTCTTCCTCTTGCGACTCTGTCACTTCTTGTTGTACTGGCTTGTTCATTAGAGTAATAATTCTAGATAATGCCTCCTTATCAGGTAATGCCCGTGCGTTTCTCCCACCATCTGTACTGATAATAAAGTTACTACAATCTATTAGCTCTAATAAGTCATTATTTGTATTCCTCCTACTTCCATGATGTGAAACTTTAACAATATCTACCTTTAATTTATTTTCTCTATTATAGCCTAACTTTTGCAAACCTTCGGTAACTACAGAGGAATGCGCATCTCCTAATAAAAGCAGCTTTTTACCTTCATGTTCAAAAAGAAACGCTATACTACTCGCATTAACCTTTGAGGTATCAGGAATAAATTTATTGCTAGCTAACTCCCGAATAGAATTTAGATAATCATTTTTTTTATCCGTTTTACAAACTTGTACATCTTCTTCATAATCGATTTCAACTTCCCATTTTTCATTCAAATTAACTAATCCTTGAATATTTGGTGATAATATCTTTAGACTAGCATTCTCCAAAATTTCTATATCTCCCTGTTTTATTATTTTTTCAGGCATAATTTCGTATTTTATAAGCTCTTTTTCTAAAGAATTCCCTTGTTCTACCCCCACTTTTTGATCAATTAAAGATATAGGTGTATCCCTTTCGCTCTCTAGTTCTGTATTAAAGAAATTTGCTATCATTTTACCAGTATTAAACAAAACCTTTTGTATAATTTCTCTGCAAATATTCATTTCAAAAATTGCCAATACACCTTCAATGTGATCGTTATCAATATGGGTTATTATTAATAAATTAATTTTTTCATTTCTTTTTTTTATTGCTTCTAATTCCCTTTTTAAATATCTTATTGTATGTTTATTAACCCTTCCACCATCAACTAAAATATTCTTTTTTTGATAACTAATTAATAAACAATCACCATCACCAGCTGGTAAAGCTTTGATTTTCAAAGTCATTATATCCCTCCATTTATAACTATCGATATTCAATTTATATAATTTTTCTGTTTAATAATTTAACACCTAGATTATAAAGTCATTTCTATTTCCTTAAGCTTTTTCATAATATACAATTTCATTAACACAATATTATCATTAAAATAACAAAAAAAGTCTCATCAAAACCCTTTAATTATTAAATGAAAAATACTTTTTTATGCCCCTATATACAAAAAAGTAATTTTGTATATAGGGGCAATATAAACAGACTTAAATTTACATACCATTCACTCTCGACACAAAACTATTAAATCTTAAATATTAATTACCTCACTATTTATTTCTCAAACACAAAGTTTATCTTCCCATCTTTCCACTCTAACTTTGCATCAAACGCCTTATCATTCTTCTTAAACCCTTTAATTATATCCGTCTGTTCACTATTCAATAACTTCTTCATATTCTTCTGTGAGATTGTCTTTCCTAATATCTTTTTCGAAACTGTAAAATCACACTTTGTTGTAGAATAATTCGAGCATCCATAAAAAGTGGACTTATCAACTACATCTCCATCACACTTTTTACATTTTCCAACTTTTGTACCCATTGATGATTTCTTTTTAGAACCTGGTTTACCTTGGAATTGTGTAAGATCAAATTGTTGAAAATCCCACCCTCCGCTTTGTTCTTTTGCATCATCAATAAGTTTTAGTGTAAGTTTCTTCGTTTGTTCCATAAACACACTTGGAGATGCAATTCCATCTCCAATTTCATCTAATCTTTGTTCCCATTTGGCTGTCATCTCTGGCGAAGCTAAAATACTATCACCAATGGCATCTATTAAAAGTTTCCCCTTGTCGGTGGCTGATACTTGGTTCTTCTTAACCTCAATATATTTACGATCTTTTAAAACACCTATAATACCAGCTCGAGTTGCTTCTGTTCCTAGACCCTCCGTCTTATTTAGTACCTTAGTTAACTCTTCATTATCTAAATATTTACCGGCCGTTTTCATTAACGTAATAAGTTGTCCTTCTGTATATCGCTTAGGTGGTTGTGTTTTCCCCTCTTTTACCGTTATTTCTTGAACTACCCCTTGTTCTCCCTTTTCTAACGAAGGCAAATCTTGTTCGTCCTCATCTTTATTTTTTTCTTTCTTATTACCAAAAATCACCTTACGCCAACCAGATTGAATTTCTTCTTTCCCCTTAGATATAAACGTTGCTCTACCGTCAACTAATGTATTAACTGTTGTATAATCAAAAATTGCTTTATCGTAGTGTGCAGCAAGTAATCGTCTAATAACTAAATCATATATTTTTTGTTCTTCTCCAGATAATCTTGAAGGATCTGTTACTTGTTCAGTTGGAATGATAGCGTAATGATCTGTTACTTTTTTCTCATTTACGTAACGTTTATTTTCCATAACTGAAGAAAAAGGTAATGGAAAGAATGAACTATATGCCTCAATATTACTTATTTTCTGTAGAATATCTGGAAACATTGATGCTTCTTCTTTGGTCACAAAACTTGAATCCGAACGAGGATAAGAAATAATTCCTTTAATATACAACTTTTGAGCAATATCTAACGTTTGTTGTGGTGAATATTTAAAGCGTTTATTGGCCTCAGCCTGTAGCGAAGAGAGATTAAATAAAAATGGTGGCTGAAATTCCTTTCTTTCCTTTTCAAGCTCATGAACTTCAGCATCTTTTCCTTTACAAAATTGTGCAATTTTATGAGCCATAGCTACTTCTTTTATTCTCGTGTCATTATCTTTATGCCATTTCCCCATATAGATCTTACCATCCATATTGAATTTAGCATTAACCTCCCAAAAAGGCTCAGACTTAAAGTTCTCAATTTCCTTTTCGCGTTTAACAATCAAAGCAAGTGTTGGTGTTTGAACTCTCCCTGTTGAAAACACATCTGAAATCCCTTTTTGTTGCAGTAAAAGTGTATATGCACGAGAAGCATTCATGCCAACCAGCCAATCTGCACAGGAACGACTATACGCTTCATAGTAAAGATTTCGAGTCTCTTTTTCATCTAACAAATTTCTAAATCCATTTGTAACCGCATTTTGAGTTAATGAAGATATCCACAAACGCTTCATCGGTTTATTATTTCTACACAACATCAACGTTAACCTAATAATAGCTTCCCCTTCTCTTTCGGCGTCTCCCGCTATTATAATTTCATTAACTTCATTATGATGTACTAATTCCCTGACTATGTTAAATTGCTTCCATTTTGATTTTGTAACTCTATGATTAAATTTTTCCGGAATAATGGGTAAAGTATTTAAGCTCCACTTTTTCCACTTTGGATCATATTCCTCAGGTGGAACCAATTCACATAAGTGTCCAACTGCCCAACTTAAAAATGCTCCTTTAGGAAATACATCATTTGGAGCAATTTCAATATACCCATTTCTTTTTTTATGCGAAAAAGGTGCTGCCAGTTTGGCACCTTGATCTGGTTTTTCAGCGATTATTAATTTCATGTCTTTCTCCTTTGATTTAAACCTAGAGCACATCTCTTTTACATTTTCATCTTGTAATATTGTTACTTCTCAAATATTGATAAAATGAAGCTCTTCCAATTTTAGTTATATCGCATATTTCTTTTACCGTTTTTTCTCCCTTTTTATACAACTCAATTGCATGTAAAAGAGAGTTATTTTTTTCATGATATGTTTTCACACGACCACGATATTTCCCTTTTTCTTTCGCAATAGCAATTCCTTCTTTTTGACGCATATTTATTAAGTCACGCTCTAATTGATTAACTCCAGCCATGACTGTTAATAAAAATGTACTATAGGGATTGTCACTAGACATATCCAACCATGTATCCTTTAAACTCTTTAAGATAACACCTTTACTTTTAATTAACTCCAACAAAGAAAATAAGTCTTGGGTACTACGCGTAATACGAGTTAAATCCGTAACTACTATTATATCTCCTTCCTGGAGTTCCTCTAACATTTCTTGTAACACGATTCGATTTGTTGTGGATCCGCTAGTCTTTTCTCGATATATTTTTTCACATTTATATTCTTGTAACTGCTTTAATTGCCGAGCTAAACTTTGTTTTTCAGAACTTACTCGTGCATAACCTAAAATCATTTAAAGCCTCCCCCTAGGCAATTCTGTTATTACTATTTTAACACTTAATTTCTAGACATTCTATCTAGACATTAGTTTCCCTAATATACCCTTTCCTTCTTTACGTCTAGATAGGGTTGTACCTAACATAGAATTTATTAACTTAATAAACTCTGGATATACATATTTATCCCCACGCGATGCAAAGATAAGATTTAACCCTCATTTGTTGCAACAGATTCTCCATTACTTCCATCATCACCTGTATTTCCTTCATCAGTTAGAGGTGGTTTTGGAGGTTCTACTACTGGTGGCTCACATGGGTTTACAGCGCTAGATCCTGTTCCATTATCATTTCCTTTGTCTATACCCATCGCATTATATAAAAACGGAGCATATTGTTCACGTTTTACATTCTCGTTGTTTTTAACAACTTTATTATCCCTACACAATACGCAAAAAGAACCTGATTTTCTTTCAAATTCAGGTTCCTTTTGTAGACAAATCATATAAAGCATTTAATTCGGTAACAGGATTTTGAGAATATCTTCTTCTTTTACCTCAAGTTTAGATCCATTTTCTAATAAATTTATAATCATTTCACGTACAAGTCTGTCCATTTCAGTTAATTCTGTAGTTAATTTTTCACGAGAATATTTTGAATTACCATGAACTAAATGAGATCTTACTTTATACAAATTGCTCACTTTCTGATACGTTTCTTGGCTTCTATCTAATAACGTTGCAGTATATAATGATATTTTAAATTTTAATTCTGCGCTTATAGATGGATACATTGACTCTAAAGAAATTGCTAAATCAATAAATTTATCTTCTAAATCTACTTTATTATGAGCAGAAGTCATGCGATCTATAGCAACTGATTTTTCAGGTAATTTAATGACTTTGTTAAAATAACTAGTAAGTAGACTGGCATCACTAATTACCACATTTTTTTCCCTATTTCTATTATTTATTTCATTAATATATTCAATGCTTCTAAACATTCCGCTATTATCAAAATAGCTAAATGTAATAACCGGCGAAAAATAAATATGATCAAGGGTTCCATTATATAAAAGAATACTTTGAGCCAACTTTATAATCTGTTCTCTACTTTGTTTTAATTCACTAAAATTATTTAGTATTTGTTTCCTTTCGAATAAAACTCTTGGATTAGGTTTATGGTTATCAAGTCCAGTGTCATTAAGTGTAGGTTTAAAATGGCTATCATATTCATTTAGGCTATTATAAAAGTATTCTATACTCTCAATATCTATAGGCCTTATAACAAAATCTTGAAATTCAATTTTTTGATTTTGAATATCTAAATGATGAATTAATGAAATCGTTCTATATACATATTTTCCGTCTAAATATAATTTGAATTCTTCAAATAAGTCTTTAAATATATAATCTATATAATTTAAAGACTTTGCTTTTACTAAATAAGCTATTAAAAATTTAATTAAAGGTTCCTCATATTTCCCTTGTAAAAATTGTTCGATAATAGCCAAATTATAATCATTGAAAGGAACCATTTTTTCACGATTAATAGTATGAATAAGTCCATTATGATTAAGTGAAACCTTGTTTATACAATATGGAAATTCTATACTTTTAAGTTCATTTAATTGCTTAAGAAGAGTGGCTTGAACTAATTCTATTGAATACATTGTTTTCCTCCGTAATTACTAGACTTTTTTAGTAAGATTACCATTTCTGGCTCTTAAATTAATGTTACTCCTTATATCATACTAAAGCTAGTAATTTTACGATATCTTGTTTCTCCTTCCGATCAGGCATAACATAAATTTAAGTTGTATTCATATCACTATGCTCCATTAACTCTACTACATAGGAAATTGGCATATGTTTTTCTATAAAATCAATGCTCATGGTATTGTATTACCTAGACGAAGACGGAAATATGTAAAAAAGATGGGCAAAAACAGTAAATACATTGTACTACTTACATTTACTCGAAATTAATTTAAATATATATTAAGTTGATGTTTAAATTCACTGAAATACGGATATTAATACTTATAAGTTCTATTTTCAGGAGGTAACTTAAGTGTCAATAATTTGTGCTAATGTAAGAATTTTAGGAACTAGACCACTGTTATTTAACAGATTTACCGAAGATGCAATACCTATAACAAAACAAGAAAAAAGCGGTGTTCCAGGAAACAATCCTCAAGAATGGAAAAAAACATTTCAAGCTACTCCGCAAGGCCAACTTTATTTGGACCCTATTTATATTTTCTCTTGTTTACGTGCTGGAGGGAAATTTATATCTAAAGGAAGAGGTACGTTAGAACCCGAGGTAGCTTCAACTCTTCAAGTACTAGACAATAAGATATTAATTAACAGATTTCTTCCACCTATTAGTGAAATAACAAGGGATGATAAAAGAGATGTATATATTGATGTACGTCCAGTTTCAAGAAGGGGAGTCAAAAATATACGTTATCGCCTGGCTATTTCACCAGGTTGGGAAACAGAGTTTAATATAGTATGGGAGGGAACCTTAATTAGCCGTGAGCAAATGAGAGCTATTTGCCAGGATGCTGGTGCGTACGCTGGATTAGGAGATGCAAGAAAAGTGGGATTTGGCCGATTTCATGTCACTGATTTTAGCATCATTCAGGAGACAGCTCATGCCTAAGAAAAGAACTCCTCATGAAACTTGGAGAATAAACATAAGACCACTTGTATGGAACAGAGATAATAAGCGATGTGTGCGTTGTAAAAAAGCAGTCTTATTAAACGAATGTCACATAGACCATATAGTAAGTGGACTATGTGGTGACAATAGAATCCAAAATTTACGTACACTTTGTAGACAATGTCATGTTCTGCGTGCAAATCCCTCTCATCGAGGCATGGTTGCAAAAGCTTTAAAGGATGGAGTTATAACAGCGAATTGGCGTCAATATGTTTGGGAAGAAGAGTCACTATAGAAAATGTAGAACAGAACTCTTTTGACAAATTTTCCACCAATACACTAATAAAATATGAGGTAGAGTAGAGTTCAGTTCAATTAATCTTATATGCTGCATTTTATACAAATCAACTATATGTATGGTACGGTTTGATACGGTCATAAACTAGAACAATTCACCCTAGTTAACTTTAATAAGAACTCTTTACGCAGTGAATAGATAAATAGATATTTTGAAGGAACTAAAGAATCAATCGTTGTAGTAGAGTGAATAAGTTAAATATTTAAGCAAAGTTACTATGGAAATTAGGTTTCATAAACATTATCTGAGAAACAAGACAGAGTCGAAACAGTTAAAACTGTTCAATAGGAGATGACCTCCCTATTGCTGAAGAGACAGGTCATTTAATAGGGTTGGGCTTGGTATGGTATATCCGGTTAGGTTCGGCTCGGCGCTGTTCGGTATAGTGTGGCTTGGCACGGTTATTTAATAATTACATTAGACATTTTTCGTTAAAATTTCTATAGTTGAGTGCTGTTAGATTCTCTAAAAACTAAACATAAGAGCTATAGTATCATTTGCTTCTTTTACCTTCATCCCCCATTAAAATCAAATAGAAAATACAGATATTCAAAATAGAACTTATAAGTATTATTTTTTGTTTTTTAGATGATATAGTGTTCTTACATTCATTTGTACGCTTCTCTAATCTGATAGAGAGGTGGTACACTTGTCTGATTTCTTAAAATTAGTTGGAGAAAACATTCGCTTATTACGAAAAAAAAGAGGATTGACACAAGAAGAATTAGCTGAACGAATTAATCTGCAACAAGCTTACATTGGTGGAGTTGAACGTGGAGAAAGAAATATTTCCATGCTTACTCTGCAGAAAATTGCTGTTGGTCTAGAGGTTTCACCCGATAAAGTTTTAGATCTTAGTAATATCAAATTACTCGATAATCCTCAAAAAGAGGAATTTCTTAGCATCATCATTTCCTTACTTCATCAAAAGAATGTTGGTGAATTGGAATTTATCCTGAAGTTTCTTCAAAATTTCTCTGAATTCGTAGAAAATAAAAACCTTAAGTAATGATTAAAATCTTATTTTTTCATACATGCTATATCCGCTTAAAATGAATGGCTCAAATTATCCCCTTAAGTACAACGTAATTCAAGTTTAAATAAGTTAGGTTAGCCGAAGTTTTTTAAACTTGAAAATCCATTCCATTAAGAGACTTCAAATCATTATGAATAGAGTTGAAATTACAAAAAATCTAATAAATAATAATTGAATTACTTTTTCCATCTCCTTATTTGAAGACTCAATTAAGAAGTACTAAAAGGGGTTCAGCCAACCAAATGACATAAAACCCACGTTAAGACATTTTGGGGAAGTTGAAACCTTGATTTTCGTACGTTGAGGGTTTTCTATGCTATAAAAAGACAATAGATAATCTGGAATATTTCGTAACAAAAAGGGTATCTAAAAGTTTTGTTACGAAATAAATTTGTTACATATTTTCGTTACCCAAGAATCAACAATTCGTTTATTAATGCACTTCAAACAAAGCTTTGTAACAAAAACTAACAGTATTGTTACGGTGTAAATAATCCTTAGCGTGGGTTTTATGTTAGTGCGTTGGCGGTACCCCATACCTATCAAGTTAAGAAATACATTCTTCTCCAAAACGACAAAAATGAACTAAATTCCTATGAACAACTATGAAAAGATGAAATTTTCGTTGTTGGAGTTGATTTGTTTTCTTAACTTGATAGGCCCCCTTATTGAAAAAGACTAAAAGGTCATTTACACGAAAATATTGATGGTACAAATTTAATTTTTGATAACCACATATATTATAATTATGGTTATAATTATTCCTAAAAAAAACATATTAGTTGGAAGGAATTTCAATAACCAAAAAGCAGTCATAATTGTTGCTACTAAAAGAAATGGTAACCATTCTTCATGTGTGAATTTTCTTTTGTTAGATAAAACAATTATATATCCTATTAGTGGTAATATTAAACATATTGTATATAAAAATTTATCTCGTAAATACCACGGTCTATTTTCCATATTTCCCCCTAGTTAGTTGTAGTCTTGGAATAAAGTTTGATTAAATTAACTTAATAAACCTGGATAAAAGAGCAAATAGAAAAAGAGTGTTTTGGAAAATAGATTGATCAAAACACTCTTTTTCTATAATTAATTAAATCATCCTTTTATAAAAAAGCATTCCTGTATTAAGGCAAAATGAGGTTTGAACAAGAAAAGTCCCCTTGGTATGATACGAGTTGTCCCATGTTGCGCAACAT
>NZ_NVPR01000088.1 GCF_002551815.1 Bacillus sp. AFS098217
AAGAAGTTAGGTGGGAGATAAACTGCCCGTAAAAGCCCGATTGGTGAGGGCTAATAATCCGTGTGGAGATGAAGAAACCCCCCCACGGATTAAAGTTTCACTTTATATGTTGGAAAATCAAAAGAGGTATATAGTAGAAAGAAGCAGAAACGGCTAGGAGGCGTTTCTGCTTTTTTTAATTTCTATTTTATTGTGCATCCAGTGTATAAGTAGAAGTTCTTTTTGAGCGAAAAGCAACAAAAAACCAAATTACATTTGTGATTGATACCGCTGCGCAAAGAATGATGACTCCTAAGAAAGAGGAGGCGTTATAGTCACTTGCGCGTATTGTAATAAATACAGCTGCAAGTATCACAAGATGTACGAATAGCCCCATAACGCAAAGAAAAGCCATAATGAATTGTATTGCCTTCACTCCTCCTATATAAAGAAGTAGAGGTACGATATAAAATAGTAAAATCATGCCGATTGATTTCCACATGCCTAAAGAGTTAAATTTATTTGCATTAGGTCCTAAATCAGCAAGTGGTGAAAGTGAAATGGCAACTAAGACAGAGCAGAAGAGTAATGCGGAAACTAATGTTACAAATACAATACTGGACTTTTTTGATTGATTTCTCATTTTACTTTTTACTCCTTTCGCAATGAATAGGTGTGATGTAATATTCAAAGAAGAATTTTGAAGGAATTCGAGACCTTTCTACAGGGAGATAATACCCTATATTTACATTATATAAAATATATGGAAAATGCAGAAGGGTAGAAAGAAACGTAGTAACTGAGGAACAAGGAAGATTATGTTATTCTCACTGAAAAATATAGTATAATATATAAAAAGAATGAATATTCTGTCCTTTGGGTGAAAGGGGTTTTACATCATGGGGAAACGCGGGAATGTTTGGTTAGCTGTAAGTGGGCTTGTAGTTACAAAAGATGGTCGATGGCTCTTTGTAAAGAAAAAATACGGCGGGTTAAAAGGGAAGTGGTCGTTACCAGCTGGTTTTGTAAATGAAGGAGAAACAATTGATCAAGCCGTTAGACGTGAAATTTTAGAAGAGACAGGCATCGTTGCACATGTAAAAGGAGTGATTGGTATTCGCTCTGGTGTCATTCGTGATGAGATTAGTGATAATATGATTATTTTTCTGCTGGAGCCAGAAGGAGAAGAGGTTACGGTTCAAGAGAAGGAACTGTCTGAAGTAGCTTTTTTACATCCGAAAGATATTGCGTATGGTCAAGATGCTTCTATATTAGTTCGGCACTTACTTGAAGGGAATACAGAACCGCTTCTTGAGATGGAAACAACTTTAAATCCAGGAGAGCAATTTGGATATACATCGTATCATGTGTTTACGGCAGGAGATAAGAAATAGAAGGAGAGGGGAAAGGATTGAGTATCCCGGTATTACTTATTTCAATGATGTTGTTTTTTATACTTTTTTTTGGAATTGGTTTTTTGCTCAACATGATTTTACGTGCGACGTGGGTGATGGTTGTCATCTATCCAATTGTTTGTATGCTTATTATTAATAAAGCAGGTGTGTGGGATTATTTTTCAAAACCGAAAGAAACATTCTCTTCATTTGGAACAAGTGTATCGCATCTTGGACAAGCCGATCTTTTTATTTTATCGACTGGATTTATAGGAGCGATTTTAGCAGGAGTTGTGATAAAGAAACTTCGAAAAAGTGGATATCAAATGTTTTAGTCTCCAAGCCGTTTGGAGATTTTTTTTTGCATATTTCTTTCTCGTATAGGGAATGACTAACGATGAAGGAGTGTGGAATATAAAAATGTTAAAACGATATGGTATTCGCATTATGATGACTTGTTTACTTGTAGCAGCATTATGTGTGACGTGGCAAGCATTCACAGGAGTTTCTTTAGTAGATATTATAAAAACATATAAAGAAAGAGATGTAAAAGAAGTACATGCAGCTGAAATGAAAAAACAAGTTGTTCCGAGTAAAGAAGTGATAAATGCTTTAGAACAGGCAAATGACTGGTCGAAATATCGTGTTATGGAAATGACTGCAACTGGTTATACGTCAGGTGCCGAATCAACAGGAAAAAGCCCTGGGCATCCAGAGTATGGTATCACGTATTCAGGTGTAAAGGCGAAAAGAGATTTATATTCTACAATCGCAGCGGATTTACGAGTATTTCCAATTGGGACCATTCTTTTTGTACCAGGTTATGGGTACGGTGTTGTCGCGGATAAAGGCGGCGCTATAAAAGGAAATCGACTTGATTTATATTATGAGACTGTTCAAGATGTATATAGCCAGTGGGGCAAGAAAAAGGTAAATGTATATGTAGTAAAAATGGGAAATGGTAAATTATCAGAAGATCAGTTAACGATGCTGAACCAAGATGAAACAATGCAAGTATTCCGTGGTCAATATTTGAAACAGAGATAGTCTAGTGTGATTAACACTGGACTTTTTTTATTGTCCTGTTTCACAATATAAGAAAAACGGGGTGCGACAGTGGAAGACTATCCTTTTGCGTATTATGAGTTTTTCGTGAAATATAATGAAGGAGATTATTATACGTGCCATGATTTGCTTGAAGAAATGTGGCTGGAAGAGCGGAGTAATTTATTTTTAAAAGGGTTACTACAAATGGTAGTTGCTCAGTATCATTACAGTTATGGAAATGTAAAGGGAGCGCGCCTTATGATGGAAGTGGCAGAGCAATATTTGACGCCATACTGCCCCGTGCATTGGAACTTAGATGTAGAAGAAATCGTAATATTTGTGAAAGAGTGCCGAAAAATAATACCTGAAAAAATAGAGAGCATTCCATATGCAAGAATACATGAGCTACCATCGTTACCTGAGTTTTTTATATACATGAAATGAAAGAGAAGTTAGAATTATCGCATTTCCGAAAAAATACAGTTATAATGAAAGATAGAGAAATCTAGGGGGTTTGAATATGTTTCAAGTACAAAAAGAATTAGCAAGCCATGAAGCAGTCATTGTTGCCTTATTCGAAGAAGATAAAGCGAGCAGCTTTGTGCAGGAATTAGACAAAGCGTTTGAAGGACAATTACAAGTTCTATTAGAAGAGAAAGAACTTAGTGCAAAGAAAAAAGTCATTTCAAAAGTGCATAGCTTAGGAAAAACAAATGTAAAGCGTTACTATTTCGTTGGTCTTGGAAAAAAAGAAGCATATACAACAGAAACATTACGTGCTTCACTTAGTAAGGCATTTAAAACGTTACAATCTGCCAAAGTACAAGATGCTGCCATCTTACTTGATTCGTTCGTAACAGATAAATTAGACGCAATTGATGTTGCACATATTGCAGCTGAAGTACATTCCCTTGGTACATACGAATTACAAACATATAAAACAGGTAAAAAAGAGAGCGTAGAGCTAGAAACACTTGCCGTTATTACAGCGGAAGATGCAAAAGAAATCGAAGCTGCATTAATGGTTGGATATGTACACGGACGTGCTACAAACTCAGCTCGTACACTTGTAAATATGCCGCCGAACATGTTAACAGCAACAACGCTTGCAGAGTATGCAGTTGAGTTGGCGGAAAAATACGATATGGATTATAAAGTGCTTGAGAAAGAAGAAATAGAAGAGCTTGGTATGGGGGCATTACTTGCCGTAAACCAAGGTTCTACAGAGCCGCCAAAAATGATTGCTCTTATTTATAAAGGAAAAGAAGAGTGGACAGATGTTATTGGCTTTGTTGGAAAAGGGATCACATATGATACAGGTGGTTACTCTTTAAAACCACGTGAAGGCATGGTTGGTATGAAAGGCGATATGGGCGGCGCTGCAGCAGTTCTTGGTGCAATGGAAATTATCGGGGAACTTCGTCCAGAGCAAAACGTGGTTGCTGTTATTCCATCAACAGACAATATGGTAAGTGGTACAGCATTTAAACCAGATGATGTGATTACATCTATGAGCGGTAAAACAATTGAAGTATTAAATACAGATGCAGAAGGTCGTCTAGCATTAGCGGATGGTATTACGTATGCGAAAAAACTTGGTGCAAATTATCTTGTTGATGTTGCAACGTTAACAGGCGGTGTCATCGTTGCACTTGGAAACCATACAACGGGTGCAATGACAAACAATGAAACATTGTTTGAACAAGTATTAGAAGCATCAATGGAAACGGATGAGCCAATTTGGCAATTACCGATTTTTGAGCGTGATAAAGAGCGCGTTCGTAACAGTAAATTTGCAGATTTAAATAACTCACCGGGCCGCGAAGGTCATGCAGTAATGGCAGGAACATTCCTTGGTGAATTTGCAGAAGAAACACCATGGGTACACTTAGATATCGCTGGAACATCTGAGACAAAGGGTGCACATGATTTAGGTCCAGCTGGAGCAACAGGTGCAATGGTTCGTACACTTGCAACACTTGTTGAACGTTTTGGGGAAGAATAAGATTAAAAAAAGGGCAGCTAAAATAGCTGCTCTTTTTTATATAGTTCTTCCGATAATCTTCATTCTTTTCATCTTTGTCTGAAGTATATATATAAATTCGTTTTAATTTTTCGACATCTAAATCCCTGCTATGCAGAATAAAAAGTAACCTACACTCGTTTACTCTTTCTGTTTTTACTTCGCATGTGGCAGAAAAAGGCCCTAACCGCTTCTATGCATGGCCAGATGCTCTCTCCTACCCAAAAAGAGGGGTTTTATGTCGGCTTTTTAATTGATGTATATATAGGATTAGTGTATACAAATCACAACAGTAAAATCCTGCTAGATTTCAAAATGTATTGAGATACTTGCTGTTTTTTTCATATAATGAAGGTATGACACGCGAGAGGAGATAAGAGAATGGATTGGAAAAAAGAATATAGTCGCTGGCTTTCATATGCAAACTTAGATGCAGAATTAAAAGAACAGCTAGAAAATATGAAACAAGATGAAAAGAAAATCGAAGATAGCTTCTATAAAAACTTAGAGTTCGGTACAGGTGGTATGCGCGGTGAACTTGGTGCTGGTACGAACCGTTTAAATGTGTATACAGTTCGAAAAGCGACAAAAGGATTAGCGCACTTTATTGAAAAATTAGGTGAAGAAGCGAAGAAGCGCGGTGTTGTTGTAGCGTATGATTCCCGTTATAAATCACCTGAATTTGCAATGGAAGTAGCAGCTACACTTGGAGCACACGGTATTACAACGTATGTATTCGAAAGCTTACGCCCAACGCCAGTACTTTCTTTCGCAGTTCGTCATTTACATACAGTAAGTGGAATTGTTCTTACGGCGAGTCATAATCCACCTGAGTACAACGGATATAAAGTATATGGAGAAGATGGTGGACAATTGCCTCCAAAAGAAGCAGACGAGTTAATTAGTTACGTAAACGAAGTCGAAGATGAATTAACAGTCGAAGTTGCTGATATGGAGCAATTAAAAGCAAATGGTTTATTACATATCATTGGACAAGAAGTAGATGACGCATACTTCGCAGAGTTAAAAACAGTCATCATTAATAAAGAAATGGTACAAAAGGTTGGTAAGGACTTGAAAATCGTCTTTACGCCACTACACGGAACATCAAATATTCCAGCACGCCGAGGTTTAGAAGCAGTTGGATTTACAGATGTAACAGTTGTAAAAGAACAAGAGTTACCAGATCCGAACTTCTCTACAGTAAAATCGCCAAATCCAGAAGAGCATGCAGCGTTTGAACTTGCGATTCGTGATGGTGAAAGAGTGGGAGCAGACGTGTTAATCGCAACAGATCCAGATGCAGATCGTCTTGGTGTTGCTGTTCGTAATCATGCTGGTGAGTTCCAAGTGTTAACGGGCAACCAAACAGGTGCGTTAATGCTTGATTATTTATTATCACAAAAGAAACAAAATGGTACACTTCCAGCAAACGGTGTTGTGTTGAAAACAATCGTAACTTCTGAAATTGGTCGTACAATCGCAAGCGCTTACGGTTTAGATACAGTGGATACATTAACAGGATTTAAATTTATCGGTGAGAAAATTAGGCAATATGAAGAAAGTGGACAATATGAATTCCAATTTGGCTATGAAGAAAGCTACGGCTACTTAATTCGTCCATTCTGCCGTGATAAAGATGCAGTTCAATCTGTATTATTTGCATGTGAAGTAGCAGCGTATTATAAATCACAAGGCAAAACATTATACGATGGTTTATTAGAGGTGTTTGCGAAATACGGCTTCTTCCGTGAAGATCTTGTATCTTTAACGTTAAGAGGAAAAGATGGTGCTGAGAAAATTGAAGAGATGATGGCATCATTCCGTGAAAATCCACCGAAAGAAGTAGCTGGTTTAACAGTGACTTCAGTAGAAGATTATAAAGCAAGTATCATCACATTACTAAAAGATGGAAGTAAGGAAGAGATTCACTTACCAAAATCAAATGTGTTAAAATATCAATTGGCAGATGGTTCTTGGTTCTGCTTACGTCCATCTGGAACAGAACCAAAAATCAAGTTCTATTTTGGTGTGAAAGATGATTCCTTACAAAATAGTGAACAAAAGTTACTCGCTATTAAAGAAGACGTTATGAATCGTTTATAATAAAATAGATAGTTATTTCCATTAGTGGAAGAGAAAGAGGAGAACGGAGAACGACCTCCTCTTTTCTTATACCAAGAAGAAATCCGCAAGAAAAAAGAATTGATGTGGTATACTGTCTGTAACATTTCAATTACTGAGGGCGGAGTATCAACTTTCGTATACGAGTAAGGAAATATAGTTTAAGGATTAGAAAAGAAGAGAGGGTATTTGTTATGAAAAAAGTGAGAAAAGCGATTATTCCAGCTGCTGGATTAGGAACACGCTTTTTACCAGCAACAAAAGCAATGCCAAAAGAAATGCTTCCAATTGTAGATAAGCCAACAATTCAATACATTGTAGAAGAAGCAGTGGCATCTGGAATTGAAGATATTATTATTGTTACTGGTAAAGGAAAGCGCTCTATCGAAGACCATTTCGATAATGCATTTGAATTAGAACAAAACTTATTAGAGAAGAAAAAATATGAATTACTTGAAAAAGTACAAGCTTCTTCAAAAATGGTAGATATTCATTATATCCGTCAAAAAGAACCAAAAGGATTGGGGCATGCTGTTTGGTGTGCACGTAAGTTTATTGGTGACGAGCCATTTGCTGTTTTACTAGGTGATGATATTGTACAAGCCGAGAACCCATGCTTACGCCAGTTAATAGATGAATATGATAAAACATTATCTTCTGTTATTGGTGTTCAAACGGTTCCAGAAGCGGAAACACATCGTTATGGAATCATTGACCCGTTAGAGCAAGATGGTCGTCGTTATCAAGTTCGTAACTTTGTTGAGAAGCCACCACAAGGCACAGCACCTTCAAACTTAGCCATTATGGGACGTTACGTTTTAACACCAGAAATTTTTATGTTCTTAGAAGAACAACAAATCGGGGCTGGTGGCGAAATTCAATTAACGGATGCGATCCAAAGTTTAAATGAAATTCAACGCGTATTTGCTTATGACTTCGAAGGAAAGCGTTACGATGTTGGAGAAAAACTAGGATTTGTTCAAACGACAATTGAAATGGCTCTTCAGCATGAAGAATTACGTGAAGACATGCTTGTAATGATGAAGAAAGTTTTAGAGGAACAAACGAAAAAAGAATCATAATACAAAAAAGAGCTGCATAAAGCAGCTCCTTTTTCGTTATGATAGTGTAGAATGAGAATGCTGATAAGCAGAACGACGAATTGCATAGTATATGCGAGGTGTAATAATAGCACCGATAATTGTAAAGATTATATCCTTAACCGCGAACCACATCATAATTGTCCAAGCCGCTTTGTAACTCATATTTCCGCCCATCCACACGTTTACAGCCATATACATATAAGTCGTACCAATGATATAAGTTAAAATAATTCCCGTAAAAGATGCAATTGCAAATGTACTGAATTGTGGTTTTTCTCTTTGCTCTACTAGTTTCCCTGATACGTAAGCAACAATAATGAATGCGATAATAAAACCACCAGTAGGATCTAAAAGTGCTCCAAATCCAGCCTTGAAATTTGCGAAAATCGGTGCTCCTGCAACACCAACAAGCATATAAACAGTCATAGATAAGGCACCAAGTCGACTTCCGAGAAGAAGACCAGCTAAAATCGCGAAAAATGGCTGCATAGATAATGGAACACCAGCTACTTGTAAAAATGGTGCCCATGATACGATATTCGCACCAATCGCCATGAGCGCAACGAACATGGCAGCTAGTGCTAAATCTAAAGCGCGTAGTTGTTTCATAATGTTAACCTCCAATTATTATTTGGTTAACATTATCGTAGCGAATCTATTTATTTGTTGTCAATCAAAATGTTTTGATAATTAGGCTTTAGTGAATCTCTGAGTAATGTGTATGGAATACGAAATTGCGGAATCCCGCTAGAATAAGGCGCGATTTCATATAAAGGAAAATAAATAACAAGGTGATCTGGCTCTAAAAAGTATTTGAATTTTTTTGCACTCATCACTTTTTCGGCTGCATCTGGAAAATAGATACGTTCATTTTGTTTAATTTGTCTAACGATTTCTGTACGGATGATATCTTTGTAAGTACCATCTTTTTGAAATAGATCATCTAAATGTAAGAGCTTCTTTTCATTTAAATCAAATGTATTTGCTTTCCATGTATATAGTCCATGTGCTCCGCCCGTGTATTGATAATAATTTACATATAAGCTAACTAAAGAGGGCTTTTGTAATGTTATTTTATAGTCAACATTTGCGACATATGGATGAAAGGGAGCACCAGATTCTTCAGCTTCTTTATAGTATTTCTTCGCTTCTTTCGCTAATGTTTTTTTAAAACGATCTATAGATTGTTCGTAGTATGTATTTAATTGATTTTGGAATGTTGAATCAGAGAAATGATGAAAGGAAGGTCTGTTAATTTGATATTCTAGATAAGGCTTCTTACCTTTTTGTGTAACAGTCTTAATGTCGATTGTCAGGTTAGAGGCTTTGGCTGCATCCGTACAATTTGGTACAATAGTGAGCAAGGAGAACAAAATAGTTAGTATAGTTAATTTCTTTTTCATGTAAATAAAACCTCCTTGTAAGTGTTATGGATAGTTTGAAAATAAACAGGGAAAATTATACATTTTTTTAATGGAGAGAAGGGGGAAGCGACATGCCAAAAACATTAATGGACACACTTGGAATTGAGTTGTTAGAAATGACAGAGGATAAGGTAGTAGCTACAATGCCAGTAGATGGACGCACTCATCAGCCGTTTGGTTTTTTACATGGAGGTGCATCAGTTGCATTGGCAGAAACTGTAGCAAGCGTTGGAGCATATAATTTAATTGATCAAGAAAAATGCATTTGTTTTGGACTTGAAATTAATGCGAATCATATTCGTTCGAAACGTGATGGAATCGTAACAGCAATCGGTACGCCAATTCATAAAGGACAAACAACGATGGTTTGGGACGTACGCATCATTGATGAAAATGATGATTTACTGTGCATTTCAAGATGCACAGTTGCAATTAAAGAAAAGCGTGAGAAATAAAGAAGAGGCTGCTCTTAGGAACAGCCTCTTTTCGTATATCGAACGTAACGCTGGATATATCGACTCTTCAATAACGCGCGACAAAAAAGGCTGCCCAGAGGCAGCCTTTTTCTATAAAATTAGAACTGAATTTTCTTCTCTAAGAAGCCTTTTAGTTCGCTAATTGGCATACGAACTTGTTCCATTGTGTCGCGGTCACGTACTGTAACTGCTTTGTCTTCAACTGAGTCGAAGTCATATGTGATACAGAATGGTGTACCGATTTCGTCTTGGCGACGGTAACGTTTACCGATAGAACCAGTTTCATCAAAGTCTACCACGAAGTCTTTTGCAAGTTCTGCGAACACTTCCCCAGCGCCCTCAGATAACTTTTTAGATAATGGTAAGATCGCTGCTTTATATGGTGCTAAAGCAGGGTGGAAACGAAGAACTGTACGAGAGTCGTTTTCTAATTGTTCCTCTTCGTATGCATCACATAAGAATGCTAATGTTACGCGGTCTGCGCCTAGAGATGGCTCGATGCAGTATGGTACGTAACGTTCGTTCGTTTGTGGGTCGATATAGTTAAAGTCTTCGTTAGAATGTTCCATGTGACGTTTTAAATCGAAGTCTGTACGAGATGCAACGCCCCAAAGCTCGCCCCAGCCGAATGGGAATTTGAATTCAATATCAGTTGTTGCGTTACTGTAGTGAGATAACTCTTCTTCACCGTGGTCACGAAGGCGCATGCTTTCTTCGTTCATACCAAGTGATAGTAACCAGTTTTTACAAGTGTTACGCCAGAATGTGAACCACTCTAGGTCTTCACCGGGCTTACAGAAGAATTCAAGCTCCATTTGTTCGAATTCACGCGTACGGAATGTGAAGTTACCAGGCGTAATTTCGTTACGGAAACTTTTACCGATTTGGCCAATACCAAATGGAAGTTTTTTACGCATAGAGCGTTGTACGTTTTTGAAGTTTACGAAAATACCTTGTGCTGTTTCAGGACGAAGGAAGATTTCGTTTGTGCTAGATTCAGTAACACCTTGGAATGTTTTAAACATTAAGTTGAACTGACGAATTTCTGTGAAGTCTTCGCTACCGCAATCTGGGCATTTTACTTCGTGTTCTTTCATTAATCCAGCCATTTGATCGAAAGTAAGACCATCAACGATCATTTCGATACCTTTTGCATCTAAAGCATCTTCAATTAATTTGTCAGCACGATGGCGCGCTTTACATTTTTTACAGTCGATCATTGGGTCGTTAAAGTTACCAACGTGACCAGAAGCTACCCAAGTTTTTGGGTTCATTAAAATCGCTGCGTCTAAACCAACGTTGTATGGAGATTCTTGAATGAATTTCTTCCACCAAGCTTTTTTAACGTTATTTTTTAATTCGATACCAAGTGGACCGTAATCCCACGTGTTTGCAAGACCACCATAAATTTCAGAACCAGGGAAAACAAAACCGCGATGCTTCGCTAAGTTTACAACTTGTTCCATTGAATACATAATAAAATCCTCCTTTTAAAAGTTAACGTATTGGCGATGACAGAGTGTACTTGTTGAACGACAATTTCTTGAGGAAGTCGCTTGCGCTTTTAAATAGATCCAGCGCAGGCGGCTAGAACAGTCGGTCGTTTCGCTCCTTCCTGTGAGGCAAAGAACGCCTCTTCGTCAGGAACTCCAACGTCCTCCTGTTCTAAGAAAGCCGCTTGCGCTTTTAAATACAAAAAAACGCTCGTCCCAAGGCATATTTGCCTAGGGACGAGCGTTTGCCCGCGGTTCCACCCTAGTTGATGTGTGTAAACACACAACCACTTTATCACGTATTGCTCGAGACTGCCGTTTCCTCGCTTTTTCAGGCTTTCACTATCCCTGAATCGCTTTTGGTACAAGTACTTATAAGTCCGTCATCGCTACTATATTTAATAATAATGACCATATTCTATCACGTTCCTTTTTAAATCACAATAGAGGAACGATTGTATCTGTATAAATACAAATTGAAAAAAGGATAGAAAACCTTTCTTTTTTAGATGGGAGAGAGCGTCTGCCCATGGCTAGAAGCGGACAGTGACTTTTTTAGCCCCATGCCAAGTGAAAACAAAAGGAGAAAATAAGTGGATATCTTCTTTTGTTTTCATGGCAGTGACTGATATGTTGGAAAATCAAGATGGATATATATGATAGAGCTTCGCCCATTTTACTATCCTTTATCATTTTAACCGAGAAGCCCCCCTCCTCTAAATGAAGTGAAGGTGGGGGGAGTTCAATCTGAAAAGGTGCTCATAGTAGAGCGAATATGTTTGATTGCTTCTCGTTTGCTTAAGGGAGCAAGTTCGTTGTTTTGAACATATTCCCATACGACATGTGGGCTTGTTTTTGCATATTCGCGAAGTACCCAGCCGATCGCTTTTTGAATGAAAAACTCTTTTGAAGACTTAAGTTGTCCAATAATCGAGAAGAGAAGTTTTTCATCGGTTTGTTGTTTATACTTGAGCTGGAATAAGATTGCAGCACGCTGTAACCATATATTTTCTGAAGCAGTCCATTTCGGAATATAGATGGAAATCATCTCTGGATGTTTCAAGAAGATGCCTCCTAAAAAGGTAGGAACAATGCCATCAACGGAATCCCACCATGACTTCGTTACAATAAGTTCTTCTAAGAATGGAATATGAGTCTCATCAAGATATTTCTTATATTTCTGTAATATGTCGAGAGAGACGGCTTGAAATTCCCTTTCTGGTAAAGCCCAAAGTTCACGGATGATGATTTGTAAATCCTCTTTATCTGGAAGGTTATGTACTTGTATGACTTCACGTAATAGCTTTCTTCTTTCTGGTGATTGAATACCGAGAAATGGGAAGTGGTTTTTCATATAACGAGCCATTGGTTCTGCTTTTTCAGGATTTTGATGTGCTAGAAAGTGTTGCTGCAAAGCGTTTACAAATGGGTGCATGAATGTGTTCTCCTTTCCTATTCTTGTTCATATTATACAGGGGAGTAAGAAAAATTTGAAAATATGAGAAATAGAGATGTGAAATATGATGGGGATAGAAAGGGGAGAAAACGATGGAGGATCAAAGTATATTAGCAAGTTTCTTTGCTCTTAGTGTTGCTACTATTTTTATTGTTTTAATTTGGGCAGTTCTTGCATATGTACTAACTGCATTTGCGCTTTATACGATGGCAAAAAATGACGGTGCTGATGATGGGGTTCTAGCTTTTATTCCATTTTTAAGTGCTAAGATATGGGGGGATTTAGCGAAGGAGAGGTTACCTGACTTTTTGAAAGAAGAAGCGGGATGGAAAGTGTTTGGTATATATGTTGCTTGTTTTATTCTGAAATTTATCCCAATACTAAGCCTTTTAGCTGGAGCAGTCGTACTTGTTTTATCCATTTATCTGATATATGCCGTTTTGGAAAGGTATAGTACGAACGCAGTCCTTTTTACCATTATTCATGTCATAACATTTTCTATTTTTTTACCGATTCATTTATTTCTCATTCGAAACGAGCCAACGAAATATTAGAATCTACTAAAGATAATCATGTTTATTTGTTGAACGTTTAATATATGAAAAAGGCTATCGCGTGTGGCGATAGCCTTTCTGGATCGTGATTCTAAGCGAGCCACTTTCGCTTTTTATGGAATCCAGCTCCAGTGGCTAGAATGTTCGGTGGCTTCGCTTCTTCCGGCGAGGTAAAAAGCACCTCTATGTCAGAAGCTCCATCCCCCNNNCCTCACATTCTAAGCGAGCCACTTTCGCTTTTTATAATTACATTAAGTAACGTAGATAAATATAAATGTGAGAAATGATTAATGACACAATCATAATTGGGAAACCGACTTTTAAGAAGTCCATGTAGCTGATTTTATGCCCTTCGCGGTTTGCGATTCCTGCTACGATTACGTTGGCAGAAGCGCCGATTAATGTTCCGTTTCCACCTAGACAAGCTCCTAATGCTAATGACCACCATAGTACATCCATTTGTACATCAGAAGGTGATAGCCCAAGACCAACTGCCATATCGTTAATAAGTGGAATCATTGTTGCAACGAATGGAATGTTATCAATTGTTGCTGATGCAATACCGGATACCCATAAAATAAGGATAGATGCGTAAGAAATATCTCCGCCTGTTAAACCAATTACTTTTTGAGCTAACGTTTTGATAAGTCCGATATCAATAAGCCCGCCAACGAGTACGAATAGCCCCGCGAAGAAGAAGATTGTAACCCACTCTACATTAGCGAATACATCTTCAATTTCATGTTCTTTCACACCGATTAACATAAGTACAGTAGCACCAGTTAAAGCGATTACAGCAGCATCAATGTGGAAAATAGAATGAGTCATGAAGCCGAGGATTGTAAGTCCAAGTACTGTTAAAGATTTTTTCATTAATACCGGATCTTTAATGTATTGTTTTTCATCTAAGCTCATTAATTTTTTTACTTGTACAGGATCAGCAATTAGTTGCTTACGGTACATAAAGTACAGCATGAATGCTACAACTGCAATGATGATTATTACGATAGGTGCTAGATTTAATAAGAAAGCATTGAAATCTAAGTGCTTATTTGCAGAACCAATCATAATATTTGGTGGGTCACCAATTAATGTTGCAGTTCCTCCGATATTTGAAAAAATAATTTCGGAAAGCAAATATGGAACAGGATTTACTTGTAAAATGCGCGTAATAGATAGAGTAACTGGAACAACAAGAAGTACTGTTGTTACGTTATCTAAAAATGCAGAACCAAGCGCGGTAAGCAAAGAAAGAGAAATTAAAATTTTAATTGGATTTCCGTGTGCTTGTTTAGCTGCTTTAATAGCAACATATTGGAATACGCCTGACTTACTCGTGATGTTTACTAAAATCATCATACCGATGAGCAGTGTGATTGTTCCCCATTCAATATGTTTTGTAAAAGCAGCGTGCAAGTCAACGACGCCAAAGATTACCATAAGTGCTGCACCAAGAAGTGCAATAACAGCACGATTAATTTTTTCTGAAATGATAATGGCATATGTAATTAAAAAAACTGCGATAGCAAAGAAATATTGCCAGTTTGCGATTTCTTGCGTTGTTTCGTGCAAAAACTTCATCTCCTTTCGGTTACCTTTCTTAGTGTGTCAAAAAGTTCTAGAAGAAACACACTTATCGCCATTATAAAGTAGAAAAATGTTGTATGTAAATGAAAGGGGTTATTTTGTCATATTTTCTATACAAATGAATTTTTCTTTTTTTCTGAAAATATTTGTGGTTATTTGACATATACATAAGATACATCCAACCTGAATGTTTAAAATGGAATGAGCATTCGAGCCTGTTCGTGTAGGAGTGTAAAGGAGACAGAATGATAAGGAAGGGATCGTATGGATGAACAACAATTTTTATTTTTAGATTTTGAGTTCACGATGCCTCAAAATCGGAAGAAGCCAAAAGGGTTTTTCCCGGAAATTATTGAGGTGGGACTCGTATCGGTTGTGAATTGTGTAGTAGAAGATACGTATTCATCTTATGTAAGGCCAGAAACTTTTCCAAGTTTAACAGACCGGTGTAAAAAATTTTTAGGAATTCATCAGGAAGCGGTGGACGATGGGATTTCTTTCTTGGAACTTGTTGAGAAACTTGTTCAGTATGAAAATCGTTGTCAGCCAACAATTGTAACGTGGGGAAATATGGATATGAAGGTATTGAAACATAATTGTGAAGCGGCAGGAGTTAAATTTCCATTTTCAGGACAATGTAGAGATTTATCGCTGGAGTATAAACGATTCTTCGGGGAGCGAAATCAAACCGGATTATGGAAAGCGATTGAGGCGTACGGAAAAGTAGGGACAGGAAAGCATCATTGTGCGCTTGATGATGCGATGACAACATATAATATTTTTAAGCTTGTCGAAAAAGATAAAGAGTATTTAGTAAAGCCAGCTCCGCCAACATTAGGTGAGCTTATTGATTTTTCACAGGTGTTAAAGAAAGTAAGTACACAGTAACGATCAAATTACAAAAGATGTAATTTGATCGTTTTGTTTTTTACAATTTATAATCTTGTTTTAATTGCTGAAGCGTTTGTAAACTACGCTGTGCAAACGGTGAATCATCTTCTGAAAATGAATTCATTTGTGCTTCTAATGCCGCCTTCAGAGATTCTTTATAATCCGGGATATCCCCTTCATATTTTTTTACCATTGTTTGCGGAATATTCGTTTGTTCGCGAAAAGCTAAAGCGCGTCGCTCATGGAAAAATGGTACATCCACTTGTTTTACGTTATGTAAGTCCCCTTGCGTAGGATGTTTTAAAACAGCTAGTACTTTCACAACGTAACTTCCAGGGCGGCTGTTTGTAATCTCACCGATATACTTTCCTGTTTTATAAATACCAGTAACGACTTCTCCAATTTCAAATGTTTCTTTCATATTTTTCACCTCAATTTTATAGTAAGGAAAGAGTGAGATGGAGTCAAAGAAATCATCTGTAAAGAATAACATTTCGCTGTGGAATGTCCTTGAGAATATATGGGAGTTACACTATAATTTATGGTGATATGACAGAAAATTCTGAATGGTGTTGAAGAAATGAAAATATGTATTGTTTGCTTTGATGACTTCACAGATATAGATGTATTTTTACCTTGGGATCTATTAAACAGAGTAAGATTAGTCGGGAATGTAACAGATTGGGAGGTTAGACTTGTAGGAACAAAATCAGTACATACATCGGTGGCAGGTCTTACGATTCCTATGTCTGGGACAATGGAAGAGATAAAGGAATCAGATGCAGTTATATTTGCTAGCGGCCCAGGAGTACAACGGCTTATTTGCGATTCGGACTATTTAAATGAGCTGAAATTGAATCTTGATAAACAGCTGATCGGATCTATGTGTTCAGGTGCTTTAATACTTGGGGCACTCGGATTGTTAACGGGAAAAAGAGCGACTACTTATCCTACAGTGATGAAGCAATTATCGAACTATGATGTTCAAGTTGTGGAAGAAAGGTTTGTGAATATTGGTAACATCTCAACTGCTGCGGGATGTTTGGCCGCACAAGATTTAGTATCGTGGGTTATTGAATCACTTGTGGGAGAAGAAGTAGTGAATCAAGTATTAGAAAGTGTACAGCCAGTAGGAGAAGCAGTCATACAAAAACTGTAGAAAAAACAAAGGAGTGATTTTTATGATGCCTTTATATTTTCCAGAAGATAAAACGGAATATATTATTCCAGGGATTGTTTGTTTCTTATTTATAATTGGTGCAATTGCAACGTGGCGTATGTTCATTCGTGTATCAAAACGAGAAGCAGATCGTTTGCAGAAGGTAGAAGAAAGGCTGCTAGCTGAAAAGAAACGCTGATTCGTTTTTGTATGTTTCCCTCTAAGCTCGGACAATCTAAGGGCAGAATGTATTTTGGAGGGAACTGTAATGAAAAAGCAGCTTTTATTTGGATGTTGTATGCTGTTTCTTATGGCAAGTTGTGACAAAGGACACCCAAAAGAAATCGATGTGAAATTATACAATGCTTCCGGTGATAAAGTTGGAACGGCAAAAGTGACTCAGCAAACAAGTGGAGTGAAAATATCGATTAATGCAGAGGGGTTTACACCGGGCACACATGGGTTGCACATTCATGAAATTGGGGAATGCAAAGCGCCTAATTTCGCATCAGCTGGTAATCATTTTAATCTAGAGAAGAATAAGAAACATGGGCTTATGAATCCAAAGGGAGCAGAGAACGGTGATTTACCGAATGTGATTGCTGATGGTTCCGGAAAGATTAAAGCGGAAATTGAAGCACCGCATATATCTCTTGAAGAGGGTAAAACGACGCTTCATCGAAAAGACGGGGCATCAATTATTATTACTGAAAACCCTGATGATGGTATGACACAACCTGTTGGAAAGTCAGGGAATCGAATTGCTTGTGGCGTTATTGTAGAAAAGGCATCAGCTACTAAGAAAAAGTAGAAGCTACCTTGAGACGGGTAGCTTTTTTCATTGGCTTATGAAAATGTATACCGAAGTCGGTTTAGAATTTCTTCTAGGACAGATCTTGGGCAACCGATGTTAATTCGAATATGTTGTTCTCCGCCTGCTCCATATTTTTCACCTGGCTCGACGATAATTTTCCCCTTTTCTTCGAGTAATTTTGTTCGTTCTTTTTGAGAAAGATTCAAATGTGTACAGTCTACCCAGAGTAAAAAGGTACCTTCTGGCTGGATGACAGAAAGGGCAGGGATATGTTTTTCGATAAATTCACAAGCAAACCGAGCATTTTCTGCTATATATAAACGAATTTCTGTTAGCCATTCATTACATTCCGTGTAGGCGCTTTGCATTGCTGTGTAAGCAAATGTATTTAATCCGTGAAGTCCTTGTCTTTGCTGCACAGATGTAAAGGCGTGGCGGATTTTTTTATCTGGAATAATAATGATGGATGCTTGTAATCCAGCGATATTAAATGTCTTACTTGGTGCCATACAAGTGATGGTGCGCGCTGCTAATTGCTGAGACAATGAAGCAAACGGGGTATGTGTATGGTCTGCGAAAATAATATCTGCATGAATTTCATCTGTAACAACAGTTACATTGTATGTTTCACATAGTGCTCCAAGTTTTGAAAGCTCCTCTTTTGTCCAAACACGGCCAACGGGATTATGCGGACTGCAAAGAAGCATCAGTTTTACTCCTTGCTGAAATTGTGCTTCTAAATGTTCAAAGTCCATTGTGTATGTGCTGCTTTGTAAGAGCAATGGGCTTTCACATAAATGACGCTTGTTTGTTGTGACCATGTCAAAGAATGGCGGGTAAATAGGTGGTTGTACAAGTACAGATTCACCTTCGTTTGTTAAAGCTTGTACGCTTGCACTAAGAGCAGGAACAATACCGGCACTAAATACAATCCACTCCTTTTTTATTTCCCAATTGTATTGGCTTTTCGTCCAATGACAAATTGTATCCATGATTTCTTCTGGCGGTATTGTATAGCCGAAAATAGGGTGCTCAAGTCGTTTTTGTAGTGCGGTTTGAATGGGCATTGGTACTTCAAAGTCCATATCAGCAATCCAAGCATGAAGAAGTTCTTCATTTTTGTATGTATCCCATTTTGTACTATGGGTTCCACGGCGATTTACCGTTTTTTGAAATTGTTGCATAAGTTTGCTCCCCTTCTTTAAAAACGTTTTTTTGTGAAAATTCCCTCTCTTCTTCTAGAATAGCTGATATGATACGATAAAGAAAAGAATTAAAGTGAAAAAGGCGGGAAGCAGATGGGTGCATATGAAAAGATGATAGAGTTGGTGAGAAATTGGGATCCTTTTCAAATGGGGCCTGAATTTTATGAAACAGAAGCGAGCGATGTTGTGTACGTAGTAAGTGCGTTTGATGATCCGAAATATATTGCAAAAAAAATCCAGCATATTTACTTCATGTCGTTTGAAGAGGTACCAGCAATAGAAAAGTGTGAGAAGTTAGCAGAGGAGTTACTTCTATTAAAAGAAGGCGGAAGTTGTTCATTGTAGGCTGTCGGAAGTTCCGACAGCCTTTCTTAGTAGGAGTATGATATATGTTAAAAAGCGCTAATAGATGGATACTATTGTGCTGAAAAAGCCATGATTTCCTCATAGACATGTTCTGGTTTTTCTTCTGGTAGTAAGTGCCCCACATTTTCGTATGAAATAAATTTAGAATTAGGCAAGTCTTTGTGCAGCCTGTGACCAATATGAACAGGAACGACTCGATCCTTCTCACCCCAAATGAGCAGGGTCGGAGTTTTGATTTCTCGTAATTCTGCTGGTGATAAATCTCCTTCCCGATCTCTTATCATTCGTGTTAAAGCAGGGAATATTCGATTATCATAAAAGGGAGCGGCGTAGCCTTTCATCATTTCATCGTCAATTAATGAATGGTCATGAACAACATTCATTAAATTATGAACAACACCTCTTCGGATAATCCAATTTTTCACGTATAAATGGAAAAATGGTAAGTAGGAAGAATAAATGAGAGGTAAATTTGCGCGATGTAAATAGCTAGAGCTACAGAGTAAAATGGTCTTTGTGATTAAATCAGGTCGGATGTGATTGACATAGAGTGAGATTTGTCCGCCCATAGAATGGCCAACTAGTACAATATTGGAGAGTTGTAAATGCTCTACTAAATCGATAATAATAGTTGCTAAATTATGATAGGAATATTTAAATTGATTCGATTTATCACTTTTCCCAAACGGTGGTAAGTCAAGGGCAATCACTGTTCCTTCTTGTGCAAGTAAAGGTATTAATCGCCGATAACTAAATGAAGAAGAAAGAAATCCATGAACGAGTACGAAAGTTGGTCGTTCTTTTTTATTATTATGTTCATACAATTCGTAATGAACGGTAGTACCGCGAGTGGAAAAAGTGAAGTAAGGACATTCAGATTGATGTTTCATTTTTTGTCACTCCATTGATTTTTGTTCATATCATCTCCCAGTAGAAAAGGATTTATGTTAACAAAAAAAGGCAAGATGGAGGTCCATCTTGCCTTTTTTATTACGATAAGATTCATCCGCGGACAATATTAGGCGGTGTTTTTCCTTGTAACCCTGCAACTAAATTTTCTGCAGCGGTCATCGCCATTTGGCGTCGTGTCTTTAATGTCGCAGATCCGATGTGCGGTAAAGTAACAATGTTTGGTAAAGATAAGAGCGGATTATCTTTTTCAACTGGCTCTTGTGTAAATGTATCGATGCCTGCTGCAAAGATTTTCTTTTGCTCTAATGCATCGATTAATGCAGACTCATCTACCGTTTTTCCGCGGGAAGCATTAATGAAAACTGCTGTTTCTTTCATTAATGAAAATTCCTTTTCTCCAATGAGATGATAGGTTTCTTCTGTTAATGGAGTTAGGAGAACAATGAAATCAGATTGCTTTAGTAGTGTGTGTAAATCACAGTACGCAGCATCAAACTTTTGTTCAGCTTCTTCTTTACGGCGACGATTATAATAAAGGACATTCATATCGAATCCGAATTTCGCTCGTTTAGCAACAGCTTCTCCAATTCGGCCCATACCAATAATTCCAATTGTACTATGATGTACATCTAGTCCAAAGTGTTCCTTTGTAATCTCGGCATCCCAATCACCATTTTTCACATAAGAATCAAGCTCACATACGCGGCGCCCAGCTGATAGCATCAGAGCGAAAACAAGATCAGCCACTGTATCATCTAATACATATGGTGTATTTGTTCCAATCACATTTCTCTTTTGCATTGCTTCTAAATCAAAATTATCATAGCCAACAGAAATGTTGCTCACAACTTGTAGATGAGGAGCTGCTTGTAACAATTCTTCATCGATTTTGGTACCGAAGTTAAGCAAGCCATGTTTATCTTGTATTTTCTCTAATAAAACTTCACGAGGTATTTTTTCATTACGATCCCACTTTTCATATTCACAATGCTCAGAGAGGTATGCTTCTACAAATTTTGGAACGCGTTCAGCAATATATACTTTTGATTTCACGGTTTTAGCCCCTTTCCTTTTTATTTTTACATAATTCTCTAAAAAAATCTTCTTTTCAAACACAAAAGAGTATTTGTATAATTTAGAAAAAACAAAAGGGAGGATGCATTATATGATGACTGAAAAAGAATTAGAATTGTTAGCATGCCTTGAAAAAAACAGTCGTTTATCCGTAGAAACGTTAGCAAAAATGTTAAATATAGAAGTAGACGAAACAAAAGAGATGGTCGCAAAATTAGAAAGTGAAAAAATCATTGTGGATTATGTTACACATATCGATTGGACAAAGGTGAAAGAACATACTGGTTTAACAGCAATGATTGACGTGAAAGTTACACCAAAGCATGGTGTCGGATTCGATGCAGTTGCTGAGCAAATTTACCGTTATTCAGAGGTGAAATCGGTTTATTTAATGTCAGGGACATATGATCTTTCTATTACGTTAGAAGGAAAGAGTATGGCTGAAGTGGCAACATTTGTTTCAGAAAAATTAGCAACGATTGAATCGGTTGTTTCAACAACAACGCATTTTATTTTGAAGAAATATAAACATGAGGGCATTATTTATGAAAAAACTGATGATGATAAACGAATTGTGGTGACACCATGAAGCGGTTTGAACTATCAAGATCAGCAGAATCTTTACAGCCATCCGGCATTCGTAAGTTCTTTGACTTAGCGGCAGGGATGAAAGGTGTTATTTCACTTGGAGTCGGAGAGCCAGATTTTATTACGCCATGGAATGTAAGACAAGCATGTATTCGTTCATTGGAAGAAGGATACACAGCATATACTGCAAATGCAGGATTATTAGAGTTGCGTCAAGAAATAGCAAAGTACCTTCAAAAGCAATTTCATGTTTCCTATGATCCAAATGAAGAAATTATTGTTACAGTTGGGGCAAGCCAAGCGTTAGATGTGGCGATGCGTGCTATTGTAAATCCAGATGATGAAGTAATCATTATTGAACCGAGTTTTGTGTCTTATGCACCGCTTGTCACATTAGCTGGCGGGGTACCAGTTCCAGTAGCAACTTCTTTAGAATCTGCGTTTAAAGTACAGCCCGAGCAAATTGAAGCGGCTATTACAACGAAAACGAAGGCTATTTTACTTTGTTCCCCAAATAATCCAACGGGAGCACTTTTAAACAGATCTGAATTAGAAAAGTTAGCAGTAATCGTTGAAAAGTATAATCTCATTGTATTGTCGGATGAAATTTATGCGGAGCTTGTATATGATGAGGCTTATACGAGTTTTGCGAGTATTCAAAATATGCGTGACCATACAATCTTAATTTCAGGATTTTCAAAGGGATTTGCGATGACTGGATGGCGTCTTGGAATGATTGCGGCTCCGGTACATTTTTCAGAATTAATGCTTAAAATTCATCAATACTCCATGATGTGTGCACCGACAATGTCACAGTTCGCAGCATTAGAAGCGCTTCGCTCTGGAAACGATGAAGTGATTCGAATGAGAGAAAGTTATAAAAAACGCCGTAACTTTATGACGACATCATTTAATGAGATGGGCTTAACATGTCATATGCCGGGAGGAGCGTTTTATGTATTCCCTTCCATTTCCTCAACTGGATTGTCTTCAGCGGAATTTGCAGAACAATTATTGTTAGAAGAAAAAGTAGCAGTTGTTCCCGGAAGTGTCTTTGGTGAAAGCGGTGAAGGATTTATTCGTTGTTCGTATGCAACTTCGCTTGAACAGCTTATGGAAGCGATGAAGCGAATGGAGCGATTCATGGAGAATAAAAAAAGGACAAAACAGAATACGTTTTGTCCATAAAAAGGGGGGGAATACTAGAAAGCCATGTGTTAGTATTCTATCCCAATATTTAAAAAATATACGCATTAAAGGAAATTTTTTCATGAATTTTGAATGATATAGGAGCTAGTGGTATAATTTACTAATATGAGGGGGCTTTTCTTAGCAGGAGTTACTTTCGCCTGAGAATGGGCTTTCGCCAATCGGATATTTATCTTGTTATTTGCGGGCGGTTGCATCTGCGACTCTTTTTGTATGTTTGGCAGATGTCTTGCCAATTGCAAGTAGTGGGGAAAATGGTAAACGTATGGGAGTGTTTCATATGTCAGAACAATATACAGCAGGAGTGGTTGTAAAAGGGAAAGTGACTGGAATTCAAGATTACGGTGCATTTGTAGCATTGGATGAAGCAACACAAGGACTTGTGCATATATCTGAAATTACAAATGGATATGTAAAAGATATTCATGACTTTTTAAAGGTCGGAGATACAGTAGAAGTAAAGGTACTTTCAATTGATGAAGAACACAGAAAAATGAGTTTATCGTTAAAAGCAGCGAAGGGAAAGCAAGGAAAAGTTCTTGTACCGAATCCGTCTGATAAAGGATTTAATACGCTGCGTGAGAAGCTAACAGAGTGGATTGAAGAATCACAGTTATCAAAGTAAAAGAGGATCGCTATATGAGCGACCCTCTTTTACTTTATATTATGATATATATTAGCAAATATGATTGCAAGCAATCATATTCGTATGTCGGATGGGAAGGATGACATACTTGTTATCGAACTTCATTCGTTTCTGGGTGAGTGCCAAGATTTTCGGATGGCTTGAATAGTAAACCAAGGTTAATGAGCCCAGAAATACCAACGATACCGTAAATAATTCGTGCGAGAGCAGCGTGTTGTCCACCGAAAATAGCTGCTACTAAGTCAAATTGAAAGAATCCAATAAGTCCCCAGTTGACGGCGCCAATTACAGTGAATACTAATGCAATACGTTGTAAAGTACTCATTTCAAATAGCCCTCCTTAAATATGAAGCATAAGCAAGCCTTTTGTTATAAAGTATAATTGCACTTTAAGAGGCTTAACTCTCTTATAGAATGGTTATCTTTTGCTGTTTTTATACATTAAAAAATATCCATCATAGATATATACATCTATACCAAAAAATGAGGATTTTTATACGAAAAATGAACTTTTTTAAAAAAATAAATATTGGTTGCGTTTACAATTCTGCAATCGCTTGATTTACAACTTCAGTTTCGCTAAAGTGAATACAGAAATACATATACATAATTGGAGGGAAAAAGATGAGCACACATGTAACGTTCGATTATTCTAAAGCGTTATCGTTCATCAGTGAACACGAACTAACTTATTTACGTGATGCAGTAAAAGTATCACATCATGCAATCCATGAGAAAACTGGAGCTGGGAACGATTTCCTTGGGTGGGTAGAGCTTCCGCTTCAATATGACAAAGAAGAATTTACTCGCATTCAAAAATGTGCTGAGAAAATTAAAAATGACTCTGATATTTTACTTGTTGTAGGTATTGGTGGTTCTTACTTAGGAGCACGCGCAGCAATTGAAATGTTAAACCATTCTTTCTACAATATGCTTTCTAAAGAACAACGTAAAACTCCACAAGTGCTATTTGTTGGACAGAACATTAGCTCCACTTACATGAAAGATTTAATGGACGTATTAGAAGGGAAAGACTTCTCCATTAATGTTATTTCCAAATCAGGTACAACAACTGAACCTGCGATTGCATTCCGCCTATTCCGTAAATTATTAGAAGAGAAATATGGAAAAGAAGAAGCACGTAAACGTATTTATGCAACAACTGATAAAGCGCGCGGTGCTTTAAAAACATTAGCTGATGAAGAAGGATACGAAACGTTCGTAATTCCTGATGATGTTGGCGGTCGTTTCTCTGTATTAACACCAGTTGGTTTATTACCAATTGCAGTTAGTGGCCTAAATATCGAAGAGATGATGAAAGGTGCAGCTGCTGGACATGACGACTTTGCGAAATCAGAGCTTGAAGAAAACCCAGCTTATCAATACGCAGTTGTTCGTAATGCTCTATATAACAAAGGTAAAACGATTGAAATGCTTGTTAACTATGAGCCAGCACTTCAATACTTTGCTGAGTGGTGGAAACAATTATTTGGTGAAAGTGAAGGAAAAGATCAAAAAGGTATTTTCCCATCTTCAGCAAACTTTTCTACTGACTTACATTCATTAGGTCAATACATTCAAGAAGGACGTCGCGACCTATTTGAAACAGTTCTTAAAGTGGGTAAATCTATACACGAACTAAAAATCGAAAAAGATGAGAACGATTTAGATGGCTTAAACTACCTTGCTGGTGAAACTGTAGACTTCGTAAACACAAAAGCGTACGAAGGTACATTACTTGCACACAGTGATGGCGGAGTACCAAACTTAATCGTAAACATTCCAGAATTAAATGAGTATACATTCGGTTACCTTGTATACTTCTTCGAAAAAGCATGTGCGATGAGCGGCTACCTACTAGGTGTAAATCCATTTGACCAACCAGGTGTAGAAGCATACAAGAAAAACATGTTCGCTTTACTTGGCAAACCAGGATTCGAAGAACTAAAAGCAGAATTAGAAGAACGCTTGAAATAGGGAAAGCGGAAATGGCTCGTTCAGAATGGGAGGGGGATGGAGCCTCTGACATAGAGGCGCTCTTTGCCTCGGTGGAAGAAGCGAAGCCACTGACCATTCTAGCCATTGAAGCTGGATAGTAGAAAAGCGGAAGCAGCTTGCTCAGAAACGATGGGCATTGCAGCTGAACAAAAAAGCTGTTGGGATCATCCCAACAGCTTTTTTTACGGTAAGGAAGGGGCAAATCGTGCAGAAGAGGCGATGTGCTGTGTCGAAATGCCGATATGTTAATGCTAGAACAAATGTGAACCGGGCATGCTAAGAGAAAATCGAGGAAGGGTGAATGGCTTGATTCTGATTCAATCAGATTTAGAAGGTCGTACGTATGCTTTGTTTCAACTAGAGGAAACGTTAAAGCCACTTGGTTATAGCATTGGTGGCAATTGGGAGTATGACAATGGTTGCTTTGATTATAAGGTAGATGAGGATGATGGATATCAATTTTTAAGAGTCCCATTTACGGCGGTGGAAGGAGAGCTTGATAGGCCTGGTGTAGTCGTCCGGATTGAAACACCATATCTCCTTTCACATGTATATCAAGACGAACTGGATGATCAAGTAAATACATTAGCAGCTGGAACAAGTGGATTAGATCAGTTTGCGGAGCCGCAAGATGCAGACGGGGATATAAAAAGAAAATATATTGATATCGGAAAGGCCTTAGTAAAAGAGCTAGAAAAGCATCTTATTAATGTTTAATTAAGATAAATACGTCGCTTTCAATAATAACGAAGGAATGAACGGGATTGATATGATATTGTTCATTTCGCTGCACACCTAGCAGTAAGATATCCTGTTTTAAAAGCGAACTACTGCAAACTTCGAAAGTTTTTCCAATATAGGATGAAGGAGTATTCATTAGCTGTAATCTACTTTCTGATATTTCATTATAAAGGGTAAATAATACACCTGAAATAGAAGGGAATAAAAGAGATGCAGTAAAAACATAGCTTGTTAATTTATTTCCTTCTATAATTTCGTTTGCTCCTGCTCTAGTTGCATTTTGAATTTGTTCAGAAGTAAGGAGTTCAGCGATGCAATGAATGTTTGGGTTTAGCCCTTTGGCAGTTAAAATATTTAGAATGGATTGTGTATCAGCTAAGCTTTCGTTTTTTTCTTTGTCTGCAGTTATTAAAATCGTATGAGCTGTCTTAATGTTGGCTTTTAATAAAGTTTGATCGTGATGCGGGCATCCTTTAATAAACTCTAAGTGATGAAAGGGCTTCGGGAGTAAAGAAAGTGTTTCGTCTATTAAAACGATATTAAGATTTGGCTCTAAAACATGCATTTGACTTGCCACTTGTTTGGCTCTTTCATTCCAACCGACAATAATCATATGCCCGTGACAAGTTGCGGCATCTTCACCTTTAATTTTCATATATTGCTTGCTGATCATTTCGGTAGCGAATAATACCATGTAATAAGAGCAAAATCCTGTTCCTAATAAAATAAGAAGTATACCGAGCAGTTTTCCTAACGATGTATGCGGGACGTAATCACCGTACCCGACAGTAAAAATTGTAACAAGCGACCACCATATCCCATCAAGCCATGTAGAAAAATACTTTGGTTCTAATTTATATATGATAAAGCCAAAAACAGTAGTAAGAATGATAATAAAGCTAATTAAGCGAAAAATAATGGAGTCGCGAAATACATCCACTAGGTTAGCGCGTGATTTCAAAATCGTATACCTCCTTCTTATCATGTAAGGCTACATTCATTGTTACCATTATGGAAAAAAGAAAAACTCTCTATTTTGTAAGAGAGTTGTTTTGCGCTGAGAAATATTACATACTTTCAACTTCCGTTTGTTGAACACTTTCGAGATGCTGCAAGGCATAATAAACGTCAGCTGTATGTTTTTTTTGATCAACAGACAATTTAAGGTGTAAAAAGTGAGAGCCGTTCTCTAATGTTTTGAGTTTCATGTTTTTAACTTTTATGCCCATTTCCTTGATTTCTTCAATCACAATAGGGATGTTATTCATATCCCGTACAACCAGTTTAACAGCGATATCTCGCTGCCTTAGTGATCTAGGGCCTAAAAATTTCATTGTTAACGGTATAAGTTCGACACTAATCATAAGGAAACACATACCGAAAACCGCTTCAAGATAAAAACCAGCTCCAACAGCAATTCCAATACCGGAAGCACCCCAAATCATAGCAGCAGTAGTTAATCCTGCAATGCTGTCATTTCCTCTTCTTAAAATAACGCCAGCACCTAAAAAACCGATCCCTGAAACAATTTGAGCTGCAAGGCGAAGTGGATCCATGTTCATGTGATCTGTATGAGGTAAATTATAAGCAGCTTTAATAGAAACAATGGTAAGGAGGCAACTAATAATAGAGATGACTAAGCAAGTTTTTAAACCGAGTGGCTTTTTCTTTAATTCACGTTCTAAACCAATAGCGAATCCTAAAATAGCAGAGAGACCTAGCTTAATTAATAAATCGGTATAGTCCATATGTATTCCTCCTCATCTGTTTGTTTACTGTAATGTGGCAATAATATATGAGTAAAATAGTTACTCGTAACTTAAAGCTTCTATCAAGTTTGATATGACTTCCTGTCTTTGTAAAGAATATATGTAGTAATTTGTTAGAGATGAAAATGACTATAGTGAAAAAGGGCATTTTGTTTAAGTATATGAGGTTAAAACAGAAACTTGGTTATTTTTATAAAAAAGTTTTAAAAGGGTGTTGCATTTCAGATTTTCACATGATATATTAATAACCGTCGCTGATGCGAAACAGCAGAAAGCGAAAAAAGAAATTAAAAACTTTGTTGACATCGAAAAACGAAGATGTTAACATAAGGGAGTCGCAAATGAGCGGCAAACAAGTTCTCTGAAAACTGAACG
>NZ_NVPR01000089.1 GCF_002551815.1 Bacillus sp. AFS098217
GCGAAGATAAAGACCCTGACCGCTTCTATGCATGGCCAGATGCTCTCTCCCACCTAAAAAGAGGGGTTTTATGTCGGTTTGTTAATTGATGTATATATAGTATTTGTGAAAATAAAAGAGACTAGCAAGCTGCCAGTCTCTTTTATTGTGCTATAGAACAGAACTAACGTACATCTTTCATAATATATCTTTTTTTATTTTACAGCTTCTTTTAGTTCTTTCCCTGCTTTAAATGCAGGAACTTTCCCAGCTGCAATTTGGATTTCTTCACCTGTTTGAGGGTTTCGTCCTGTACGAGCTGCTCTTTCACGCACTTCAAACGTTCCGAATCCGATAAGCTGTACTTTGTCACCAGTTTGTAAAGCATTCGTAATTGTATCAAATACAGATTGGACAGCTGCTGAAGCTTCCTTTTGTGAGATATCGGCTGTTTGGGCCACATTTTTAATTAATTCAGTTTTGTTCATTCTTTTCACCTCATAATAAATTATTTTACATGGGTTTGGTAGTATAATGAATAATAGAATAAAGCATGATTCGCTCATATAACAAATTGGTAGAATTACATTGTTACTTAATTTCGGTGAAAGAGGTTAAATCCCTGCAAAATATGGAGGAATTTATTTTCGTTGTTGTATGAGAAGGGTGATATATATAATTGAGGAGGAGTTCATAATTATGATTATTCGTAACAAAAAGGAAGAATTAATACTAATTCGACAACATGATCATGGATTTCTAGCAGGGGAGATTGCAAAGAATATGAAAGGGGATTTATTTGAGGATGGATTCTATCTAAAAGAGTGTATTGCTGCGATTTATGAGCATGATAGGGGCTGGATTGGTTTAGATAAAACGCCCATTTGGAATGATGCTAGGGGTGTACCCTATACTTTTATGGATTGTCCGAGTTCGTTACGCTTTGTTTTTTATACTTTAGGGCTTAACGAGATTGAAAATTCAAACACTTATGGTGCTGTACTTTGCAGTAAGCATTTTATATCATTTCCTCTTAATCAAGAAGATAAGGAAATGGTGGAATTTTATAAGCAGGAACTGAATCGTCAAAAGAGAATTTTGAAAACGCTAACAAAAGAACAGCATACTATGTTTGATATGCACTATAAACTCTTGAAATTTTGTGATGAGTTATCATTATATGCTTGTATGAATGAACCTGGTGTAAAGAAACTAGAAGAAGTGGATTTATTTAAAGAAGGATTTGAAGGAACTGAAATTTTTAACACTATTACCAATAAACCGTTAACAGCTGAGTGGATAGATAAAGAAAAGATTCGAATTACGCCGTTCCCCTTTGAATCAGAATTTAAGACACATGTAAGATATAAATCTATAAAAAAGAATACAATAGAGAAAATGGGTATTGTTAAAGCTGATGAAAAGGCGGAATTTCAAAGACAAGAATTACATTTTGTACAGTAATAATCTATGATGTGTGGTTGTATAAAAAATCATAGAAGGAAATCGAAACTTGATATTTGAATGTATAGAAAATATAAGGAGAGGAAGTGAATATATGTATAAAGAATATGTTAGTGAGCATTTTGTAGTTGAGAAATTAGGAGAAGGTATTTTTGCGGCGATTGCGAAAGATGGAGGAGGCTCCTTAGCTAATGCAGGTTTTATTGATATGGGGAATCAGACCATCATTTTTGATACGTTTAATACACAACAAGCAGCAGTGGATTTAAAAAAGATAGCAGAAGAAATAACGGGACATTCTATATCGTGGGTTATTAATAGCCACTGGCATGGAGACCATATTCGCGGAAATCAAGTCTTTAAAAGTTGTAATATCATATCTAGCCATAAAACATATAAGCAAATGGCAGAAATTCATCCTTTCAGAATTGATAAACAAAAACAAGACATAGAAGGTTTACATAAATATATACATTCCCTACAAGATCAATTTAAGCAAACACATGATGAAGGTTTAAGAAAACAAATTCTATTCTTAAACCAGTTAGCGATTTCATTACCCACACTTCAACTTGTATTACCCCAATATTCTTTTCAAAATGAATTTACTATACATGGTTCGAAGAGAACTGCAAGATTGATTACGTTAGGCGGAGGACATTCCATTTGTGACACAATTCTTTATCTACCAGAAGATCGAGTCTGCTTTATGGGAGATTTATTATTTGTAAAATCGCATCCTACTTTTTTTACGGAATCAAACCTTAAAGAATGGCAGAACATTTTAGAAATGATTGAGGAGTTTGAAATCGATAAGGTAGTACCAGGCCATGGCTCCGTAGGTATAAAATCAGACTTGAGAAAAGTAATAGAGTATATTGAAGAATTAACGTTATTAGTTAAAGAGAGTATAAATATCGATGAGATCCAATGTCCTAGTACTTATAAGAATTGGCATGCTCCTGAGGTTTTTACACAAAATTTACAGCATTTAAAGAAAGTAATGAAATTGCCAGCGGTCCACAATAATGTTACCACATAAAAAATTTATATAAGATTGATAGAAACAAGAGGCATACCATTTCAATATGGGATACCCTTTGTTTTGAAATTTGATTAACCTGCAATCTTTTTATCCGATGCTTTTAACCTCTCTACTTGTAAGAATCGATTTGTTTCAGCGACGACTACACTACTTAATCCAATTAGACCCACTAAGTTTGGAATTGCCATAAGTCCGTTTGCAATGTCTGCAAATGTCCAAACAAGACCTAGTTTTAAGTTTGCACCAATTGCAATCATTATTTATTGGAAAATACTTTTGAACAAAAATTTTATCTCCTAAAGTGGAAGGGGATTATAGCGTGAATTTATTTTTTTGTTATCCCTAATATGTCGTTTAGTTCAGCTAACGTAGATAAAGCCATGACAATATTTTGATCAGCAAGTCCTAAAGATTGCGTCGCATTTTCTAGACTATCTTTTAAAGTCTTCTCATTGTTTAAGCCTTGCGTAACAGAAAGAGCGGCATTTTCCATACAATTTGAAGCGGCTATAAACGCGGTTTTAAAATAATTTATTTTCTGTTTTAGTGCAGGGTCTTTCATTTTTTCTTCAGCTTTAAATGCATCCGTTTTTTTAGAAATTTCGTTGAATTGTTGTGCTATATTATTCATTTTATCTAGTAATTCAGCTGTATGTATGTTACCTGGATTTGAATTTAGTTCAGTCCATGTTGGTAGCCATTCCCGCTCAACGATATGATCGTATTTTGTAGTAAGAAAATCGATTTCAGATTTTAATTCTTGTTGGTAGATTTTTTTATCGATAGGTTCTTTAGCAGTTTTTATTGTTGGCTCATTAACGTAGTGTGACAAAATAATCGCTCCCATGCTCATAATAATCATTATGCCAAGAGATACGAGCCACCATTTTTGATAGAAAAAATTTTTCATTGGATATTTCCTCCTGATATATAAAACATAAGCAGCATTTTTCTATCATAACAAGCTATACATTCAAGGGTTGTCGTATTTTGTCGAAAAAATAAATTTGGATGTCAGGAAAATCTTTGTTTGTATCTTATTTAGTATTCACGATAACAATCCGAGCTCTTTTGCATGTATTGGAGGAAGACTTAATTGTTGAACGAAAAATAAATGAAGTGGGATTTTCTCTTTTATTTCAACCCATTCGTGATAACAGGAAAATAATGCTTGAATATCATTATTAAAATATTGTTCTACTAGTATACGAATCAATTTCGTACTTCGCCAATAATCATAAAAAGCTCCCGCATATGATCCATTTTCTGCAGACTTGCCGAACTCATTTAAAGGGTAATTACTAAATTCAGCTTGATATATGTTAATTAATTCATCTTCTACCTGCATAATTGTTTTAAATTGTTCATGTGACATCATTAGTTTTCTTGGCAAATAAAAGCATACGCCTTCTTCAAACCACATCGATTCTTCATCAATTTCATCAAAATCACTATGGAATTCTTCAGCGTGATGTACAAATTCATGTGCAGCAATAGTTGCGATGTCGAGTATATTAAGTTGCTTATAATATTGCTGAGCTTTTTCAAGTTCTTTTCCGTCAGTCACAGATAAATAGATGTTTTTCCATACATCAATAAGTGGTGTAATATGAATTAAATCACGTGAGGTGTAAGCTGGCATGGGAATATTTGAATAAACTTGTGTTGCAGATTCTAAATCGTGAAATACGATTCCTTTTGGTGGCGAGAGGATTGTAACCTTTTCTTGTAATAAAGGTATGAAGCCTTGTAATTCGTTTAGTAGTTTCAAACCTTCTGCTTCAATCTTTTGAATATGAGTTGAATCAGTTACTGAGAATGCAAGTTTCATTCTTAACATACTCCTTTTATTGGATTATTTAATAAGCATGTTACAAGTGTACCACGATTAGGATATTTTTTAGTTTCTATTCTGAATTTTTTGACTGTAAATCGATTTCTCTATAACATGGAAATAACACTTTATGGAGAAATGAGCTAATCGATTGTCAATTATCAAGAAAATAGGTCGTTTTTTCCCTATAGATGACACTGGATATATAATTTTATTATGTAAACAAATAGGTTCCATATTACATATCCGAGCAGAAGAAAAAGAAGATGTAATTGATGTTTTTGTAGGTGGAGAAGTAACAAGCATTGCAAGAGGGACATGGAGTGTATAGTAAGGGGGAGCCGCATGTTATTAAAAACGATATTTTGTCAGGTAGAAAAAGAGAAAAAGGGTTTGTTTTCAGATGCGCAAGAGAAATGGAGAGGTTTACAAAAGCTAGATGGATTTCGTGGACAGTTCGGGGGTTGGAATGAAGATGAGGCCTGTATATTTACTGTATGGGAAAACATGAATACATATCAAAAATTTATGAATGAAATGCATGATCCAATTTTTCATAATAGTAATCAAAAGGATACGTATTTAACTTGTAAAATAGAGTTATTTCAAACGTTATTTGATATGAAAGCTACTCCATTTACGAATGCACTTGCAAAAAATCTATTTGTCAGAGTAGCAGTTTGTGATGTGAAAAGAGGCAGGGAAGAGAACTTTTTACATATACAAGAAACAATTTGGAATAAAGGAATGGAAAAATCAGAAGGAATGTTAGGCGGCGTTGTAGGAAGATCCCTTAAAAACGCCAATCGCTATGTCGCCCTTTCTTTTTGGAAGAATGAAATGTCACATCAGTGTTATGTGAAAGGAATTTTTCCTGGATTATATGAGTTAGCTAATGTAACCGAGGATGTTGAAAATATAAATGGAAAACAAGTTGCGTGTATAAAAGAATGGTCTGTATATTAATTATAAAAAAAGTGAATAAATGATGTATATCTAGGATAAATGATTTTAGTAGTTATAGTTGTATGAAGTGTGAGTTTAAAAGTAGAAGGCATGCAGTGAATGTCTTATTGATATGTAGTTCAATAAGACGAATTCTTTTCTTTTAAACATGAAAATTATAGAAGACGTCAGATACCCTTTCATGTTAATATATTTAAGTTATATTAGGAGGCTTACCCTTTTGTTATTGTACGGTAGAAGCAGTGTGAGCTTGAAATTTTTAAAGAAAAGGATGTGCCTAACTTGCGTATAAATAAATTTATTAGTGAATCTGGAAAAGCATCTAGACGCGGAGCAGATAAGTTAATTAATGAAAGAAGAGTAATTATTAACGGAAAGGTTGCAAAAATAGGTGACCAAGTACAACCAGGTGATGACGTGCGAGTAAATGGAGAGCAGCTTCGAATTGCTCGAGACCATGTGTATATTGCTTTAAATAAACCAGTAGGTATTACATGTACAAGTGAAAAGGCAGTTAAAGGTAACATTATCGATTTAGTAAATCATCCTTTACGAATTCATCACGTTGGACGTCTTGACAAAGATTCAGACGGTTTAATTTTGTTAACGAATGATGGCGATATTATTAATGAAATTTTACGTGCTGAAAATAAACATGAAAAAGAATATATTGTTTCAGTAGATAAACCGATTACGCCTGAATTTTTAAAACAAATGGCAGCGGGTGTTAAAATTTTAGGAACAAAAACACTTCCTTGTGAAATAACACAGTTATCAAAATATGAATTCCAAATTATTTTAACACAAGGATTGAATCGCCAAATTCGTCGTATGTGTGAAGCTTTAGGTTATCAAGTTTACACATTAAAACGTACGCGAATTATGAATATCCAGTTGAATAATTTACCAGTTGGACAGTGGAGAGATTTAACGAAGAAAGAGAAAAAAAGATTATTTGCAGACTTAAACTACGAACCACAAGATTGGTAAAAAAAGATAGGGGAAATCAAAAAACATGAAAATTGTTTTTGGTTTCCCTTTTTTGATTGAACAAAAAATATTTTTTAACACTTGCAAAAATAAAATGAATAGGATATAGTAAATAACAATTAATGGATGTATTGTAAAAGCAAAGAAAAGGACACGAGTTATTTTAAACGGTTGTACAGAGAGGGAAGGAATGCTGAGAACTTCCTAACGCAGTGAAATAACTTACCACCTTAGAGCTGCACTGGGGAAAATGAAAGTATCTAGTGCCGTGTAAGCGACGTTACTGCAAAAGAAGCCATTGTATTTTTTAGTATGATGGGAATCTGGGTGGAACCACGGATATAAGCATATTCGTCCCTATTATTAGGGATGAGTATGCTTTTTTGTTTTTTAATTTTATATTATGATAAGCAAAGAAAAGGACACGAGTTATTTTAAACGGTTGTACAGAGAGGGAAGAAAATGCTGAGAACTTCCTAACGCAGTGAAATAACTTACCACCTTAGAGCTGCACTGGGGAAAATGAAAGTATCTAGTGCCGTGTAAGCGACGTTACTGCAAAAGAAGCCATTGTATTTTTTAGTATGATGGGAATCTGGGTGGAACCACGGGTAAAAGCACGCTCGTCCCTATTATTAGGGATGAGTGTGCTTTTTTATTTATGAAATGGAGCGATTAAAATGAGAGAACAGATGATTAAAATTATTTTTCCAGATGGTAGTGTAAAGGAATATGTAAAAGGAATTACTCTAGAAGAGATTGCGGCCTCAATTAGCTCTAGTCTAAAAAAGAAAGCAGTAGCAGGAAAAGTGAATGACCAATTATTTGATTTACGCCGAAACATCGAACAGAATGCAGAAATTCAAATTATAACTATGGATTCAGAGGAAGGAATAGAAGTCGCAAGACATACTTCTGCACATATATTAGCGCAGGCTGTTAAAAGAATATATGGTGGTGTAAAACTTGGTGTAGGGCCTGTTATTGAAAATGGATTTTATTATGATATGGATCTTCCAAGTAGTATAGCGGTAGAAGACTTACCTAAAATTGAAAATGAAATGCGAAATATTATAAACGAAAACTTAAAAATAGAGCGAGTTGAAATCACTAGAAAGGAAGCGGAAAAGCTTTTTCAAGATATAAAAGATGATTTAAAATTGGAACTTTTAGAAGCGATTCCTGAGAATGAAGTTGTCACAATTTATAAACAAGGAGAATTTGTTGATTTATGCCGTGGGCCGCATTTACCGTCAACTGGCTACTTGAAAGCATTTCAATTAACACATGTTTCTGGTGCGTATTGGCGAGGGGATAGTAATAATCAAGTACTTCAGCGTATATATGGTGTTGCATTTTCTTCTCAAAAAGAGTTAGAAAACTATTTACAGTTTGTAGAAGAAGCGGCCAAGAGAAATCACCGTAAACTAGGGAACGAACTTGAATTATTTATGTTTTCAGAAGAAGCACCAGGGATGCCTTTTTATTTACCGAAAGGACAAATCATTCGAAATGAATTAGAGTCTTTTTTAAGAGAAATACAACAAAAATACGATTATCAAGAAGTCCGCACTCCTATTATGATGAATCAAGAGCTATGGGAAAAATCAGGACATTGGGATCATTATAAAGATAACATGTATTTTTCAGAGGTAGACCATAAAAGTTTTGCATTAAAGCCGATGAATTGCCCTGGACATATGCTTATCTTTAAAAATAAACTACGCTCATACCGGGATTTGCCAATCCGGATGTGTGAATTTGGTCAAGTACATCGCCACGAATTCAGCGGTGCATTGAACGGATTATTAAGAGTACGTACATTCTGTCAGGATGATGCACATTTATATGTAACACCTGAACAAATAGAAAGTGAAATTAAGTCAGTGTTAAAGCAAATTGATTATGTTTACAGAACATTCGGTTTTGAATATGAAATCGAGCTTTCAACTAGACCGGAAGATTCCATGGGAGATGATGAGCTATGGAACCAAGCTGAATCGGCTCTTGAAAATGTACTGAAATCATTGAATTATAACTATAAAGTGAATGAAGGGGATGGCGCATTTTACGGACCGAAAATTGATTTTCATATTAAAGATGCTTTAAAAAGAAGCCATCAATGCGGAACAGTTCAGCTTGATTTCCAAATGCCAGAGAAATTTGATTTACATTATATTGACGAAAGCAATGAGAAAAGAAGACCAGTTGTGATTCACCGCGCTGTATTAGGTTCTTTTGATCGTTTCTTAGGAATATTAATTGAACACTTTGGAGGAGCATTTCCAACATGGTTGGCTCCCGTTCAAGTAAAGGTAATTCCTGTTTCCACTTTAGTACATGAACAATATACAAAAGAAATTGAAGAAAAGTTAAAACGGGCTGGTATTCGCGTCGAACGAGATATGCGCAGTGAAAAACTAGGTTATAAAATACGAGAAGCACAGCTGAAAAAGATTCCGTACATCCTGGTCATTGGAGATAAAGAAATGGAGAATGGATCTGTAAATGTACGTAAACATGGAGAAGAGAAATCTGAAGTTGTTTCACTAGATAAATTTATGGAATGTGTACAGGATGAACTTTATAATAAATGTTCTAAATAACAAATAGTAAACGTTGCTGCACACCACCTTTCATAAGTGGTGTGCTTTTTACTGCAATAAAAAAATGGCTCACAGTCGTTCTTTGAATCGATAGAGTAATGGAAGGAAAAGATTGGATACTGGTCGAATAAATATGTTATGACTTCCGAGAAATGACAGAATACAAAACATTTTGTCGAAAGAAAGGGTATCGAATATGAAAGAAATGCTACAGTTATTTCGTAACAAAATTTATGCAAGATTTTTTCTAGCAAATATTTTAGAGCGGCTTGGTTCTATGATCGCAGGGATATCTTTAATGTTTTATTTGTTAGATCAATATGGGAAACAGCCTATTTACGCAACGACAACACAGATTATGATGGCATTACCTTCACTTGTTTTTTTCTTAATGGTGGGTACAGTAGTGGATCGGTTTGACCGACAACGTATTTGTACGATAAGTAATATATGTTGCTCTCTCTGTAATATTGGAATTCTAATTTCGCTTTATTACGGAATGATCATACTTGTATTTATCTTTCTATTTTTAGAAAATGCTTGTATTCAGTTTTTCTCTCCATCGGAGCAAGCGATGATACAAGGTGTTGTTCATTCTGATCAATATGGTGCAGCAGCAGGAATTAACCAAATGGTAAATAGTTTGTATGCTTTATTTGGAGTAGGGATAGCGACAATGGTGTACTGGACGTTTGGAATTTACGGCAGTATTCTAGTGAATACTTTAACGTTTATGGCAAGTGGTATTTTAATTCAAACCATTTCAATTCAAGAGAGCGTACGGTTACCGAATGGTAGAACAGAGTGGAAACAAGTGAACGTTAAGATGTTATTGACGGAATTTAAAGAAGGATTGCGGTATATTTATCAAAACGATACGCTCAAAAAGCTACTTCTAGGCTTTATTGTGTTTGGGTTATTAAATGGTGTTTTAAGTGTATCTTCTACATACATACTAAAATATAAACTAGCTCCTGAAACTTATGAAGGACTAGCGATGGTCGGAGGAGTTGTTGGGGGGATAGCCATGCTACTTGGAAGTATCGTGGCAACGAGTATAGGAAAGAAATATACGCCCAAAGCCATTATTGTATTTGGGATGTTGGGTTCGGCAGTATTTTTTGGTATGTGTTATTTTGTAAATCAGGTGTGGTCTTTTTATGTATGTATAGGCTTGGCTACATTCTTTTTACCTTTTATCAATATTGCTGTATCGGGGTGGATGTATGAAATTGTTGATGAGTCGTTTATGGGGCGTGTACAAAGTTTGCTTAGTCCCTTAACAACTGGTTTCCAATTGTTATCGCTTGGAGCGATTGCTATGTTGTTCCCAAGATGGCTTCATGCGGATACTTTGTATCTTATTTTATTTGGTTTATTAATATGTGTCACATGCCTTTACCAAGTCATATTGCCTAGTGGTCAGAAGCAAGTCAAAGGTGTGGTAGAAGAAATGTAAATTTGACTAAAATGTATTTCCAGAATGATGTCGTGCTTTGTGAAATGGTGGTCTTTATTTCTGAATGTTCTTTGTTTTTTGGAGTGAGGGGCTTTTTTACAACAATTTTCAGTGCTTCCTCGTTTGTTCAAAGGTTTACAAATAGCTCTTATCGGTTATGGGAAAATAATTAAATATTTCTGCTAGAAAATATTTAAATAAAAAAGATAGATGGAAACAATCCGTTTTCATCTATCTTTTTTTCTTTTACAAAGGTGGTAAATCGATTTTTCCTTCTTCAAATAACTCTTTTAGCATATGTTTCGTATATCCAGCCGCTTGTCCAAATGTGATTTTTGCAGGCATTGGTGCTTCGTTTGCATCTACTACTACATCAATAATACAAGGTTTATCTTGTTTGACTGCATGTTCAAAAGCAGGGAGCAGTTCATCTATATGTTCTACGCGATAACCTATACCGCCGCATGCTTCTGCATATTTTGCAAAGTTAGGGTTTGTTAAGTCTGTACCAAACTCAATGTTCCCCATTACTTCTTGTTCGAATTTAATCATCGCAATCTTATGATTGTTGAGTACAACGACAACAATTGGTAACTTATATTTGACTGCAGTCACGAAATCGTTCATTGTCATCCCGAATCCACCATCACCGCAAATTGCAAAGACTTGCTTATCAGGAAATGCAATTTGTCCAGCAAGTGCACCAGGTAAACCACAGCCAAGCGTTGCAAGCCAGCTAGAAATGATAAACTGTTGATTTGTCATGCGGAAATGACGTGCTGTCCAAACGGTTACATTTCCTACATCTACTGACAAAATTGCGTCATCATGAGCAACATGCTGCAAGGCATGCATAACTCTTTGAGGTTTAATAGGAGTAGAAGAATCTTCTTCTTGATCATGCAGTTTTTTCTCCCATCTTTTCATTAATTCTTGATGGTGTTTTAGGAATGAGTGATCGCTATGCTTTTCAGTATTTTCTAAAAGCCACTTTAATGTTTTATCGGCGTCACCAGCTAATCCAATATCTGTCGCATAGCGTTTTCCAATTTGAGCAGGATCTGAATCAATATGAAGCGTCTTTGCTTTTTCGGGTAAAAAGCCAGTGAAAGGATAGGAGGTACCGATCATGATTAATGTATCTGCATGCTTCATGGATTCATAAGCAGGTTTTGTCCCAATTAATCCTAAACCACCGATACAAAGAGGGTGTTCATCAGGAATAATTCCTTTAGCCGGGAGCGTTAAAACAATTGGTGCACCAATATGCTCTGCGAATGCAAGTAAAGATTCCTTTGCATGCTTCGCTCCTTTTCCAGCTAAAATAACAGGATTTTTTGCTTCATTTAATGCTAATTTCGCTAAGCTTAAATCTTTTTCTTGTGGAAAGAGTTCTGGTAATGTGAAAGAAGAACTGGTTATACGGGCACCAGCTTCTACTTCAAATTTTGGTACATCATCTGGAATGGTAAGAACAGATACCCCTTTTTTTGTATAAGCCATGCGGATCGCTTGGTTAACTACAGCAGGAAGTTGTTCGGCTGACATAATTCGTTGATTATAAACGGCGACATCATCAAACATTCTTTCTAAGTTTACCTCTTGGAAAAATCCTGTTCCAAGTAAATCTGATTCAACTTGCCCTGTAATAGCTAGAACTGGAGCTTGGTCTAATTTTGCATCATATAATCCGTTTAATAAGTGAATTGCGCCGGGGCCAGCAATAGCCATACAAACTCCAAGTTTACCTGTTAATTTTGCATAAGATGCAGCTGCTAATGCACCAGCTTCTTCATGACGAACTTGAATAAATTTAATTTTATCTTGTTTTTTTCGAAGAGGTTCGATAATAGAATTAATGGAATCCCCAGGCATACCGTAAACGTGGTCAACGCCCCATTCAATTAAAAGATCAACAAGCGCCTCACCTGCTGTTTTACGAAACATAATAGTTCCTCCTTATGTACTAAGATACTATTATATTTTGAAGAAAAAGGTAAAATATACAAATGATAAATAAAAGCTCTATTTTAATGATGACCCGCAAAAACTGTAAAAATTGTTATGAGTAAAAAACCACTTATAGACCAGGAAAGGAAGGGGAGTACTGAAAGATGTTTCTTTGCTTTCCATAGCATTTCATGTATTGTGACATAACCTAACGATCCAATGGCACTGCCCATTATAAGTCCTTGTAAATGAATCGCTTTTCCATCCATCATAATGCCAAAGATGGTACCAGTACCGAGAATAATGGAAAGTAATAAAATTGTTAATAGAAATGAAATATATGTATGTCTTGTAAATAGAAAAGGAATGATTAACGCTAAACCTTCTGGAATATGGTGTATTACGATTGCAAGTAAAAATGGAATTGCAGATTCATTGTGATTTATAAACGCAGATCCTAGCGCAAAACCACTCGGTAAATTATGAATAAAAATAGCAAAAGACAGAAATAAAAAGGTTTGCCATGCTTGCTGGTCTTTTTTATGTATCATAGGGTGATGGAAATAATTATCTAATAAACTCATAATTAGAATACCGATGAAAACTCCAAGTATAGGGCCCATAATTTTATAGTTTGAAAAAGTTTCTGGAATAATTTCAAGCGATAATAAGCCGAGTAAAATACCACCGCATAGTGCATATAAGCGATGCATCTTTTCTTCTATTAGCTGACGTGTCGCAAGCCCAACAGCCCCGCCTAATAACAAGCCGCCAAATGAAAAAAACGTAACGATCATTGGAATCCATAATCGCTCCATATCATCACACTCCATTTTTATAACCTTCATTTTCAGCTTACTATGATAGGAAAGAGATTAGTCCAAATAATTGGGGCCAATTAGTTTGAAGGAATGGATAAACTGATTTAATGGTGTTGCCACAAAATACCTTGACCAGTATTTGGCTTGGTTTCAATTTCTTGACGAAATTAAACATCGAAACACCGATGAAGCCGTTAGTAGAATGATTGTTGAAAGTTGCCAGTTTTCAACAAATGTTACCTATGATAAACTTTAATTATCAGAATTTAATGAATAGAATTATTCAACTAACGGAGCAGGTTAGTTGAATAAGAATGTAGTTATGTAAACTCTCTAATGAATTAAAGAATGGAAGATGGAGGTTTCAAATGCCACACCAAATCTTTGATGGACAAACTGAGTCACAATTAAAGGTATTGAATGAAATTAGTACACTTTCTGAGACCATTGGAATTGAATTCTGGTTGCGTGGAGGATGGGCAATCGATTTTCTGCTTGGCAAGATTACTCGTCCACACGACGATATCGATTTAATAACGTGGATAAAAAATCGGGAACGGTTAGAATTGGAACTGTCAAAACTTGGTTATGAACAGGCATCTGTTAAAGAACAGTTTCGGTCTAGACAGTCTGATTTTCATAAGGATAATGTAGAAATCACATTTGGCTATATAACCCATTCCGAGAATGGAAGCCTTATTATGAATGGATTACCTGAATGGAAATGGCGATCAGATGCATTGTTACCACAAAGCTTTATGTTGCAAGGGATATCAGCTCACGTCTTAAATCCAAAACAACTTTTGGAAGAAAAAGAAGTATATGAACAAATTGGTCGAACACCTCGACTAAAGGACGCAGAAAGCAAAAAGATACTGCGTCGTATAATTTCAGCTTTAAATTAACTGGACTAAGTACTATTCTGTCTTAATTGTAAATGTACTTATAGTAACGGGTGTTTTAATTGAAGAAGTATGGGGAGCCATAGAAAATATGGTTCCCTATAAATTTTGATGTTTTATCAACAATATTATTTAACATAGTTTTAATTTGAAAAATAGGCGGGATGCAATTTGTCAACAAAATGGAGTTTATCAGAATATGAGAATTCAAAGCGGTATGATGTAGAAAATACAAGTTTGTCAGATTTACCTTTTTTACTATCGTGGGCTAAAAAAATTGGAATACAAAATGAATGGATATTGGATATTGCTTGTGGAACAGGTAGAGTGACGATTCCTTTTGCGGAAGAAGGATATCGAATGATTGGAGTAGATATACATGAAGGCATGCTTGAAGAAGCAAAGAGGAAATTTTCAAATTCTACTAAAATAAAATGGTTAAAACAAGATTGTTTGCAGTTACGACTAGAGGAAACAATCCCACTTGCGTATATGGTAGGCCACGGATTTCAACACTTCCTTACAAATGAGCATCAAAATCAATTATTAACATCGATTCATAGTGCTCTTACTGATGAGGGAATATTTATTTTTGATACAAGATTTCCTTCAGCAGAAGAGCTATTACAGCCAGCAACAGAAGAATACTGGAAAACAATTACAGATGAAAAAGGGAGAAAGTGTGATTTGTATACGGAGATGCAATATAATCCAATTACACAAGTTCAGCACTACATAACAACTAGGAAATTTTATGAAGAAGACATTGTGACGGAAGAAATAAAAACAAAGATTGATCTTCGTTATACATATCCCCAGGAATTAGAGCGAACACTTGCGGCTAATGGGTTTCAGTTATTACATATATATAACGATTGGGACGGAAATGAGCCGGGAGAAGACTGTTATTCTATGGTTGTGGTTTGTCGGAAGGTGAAGGGGATTTAAATTTTAGGATTTGAAAAGTGACAAAAATAACCGTTACTATAAAAAAATATCGTTACTATCTCTGTTTGTATATTTATTTGTTTTAAGGAGTAAAAAACATTTAGTTCAGCTCTATTTTATAAAACAGAAGATTGTTTTCCACAAAAAATATGCCTCTGTTAGCAAATAGAGGCATATTTTTTATAATTTTTCTAAGACAGCTGATATATACGATTTTTCTAGAATTAAGCTGAGAAATCATCAATAATTTCTACCACTTCAATTTTTCCGTTAATCAAAAGCTCAGGAAGCTCGTTTTTTACATTACCCTTCCAATATTCTCTAGCTTGTTCAATTTTTTGAGAGAAAGGAACCCCATCTTCCTTTGGTAAAAGGGTTCCATCACCCTCAAAAGAATTTCCAATAACTCGAAGTTTAACAATCTGTAAAACTTTCCGATTGTAAGAATCAAATAATTCTTTCCATTTCAAAGCGTCTTCATAGCTTTTCACAGCGTATAAGCAAGACAATCTTGAAGGGTATTCAGGGTACTCTTGTAGTCTAACCATTTCTACTATCACTTCTCTAACCGCTCTGATTGTTTGGTCTACATACTTAATAACTACTTCAGCATTTTCTTTATTCAGGTTCAAGCCTTCATTTGTATAATGGCTTTGTAAAATCTGAATAAAGTCTTCGCCTTTGGAATTTAATTGTTCTCTCTCAAAAAAGAAGCGATATAAGGTATTGTTTTGGTTCTGATCAAAGCTAATTATCTGCCCAAGACGCATTTTTTTCCTAGTAACAATGTGATAAACGTACAATTCGTTCTCTTTCATGGTCTGCCTCCTATTGGCTATTTCCGTGAATGATTTGCGGCAATCGTTGCAAAAGTAATATTGACGACCTTATTAAGAAGCAACGTTTTTGGTATCGAAATCACTTAGTGTATGTAGTGGTAAGTTGTTAATACAACATAAACCCGCTTCGTGTCCAAGTAGTTGCCGAACTGTGATGTTTTCTTTTCCATTCCATTTACCCCAAATTCGTTCCAATAAGTAGATACTTTTTCGTCGTAATCTATATAACCCATGGAATGAACTAAGGCCAATGCAAGAGCAGCGAATCCTTTTGTTCCGGAAAATATGAGAACCGCTGTATCTTCTTGCCAGAGTTCTTTTGTAAGATGATCACGATATCCACCCCATAGATCAATAACACATTCACCATTGTAATAGATGCAACAAGCTGCACCTAATTCCTCCCGAGTTGTAAAGTTTTCTGTAAATGCATGTTTAACTTTCTCAAATCCAGGTTTGAAGAAACCGTCAATATGAATGGTTTGTTCCATTGTTGTATCCCCTTAGTGTTTAAATTATGACAAATAAAATATTAGTATATATAGTAATACTACACAAAAATATGTAAATCCTTTATGAAATAACATAAGGTTAGTTTTAAAGGGTACGGAGAAATACCAAAAAGTAAGGGTTATTTTAGTCACCAAGATTGAAAATTGAAGAATTTCCAGTAACACTTTATTTTGTAGTAAAAATGAAAAGCGCACCCTGTTTATGCAGGTTTGTGACTCTCGTAGTAACAGTTATTTTTGTAACTGTTCATGATTCATACTTGCTTTGATAAGGTATAATCATATCTTCCAAAAATTATCATTTCCATTTCTCTTTTTGAGGGGTATCAAATGATTAAAGGGAAAATGTGAATACGAGCAGAATGTGTTTTAGGAAACGGTATATATCGCAAACGAGAATAGTAGTCATAAATACAAATAATGTATTTCCAGAGGTGAGTATGGATAAAGAATTACTAAATGCGGTTGAGAAGACAATGGTATCAAACTTTACTTAATAAGGAACCAGATTTCATGCCACATAAGGGATTTGCAGAATGGGAACTTATACCTGGATGTTGGTTACAAGTAACGGAAGGGGTGCCAAGTCGAGGGAGTGGACCGATTCGTTTAGGAGTTATAAATATTGAGGATGAACGGGAAAGACTGAAAGAAGAGTTGGGTATTGAAAATTTTGAAATATATACTCGTATAGAGGTCCCTGTTAAATGGGGAACTTTTGCGGATCCATGGGGGAATCGACTTGGCTTCTTTGAATATCTGGATCAGAATGAACAAAATGAACGTATCAAAACTATTCTGAAGTTAACATAGACATAATAGGTAAAGTTTTATTGAACGCAAAATAATCGATTTTTTTTATAAAAGATTCAATTCATTGATTTGTACCATGAATCAAATAAACCATTTATTAAAAAATGTTTTAGACTATAGAAATAACCTATTAAAAAATAGTTACAGGGATGGAAGGTGTTTTCCATCTCTGTAATCCCAATTGTTAAAATCTGTAATTTTGTAGATGCCACTACATTACTTATAAATCCCGTAGACGTTTCCTAATATCTGCTGCCACTCTAGTAGGATTATCAATCTCAAAAAAGACATATTTATATTTTTCATGACCTTCTAATTCAATCATTACAAGAGGTACTCTATTTTCATAAGAAAGGAAATACCATTCATCGGCATATTTAAAACTACCTTCAAAAATGTTAAGTGCCGAAATTGAGGTCCCAGGCATACGGAGCATCCATTGTGGGGCATCGAAATAGTCAACATATATACTTTTAATAGTAGTATAAGGAATTTTTAATTTTAATTTTAATGCAAAGAATCCTGTTACTCCATTTAATTTTAGAGTTACACTTTCGTTATCAAACTGTACTTCTCTTCCCATGTGTTCCCTCCTAACTTTTGTTAAATTAAACCCCATTAACTAAATTATACCATTTAGTTAATAACAACAAATGTATTTCCTATGTTCTTTCATCATCTTATAGTAATCAATCTTTTCTTCAATTTTCACAAGGTTATCCTTCGAATCTTTCATTTCTTTAAGGGATTTATTTTGATGAATTCCTAACAATTCTCGTCTTGCTGTAAATTTAAAATAAAGTCACGATGTTTAAAAAAAGATACGATGCTTTTAATCAAACTGTATTTCAAAGCAACACTTGCGCTTATTATAGATAACACAATTTTTAAAAAAGCGATTTGTAAAACATTAGTTGAAGAAATGTACGAATACATTGGGAAATTGAGAAATATAGAAATTCAAGGCCCTGAAACATTCTTACCTACTTTGGCTATAAAAATAGCAACTGCAGGGGCAGTTTAATAGCAGAAGGATTTCACTATAATACATCAAATTTATTAGATAAAGAGCAGGGCATTATTGAAATTTATTTTAAGGGGAGAAAATAATTGAACTTAGGTAATCCAATAGCTATAGGGAATACAGCGAAGATATATCTTTGTGATAATAAAATTGTGAAAGTTTTTAAAGAACACTTTCCAAATACAGAATCTTTATACGAGGCAAAGAAACAAGAATACGCTTATTCATGTGGGCTTCACGTCCCAACGGTATTAGAAGTCACAGAAATAAAGGGTAGGCAAGCAATTATAATGGAATATGTAAAAGGAAAAACAGTAGGTGATCTCTTAATTAATAATATGGAACTAGCTGAGCATTACATAAGTGTTTGTGTCAATGTACAACAAAAGATGCATGCTGTTGTTGTTAATTCAGATTTACTTGAACCGATGTCAGAAAAACTACATCGCCAGATTGAATCCGTACATAATCTAGATGAAAAACAAAAGGATACATTATTAAGAAAATTGGATTCGATTGTATTTGAACCTCGGCTATGTCATGGAGATTTTCATCCATTTAATTTAATCATGAGTAATGACAACGTGAAAATTATTGATTGGGTTGATTCTAGCTCGGGAGATATTCGTGCAGATGTATATCGAACATATCTATTGTATTCACAGTCATCGGTAGAATTAGCTGAAATGTATTTACGTATTTACTGCAAAAATACTGGTTTATCAAAGGATGAAGTTTTACAATGGGCTCCTATTATTGCAGGGGCAAGATTATCAGAAAATGTATCTTCAGAAAACATAGAGCATCTAAAGAAATTAGTAGATCATTATTGCGATTGAGGGATATTTTGTTATTTCTATACAGTTTTGTTGTTTCTTTAAAAAAATGTCTTAGATTATTAAAAAATAGTTGTAGATTGAAAAGGTGTTTTCCGTTTGTGAAAACACCTTTTGGTAACATGAAATTTTGTTATCAGAAGTTTATCCTTGTAACTCTTTATTAATTTCTAGCTGAGCTTTAGATGTATTAGCAAAATTTAACCAATCGTTTCTCACTTTACTTTTATTATCAATAATCCAAAGTTCAACAATATCTAGATGTGAAATATTTGTTGTTATTGTGTTTTTTACACCATTAATTTTAGCACCTGACATGTATTTAGCAATCTCAGGATTTAGAGCAAAAGCAAAGTCAATTACAGTAGCGCCTTGTGGCAGGTGAATGGGCTCTAATTTAGGTGTAAATACAACAATGGTATCTTGAAACAATTCAAATGATACTAAATCATAAAATTCTAGAGCGTCTTGAGTTACTAAATCATTAGTTGCAATAGACTGATCCATCAATTTATAAATGATGCCTTGCATCTCCGTATCAGTTATACTTCTTGTAAGAATATAGAACACTCCTTTATCTCTTATCTCCTGATTTATTTTTGTTTGGATACATATCACTACCTCATGATCATTTATTTCCACTTTGGTCTTTAAGTAACTGTTTAATACATCGTTTTCAATTGCTATATTGTCTTCAAATTGATGAGGAATCGGTTTATACAGTTGATGTATGATTCCTAACATTTTATAACAATTCAAATTGCTTGAGGTTGTGATGACTATTTTTGATATTGCCGCTATGTCTTGAATGTCTTGAAGACGAGAATAAGCTGTATAAATAGGACTCACTTCGTAGTCTACTTTAAATATTAAAGGGGGCTCTTGGAAGCTATTTATGTCTTGAATAATGTTTCGAGATATATCTTCTAGTAACTGAACATAATTCTGTAAAAGTATTTTCATGTCCTTATATTTAGAATGATTGAGATAAAAAAAACTTAAATCTTCTAATTCGCGTTGAATATGTAACAATCCTAATCTTCTACATAGAGGAGAAAAAATTTTGAGTGTTTCATTTGCGTAAGGAACTTGTTTTTTTACGGTTTTCACCTGTAAAGTTCTCATATTATGGAGACGATCTACGACTTTTATAATAGCTACTCGTATATCTGCTTGTGTAGCTAACAATAACTTTTTTAAATTAATTGCTTCATACTCTTCTTTACTGGGAATCTGTTTTTTATCTACTTTGGTTAACCCTTCGACAATATCGGCTACCTTTTCGTCAAATGTGCCACGTATATTCTCAATTGTATAATCTGTATCTTCCACCACATCATGCAGTAGTGCTGCCACTAAAGTTATGATATCAGCTTTACAATCTAGCAAGATCTCTGTAACTGCAAATGGGTGAGTAATATAAGGTTCACCTGAAACTCGAAATTGCCCTTCATGTGCTTTCTCAGCGACGTATATAGCCGTATTCAATTGTTTTAGTTCTGATTTATGTAGATAGGAAGCTTTTTTTATCAATTCTCTTTTCATATTTTCACCTTCATCATGTTAATTTTCTTATCTTCATCCTAATAACTTGTTATTATAATTCGCTTTTTAAAAGTTAAATACCTGTTTAAATGATAAGGGATTAACATAACGGATTATTATCTAAAGTTAAAAATGACGAAATATTCCTTAGCAATTACAAATAAAAGCGGAGAAACGTCCAGTGGAATCGTGTATTTGGAGATAGTCGTAGAAGAAATGCTCTTTCTTCTACGACTTCAGATGTAAATATTTTAAAAAGAGAATTGTAAGCCTCTGTAATTTTCTGCTTGCAATGAAGAAAGCGCCATTTCCGACACATGTGGATCAACTGCATCGAATTCAGTCACCTACGCGAGTTGGTCAAATTACGTGAAATCGTTAATATTGTTTATAAGTATATTTTCCTGTGATTAGAGCAATATATTACCAACAACATTGGAGGTGCAACAGATGTATATTCGTGAAAACAGCAATACAAATGAAATTCTTATTACGGGTGCGGCAAGCGCGATTGAACAAATGAAATATGAAATAGCAAGGGAATTTGGGGTTACACTTGGCCCAGATTCAACTGCACGCGCCAATGGTTCTATTGGCGGGGAAATTACAAAACGTTTGGTGCGCATGGGAGAAGAACAACTATCTGGACAATATAGAATTCACTAAAATACAATAATTACTTAAATTAAAAATGGAAAGGGGATGTAAATTGTTGTTTACATCCCTTTTCTATTGTATTACTTTATAACGGTTTCCTTCATCTAAAAGGCTCTGTTCTTTACATAATTTTGTTAATCAAATTAAATATTACTTTATACTTAAAAATATTGTTGAAACAATGTCTTGTTCTGTTATTATTTTCTAATTGAATTTATGATAAAATTTTGTAGAAACCTTAAAAAAAGGAGTATCCTATGGAAAATTTCCCTAAAAGTTTATTAGTTTTATTTCTAATTTTGGTATGTAGTTGTGTTATTTTCGGTATATAACATAGTTATAGAATAACAGAATTGTAATCACTTTATATACAAAGGACATAATTATACCTACATGATGTACAGTAACTAGTAAGTTCAAATTTTGGTAGATTTAGTCCCGATATAGGATTATCCTAAAACGTACACTAAGCTACGATGATTCTGCTGCAAAGTTTTTTTTAAGTGAGACAAATTATGTAACAAGAAAACCCGAAGTTTGCAATCAAGCTTCGGGTTTTCGGCGTATAACAAACTACAGGAATTATTAACGGTTCCATAAAACTTAACCACAATATCTCTCACCACTTTATGTGTTAGGAAACTTTGCAACAGAACCAGAAGAATCTTGAATGTTGCACAGAAAATAGTTAGAGAATGAATCATAAATAATAACAAGAATCCCCGCAAAGAAGCGGGGATTCAAGGGTAATGAAGGCTATTTATTATTTGTCGAATTAAGTTAAATTCGACAAATTAATATTATCACTACATTTCAGAAAAGCGGCATGATAAATGTGACTAAATTGTAAATAAACGATGAATAAGAGTTGGATGTACAAGAAGAACCGAATGTAAAATTATTTTTTCTCATACAAAAAATGTTAATGGTAGGCAGCTAACTTATTACAAGAAGAGTGAAGCCGTTAGTTCAAGCGGCTTATGGATACCGTTTTTTTTGTTATGAGGACACAAATTTATCTGATAATCTGTATTTTATAATGTACAAAAATGCTATAAAATATAATAAATATATTCTTTCAAATGAGGTGAAATGGATGTCTGTCCGTATTGTTCGAAGTAATTAGTTCTTGGGTTGGATAAAACGCGTACCAGCCATCAAGGAAGGAGTCTATCCTTTTTCAGAAATAGGAACATTGAATCTGTTTCGGTAGTCACCATTATTATCAAATCAAGGCACTGGATCGTTTCATTAACAAGGCTGATAACCTTAGTTTTTATACTCTTTTGGAAGGTGGATATACAAAGTGAATGAATTAGATTACAAAACATTTTATGATAAAGTTGGAAGATCAAACGGCTGGGATTTTAGTAAACTCAAATACATAACTGAAGGTGCTACGTGGGGGTTTTATGACGAAGTAATCAGGAGATGTAAACCTTCTGATGTTCTGCTGGATGTTGGTACAGGTGGGGGAGAGAATGTACTGAAAATCGCATCGTCAGCTTTATTCATGATTGGGATTGATAATTCAAGTGGAATGATAGAAACAGCACAGTCTAACTTGAAAAAAGCACGTGTGCCAAATGTTAGATTTTTTAAAATGGAATCAGGAGATTTGACGTTTCCACATTCCTTCTTTGACATTGTGTCTAGTTGTCATGCTCCTTTTACGGCGGCGGAAGTAGCAAGGGTAATAAAAAAGGACGGTACCTTCTTAACACAGCAAGTCAGTGAACATGATAAATTGAATTTAAAAGAAGCGTTTGGAAGAGGGCAGTGCTTAGGGGAAAAAGACGGTACATTAAAAGAAAAATATGTCCGAGAGTTAAGGCATGCAGGTTTTACTGATGTGCAAGTCTTGGAGTATGATGCTATTGATTATTACCAAACACCTGAAGACCTTATTTTCTTATTAAAACATACACCTATCATCCCAAGATTTGGTGAAAGGGAAGAGGACTTTGACATTTTGAAACAATTCATAAGAATAAACAAAACTGAAAAAGGAATCCGTACAAATTCAAAACGTTTTATGATCATAGCTAATAAATCGTAATTCTTGTTAAATTACAAAAGCCGATTTCCATCTTTTATGGAGAGCGGCTTTTTGAGTGTAAGGCATGTTTTTTGTTAGCTTGTTAATTATGTGTGGTAGATAAAATCTAGGTTTATCTGTAATTATAAAAATAGGTATTTTTTTGTGTAGAATGTCTTGATAAAGCTTCGACCTTTGATTCAATAAATCAAAGAAGTCTGAATGGTTATCGAAGAATAAACTAAATGTTTATACAAGAAAACAACTTGGATAAGGACAAGTTGTTTTCTTGTTATAGGGTACAACAAAGAAAGAGTAAGAGTGGAGAACAGATACACATGTCAATTCAGTAAAATTAGATAGACAACAAAACTAAAAATTCTGAAAAATCAAAACGGTAAGTGATTTTGTTTACTCCTTCTTTGTAGTTATAAGTCTAACATTAAAAATACAATAATGCAACAAAAAAAGACAAAATTCTAATAAATACGACATTTATTTTACTGATGTACATAAAGACACTTTTATCAGTAGCAAACACGTAACTTTCAAAACCTAAAAATGATCCAAAAGAAATAAGAAGTTCATAGGCATTATTTTTTGTTCCTGATATTGTGTTTTATGAATGTTGGATTTATTCTTATTAGGAAGTACTATACCAAAAAGAAATAGGATTTGTATTATTTGTAGGATTTTCTTCTTTTTTGTCGAATGTGTTTGAAATAAGGGGGGACATTGCATGTTTATTAAAGACTTTTTTATTAATCTTTCTATTTTTGCTTTCCTAGCTAGTTCTGCTATATTCATCCAAGTATTTGTAATTAAGTCCAGGCCATTCTTCACAAAGTTATACGGAGGAATCGGTGCTGTTATTTTAATGTTCTTTTCTTTTAAATACATGGGATTCTACTATGACCTTCGGGTTGTTCCTCTTATTTTATCGTTTGTTTATTTGGGGCGTACTGCTGGTTGGATTACATTAATCAGTATTATTATAATGCGTGTCTTTTATATGGATGGATATTGCGAACCAGCCGTGGTTGCTTTTTTAGGAATGGGCATTATATTTACTATTATTAAAACATATTCCAAAAATTCACATCATTTTATAAGCACTTTTCTTTATTTGGCTATTTACATGGCTATAATTCGGTTGGTAGGCGAATTCTTCATCCCTCATGCAGTATCTAACATTCTTTACGCTCAAGGCTTATTATTTATGGCTTTGGGACTGTTAATCGGGATTTTTCTTATTGAAGCTTATCAAAAATTATATTCTTTAACAGAAGATTTATCTAGAATGAATCAAAAATTAGAAGAATCGAAGCAAGAACTCAAAGATACTGTACATGAACTTCAAGGCGGGATCTTTAAATTTATAAAAGTGGATACACATTTTATACATACTTTGTGTGAGGGGCAATTTTATTATCAAAATGGATTTTATTCTGAACAAGTGGTAGGAAAAAGTTTACGTACCATAGATTCTTCCATTATCCCGCCCCATTTAGTTCCTCAACTGCTGAAGTATTATCTACAAGCATGGGAAGGGAAAGAAATTACATTTGAAATTCCTTGGCCAAATGATGAAACCATTGTTCTCGTTGCGCTTAGGCCAATTAAACGAAATGGAAAAGTTATTGAGGTTGTTGGCTCTATAATTGATATAACCGAAAGGAAAAAGGTGGAATGTGAATTAAGGGCAACGAAAGAACGATTGGAATCATTTATAAATCATAACGTAGATGCTATTATTATATCTGATCGAGAAAGGAATATTTTACAAGTTAATAAAGCTTATGAGGAGATGTTTGGTCGGTCAGCACAAGAAATCATAGGAAAAAAATCAGATAGTGTACCTGACTTTTTAATGGAAGAATCTTCGCGGAATATCCAGAAAGTTCTGTCTGGTGAATCCACAATTACTAGATTAGAAACCGTTAGACAACGAAAAGATAAAAGCCTTGTTGATGTAAGTTTGACAATTTCACCTATTCTAGATTTAAGGGGAAACGTGATAGCTTTATCAGCAATATATAGAGACATTTCCGAAAGAAAACAAGCAGAAAGAGAACGCTATCAATTACATCAACAATTACAAGAAAGTGAATTGAAATACCGTGCATTGTTTGAGCAGGCAACTGATGCGGTATACGTAGTGGAATTGGATAAAGAGCGACTTCCAACTCGATTCATTGAAGTAAATCGAACTGGGTGTGAAAGGTTCAATCTCAGTAGAAACGAATTTCTCACTACGCCATTTTTTGATCTTGTTTCTCGAAATTCTCCGTTTTTCAGAAGATTAGCGGAGAAAATTAAAGAAGGGAAACGTTCTTTCACCTTACAAGAAGAATATGTTTTTAACACAGGAAAAAAAATAACTACGGAGTTTAGTATTCGTATTTTTAAATTGAATGGAAAAGAAGTTTTTTTAAGTATCTCTCGAGATATTACGGACCGACTAAAAACAGAAGAATTATTACGGAAATCTGAAAAACTTGCTGTCGTTGGGCAATTAGCTACGGCAATAGCTCATGAAATTAAAAATCCTTTAACTGCAATGAAAGGATTTATGCAATTACTAAAAACAACGGAAAATGAAAATAGTCTTCGTTATATAAATGTCGTATCATCAGAAATTGAGCGAATAGAAAGTATTACGAATGAATTTATGGTAGTAGCCAAACCACAAGCAGTAAAGATACAACCTAATGATATAAGTATTTTAATTGATCAAGTTGTAATGCTACTTGAGCCTCAAGCAATAATGAATAATATACAAATCAGAACAGATTTTACATCTGATATTCCATTGATACCTTGTGAAGGAAATCAATTAAAGCAAGTATTTGTTAATATCTTAAAAAATGCAATTGAATCCATGCAAAAGGGAGGAGAAATCTTGATTCAAATCAATAAACTTGATAATCATCAAATAAGTCTTCGTTTTATTGATCAAGGATGTGGGATTCCTAAAGAGCGTATACCATATCTTGGAGAACCTTTTTATAGTATTAAAGAAGAGGGAATTGGCTTAGGGTTAATGATCTGTTATAAAATTATTGAAGCACATAAAGGAAAGATATGTATTGAAAGTGAAGTGAATAAAGGAACAACAATTGATATCACTCTTCCTATTTGTAGACCCGAAAATTAATATATTCAGTCTTTTCGGAAAAAAGAATAAGGGGCAATAATAAAAAGCTTTGCAAGATTTTTTGCAAAGCTTTTTATTTACAGATTTTCCGAACGGGAAAGCCTACTCCTTTAGGTGTAAAGTGAGATTGGATAAGAAATAGTCCTTTGACCGTAAAGGCCCGATTGATGAGGGCAAACAATCAGTAGGGGATGAAGAAAATCCCCACTGATTAAAGTTTCACTTTATGCTGGATGATGGAATAAATCTTTCTAAAATATACACAATAAAAATATTGGAATACTCTTCTCGAAGGGAGTAAAAAGCGTGTTTACTTTTTTAAAGTTCTTAAAAAACGGACGTTATTTTATGAATCGTCCAGAGAATAGAAATACAAGTCTTCAAAAAGAAAATATAGAAAATTATAACCTCAGTTCTGATTTATCAGAAAATATAAATCAACTTCAGCAGATTTTCCAACAAGCCCCGGATTTAGTCATTCGGAGATTTCAATTTAAAAATGGATCAGAAGCTGCTTTAGTATATCTATCGGGCTTAGTAGATAAACAATCCATTCATAATGATATCTTAAATCCCTTAATACATAACTCGTTCGATTCTAGTAAAGACCTACCTGTCACAATAGGGGAAATTCAAATAATTAATACATCGTGGAAGCAAGTTGAAAATGCCATTTTTGAGGGAGATAGTATTTTACTTATTGATAACCAAGAAGGATATCGACTAAATACTAAAGGGTGGCCACAAAGAGATATTACAGATACTGGGAATGAACTTTCTTTGAAAGGTGCTCACCAGGGATTTGTAGAAACATCCAGTCAGAATATAGCCTTAATACGGAGATATATTCCTAACCGAGAATTAGTATTAAAAGAGATTTTAATTGGCAGTAGGGCAAAAACGAAAGCATCTATTTTATATTTAAGAGATGTGGCTTCCGAAGAAGTACTGGAGGAACTTGAAAATAGAATTCGAAATATTCAAGTAGACACGATTGTTAATACGGGTGAACTAATCGAATTTATGGAAGATAATCCTTATTCGCCGTTTCCACAGTTCATGTTAACTGAAAGGCCAGATGCAACTGTATCCCAAATTCTTCAGGGCAGATTTGTTATTATCGTGGATCGATGCCCAAATGTATTAATTGCTCCTACAAATTTCATTTCATTTTTTCAAGGTGTGGATGATTATAATACACGCTGGTTAGTTGCTTCCGCTATTCGATTATTGCGTTTTGTAGGTTTTTTAATTGCTTTATTTTTACCAGCAGTATATGTAGCGTTTATTTCATTTAATTTTGAAGTGATTCCTGTGCAGCTTTTTTTATCTATTGCAGAATCAAGAGAACGAGTTCCGTTTCTTCCAGTCATAGAAGCTTTACTTATGGAGATGACCTTAGAAATGATGAGAGAAGCTGCTCTTCGTTTACCTACTCCTATTAGCCAGACTGTAGGAATTGTAGGTGGTATTGTCATCGGACAAGCTGCTGTTCAAGCGGGAATTGTGAGTAATATCATGATTATTATTGTTGCGGTTACAGCTATAGCCTCTGCTATTGTTCCTAACTATGACATGGGTTTAGCGATTCGGTTATTGCGATTTCCCATGATGTTATTAGCAGCTTTGTTTGGAGTCGTAGGGATTGTTATCGGTTGGATGACTATAATTGCACATCTCATAAGTCTAGAATCATTAGGAACTCCTTATGGAAGTCCGCTTGCACCTTTTCGATTATCAGGTATGAAGGATACGTTTTTTCGATTTCCATTGTGGTTAATGAGGAACGATTCTAAAAATGTTACGACAAATCACAACAAAAATAATCCTGATAAAGGGTGAAAATATGAAAAAATATGCATATAATGATATCACTGTCATGCAATATATTTTTACAATTAATGCAGCACAAGTAGGGTCTGGTGTTTTATCCCTTCCTAGGGTACTTGCGGAAAAGGCCGGAACAGATGGCTGGATAGCGCTATTCATTGGTTGGTTTTGCTCTATAACAGCAAGTGTTTTTCTAATTAAAACGGCTAAGAAGTATCCGAATGATACCTTATATGAAATTCTTATACGATTATTTGGGAAAATGATTGGTAAAACGGTAATTGCTTTTTATATGATCTATTTTGGTTTTTACGCATGGACAGTTCTCATCGGTGGAATGCTTTACATCAAAGGATGGCTTCTTCCTAAAACCTCGGATTATATCATTTTATTTTTGTTTGCTATTCCAACCTTTTTCGTTGCCCGTAATGGCGTCCGGATTATAGGGCGTTACTGTGAGTTAGTCTTTTATATGACGATGTGGATTCCAATATTTTTCTTCATACCATTAAAAGATGGTAATTTGTTACATTTTCTTCCGTTATTGAAAGAAGGGTGGAGACCTGTGTTTGCAGCTGTTCCATCTACTATTTTTTCCTTTATAGGATTTGAAATTGCATTTTTTCTGTACCCTTTTTTACAAAAGAAACAATATGCAACGAGAGGCATTATTATAGCTAACACCTTAACAGTCTGTTTTTATTTGTTTGCAACTGTTGTTTGCTTTATATTTTTTAGTCCCGATGCAATTATAGAATTTAATCAACCAGTACTGAACTTACTTAAAGTCATTGAATTTCGTTTTTTAGAACGATTTGATATGATCTTATTGGCTATTTATCTACTTGTTGTTTCTACAGCATGGATTCCTAGTTTATATTGTGCTGTATTTTGTTCTAGTCAATTAATTGGAAAACAAGATCATACTCTTCATGTAGCTATTTTCTTATTAGCAGTGGTTGTAGTAACGTTCTGGACTCACCCTTCTTGGAATGAATCAGAAATGTTTCAAAAATTCATATCGAAAGCAGGGCTTGGATTAGCCTATTTATTCCCTATTTTTTTATGGGTATATAATTTGATATACAAAAAATACTTTCGGAGGGAAACACATTGAAACCGAAAATATTGTGCAGTATTTTAATACCAATTCTTTTGCTCACTGGGTGTTTGGACCAAATGAACGTTGAAGATGTCACACTCACACTGATACTCGGTTTAGATTTGGACGAAAATGATAATTTGAAAGTATACTTATCAAGCCCTGTTTTCAACAAAGAAGCCAAGATCAAGGAGGAACAATACGGTGTAAAAGCCGTTACGGTACGAAACTCTCGAGAAAAATTTGATACAATGGTTATGGCTTTGACATCGGGAAGTAAGACACAAATTATTTTGATTGGAAAGCGACTTTTAAAACAAAAGAAGTGGGCAGATTATTTAGATCCTTTCTATCGGGATCCAAAAAACACCGTAACCACAAAAATCGTTGCTGTGGATGGTCCTGTTTCAGACATAATTTATTATTCTCCTAAAAATAAACCGCGTCTTCCTGTATATTTGGCAAAATTACTTGAGACAGCACATAGAAGAAATATTACAGTAAAAACGACTCTTCAAGATTTTCATAATCAAACGAAAGAAAAAGGAATGACAACGAGTATTTCTGCCATTAAAAAGAATAGCGATATAAAGTTAACAGGTTCCGCATTATTTGATGAACAGAATAGATACAAACTAACTATAACCCCCGAAGAAAATAAATTGTTACGTATCCTGCAGAATAAAATAGAAGGGGAATTTCCATTTACCATTGCAGTACCGTTACAATCTAACAGTAAAGATAAGCATTGGCTAAGTTTTATTTCTGAAGGTACCAAAGTAAAAACAAGTGTACAATACAAGGATCGTTTTATTTTTAATATAAACGTACATATGAGAATTTTAATTTCAGAACGATTGTTTCCTTTTAATGTTAGGAATGATGGGATGACATTGGAACAAAAAATTCAAAAACAGTTAAAAACTGATTTTCAACGTTTAATAAAGAAAATACAAATTGCCGAAATTGATCCTATAGGGTTAGGATTATATGCACGGGCTTATACATATGAGGATTGGAAAAAAGTTCAACATCAATGGGAAAAATCATTAGCAAAGGCCGATGTAAATGTTAAAGTACGTGTTAAAATTAGTGGGATGGGTACAATCAAGTAACTAGAAAGTAAAATAATAATTTTTTAGGAGTAAAATCAACATGAATTTAAAACTACAATTTACACGTGCATTCTTTTTAAGTTTAGCTTCAATTATGGGTTTTGCTTTAATAGCAATCTTAATTGGCGAACAAAAGATCACAAAATTTGACAACACTGTTATATCGTTTATTCAAGGGTTTGAATCGCCGACAATGACAAAAATTATGAAGTTTTTTACTACGATTGGATCTACATCTGTCGTTATTGTTATTTCCGTCCTTGCGCTCTTTTTTTTGTACAAAGTATTACATCATCGTACAGAGCTTATATTATTTGTAACAGTTATTATGGGTACAGCAGTTTTTAACCAAGTATTAAAATTTATGTTTAAACGTGCTCGTCCAACACTACACCGGTTTATCGAGGAAAGTGGATATAGTTTTCCGAGTGGACATTCTATGGAAGCGTTCGCTTTATATGGCGTGCTTACATTTTTACTATGGCGTCATATCACTACGCGAATTGGACGTATTTTTTTAATTCTTATCAGCGTAATAATGACGGTAGCAATTGGAGTAAGCCGTATTTATCTTGGTGTACATTATCCAAGTGATGTATTAGGAGGCTATTTAGCAAGCTGTTTTTGGTTAACTGTAACCATTTGGATCTTTCAACATTATGTAGAAAATCGTAAACAACAAGCTAAAATGTTATAGTCTTAAGATAGTTTTAGAATCTTTGCTATATAAATACAAATTGAGAAGTCGACATAAAACCTTTCTTT
>NZ_NVPR01000090.1 GCF_002551815.1 Bacillus sp. AFS098217
AAAGCAACCTCTACTTTGAATAATCCATTTATGTCTGCAAAAGAGACGATTGATTTTTATGAAAATATATGGAACCACAGATTTTTAAAATTAATAGAAGATGAATCTTAGAATGAAAGATTATATAGATCGATCATTCTAAGGAATCCTAAAACGAGGATTCATCAGCGAAAATCAAACAACTTTATCATTCCTAAAAAATTATAGAGTGAAAGAAAAATTCACTTTTCAAACATCTTTAATAACCATCTATCTATCAACGTAATAGATAGATGGTTACTGTATTTCTAAGAGTGAAATTAAACAACTTTATTACCATTATTCCTTACAAACTTCAAGATAACTCTGTAACAAAAAAAGCCGAGATGAATATGATTCATCTTAGCTTTTGCTTAACTCCTCTACATCTTCTTAATGAAATCTCCAATCTTCAGTTGAAAAACATAGTCAAAATTATGTTCTTGTCCAGTTAACTCTTCATTCACTAAAATTGTTGTCGCTCCTACTTCTCTTTTGGAAATTTGCGGGAACGATGCAACCGGCTGCACTTTTAACGAAGTTCCCATAACAAGCAATACATCCGTTTCATATATACGCTTAATTGCATTTTGATATTGCGGCAATGTGTCACCATATAAAACCACATCTGGATTCAAAATAAAATTACACTTTTCACATCGCGGTACTTCATGATCTATCATATATTGTAAATCATATTTCGCCTGGCATTTTGGACAATGTGCTGTTTGAAGTGTACCATGTAAATCAATAACATGCTTACTACCACCTAATTGATGAAGACCATCAATATTTTGTGTGAGCACCGTAATATCTTTTCCTTGTTCTTCTAGTCCTGCTAAAAATTCATGTCCGCGATTCGGTTTATATTGATGAAATGTGTTAATTTGAAATATTTCTTTATAATGCTTCCAAAATTCTTTTGGGTTACGGTTATAGTATCCTCTTGATAAATACATTTCTACGTTTGCATCTGCATATAAACCATTTGCTGAGCGGAAATCAGGAATTCCGCTTTCCGTACTAGCACCAGCACCCGTTAACACTGTAATTTTATTTGCCTTTTCTATAACAGAACGAGCTTCTTCGTATTGCTGCATAACTCTCACCTCTATGTATATTTCTTCCTTCATTATACCAGTTGTCCATAGAAGGTGTTCTATATTTGTTTAATGTGTGGCCCCGCCGCATTCTACAATATCTTTTTCTACCTCTAGTGCAACCTCAATTAATAATTCAATACCCTTTGTAATCGTAGAAAGGGACATGCTTGGGTGTCCGGAATGGTTACTTGCTTGTTCTGGTAAAAACGGAATATGTACAAAACCACCGCGTGCCCCATTTTCACTTTTCGCTAATATATGCATAAGCCCATAAAAAAGATGATTACAAACAAAAGTACCCGCAGTTTGCGAAACAGATGCTGGAATTCCTTCTGCACGAAGTTTCTTTACAATAGCTTTCGGTGGAAGAGTAGACCAATAAGCAACTGGCCCCTCTTCTATAACAGGTATATCAACGGGTTGATTTCCTTCATTATCAGCAATTCTTGCATCATCAATATTAATAGCTACACGCTCCACTGTAATATCCGCTCGCCCTCCAGCTTGTCCAATGCAAATAATAATCGCTGGCTCAAATTCATCTATATATGACTGTAATATTTGTATGGATTTATGAAATACAGTTGGAACTTGTTTACTAACAATCTTATACTCTCCAAATTTTTTCTCGTCAAGCTGCTTTGCAACTTCCCAAGCTGGATTAATATCTTCTCCTCCAAAAGGCTCAAAACCAGTTAATAGTACCGTTTTCATTTTCACCGCTCCCTACTAGAATCGATATACAAGCCCATACATAATAAACATATTAATTACAAAGATTGTGATGGCAATCGGTGCTTGTGCTTTAATTACTGCATTTTTATCTTTTAATTCTAATAACATCGCCGGCACAATATTAAAGTTTGCTGCCATCGGTGTCAGCAATGTTCCGCAGTACCCTGCGAACATACCAAGCGCTGCCATAATCGCTGGATTTCCCCCATGCATTTGAACGATAAGAGGTAAACCAATCCCGCCTGTAATAACCGCAAAGGCAGCGAAAGCATTCCCCATTACAATTGTAAACAACATCATGCCTAAGCAATATGCCATAACAGCAACAAATGGATATTCTGTCGGCAATACTTGTCCTACTAAATCAGAGACAACTTGACCAACACCAGACTTTGCAAAAATTCCCCCAAGCGCTGCTAACATTTGTGGTAAAATAACTGCCCAGCCAACAGCTTGCAACAATCTACTACCTTCTTGTACAGGTGCTGTTATCTTCGCCTTTGTAATACCCATTGCTGCTACAAACGCGAGCAATGCTCCAAGTGCTAAAGCAATTAATGTAACTTTCTCAGGATCAACAAGAGATACGCTTCCAAACTTGATTTTTCCTAATGTTAACGTACCGATAATTGTAAAAATAGGTATTAAAATAGCTGGCATAAAAATTTTATTCCCTAGTTTTTCTGCATGTTTCACACGTTCCTCGGTAGGTGCTTCTTTCTCATTAGATTTTGTCACCTTATTTAAAGATGCTAAAACAACCATCGCTAACACTATACAGCCGATATAAAATGATGGAATGATCTTTCCAAATAAAAATGTAATAGAAAATAATGCCCAAAATAAACTGGAACCAAGTCGATTTGGATGCTGACGATCAAAAGCAACACGAATTGCAACAAAAGCAACAATGATACCTAGTATATAATAAATTGTATCCAGTGTAATAAGCTTCATCCTATATCGCCTCCTTATCTTGACGCTCTTCCTTTTTCATAACCGCTGCAATATGTTTATCAAGCTGTCTAAATCGAATCCAACTTACAATAAAAGCTGAGAGTGCAGTGGGGATTCCCCAAAGCGCCATATCCCATACACCAACATGCATTCCTACAGAATCAAAGAATCCTTTCATTAATAAAATTGCTCCTGTTGCAATGAAAATATCTTCCCCAAAAAACCATGCCGTATTTTCGGCTGCCGCAGCATTCGCTTTAATCTTTTCTTTCAATTTCTCAGGAAGTTTTCCATAACGGCCTTGCGCGGCTCCTTCTGCCATTGGTGCAACAAGAGGTCTTACTGTTTGTGCATGTCCACCAATATTAAGTCCTATTGCCGCTGAAGCCTCGCGAATTGTAAAATATGACATCAGTACTTTTCCAGTTGTAGCACCTTTAGATTTTGTTATTAAAGCTTCTGCTCTTTCCTTCAATCCATATCGTTCTAATATTCCTATTACAGGAAGAGTCAATAAAATTGGCATAGACATATATCGATTTTCTACGAAAAACTTTCCAAACATGCTAATGACATCATAAAAACTCATCCCCGAAACCATACCAGTAACAACTCCTGCCACCATGACAACTAACAGTGTATTCAGGCGAAATAAAAAACCAACAGCTACAAGCAATATCCCAATTAATTTCAACATTTATGTATGACCCCCTTATTCTATTTTGGTGCACAAATGGAAACACCTTTTAATCGAAATGTTCTGTATATTCTTTCTGCAAATTGAACTGCTTTCTCCCCATCACCGTGTAGACAAATTGTTTTTGCATGTATAGCTACAACGGTGCCATCAACTGCTTGTACATGTCCTTCTTGTACCATTTGCAGCACCTGCTCAATTGCCCGATCTTCATTTTTGATAAGCGCATTTTCTTCTGTACGACTCGTTAATGTTCCATCCGATTGATATGTACGATCAGCAAATGCTTCCTGCACGAGATTTAGTTCATATTTTTCAGCAGCTTGTATAAATGCACTATTTGCTAATCCATACAAAAACAGCTCTGGATTCATATGATAAATTGCTTTTGCAATTGCATCCGCAATCTTTGGATCAGTGGCTGCCATATTATATAGTGCACCATGCGGTTTTACATGGTGCATCCTTCCTCCTGCCGCCCTTACAAATCCATCTAATGCTCCTATTTGATATAAAACATAATCATATACTTCATCTGGTGAAACATGCATCGCTCTTCTCCCAAATCCAACTAAATCTGGAAAGCCAGGATGTGCACCTATTGCTACATTATTTCTCAATGCTTTTTCAACGGTTTGACGCATAACAGTTGGATCACCAGCGTGAAAACCGCATGCAATATTTACAGATGAAACAAACGGAAGAATTGCATCATCATTTCCTATTTTATATGCACCAAATCCTTCTCCTAAATCACAATTCAAATCAACGGTAACCATGTTTCATTTCTCCTCCTACTCTATCCTTGTAAGGCAATGAATCTCTTTAATAGACTTAAATCTTGTTCTTGCTCTATATAAAGCTTCTCTGCTTCTGCTATAGAAATTTTTGCAAACGAGACATAGTCTCCTGGCTTTAATTGTGCAAGAATTGGTAAATCCACCGATATTACATTGCCAATTCGCGGATATCCACCTGTTGTTTGTCGATCAGCCATTAAAATAATAGGATGACCACCAGATGGCACTTGAATTGTTCCGAATGTAACTGCACTGGATAAAACCTCAGATTCTTCTATTCTCTTCAGATTCTCGCCTTCTAGCCTATATCCCATACGATCAGCATAATTAGATACTTTATACTCTTTTGTAAAAAAGGATTCTAAACTTTCCTTCTTAAATTGGTTCCATTCAAAATCTGTGATGACTCGGATAACTGGATGAAGACTATACTTTGGTAAAACGTGATCACATATTCCCCACCTCGTTTTTATCCTTTCTTCACCTAGCAATTTCTTTATCATACAAGTAGCAAATTGGGATGGTGTACCAATTTGAAAACGGTCTCCCTTTTTAAGTGCTCTTCCTTCTATACCACCTATAGCAGCACGCACATATGTACTTTTACTACCCATACTACTTGCAACATCGATTCCACCTGCAAATGCTACGTATGTTCTGCACCCAAGCTGCGCTTTTCCGAAGCAAAGCATACTACCTTCTTTTGCTATAATTGGTCGCCATAATGGAATTGCCTCTCCATTTAACAAAGGTTCCATATTCGCACCACCAATTGCTAACAATGTTGTTTTTTTAATTAGAATTTTCGGTCCCATAACCGTAATCTCTAATCCAGCTTCATCCTCTTCATTTCCAACTAACATATTTATGATCCTTAATGCTGTCTGATCCATAGCTCCGCCAACAGGTACACCATATTGTTGATACTGGTATCTCCCTAAATCTTGAACTGTTGTAAACATTCCAGCATGTAAAACCTCAGCATTCATTTCTTATCCCCCTCTAAGATTACATATTCTTCCTCTGTTATTGGGATAAAACGCAAATACATGCCGCTTTGTACATATGTAGGAGGATCTTCACTTGGCCTGAATAAAGAAACTGGCGTTCGGCCGATAATATTCCAGCCACCTGGTGTTTCCAGTGGATATATTCCTGTTTGACTTCCACCAATTCCTACTGAACCAGACACTATTTGTAAACGCGGTGTTTGTTTTCTCGGGGTTTCTAACTCTTTCGGCATACCGCCTAAATAGGGAAAACCAGGCGTAAATCCTAACATATAAACAAAATAAGTCGCTTCACTATGAATACGAATTACGTCTTCTACCTGCAATTCGTGATATGCTGCAACTTCTTCTAAATCGGGTCCATACTGCCCTCCGTAACAAACCGGAATAGAAATGTGATTACGCTTCTTTTTCGCAGCGTTTTTGTTGTGATAAAATAAACCACTAATGTATTCACATACATAATCATAAGGTGCTATGTTTCTTCCATTTTGCTTCCATAATGCGTACAAATCATAATAAACTGTTAAAGAAGCAAAAGATGGCACACATTCAATCATTCCTACAAACGGACTCTGTTTTAATGATTGAAATAACGCTTGTACTTTCTCATATATATCCATATGAATACTTTCCCCAAATGTAACGACTACTGCTTGATCTCCTAAAGCTGAAAATTTCATCGTTCCCCTTCTTTCTCTTCCCTCCAGCCAAGCTCTTTTGAAATTTGGTACGCTGTTTCTTTTATTTCTGTAATAAACTTTGGAATAGTTGATTCATTATACTCTATCGCTAATCCTGAAATACTAATTCCAGCTATTACTCTTCCATCACTTGCAAAAACAGGCACTGCAATCGCAGCAGTATGATTTTCAAGTTCAGAATAACTAATTGTATAGCCTTGTTTTTTCGCCGTTTGTAACAGATTCAATAATTGTTCTTGATTCAATATTGTTCCATCTGCAAATCTTTCTAATTTCGTTTCCTCAATATATTTCCTTTGATCTTCTTCTGAAAAATAGGAAAGTAAAATGCGCGGACATGCTCCAGCATATAAAGGAGCTCTCTTTCCAATCTCTGTATATACTCGAACCGGTTGATCCCCATCCATTTTTTCAATATAAATAGCATCATTACCGTCTTGAATAATTAAATTCACAGCTTGACCAAGAGTATCTCTAAGCTGTTTCATATAAGGCTTTGCAATGTTTCGTACTGATAATCGTTGCGACACCAGTTGGCCAAACCGTAAAAATATGAAACCGAGTTGATAACTTCCTCTTATTGTTTTTTGTAAAAAGCCCATTTCTTCAAGCGAACCAATTAAGCGATACACAGATGTCTTTGGCATTCCTGTAAGCTGAACCATCTCTGTTAACGTCAACTCTTCATGTTCATAAAACAGTTCTAAAATATCCATCGTTTTTACTGCTGTTTTATTTATACTCATCTTAACTCCCCTAAATTCCGAAATACGGAACATGAATTCCGTTTTTTGAAACATATGTATAATTTAAAATTATAAAATATTCTTTTTATTTAAACAATATTTTTTCAATAAAAAAAAGCATTGAAAAAATATCAATGCTTTTAACTCTTCAGTTACTACAACGTTCTTACATGTTCTAGTGGCCAAAATACAGCTTCACCTTTTCCGACAATTTGATCCTCAGAAATAAAACCAAACATGCGGCTATCTTTTGAAACTTGGCGATTATCCCCTAATACAAACACTTGACCTTCAGGTACTTTTGTTTTCCCCGTTTTTTGTTCTAATGTAAAATCAGGAGTTAAATTCCCTGATGATATTTTCGCCTTATAATCAGCTAAATACGGCTCATCAACAGCTTTTCCATTTACATATAAAACATCATTTTTATACTCAATTGTATCGCCCGGTAAACCAATTACTCGCTTTACTAAGTCATATCCTTCTTTTCCATGAAAAATGATAATATCAAAACGATCCAATCCTTGTATATTGTAACCAATTTTATTGACAATAACGCGCTCATTATTTTCTAAAGTAGGCATCATGGATTCACCTTGTACGAGTGAAGGAGTAAATAAAACACCTCGAACTACAAAAGCGATTGCAAATGTAATACCTAGTGTCTTAACCCATGAAATGATTTCTTTTTTCTTGCTTTTCTCCATCTTTTTCCCTCTTCCCTAGCACTATGATTATTTTGTTAATTTCACTAGAACTTGTACAGATTTTTGATCAATTTCAGCAAAACAAGATTTTTCTTCTCGAACAGCAGTACCAACGTGCGCTTGTGTAATCCCTGTTTCATTCAGCAATTGTTGTATATTCTCTTTTGTCACACCACTGCCGACAATTAACTCAATATTCCCTTGACTCTCTCTTTTCATTTCAGACAACACAGAAATATTCTCTACTATATCTCCATGACCACCAGAAGTTAAAATATGAGTTACCTTATCAAAATTCCGAAGTATCTTTACCGCTCCTACTAAATCATCTACCTCATCTATAGCGCGGTGAAATGTCACATTGACTCCATTTACAACAGATAATAGATCTGCTAATTTCCCTTCATCAATTTGATTCTGTTCATTTAAAACACCTAACACAACGCCTGCTGCGCCAAGTTCCTGTGCAATTTGTATATCTTCTTTCATCATTTCAATTTCTTCTTTCATATATATAAACGACTTAGCGTGTGGACGAATCATAACATGGACCGGTATGTTTACTGCCTTCACTGCTTCTTTTATAAAAGCATAACTTGGCGTTAATCCACCTTCTGTATATGCTGAAATAAGCTCAATTCGATTTCCACCAGCTTTTTCAATTCGCCGCACATCTTCTAAGCATGTTGCAATTACTTCTAGCATGAAACTACCTCTTTTCGTACTTTCCCTCATTATACAGTAGCACAAACCAGAAGCCTAGCTTTCTCATATAAAACATAAAAAAGAAGATAGAAAAGAAAGATTTTAAAATCCCTGTAAAATCCCAAAACCAAAAATCTTTTCATCATTATAAACAAATTTCAAAGATAAATATATATAAAATGAGAACATGCATATTAGAATCTATATAAATACAAGTTAAAAACCGACCTAAAAAACCCTGTCTTTTTAGATCGACGAGGGCCTTTTCCTGCCACATGCTAAGGTGAAAAAAGGGAGAAAACGAATACAGGTCATGTTTTATTCTGTATCACAGTGACTTATATGTTGAAAGGTTGAAATGTATATAATATGTGCATTCTTTCATTAACCCGCTATAGAACTCCTCCCATTAACTTAATAAATTTTTTTCCATTTGCTACAACAAATTATGGATTTTCATGTATACCGTTTTTACACACTTATCTTTTATCAATTTTTGCTGCAATTCGATTTCCAATAAATTGGACAGACTGAACGAGAATAACAAGCATAAGTACTGTAACAACCATAACGTCGGTTTGGAAACGATAATATCCAAAACGAATTGCTAAATCACCAATACCTCCGCCTCCGACAACACCTGCCATAGCAGAGTAGGAAATAAAACTTACTGTTAAAACGGTTAAACTTAATACAAGACCCGAACGCGCTTCAACGAGTAACACTTTCCGTACAATTTGAAGCGGCGTCGCTCCCATTGCTTCCGCAGCTTCAATTACTCCTTTTGGCACTTCACGTAATGCCTGTTCTACAAGTCTTGCAAAATAAGGAATTGCTGCTACTGATAAAGGGATCGTTGCAGCAATCGGACCAATTGTTGTTCCTAATATCGCCCGTGTAAGAGGCACAAGAGCCACTAGTAATATAATAAATGGGAACGAGCGAATAATATTTACAATCCCGTTTAAAACGCGATGAACCATGTTCTGTTCCAGAATCTGTCCTTTACTTGTAAAATATAAAATAACACCTAAAGGAACGCCTAAAATAATTGCTGCTCCAACAGAAAGTCCAACCATTAACAATGTTTGCAAAAGTGATGTCCAAATCTCCGGAAGCAATGGAATAATGTTATTGAACATGTGCGATGCCTCCTTCTTGCTCTACGCCTAATAAGAGTTTCGCAATTTCTGATGTTGGTTTTAATTGTTGATCATATAAATCAAATGATTCAACAACTTCTCCCTCTTCCATTATTGCGACTTTATTACAAATTTGTTTAATGACATTCATTTCATGCGTTACGATTACGATTGTAACGCCTAATTCTCTATTGATCTTTTGTAAAAATTGCAAAATAGAACGTGTCGTTTTCGGATCGAGCGCCGATGTTGGTTCATCACAAAGTAAGACTTTTGGATTATTTGCCAATGCACGAGCAATTGCTACCCGTTGCTTTTGTCCGCCACTTAGTTGTGCGGGGAAATGATGCGCTTTATCACTTAAACCAACAATCTCTAAGCATTCTCTTACACGATTTTCTCTTTCTTCTTTCGGAACTGATTTTAACTCTAATGGTAAAGCGACATTATCTGATACGTTTTTATTATGAAGAAGATGAAAATGCTGAAAAATCATACCGATTGATTGTCTTGCCGTTCGTAAATTTTTCTTAGATAACTTTGTTAAATCTTCGCCGTTCACAATGACTGCACCCGAATCTGGCTTTTCCAACAAATTCATCGTACGTAATAATGTAGACTTTCCGGCACCACTTAATCCCGCAATCCCATATATATCATATTCTTCAATTTGCAAAGAGACTGATTTTACACCGTGAAATAAACCTTCTTTCGTTTGAAAGGTTTTATTTATATCACGTAACGTGATCATTTCACTCACTCCTTTTCACTTGATTTAAAAGCATCGTCTGCTATTAATGAGAGCGTTACATCATCCATCGGAGGGTTGTGCAAACCAGCTCGAACATTCAAATAATAGCGGTGTAATGGATTCGTTTCAGATAGGCTTTTTGCCCCTACAATTCGCATTGCTTTATCAACAACCGATATTGCTGCATTTGTCGCAATATATTTTGCTGCTGCTAATTCCGCTTGTAATGATTGTTTATCTTCTATCTCATCATATTTTTTTGCGACTTGATATAAAAATGTACGAGCTTGCAAGAGTTCTAACTCTAACTCTCCTACTAATCTTCTAACATTAGGGAGTAAGCTAATTGGATGGCTTAAACTATTCGGTTGATACGATTTTGCAAAATCAATTGCATAATTTCTTGCGGCCTGTGCAATTCCTAAGTAGCATGCTGGTATATGAAGTAACCATCCAATTCCTTTTGGTTTCGTCTTTGAACCCTTTATATCGGTAAAGTACTTATTAGCAATCTCCACATTCTGTAATACAAGATCATGACTAGCCGTTCCGCGCATTGCAACACTATCCCATGTTTCTTCAATAAAAACACCTTTTTCATGTCTTGGAATTACAAATTCCCCAATTTCTTCTCGTCCTTCCACGCTGGCTGATATGATGAAATAATCAAGTACAGGAGCCATCGTTGTAAAAGTTTTTCTTCCGTTTATTATCCACTTATCACCTTTTTGTACCGCTAACGTTTCTGGTTTTCCTCCACGCGTAGGACTCCCTGTATTTCGCTCTGTTGCAGCTCGGTTAAAAAGAGCACCTTTTTTTACCTCTTCACAAAACCAAGAAAACATGTCAGGTTTCCACGAGCGATTTTCAGCAAGTTCCTTCACAATTCCAAGATGCCATCCAATTGATAAAGCTGTCGCGCCATCTCCTTCTGCAATTTTTTCTTGAAATAAAACAAAATCATATAAAGAAATAGCCTCGCCTCCAACATCTTTTGGGAGTGTTAGTTTTGTATAGCCAATATTCTGTAAATCTTTAATATTTTCAAAGGGAAAAGAACCAAGCTCACTTAGCTGATATTCTCTTCCTGCAAACTGTGGAATTAATCCCTTTAGCTTCTCTAACACAAGAAGTTGTTCTTCTGTTTCTACAAATGAGATTGCCATATTGAGGCCTCCTTTTACTTTAAGTAATCAGGTAACACAAAACCTTCAAACTGTTCTTCAGATTGAATCATTTTTTTAAATTCTGGTGAATGATATGCCTCAATTAAATCTTTAACAAATGGTTTCTCTTTATCTTCATCGCGAACTGTAACAATGATTCGGTGTTGTGATGGTGTTTTTTCTAATTCAAGTGCTTCTTTTAATTTATGTCCAGATGAAATAACAAGATTTCCGTTAATAATACCGTAATCTAGATCCTTCATAGCTCGTGGAATTTGCGGCGATTCAAGTGGAACAAGTTTGAAATTTTTCTTTTTATACGTCACGTCTTTTTCAGAAATCGTTAAAATATTTATATGGTCCTTTAACTTCACCCAACTAATTCCTTCTAGAATACGTAATGCACGCTCTAAATTAACTGGATCATTTGGCACCCCTATTTTCATGCCATCTTCCAAATCATCTAGTGATTTATGTTTTTCAGAATATACACCTTGAGGTGCTGAAGGAACTTGTATTACCCCTGTAATTTTCGCATTATTTTCTTTTGCGTAAGATTCCATAAAAGCGGTGCTTTGAAATATATTTGCATCAATATCTTTACTTGTTAACGCTGGATTTGTTTCGTTTGGTGAATTAAACTCAACAATTTTAACTTTATACCCCTTTTTCTCTAAGTACGGCTGTACTGCTTTTTTCACTTGATCACTATACGGACCAGGTGTAAACCCTAAGCGAATTTCTTTTCGGTCTCCCGCTGATGTTTGTGCGCAACCAGTAATAACAAACAAACTACATACAATACTTACAAGTGCAAAAAATAAACGCTTCATCCCTTTTCCCCTCCTAATAAAAAACAACCTTACATATAAGAAGGTTGTCATTTTTTCCCCTCTTATCTACTCGGAATTAGCACCTTGTCATTCTTTTTCAGGTTGCTGAAGTTTCATTGGGCCGTTCCCTCCACTTCTCTCGATAAGATTATATTGGATTGTTGTTCCTATTGTGTCACTATTCCGATGAAAATACAAGGTTTTTTTACGTTTTTTCTATAATATGTAAAAGAAAGGTTCATCACCAAAAGACGGGGGTNNACTTTCCTCGCTATTCCCGCTGGAGTCGCCACTCTCCGTTCCATGTATGAAAAATGATTCTTTTTCAAAAAATCCCCCCCTGTTACGGTGATGAACCAAAAGAAAGAAAACCTCAATTTCGCCCGTCTATTTAAACGACTTTATTTTAAATTAAACAGCTTTATTATTGCTGCACAATTAGAATAGTGAAAAGCCGATTTTCCTTAGCGTATAGGAAATCGTTTTTTTCTTGTCGAAATTTACTTAGCGTACGGTGATCATGTATTTTTAAGAATAACGGAAGAATATATAGAAAATGCTACATAAATAGGAAGTTTGATCAACTAAGGGGGGACAACCTTGTTCAATCATATAGTAAAAGCTGTACCCAATTTATTTACGATCGGAAATTTATTGTGCGGTGTTTTTTCAATTACCTTAAATATAAGTGGCTTTTTAGAAGCATCCTCCATTTTTATTTTCTTTTCGGCTGTTTTAGACCTTTTTGATGGAAGGATTGCGAGAAAATTAAAAGTGAACAGTGAGTTTGGCGTAGAATTGGATTCCTTAGCTGATATTGTTAGTTTCGGAGTTGCTCCTGCACTTCTATTTCATTCGATAGCAACACCATCTTTTTTAACTACTTTGGCATTCATCCTTTTCCCAACGATGGGTGCTTTAAGATTAGCTAAATTTAGTGTTAAACCAACCATTGGATATTTTATGGGATTACCTATTCCAGCTGCTGGATTACCATTGGCTGGTATGGGGTTGTTTTCATACAGCAATGCATGGATTACCTTAATCCTCGCTCTCTTAATGGTAAGTCCAATTAGGTTTAAAAAACTTTAATTTGGATCCCATCGACATGATGTGATGGCGTATTACTTTGAAGAAATGGACTGGCATGATGTCGATTATCATACAGTGCTTTCCCGATTCTCGCTGGATCTAATGTAGAAGGAGACACTGTTAAATCGACCATGCCACGCACCATTTTATTTGGAATCTGTCCTTGTAGTCCTTTTTTAAAGCTATCCTTCATAAATTTCTTACCTATTTTACTTTCACCTAGAATTATTCCAATCCTGTAAGATGTTTAAAGAAAAAATAAAGACTATGTATATGTGAAATGAAGAATCCGACCTGGTACTTTATCCAGGTCGGATTTAAATATATATTTCTATTCTGATTGTTTTTGGATACCTACATTTACAGTAGGTTCAACATAATCCTCAAGCTCACTCTCAAATCCTTGGTATGGTTTTGGAACATATATAGTAGTAAAATTAGATACTCCATTACTTACATCTTGTTTATTCAATTTGCCTTTAATTCTAGACATTGTATTAGCAGGCAATGTGCCCATTATTACATTTTTATCGTCATTAATAGGGATTTGCTCTCCGTTCAGAAAAGCCATGACAGCAAAATCTTGTTTTAAATCTTGCTGATTGCCTACGTTTATATAATAATTAACATCTTTATTTAAATTCTCTTCAATTATCCAAGGCTCTAGCTTTTTAGTTTTGGTAACTATAGAGCCCTCGAATGGGGCGTTGGACTCCATTTCACTCAATTTAGTGTATTCTAGTTTCTTCTTCTTAACATCTCCAACTATTGCTGTTGTTCTTATCGGAAGTATATGAGTCAGTTCTGTTGCTTTCCTACTGTCCATATCCAAGTCTTTCCTATTAGAGTCTTTCATCACAAGAAAAATTACATCATGTATCCCTTCTTCCATATTTACTATAGAAAACGGTATGAAAATAATCCCCTTAGGTTGTATAGAAAATTTTAATTTATTGGATTTTTCTCCCCCTAACTGAATGTGCTGTTGTTTATAATCAATAATAGGGACCAACATAAATTCTTTTTTCTCATCGGACAAATTACTGATAGCAATAGTTGATGTAAAATTAGAATTCTCTCCTACTTCAAAACCAGTTGTTTGAATTACAGTTTTATTATTGTTAGTTACTAATGCAGTCCCGACACCATCATTGGAGCGAGGAACATAAGAATAGTTATATGCCTGATCTTCCTTCACTGTCATATCGATGTTTTCGTCTGACTTTGTTAACTCAATCTTTACTTGTGTCTTAATACTTTCATTTTGTGTTCTTAGTTCTTTCTCATTAGAAAGCTTCCATAAACCATAAATACTGAACATAACTACTACTGTTGCTGCTATGACAGTAAATAATTTCCATTTATTTTTCTTCATAAGTTTCTCCTTAAAATAAAACAAGGAGAAATTCCTTCCCCCTGTTTAAAAATTACTTGTTATAAGATTCATATTGGATTGTCATATACCCTTGTTTTTCAAAAATATGATTACCATATCCTTCAACGCCCCAGCCGCTATCTCCAGCTTTAGCAGTTGCTCCAGCATAAGAAGCATTATATTGATTGTCTGTTGATTATTTAACTAGAGCGCCATCTTTGTATGCGCTTGCTTTTGCATAAATCCTTTTAATAGGTGTAGCTTTTCCATCTGACATGTAAGATTCTGAAGTTGTTTCTACAGTGCCTTTATTATGTCTAGTTTGGTACCTGTAATAAGGATAAGAACTTGCATATTGTACGCCTGCAGAATCAATTCTTTGAGGTACTACCGTTCCTTCTGAAGGTAAATTATTAGGATTTCCAATCTCTTCCGCTGATGCTGAACTAGCAAAAATGCTTGTACCTAAAATGCAAGCTGCGCTTAAAAGACCTAATTTTCTTTTCATAGAATAACAACCTCTAAAGAAATAATATTTATATGGTTTTATATTCCTCTTTTTACATTTAAAACAATTACCAAAAAGGTAACATATATGGGCAGCGAATAACTGAAAAGTACATATATTTCACATTATTTTCACATTTGGAAAACATAGAGTATATTTAATAGGGCTTATTTTTAAAAAGAATTCAACATTTTGATGTCTATCATTTTCTTCATCATTGATTTGTTCATTCGGTAAGAAAATTTGAATAAAGGTAGGGGAAGGTGAATGAACGTTTATTTAAAAATACCTATCTAACAAGCCATTATAACGAAAATAAAGTTTTTGTATTTCTACATCAAAAGTTAAACAATTTTTTCAACCCCGTCCTAAAGCCGGGACGAGGTTGAATGTGTCTGTGCTTTTAAAAAATTTGCAACATTCTTTATAAATAGCATTAGGGTTCCCTAGTGCTGGCGTGAAATAAAGTTTGATTAAATTAACATAATAAACCTTGATAAAAGAGGCAAATAGAAAAAGCGTGTTTTGAAAAAAAGATGGATCAAAACACGCTTTTTCTATATTCAATTGAATCATCCTTTTATAAAAAAGTTTGATTAAAATAATGGTCTAAAACCTTTGTTTAACAATAAACAAAAAGAAATCCATTTTGAAAAAAGATTATTCAAAATGGATTCTTTTCTTTAAGCACTACAGAAACGACTTTATTATTAGTACACAATAGAAATGCTCTATGAGCTCCCTGATTAAATTATGAATGACACGACAAAAAGGATAGATAAGGTAAAAACAAATCACCTTGCCTATCCTTCTATATTAGGAATCTTTTTTTACGCATTTCTCAATAGAAATCTCCATTTCAAAGCACATTACTGTTTCTGTCACTACAAATTCTTTACTCACCTTTCAATGCACGTATTGGCAACGAAGTAACATATCCAATATACGAACATAATTCTTTAAAAAAGAAAGGAATTTCTGTATCTAATGTTTTATATGCTGATGTTGGGGTTGGTGAGGCGTATGCATCCATCCCAATATGCTTTGCAATTCGCATCGCTCGTTTCATATGAAGAGGATCACTCACAATCGTGTACGTATGTAGCCCATTATCCATACCGACCTGCTTCGCATTTTTTAAGTTATCTTCTGTAAAACGCGACTCTGTTTCAATTAAAATATCTTCTTCCTTGACGTCATGCTTTAATGCATACGCTTTCGCAGTACGTGCTTCCTCAAGCTCCGATTCAAACTTTGTACCACCAGTAAAAATAATTTTTTTTACACTTCCGTTCTTATACAAGGAGATAGCATGATTAATTCTTTCACGAAATACAGGGGATGGTTTGCCGTTCCAAGAAGCTGCTCCGAGTACAACGGCAGCGTCTGTATTTACCTTATCCGTTTTAAATCGATAGCTCCAAATATCGTATGCCGCGTAACATACAAATAGAATCATAGAGCTAATCATAAGCAAGAATACTTGCAAGATTCTTCTTTTTTTACTTTTCTTATTTTGTTTCATTTATACTAGCCTCCGTGCATCATCCATACTTCTAAAAAAACAATATATAAATCATTTTATTTGAGTTTATTTGAAAGAAGATAATTTTTAATCCTATGTGCATTAAAGGGTTTTCATTCAAATAGAGGATTGTCAATTCATTCTTGTTTGTGGATCATTTTTCATTTGCATCTTTTACAAATTTAATTATCATGCAACACCATTGTAACGAATTTTTTCACAGAAGGGAATGATGAAACCAAAGTATATAAAAGAAGTAATCATTTTGTAAGAAAAAAAGATATATTTTCCGTTTTTATGAAAATATACCTTTTGAATCGTCTTACAATTTACTATATATACATCAATTAAAAAACCGACATGCCCCCCTCTTTTTAGATGGGAGAGAGCATCTGGCCATGCATAGAAGTGGTCGGGGCATTTTTCTGCCACATGCGAAGTAAAAACAGAAAGAGTAAACGAGTGTGGGTTACTTTTTATTCTGCATAGCAGGGATTTAGATGTCGGAAAATTAAAATGGTTTTATATATTTAACCATAATCTCTTATTTATATACCGCTAGTTTTTGTAATAGTTGTTCTTTTGTAACTGGCCACTCGCTTGCAATCATACTATATACAACTGCATCTCTTACATAACCGTTTGGCAATTGTCTCTCATTTCGCAATATACCTTCTTTTACAGCACCAAGCCTTTCAATTGCGCGCTGTGCTTTTTCATTTCGTAAATCAGTTTTTATTTGCACTCGTAACATATGTAATTCTTCAAAAGCGTATTGCAATAGCATATACTTACACTCAGTATTTATACTTGTTCGTTGTACACTTGGATGATACCATGTTTGCCCAAGTTCAACGGTTTTATTTTCTTTTGATATATTATATAAGCGTGTACTTCCTACGATTCTATTCGTTTTTTGATCTACTACAACAAATGGTAGATCGGTTCCTCCTTCAAAACCTTTTATGGCCGCTTGAACATACCGCTCCATATCTTGATAGCTATCCATTTTAGCTATTAAATACGTCCATATTTCTTTATTTCCTTCCACAATGCTAAATAAACTTTCGACATCATCTACATGCATTAATCGTAACATTGCTCTGTCATTTACTATTTCCATAAACTATTCTCCTTTTCTATGTATCTAGCTATATCATAATGAAAAATGAGAATACTTTCAAAATCTTTAAAATTTATTTTATTTGCTCCAAAAATATTTTTTCTTTCATTCAAAATTCAATAACAATATAAAGAGGACTCGCTTTTATAACAGAAGCGAGTCCTTTTCGACCTTTCAAGCAAGATATATGCAATTGGTATAATAATTACTAATGTTAAGATTGTTCTTTCAACATACAAAATAATCAATTAGAAGACTACTTTTAGACTATCAGATACATTATTGATTTCGCTGCGCCTCTTTAACGTATTCCCGAAAGAAGCCCCCATCTTCAAGCACGCAAAGGGCAAAAGCCCAGCGGTAAGGTGGGGATGAATTTCGGTTAGGCATCTCCTAACTGATTTGTAAGAATTGCCAATTGTTCGAATGGTGTATATGTTCCATATCTGACATCTTCACTTGCTTATAAGATTTAGCTGGATTTTGTATATATTGTCCATGTATATCTTGTACGTATACCATTTTCCCTGTAAATCCTGTCACAAATCCTACTTGTCCAAATACTTTCACTTTATCCCCTAAATAAACTCCATCTACATACGGTGTTTTTTTTTGGTTCCGTTTTGCATTTGTATTCTTGGTTTTTCTTCCTTTCCTTGCAGTCGATTCATGCAGGGAACGCTTTTTCTTCCTAAATTGCTTAATTCGAAATTCACCGCTTTGATCATATTCTTGTATTTGTGTTGGGTTGGTAATCGCAATCGCATCATTTACATGTGTTTTGGATAAACCTAATTCTTTTCGCTTCGGTGTCGTGTAACTGCCATACGTAATCTCACAATCTAAACGATTCATAATTTGCAACCGCAATATATTCATAAAGGCCGTTTCTTTATATTGTTTCGGCTTTTGGAAACGATGTTTGATCTTCCCTTGATGGAACTTTTCATGACATTCTTCATGTACTGTTACAAGGTTATCTGCCATATCAGAACCGCCGTTGCATCGTTCGATGATATGATGCGTATGCAAAATACCACCTTTTTTCTTGCAAATTTGACACGTATAGTTATCTCTCACAAATACGTAATATCTTGTATTCCAAAAGCCAAAGGCATTTCCTTGTTGATATTCGATTCCTTGTATGTCAGGTTTTTTTAGTTTTTGCGCATCAAATTTCCCTACTTCGACAATGACTTTTGGAGATGGTAATAACGAGCGAAATGTTTCAATCCAATGAATTTGGTTATCCACTCTGCTTTGAATCGATGGCGGTAACCATCCTTCTTTCTTTTTTCGGTTGAGAAAACGTGCTTCTCGATATCTTGTTTTTCGTTGTCTTCT
>NZ_NVPR01000091.1 GCF_002551815.1 Bacillus sp. AFS098217
GCATTAAAGTCAATGTTCAGTCCATTATCAAGATATTTAGCATTAACATTAAGAGCACTTGCGATTTGAGATTTACTATAAACCATAGATTCCGTATACTGCATTCTTGCAGGTAACGTATGTGTTGATGAATACTTTTCGTTCCAAGTAGATACTAAATCATCTACTGCTCCAGATACATTACTATATGTTGGATTTTGGACAGTTACTGTATTTTCTTTTCTCATGCCAGGTAAGTCTATACTAATATTCAAAGGTTTTCTCTTGGCCACTAATAAACTCGGTTGATTATCCGCAAAAGCTTTATTTGCAAGTTGTACTGCTCCTGGATAAGTACGATTAGTCATAGAATCAATAATCGAAATATCCACTGGCGAAGTTGTAAGTGATTTTTTCTCACGTTCAACCACTACAAATTTACCATTTGAATTTATACTTTCCTTCGGCACAAAACTCTCTACTTTATCACCATTTACTGCTAAAATATCTCTACTATCATACTTTAAATTTGCTATGCCATTATCGATGCCACTAGCATTTTTTGCTTGATCAGCTGAATTACTTGTTTGTGTTTCAGCGAAGGAAATAAATGAATAATTAATAGTGCATAAAC
>NZ_NVPR01000092.1 GCF_002551815.1 Bacillus sp. AFS098217
GGCTAGACAACCAGGGCTTTTTACAGGCCCCCACTTCAAAACGTGTTAACGTTTAAGTGGGGGGGAGTTGACATCTATTCCATACTATTGTTACAACAGCATTTATTACTAAAAGATTTTTCAATACATTTTATGCATAATCAGTGCAATACTAAAAACGCTTCCGTAAATTTTAATAATTATTTTGCCTGTATACCTACATGTAATAAGGAGGAATGTAAAATGGAGAAAGCGAATGAAAATGTATCTAAATCAAGCCGTCGAGCAAAAGAGGACGAAATTGCTACAGAGGCAGGTGTGATTCTAAAACTACAATCGCTTCGACTGGCAAGTGAAGAATCTGTATTAGCTCCAACTAATCAGCTTTCATCTAGCGTTCTGAAACCCCTTGAAGACAAATAAAGATTTTTATAAAAAAGTTCAGTCACAAATTGAACTGTACCCTGAATTGTGGACACTTAAAAAAGTCCATGATTCGGGGTTTTTGTGTATTTTTATACTCATTCCTCGTTATAATACGTTTCGATCTTATTCTTTTTAAAAGACCTATGTGAAAAAGGAACACCCAAATATATTGCATTGCACGGATTTAGACATACTCGCCTCAAACCACTTAAAATGTAGTTTTTAAGACCTCACTAAATATAATTACATATTCTTTTCAGTAGCACCCTACCGATATCCTCCTTGAGACAAACATAGTTTCGATACGTTTCTTTTTTATGTTATGAGCTCTAATTTCTTTTAACATTCATTCCATACTATTTTCTAAAGAAATTGCATGGCCTCTTTATTCAACATCCTAAAAGCTGAATATACTTCTGACCTTCTTCCTGCTTCATATATTCACGTACATTTTCACGATAAGCTTGTACAATTAGCGGAAGTGACAATACAAATAATTTCTTTAACACGTTTTCTTTATAAACATGGATCCAATTCTTTGTTTCTACACAATGATTAAAAATTAATGTTTCATAACTTCCTAATTCCATTTCTATTTTACTTACTCCCATTTCTCTTAATAACTCTTTACATAGTAATGAACGGCAAGAAACAAATCGCGGGAAGTAATGCGCATAAATCATTTCACAGCACTTCTCCCTAATCATTTCTTCAAATTTAATATAGTGAACTCTCACTTCTAAATAGAATCCTCCCCTCGCTTCTCCACTATACTCCCGTAAAAAATCTTCAATTGTATCATACGTATAATCTTCGTGTGCCTGATTTATATGTACCAAAAAACCACTAGCATTCACAATGAATTTAGGAACTGCTATGTAATAATACACGACCCAAAAACAAAGTTTTTCTATTATTTCCTCTTCCTGTTCTTGTAAAAACTGCTCAAATATTTTTTTGAAAAACTGTTGTATCATAAGCCAACACCTCCCATGCACATTGTAAATTTATTTCAATTTATTTTCTAATCTATAAACGTTATTTTTCAGCCTTATAAACACAAGGTTTTACCTAAATTCAAAAGATTAAATTTTTATTATCAAACACGCAATATAGACTATGACTCTAAAACGTTTAATATATGTCAATCATTTCAATTTTCCTAAAAAAGTGATAAAATGTATTTATGTGTTTTCAGAATAATAAAAGAATAAAAACTATAAAGATGAAAACGCAGCTTTTAGGAGGGGTTTTAATGACTTACACGTTAGCAACTAGAATGAAAGCATTTCAATCTTCTATATTTAGTGAATTAGCAGCCTATAAAAAAGAAAAAATTGCAGCAGGTCACCAAATGATTGATTTAAGTATCGGTAATCCAGATATGCCTCCTGCTGATTTTGTAAGAGAAACTATGGTACATACAGCAAGTGGAAAAGAAAATTACGGTTATACACTAAAAGGTATTCAAGATTTTCACGAAGCAGTAACTGAATATTATTATAATAGTCACAATGTGATACTAGATCCAGACCGTGAAGTATTACTATTAATGGGTTCGCAAGACGGACTTGTTCACTTACCTATGGTTTTTGCAAATCCAGGAGATCTTATTTTAGTTCCTGACCCTGGCTATACAGCCTATGAAACAGGTATTCAAATGGCTGGTGCAAAATCTTACTTCATGCCTTTAAAGAAAGAAAATGACTTTCTACCTAATTTACAAGACATTCCTGAAGAAATTGCGAAACAAGCAAAAATGATGATATTAAACTTCCCTGGAAATCCAGTTCCAGCAATGGCACATGAAGATTTCTTTAAAGAAGTTATCGCCTTTGCAAAACAACATCATATCATTGTTGTACATGATTTCGCATATGCTGAATTTTATTATGATGGCAAGAAACCAATTAGCTTTTTATCTGTACCTGGTGCGAAAGAAGTTGGCGTGGAGATTAACTCCCTATCCAAGAGTTATAGCTTAGCTGGCAGCCGCATTGGTTATCTGATTGGAAACGAAGAAATTGTAGGTGCACTTGCACAATTTAAATCGAACACAGATTACGGTGTGTTCTTGCCAATTCAAAAAGCAGCATCAGTTGCCTTGCGCCAAGGTGCTGAATATTGCGAGAAAAACCGCAGCATCTATCAAGAACGCAGGGATACTTTAGTTGACGGCTTTGCCTCTTTCGGTTGGCATGTTGAAAAGCCTGCTGGTAGTATGTTCATCTGGGCTGAAATACCAAAAGGGTGGACTTCATTAGAATTTGCCTATGCACTAATGGATCGTGCAAATGTTGTTGTAACTCCTGGTCATGCATTCGGACCACATGGCGAAGGATTTGTCCGTATCGCACTTGTCCAAGATAAGAAGATGTTACAACAAGCTGTTGAAAACATTAAACATAGCGGCATTTTCTCTCTTGAAAACACTAATGATTTAGTCAAAAATTAATTACCAATCCCCTGTTTACTTGTAGCAGGGGGTTATTATTTTTTATTTAGAGATTAAAACTGGAGGTTTATATGAATATTAACGATACACTGCCACATCGCTATCCTTTTTTAATGATTGATAACATTACAGAAATTGAAGATGGAAAATCTGTGAAAGGATATAAATTAATAACAAGTAATGAGTGGTTTATAACTGAGAATCAAAGCAGTATGCCTCACATGCTAATTGTAGAAGCACTTGCACAGCTTGGAGCATTCGTCGGGACAAACGAGTCTAATGGATTAGGATTTCTCTCTTCATTAGACGGTGTAGAATTTAATGGAACTGCTTCACCTGGTGATAAGCTGGATTTACATTATGAAGTTCTACGGAATAAACGAGGATTTATTCTCGGCAAAGGAATTGCTTCTGTAAACGGTAAAGCAATTGTTACAGTTGAAAAGCTATTAGTTTATATTACGAAATAAAGATTGAACGATAGCGGTTCATTGTGATAACTATACAATGATAAGGAGTACAAAGATGGAGAGTGCTGTCGGTATTGATGCGGGAGGAACATTAACAAAAATTGCTTACTTTAACGAAAGTAATGAATTACATTTCGAAAAATTTTACTCCTATGAACAAAACAAAATCAAAGAGTGGTTAAGTCAAAATAATTTTATAAACAGATTGTGTATAACTGGCGGTAAAGCCGAGCGGTTATACACATTACTTTATGAAAAATATAAAACAGAATCCCTTGCCGAATTCGAGGCTACACTTACAGGCGTTCATTATCTCATTGAAAAAGAAAAGCATGCCATAAATGACTTTGTTTTAACAAATATCGGTACAGGGACTTCCATTCATTATGTCCATAACCAAAATTACATTCGTGCTGGTGGCACCGGTATTGGCGGAGGCACAATAATGGGATTATCGAAATTATTAACGAATATAGACTGTTTTGAAGAAGTAATGCAACACACGAAACTAGGTTCTAGGCAGAATCTCGATATAACAGTTGGAGATATTTATAACGGTATTCTATCCCCTATTGATAGTAACTTAACAGCCAGTAATTTCGGAAAAGCAGCTATCAGTGAATCTAATTATAACAAATCCGATTTACTCGCCACTCTTCAAGGTCTTGTTGGCGAAGTAGTCACTGCGTTAAGCCTTCAATTTGCAGAAGCAAAAAGTATTGATCATATCGTTTATATTGGATCTACCCTATCAAACAATTCACATCTGCAAGAAATTATAGGGAGTTATACCGTGCACCAAAATAAAAAACCTATCTTCTTGCAAGATCACGGTTTTAGCGGGGCTATTGGAGCTTTATTGCGTACAACAAAGTAAATTTATTATTAAAAGAGAAGGGGAGCTAAGCTTCCTTTCTCTTTTCTTATAAAATAGTTATTTCTTAGTAATCCCTCTGTAGAGCTTACAAAATTGTTAGCTCTTGCCTGGTTTTATAGAACAATTAAGTCCTTACTCTCACTATATATCACATTTTCCTAACCTTTATGGGCATCCACACAGTCATATAGGTTTTGACCTACATATTGTACACAAAGTAATTACTTACTGTTTTTTGGGGAATATTGGTACGCCGCCTGCCTTAAATCAATGGAGGTATGAAAATGATAAGTTTTAATTCTTTCCATGGGACCGTTACCATGATTAGTGATTTTATTGTAGGGCAAAATGCCGAAGGAGAAGGCTGCTATAAATTAATGTCTGTAGAAAACGGATTGGGGACTATAGTAAATTTCGTCGTTTCACCCACAACTTACTTTGTAGACCATGTAGTGGTGGCAATAGGAGATAAAGTGACTGGATACTATGATAGGAATGCACCTGTTCCTCTTATATATCCACCACAATACCGAGCACTTATAATGGTAAAAGATAGCCCGTATCAAAATGTCAAAGTAGATTATTTTGATAGTCAACTGAAAAGTAGTGATGGACGATTACAATTAAATATATCTCCATATACCCAAATAGTATTAACAAATGGGCAACCCTACTCAGGAAACCTTACGAACCGAAATCTAATTGTTATCTATGGAGCTACCACAAAAAGTATCCCTGCCCAAACGACACCCTATAGAATCATAGTTTGGTGTTAAAGGTTATTATAGAAAATGTCTGTATTGCTCTAACACAAAAAACTCGTCCGTTTTGGCGAGTTTTTTACTTTGTGCTGGGGTCTAGAAACTTCATATGAAGTATGTTCGTTATTTAGGCTTTTGAAAGAAAAGATTCAACTACTATTATAAAAAGCTTTTTCAATTAACCTGCCCCGTTAGCACAATAAGAAAAATGCGTCTCCACTTATTGTAGAAACGCACCCGTTAGTAAAAGAAGAAATTAATTAATCACCCAAGTCTTATTCCATAGCCAATGAATGCACTTTAGTTACATGAACCTTACCAAATGAATGTTGTGGAGAAGCATATATAGAATAAAGTTTTAATGGCATATTACCTGTAGGAGATTACTCTGCAATGACTAATTTCATTTTACAGAGTAGCCAGTTTTTTATTGAATCTTTTCATTTTCTAACATATACGTATCTCTGGAAACTGACTGTAAGAATGCATTCATCTCCCCTACAGAATAAATATATAACTCATGCATCGCACGTGTACACGCGGTATAAAATAATTTACGTTCACTTTCTCTACTATATTTTCTCTTCGATGCATCATAGATGATAACTGCATCAAACTCTACCCCTTTCGATAAATACGACGGGATAATTAGAATACCCGTATCAAACGAACTTGTTTCTTTTTTAATAAGACGAACTTGTAATGATTTCTGTAAAACATGATAAGCCGCTTCGCTTTCTTCTGCTGTTTTACAAATCACTGCAATTGTTTTATGCCCATTTTGCTGCAACCTTTCGATTTGCTCCACAATCTTTTTATGATGTGCTTCTCCTTCTTCCACTTCCTGTATAGTTGGCTGTTTGCCTTCACGTTGAAACGGTTCAATCTCTTCACCATCTGTAATTAATTGCTTTGTGAATTCAATAATTTGTTTTGTAGATCGGTAGCTCCGTGTAAGGATAATTTTTTCACTCAGTTCTTCCCCGTACAGCGCACTTAATTGTGAAAATTCATTTTCTGACGCATGCTCATAAATCGTCTGATTAAAATCACCTAGTATTGTCATTTTTGTATGAGGAAATATTCGTTTTAAAAACGCATATTGAAATGCAGAATAATCCTGTGCTTCATCAATAAATATATGTTGCACAGATGTATTCCTTTGCAGCTCTTCCAGCTGATCTTTCATATATAAATAAGGCGTGGCATCTTCATATGACATATAAAAACGTTGTATCTTTTCTATTGTTTCTTTACAAATTTCATTCCATCTTTGCGGTAATTTGTTTTCTTCTACAAGTTGCTTAGCAAACTGCGGATCTTTAAATAACTGGATATACAATGCTGGTGTATGAATAAATTGTAACTTTTTCACACGTCTTCGGAGTGGCTTAAAATGTTCTTTTACAACAATAGCGGCCAGCATATTTTGTTCCCGCTCAAAGTCATCGAATGTACCTTCGGAATATTCTTGTTTTTGCTGTAACTTACGGTAAACTTTTGCATATGTTTCTTTATCTAACAGCTGTATTTCTTCTTCCACCCACAATGCTTTTCTCTCTATTTTTTCTTGTTGTTTTAACTCTTTTAATAACCATTCAGAAATTAATTTTATTCGGTTTGGAATTCTTATTGATGCATCAAATTCATAAAAACGTTCTTTTATTTGTTCTTTAGAGATTATGATTTCTCCTCTAAACTTTATATCTTTAAATAACATACCTTCTTGTTTTAAATAGGCTACATACTGATCTACTACCTCAATAAAATCAGAACTTGCTTTATATTTAATTCCATCTAATCGCGTTTCATAATTTCTTTCTTTCGTTCCTGTCAATACATATTCCATTTGTGTAAACGGGTCTTCTAATTCAAATTTTTTCTCAATATGATTCTCTAAGTATTCTTGGAATGTCGTTTGCTTCATATTGTCTTCTCCAAGTTCTGGTAGTACGGTGGAAACATAGCTATTGAACATCGAGTTTGGAGAAAAGAGCACGATTTGCTCGGCGTGTAATGTATCCCGGTAACGATATAATAAATATGCAACGCGTTGAAGTGCTGCTGATGTTTTTCCACTTCCCGCTGCCCCTTGTACGACAAGCAAACGACTTGTTTCATTCCGAATGATTTGATTTTGTTCCTTTTGTATAGTTGATACAATACTTTTCATTTGTGTATTCGCATTATTTCCTAATACTTCTTGTAGCAATTTATCACCAATTGTTACGCCTGTATCAAACATACTAATAATTTGACCATTCCGAATCACATATTGGCGTTTTAAAGTCATTTCTCCTGAAATCGTCTCATTAGGTGCTACGTACTTTGCTCTTCCTAGAGAATAGTCATAATACAAACTTGATATTGGCGCTCGCCAGTCATATACAAGAAATTGCTCTGTACTTTCATCATAAAATGAATGAATTCCAAGATATATAGATTCTCCGCTGCTTTCACCATCTTCTATAAAATCTATTCTTCCAAAGTATGGTGACTGCTGTAATCTTTTTAATCCTTTTAATTGATTATATGCATGGCGATGATTTTGTTCTCGTTCAGATAATAACTCTGCCTGTTGCTTGATACTCGCTGCCGTTTCTACAGCTTCTTTCGCATTATCAACATTTACTGTTACATCGTCCCAAAAATGTTTTCGAATCTGGACAACATCTTTCATTGATGCACTTGCATATTGCTTTAATGTATCCATATGTTTTTCAATTTTACCGACAACTTCTTTCACACGATGTTGTTCCTGCTTCCACTCTTGCCCTATTTTCTCCATATCGCCACTCCTTATCAACTAATCATTCTGACGCTCACTATTTGATGCGATAAAAAAATCAACTAAAAGTTTGACAAACAAGCAATTCATTTGTTATAATTAAATTGGATAATTATTTAGTTTTTTAGAAAAACAAACAATGAGCGTTTTTTCATTTTAACACATATATATGAAAAATCAATAAAAAGGAGATACAAATTTGTATCTCCTTTTTATAATAGTACGCATTCTCCCTTCCACGAAACCAAAAACATCAATTCTATGAATCTGTACGAACTACTTTTCTAAACTTCACGTAACAAGCAATTCTCCACGGTACAATATAAGAAATTGCAACAACATAAAACAATAACCCTATTGTTTGCTGATCTAAATCGATAATGTATTGTCTAGAACCATACCTTAGAATTACAATTCCAATAAAGGTAATAAGAAAAGCAACACTTTTCTTCGCATAAATATTCCCATCTTCTCTTCTCTCATAGTTTGTAAGTATGATAAGTGGAATCGCAAAAAGAAATCCAAATAATATGGCAAAACTAATGTATAGCATCGCCGGATGTGTAGGACCAAAAAACATTAAAATTCCTGGTGATAAGAAAAGGAGTGGTAATAGAATTCGCTTTCCGTTCCCTCTTATCGGTTTATGCATAGATCGATAGCGCCTCCACAAAATCAATAATGCAATACATAAAAACATAGTTATTAACGAAGATGTATCTCCCATACGTTTTTCCTTCTTTCCTAAAATATTTATCTATTACTATCTATATCGTTTTTTATACTGTTTGTTCTAGAGAAATTTTCCGAATGAATATACCGCTAACTATAAAATAAAACACTGTTAATCCAATCGAAATTGTTATAAAAGACGATATATTCATCAAAACTCCACTTTTTGTAAATATTAATTCCTTTATTCCTCTTCCATAAAATCCGCTTATTAAGTTTAAAAAAAGCGTTGCACCAATTCCAAATCCAATCCAACTAAATCTTTGCTGAAAAATAATTATTACTTGGAAAAGACTAGATATCGTCACATAAAGTAAGAATTGCACACAATTAACCCCCTGTTTCAACCGCAATCCTTATTCTTCTCCCTCCTTTGTAATCATGTCAACTACCCCCCACTTAAATTTTAACGAATTTTGAAGTAGGGGCTTGTAACTCTACTACACGTTATACAAATGGTCTAGCGACCTCTAACCTCAAGCGTAGGTTACTATAGGTAGGCTGACAGCTACCCAACAAAAGAAGTCATGCTTCTCGTGTCATTTTGTGATGGTACTCCATTCCCATTTGCCTTAGATTCATTGCTCCGATTCTATCGTCATTCGATTGGTATTGGCATGTTGTGCAACAAAATGTATGTGCCTTCTGATTACGATTCTTTTTGTTCGTATTTCCACACTTCGGACATTTTTGGCTTGTATACGCAGGGTCAAATGCAATTACTTTTATATTGTTCATAATCCCTTTATACTCAAGCATTTGGCGTAGTTGGTGAAACGCCCATGATAGACGATAGTATCTGTCACGTTTACGAACAGTAGTTGTTAGATTAATCCCTGTTAAGTCTTCAATCGTAATTAACGAGTGTTCTCCTGCAAATTGGATAAGTGCCTTCGACAATACATGATTTGTATTTGTCATGAAACGGTTTTCTTTTCCACTTACTTTTTGGAGTTTTCGTTTTGCTGATTTTGTACCACGGGCTTGCAATCCTTTTCGTAAACGGACATATCTTGCTTTTGTTTCTTTTATGGATGCCCCGCTTTTAAATAGGTGATTGTCGTTACTGTCAATAGCTGTAGCTAAAAAACGCATACCAAAATCAACACCCACAATATTTTTAATGGTGAAAGTAGCTTCAAATATTTTCTTTACTGCAAAATGCAAAAAGAATTTCCCTTTTTTATATACAAGTGTAGCTGTGCCGAATTCCCAAGAACCATTAAAATAGTGCTCTAACCCTTTTGTGACGAACGGAATTTTAATACGCCCCTGTAACGTACCGACGCTAACTAATCCATCTTTTGTAAAAGAGTAATCACGTCCATATGAATATTGCAGTTTAGGACGTTTATATTCTACAAGTGTGTTTTCATTTTGTTCTTTTACGGCAGCATAACTTCCTGCAACAACGGTACACACATTACAAGCCATTTGAGATTTCAGACCAAATTGTTTTCGTAAGTCTGTATATACCAGTTGTTGTAACGACTTAAACTTAGATAACAAATTGTGTTTATAGGCTATTTGTGATGCATAATTTAATGCTTTTCGATTGGCATGTAAAGTGTCTTGTAGCAACAACGCTTGTTCATTGGTTGGTAATATTTTTATTTTTGCAGTAATAATAAGTTCCATTTTTCCACCTCCTTATTTTCAGTATATATACTACATTATTATTTACTGAAAATAACGAATATTAAAACATACAAAAGGCCATTCCCCCCCACCTACTCAATGGTTCTATTGCACTTTCACGTTCCTTGAGGAAGTAAATCCTTTCCTAAAAGCGTTGAATCATGTTCATCAGCTCTTCTTTAGAAATTTCAAGTACCTTTGCCTCCTCCCAAACTTTAGGTAGGAATTCAGTCATAAAAGCACTTTGCCGCTTCTTTAATACAACTTCCTTTGCTCCCTTTGCAACAAACATCCCGATCCCTCGCTTTTTATATAAAATACCTTCATCGACCAGTAGATTTACCCCTTTCGCTGCTGTCGCTGGATTGATTTGTAGCATTTTTGCAAATTGATTTGTTGATGGAACCTGTTCTTCTTCAAGCAGTATCCCCTTTAAAATATCCGCCTCGATGGTTTCTGCAATTTGTATGTATATTAACTTATTTTGTTCAAGTGTTGATTTCATCCTTTCACCACCTTAGGTTCATAGGTTCATTACTTATGCAATTAACCATACCACAAGAATCTATTTCCATTCAATATTTTCCCATAAGTTCTTTCAAAAAAAGAAGTATCATACGTTAAACTCACATTCAAAATATACACATTTTCATCAAAATTAAAAATTTTCACTTTTTATGTTTACAATTATCCATTAATTGTATATACTTACTAACATAAGAAAAAAATTCTAAAAGGAGGTCGAATGAAATGATGAAATTACAATTAAATGCTGCATCTGTTTTACAATTTAATATAAGTTCGACCAACCTAATGGAGAATTGAAAATCGCTTAGTATTTTCTTTAACTAACAAATTCGCCACAGGAGGTCGTATACTTTCCTGTGGCTTTTTCATGCCCTGTCACAGGAAAACTATATCTTCCTGTGGCTTTTTTGTGCGATTTTTTAGTCTCTTACATTATTTATTAAAGAAAGGAGCAACATTCAATGACTTTTCGCGTATTGTTTTTAAGTATTACCATTCAGAGAAATCCATTTTCTGAAAGTGAGATTCAGCACCAGCAACAAATTCAAAAGGCTATGGATGAAGTAAAGGAGCGTCAAATCCCTTATTGTAATTATCTGTAATTCCTTTATGAAAGGAGGAATTCATTTATGACTTTTCACATTTTCTTTTTTACGATTACTCTTCAGAAAAAGACTTTATCTGAGGCTGAAATTTTTCGTGAACAACAATTAAAACAAGCTATGGATGAAATAGCAAATCACAGAAGTTCTTATTACAATCAAATGTGTTAAAAAATAATTAATAAAAGGAGGAATCTTCTTATGAAGTTTCGAGTATTCTTTTTAACGATTACAATTCAAAAAAATAAACTTACTGAAGCTGAAATTTTACAAGAACAGCAGATCCAGAAAATTATGGATGAAGTGAAAGAGCATCAAGTCTCTTATTACAACCATATGTACTAAAAATTATATATAAAAGGAGCAATCTTCTTATGAAATTCCGAGTATTCTTTTTAACGATTACAATTCAAAAAAGTAAATTTTCCAAGCAAGAAGTATTACATGAACAACAAATTCAAAAGGCTATGGATGAAGTAAAAGCACGTCAAATCCCTTATTGTAGTCACCTATAATTCCTTTACGAAAGGAGGAATTTATTTATGAAGTTTCATATTTTCTTTTTAACGATTACGATTCAGAAAAAACATTTATCTGAAGCTGAAGTTTTGCAAGAACAGCAATATAAACAGATTATGGATGATATCCGAGATCGTAGAAGCACCTACTATACTCATCTATAATTACAAAACTTAAATATAACGAGAGGAGAGGATTGAGATGTTAATAACGCGCTGCAAAGAAATGATTTGGATTATTGAGAGGGATTCCACCTAGTCTCTAGGATGTCTTAAAGTACTATTTACCACAAAAAAGTATGTAGAAATTACACAATAAAAATACCAAATTCGTAAAAATCCATAGAAAAGGGTGATACATAATGTATCACCCTTTTCAGAGTGTCGGAAAATTGAATTTTCAATGAGTGAAAAACACTAAAAAATGATAGAAATAAGAAAAATAGCCCTTCATCCGCTATATCTAAAAAAGTTTTTTACATATTTCTGAAAGAAGTCCCCATCTTCAAGCACGCAAAGGGCAAAAGCCCAGCGGTAAGGTGGGGATGAATTTCGGTTAGGCATCTCCTAACTGATTTGTAAGAATTTCCAATTGTTCGAATGGTGTATATGTTCCATATCTGACATCTTCACTTGCTTATAAGATTTAGAAGGATTTTGTATATATTGTCCATGTATATTTTGTACGTATACCATTTTCCCTGTAAATCCTGTCACAAATCCTACTTGTCCAAATATCTTTACTTTATCACCTAAATAGATTCCATCTATATGTGGTGTATTTTTCCTGTTTCGTTTTGCACGTGTATTCTTTGTTTTTCTTCCTTTCCTTGCGGTCGCTTCATACAGGGAACGTTTTTTCTTTCTAAATTGTTTGATGCAAAATTCACCGCTTTAATCGTATTCTTGTAGTTGTA
>NZ_NVPR01000093.1 GCF_002551815.1 Bacillus sp. AFS098217
CCCTGCTATGCAGAATAAAAAGTAACCTACACTCGTTTGCTCTTTCTGTTTTTACTTCGCATGTGGCAGAAAAAGGCCTGACCGGTCAGATGCTCTCTTCCACCTAAAAAGAGGGGTTTTATATCGGTTTTTTAATTGATGTGTGTGTAGTAGAGAAATCATTCCTCTACTACACTAGCAATCTATTCATAACGAAGCGCTTCAATTGGATCTAATTTCGCTGCTTTGTTTGCTGGAATTAATCCAAAGATAATGCCGAGCGTCATGGAGAATAACACGCCGCCAACAACAACTTCCCATGAAACGAGCGGTGGCCATTTCGCAAATGTGGAAACTATATATGCGCCCCCGTAACCAAGACCAATTCCGATTAATCCGCCAAGAAGCGTTAACATAACAGCCTCAATTAAGAATTGCAGTAAGATTTTACTGCGCGTTGCCCCAAGTGCTTTACGTACCCCAATTTCGCGTGTACGCTCTGTTACGGATACAAGCATAATGTTCATAACGCCAATACCACCAACGACTAAGGAAATACCAGCGATACCGCCGATGATCATTGTCATAATGTTTGTTACTTTCGAAACACCTTCTTGGAATTCTTTTAAATTCACCATTTCATACTTACCAGAAGCATCGCTTGGTTTGCGGCTATTTAAAACCTCAACAGCCTTTTTACCTGCAGTTTCTAGATTATCTACATTTTTTGATTGAACAGAAATACTTTGAATCTCATCTTTTCCATATAATGTTGGCCATAATGTAATTGGAATTAATGCTTCTGAAGGACCCATTCCCATAAACTCATTATCCGACTTGTACACGCCGATAATTTGCATCGGTTGGCCTTTCATTTCAATAATTTTACCAACGGGATTTTCTTTCTTAAACACCTTATCTTCCATACTCGTACTGATCATGACCACGTTATTCCCTTGAGAAATATCCGCTTCATTTAGTGAGCGACCTTTTACTACTTTCGTTTTATTCACTGCAAAATATTCACTATCTAGCCCTATAACATTAACCATCTCTTTTTTATCATTAATATCGAGTGGTTCCATCGTATTATTTGTTGTAATGACATGAGAAATTTCCGGAATTTTTTTCACTTCAAAGATGTCTTCTTCCGTTAATTTCGGTCTTTCACTCACTCCCATTCCGTATGGATCATTCATATCCGCAGCAAAGTGAATTGGCATCACATTATTACCAGAGCCAGCAATTTGCGACTTTAACATCGCTTCTCCGCCTTGCCCAATCGCAACAACAGTAATAATAGAACCTACACCAATAATAATCCCAAGCATCGTAAGTGCTGAGCGCAGTTTATGAGCTAAAATAGAAGATAGGGCAATCTTCATACTATCTAGTAAACTCATACCACACACCTTCTATCTTCTGTAATTTTCCCGTCCCTTAGTACGATTCGGCGCGAAGAGTAAGCTGCGACTTCCTCTTCATGCGTAACCATGACAATCGTTGTACCTTCTGCATTTAACTTTGTAAAAATATCCATAACTTGTTCCCCTGACTTTGTATCAAGGGCACCAGTTGGTTCATCGGCCATAATAAAGGTTGGATCATTCGCAATGGAACGCGCGATCGCCACACGCTGCTTCTGTCCACCTGATAACTCGCTTGGCAAGTGATGCACTCTGTCCGACAAGCCAACCTTCCCAAGTGCTTCCAGAGCTCTTTGACGACGTTCTGCTTTCTTTACACCACCGTATATAAGCGGTAGCTCAACGTTTTCCACTGCTGAAAGGCGCGGTAATAAATTAAAATGCTGGAATACAAAGCCGATATATTCATTACGAATAAGGGCAAGCTTTGCTTCATCTGCTGTTAAGATATTCACGTCATTCAACATATATTCGCCTTCTGTTGGACGATCTAAACAACCAATAATATTCATAAGCGTTGATTTACCAGAACCAGACGGTCCCATAATTGAAACAAACTCACCATTTTGAATCGTTAAGCTAATACCATGTAAAATTGGTACCGCGAGTTTTCCTTGATAATATGTTTTATAAATGTTATTTAACGTAATCATTTTTCTTTCACTTCCATTCCGTCATACACGTTGTCGGAAGGATTTTTAACCACCTTTTGCCCCACTGTTACGCCTTCAAGAACTTCTGTCCAGTCTCCATCATTAGAACCTTTTTTCACATTTTGTTTACGAAGCTTTCCTTTGTCTTCGACGTATACAAATGCATCACCGTCTTTTTCTACAATGCTCTTGCTAGGAACAGCAATTATATTCTTGTTGTCTAAATTTACTTGTAAAGATACATGATAGCCTGGAGATAAACCTTCTTGTCCATCTAGGCTTGCTTTATATGTATACTGTGACATACTTTGTGTTCCATCACCTGCACCAGCAGCTTGAGCCATCTCTGCACTGGTTGGGAATTCACTTATTTCTGTAATCTTACCTGTCCATTTCTTCTTACTATTTGCTTTTGCAGTTACAGTAAATGTTTGATCCTTTTGAATTTGTGATTTTTGAAGTTCAGTTAACGTTCCTTGAATTTGGAATGGGTCTTTAGAAGCAATTTGTAAAAATGATTTTCCTTGTCCACCCATTGCTTGTGATGAACTTTGTGCTGCATCTTTATCTAATTTTTGTACGACACCTGCAAAATTACTATAAATCGTAAGTTCTTTTTGTTTTTTCTTTAACTCTTCTGCTTGTAGTTGACCTTTTTCTTTCTCAAGGTCTGTTGTTTTTTGCCCGATTTCTAGCTCACTTACTTGCGCTTCCATTGGGTCTGTTACTTCTTTCCCAGCACCGCTATCTTTCGCTTTCTTAATTTCTTTTTTCAATGAATCTATTTTCTTTTTCCCTTGATCATAACGCATAGCAGCCATTTTTTGATCCAGCTCAGCTTGCTTTATTTGTAAATTGATTTCTTCATTATCATAAGAGAATAATTTTGTTCCCTTTTCTACTTCTTGCCCTTCTTTCACCGCAATATCCTTCACTTTTCCTTTTGTTGGATCTGCGTAGAAGCTTTCAATATTCCCAGGTTTCACCTGACCTGAAATCAATTTCGTATTATTCAGTTTACGCTCTGTTACTTTTTCGAAGCTAACAGCATCTGCCTTTACTTCACCCTTCTTCTTCCCTTGCATCACAAAAATATTAATAGCTGCAACGACAACAATTAATGCAATAACCCCAATAATGATCCATTTCTTCTTCTTGTTTGGAGTACGAACCGTATTTGGTAACATATTCTCTCTCCTTTTTATATCTTAGTATAAGAATTATATAATTTCATAAAACTTCAGAAAAGAACGACATTTTCCAATGTTATTACGCTCTCCTAACAAAGTTTTACACTATCACTTATATTGTAACAAAAATACCAATGTTTAGAAATATGACATCTTATCTTTTAAGCAAGTTTTAAGGAATAAAAATTTTGTCACATATATTTGACATTTTATCCTCCCAAACGTAAGATGTCATATATATGTGACACTTTTTATATAAATTGTAAAGGAGGTTTATATTTGAATAATGTTAAAAAATATCGAAAATCCGAAGGCCTCTCTCAGCTGGAATTAGCTAAACAGGTTCATGTCGCTAGACAGACAATAAATTTAATTGAAAACAATAAATATAATCCTTCTCTAGCTTTATGTATTGAATTAGCAAAAGCATTAAAAACAGATTTAAATACTTTATTTTGGGAGGAAGATTGAACTATGAAAACTAAGTGGAAAGAAAAATTGTATACTAATTTTATAGGAACAATAAGTGAAAGAGACGAATATCAAAAACAAGAAATTAATAAAGAATTAGCCATTGCAGGAGTCGGTTTATGGTATTTAAATATGTTAGCCATGTTGATTATGCTAATAGTTGATACCATGAACAACACGATGTCTATAGGGACTATATTTATTTTTCTTATTAATATGACTTATTCATATTATTTAATGCGGAAATTAAAAAAGAAGGGATTAAACGATACAGAGTGTGCAACAAAAGAAGAATACTTAGAAAACAAGAAAAAACTAAAAAAATCTAGTTTAAAAGCAGGTGTATTTTGGGGCTTCCAAATGTTTATTTTCATGTCTTACATTTTTCCTTATTTAAGTTCAGGGGAAATCTCGGTTTCTCTATTTGATGTTATTCTCTGGAGCTGTGCAGGAGCCTTTTTCGGTTTTTCCATGTATGGACTAGCGTTGTTAAATTTAAAAAAATTATATTAATTAATAATAATAAGATTAAAGAGAGAACGAACTACCTAGCCAATTCCTGTGTAATGGAATTGGCTTTTTATGTTGAAAATAAACTTTTCAATACTAATTTACGTTCATTTTTTCACTTATGAAATCTTACAGAACTGTCATCTTTATGTAAGGTTATTCGATAGTTCATTTACTATTTCAATGTGATAATAGCAATATAAGAAATAACATTAAATTTTTAGAGGTTATAGGAGAGTGTCGATAATGATTTTAACAACAACTACTGTTATTCAAGGAAAAGAAATTATTGAGTATATTGATATTGTAAACGGTGAAGCAATTATGGGTGCAAATATCGTACGCGACATATTCGCTTCTGTTCGTGACGTTGTCGGCGGCCGTTCTGGTGCATATGAAGGTAAATTGAAAGAAGCACGTGATATTGCAATGGAAGAAATGAAAACACTTGCGAAGCAAAAAGGTGCAAATGCAATTGTTGGTATTGATGTAGACTACGAGGTCGTTCGTGACGGAATGTTAATGGTTGCCGTAAGCGGTACCGCTGTACGTGTGTAAATAATAGAAAAGAAGCATAATTACGAAAGCATCTCGTTGGAAGTTGAGGTGCTTTTCCTTTTTTATAAAACACAAGAAACTTATCAAACAATGATACATTCTTTTAGGTGGACGAGAGCACCTGGCCGTGCATAGAAGCGGTCAGGGCCTTTTCCTACCACATCCAAGATTTTAAACAAAAGGAGAAAGCAAGTGTGAGGCTACTAAAAAAGCACCTACTCTGAGTAAGTAACGGAACTTTTATAGACTTTTTCAGTATCCTCAGCGAGTGCAAGTCACTTTTCATTCTGTTTAACAACAACCTACGAGGGCGAATATACTTTAAACAAACGTTTGATTAAAAAAGAGAACCTACCAATTGATAGATTCTCCTCTTCGAAATCATTAAGCAATTTGCTTCTTAGACTCTTTTCTCTCATGACCAAATTGAACGATAAATAAGAATATCGTAGATAAAATACCGCCTGCTAATAGTAAGATGAAGCAACCGTCCCAACCAGAGCGATCAACGATAACACCAATCGCTGCGTTTGCAACAAGGCTTCCGCCTAAATAACCGAACAAGCCACACATACCAACTGTTGTACCTATTGCAAACTTTGGTACTAATTCCATTGCACTTAAACCAATTAAAAATTGTGGTACGTAAATTAAGCAACCAATAATTGAAACTGCAGCACTCACAACAAGTATGTTAGATGCTTGCCAGTATACGAGCGTTCCAATAACAACACCAACCATACTAAACACACATAGTGGCATACGTTTTCCTTTAAATAACTTATCACTTAACAAACCAACGATTAATGAACTTGGAATTGCCATTGCTTCAAAAATTGAATATGCTGCATGCGCTTCTGTTTTTGTAAATCCTTTAACTGTTGTTAAATAAATCGGTACCCAGTTAATAACACCGAAACGAATTAAGTATACAAATGCGTTCGCAATACATAAATACCAAACAAATTTGTTTTTCACTACATATTTCATCAAAATTTCTTTTGGTGACATTTTGTTGGCATTGTCTGCCTTCTCAAGATCTTCATAATCATTGCGATATTCATCAATTGGTGGAAGACCGACAGATTCTGGTGTATCCTTCGCATTGAACCACATAAGAACTGAAATTACCATTGCAATGATCGCTGGGAAGATAAACACGCCAGCTTGCCAATGACTTTCACCGAAAATACCAACACCAATTCCAACAATCGGTGGTACAAGCATTGCACCGATATTATGTGAAATATTCCAAAGTCCTGTTTTTGTACCGCGCTCTTTCTTCGAGAACCACTTTGCCATTACAGTACTACAAGGCGGTGCCCCCATCCCTTGGAAAATATTGTTGAACACTAATAATGTTAAAATCATTCCAAATGAAGATGCAAAACCAAAACAAATATTTATAATTGCCGATACGAATAAACCAACCGCAATAAACCGCTGAGCATGCGCTTTATCTGATAAATTCCCCATAAAGAACTTACTTAGTCCATACACAATCGCCGTAACGGAACCTAATAAACCATATTCCGTTGCACTAAAACCATATTCTTTCATTAAGTACGTACTAGATAGCGTAAAGTTACTACGAACTAAATAATACGCTGCATACCCAACCGAAATTCCCAGTAACACGCGAATACGCATGAGTTTGTATACTTTATCAATCATATCTGCTGGTAAGCGCTCTATTATTGGCGCTGGCTTAAGCCATTTAAACATATCATCTCTTCTCCTTTTCTCACTTTTGAGAGAGACGTTGTCTATTCCATATCTCGATTACTCCACTATCTGATATATTTTTATTCGTTCTTCTAACAGGCTGGCCTTCTATTTCTTTCTGATTCTTCGCAAGCATTGTTGGTACGCCAAACGAAACTTTTTCTAAAATATGCCCCGCTTCTTCTGATAAACAATAATCAATAAATAAATCCGCTATAATACCACTCGGCGCATGTTTCAGTTTCGAAATCGCATTGACAGATAACCCTGTTTGCTCAGGCACTTTACTCAAAATCGGAAAGCCTTGTTTTTGAAGCATCCGTTGGTCTCCCATGAAGTTAATACCAATCATATATTCACCGCTTGCCACATACTCAGCAGGCATGTAACCATTCACCGTTACCTCTGCAACTTGCTTGGCAAGGCTCCTTACATACCCCTTCGCCTCTTCTTCACCAAATGTATCAATAAGTGATTGGAACAACGTATAAGCTGTTCCTGAAACATTCGGATCAGGCATGACAATCTTTCCGGCATACGCTGGATGTAATAAGTCTTTCCACCCCGTTGGATATGAAAGTCCTAGCGGCGCTATTTCCTCATTCCATCGCTCTTTATTAATCGCAATGGCAAGCTGATCCACTTCATAGCCATACCAAAAACCATCCTTATCTTTAACGGCTTTAGAAAGACTATTCGTGTGCTGGCTTGTAACAGGAATAGATAGATCTTTTTGCTTCATCGTTTGATGTGCATCTAGTGTACCACCAATAATAATATCCGCCTTCGGATTTCCAGCTTCCGCTTCTACTCTCCTTAAAATCTCTTCTGTAGAAAGACGAATAAATTCATACGTACATCCGCGCGGTTTACAAAATGATGAAAGCAGCGCTTCACCAACTTCTTCACGAGCCGCTACATACGCAACAAGATGGCGATCCTTCAAAATCGGAAGACCATTTTCACTATATTTAATAGAGGGTGTATCTCGAGAGCAACTAGACATCGCTCCTCCTATTACTAGCAAAAAAAAGAAAAAGGCTATCTTTCTCATGAAACATTCTCCTTTACAAATGAAGTTGCTAGGGAGCCTTTCATATACATCACGTTCCCGTTATTATCACCAAGATATTGCACAACAAAGTAAGAAGGATATACAGAAATCGTCAAAACATCCTCACGTTCATTCTTTACCTGCTTCCCGTTTTGATAAGCAGTCATATAAGCGATTGGATCCTTCTGTGATTGCAGTAGCTGCTGAATTTCTCCGTAGTCTGTAATTTGCTTTGCTTGCCGAATCGAATCAAGTAATCGCGTAAGATCAGTAGAACGCACTATATCACCTTGCCGCACGATAACTTCCTTTGCTGATGCAAAAAAGTTGCCGATAGACTCTGGTGTATAATACAAGCTTAACAAATACGTTTGGAATGCGGAAATCATTGGATCCGTACCATTCTTTCCGTATACGTTTTCCTCATACTGGAACAAGTCACCTACTGCAAAAGTACGCTTATGTCCATTCAAGTACGTTACTTCTCCAGTAAATACTTGTTCATGGATATTTGCCTCTGTCTGTTCCATTCGAATCCGGTCAAAAAATGAAACAATCGCATGTAGACGCACTTCATCCGTTACAACTAGCTCTCCCCACTTCTCATGCTTTACTCTCACTTCAGTAGGAAGGGATTCATTCGCTCTTTCTAAAACGGCTTGTTTGTCATCCAACGTTGTAACACGGTTATATAGCTGCTTCTCTAGAAAATAAAACAACACAAGAGAAGCAATCGTGCAAAAGACAAACAAAAGGATTTGAAATGATAGCCTTTTCATTTCTGCCTACCTCCAAGATAAAAAAACGTTGTTTCGAAAATACCGCATAATTGTTTCATAAATGTATCATTCAACCGCTTTCAAATTTTTTATATATTCCAAACGTCTCGGTAACAAAAATATGATCGTCACCATCGTACCCACTTCTTCACTACTCTCAATTCGCATGCTTCCGCCTTGCTTATTCATAATCTCTTGGCAAATGTACAAACCGTACCCATTCCCATAACTGGAAGAGAGTACCTTCCCTTTTGGAGAACGATTCCATTCAGCCAATATACCTTCATCCATACCAATTCCGTCATCATAAATAAAAACTTTCGCCTCATGCTCATTTACAACGACATTCATACGTACTTGTGAGGCATCGCTATATTTAATCGTATTATCGAACACATTCAAGAAAATCTGCTTCGTTTTATCGAAATCCGCAACAACATGTGCCTCTGTTAACTCATTTACAACTTCAATTTCAAATTGCTGCAAGCGAGGTTTCACAATCGAAATCGCTTCTTCTGCTAGCTCCTTTATATTTACAATTGTTGGTGAAACTTCAAATGTACTTGTCCCGTACTTTGAAGATTGTAGTAACTCCTCAACAAGTGATAATAACCGCTGACTTTCCACAGAAACATAATGAAGACTTTCCTGTATATCTTTCTTCGATTGCAATTTCGGAATTAAATCTACATAACCGATAATCGCGGTAAGCGGTGTTTTTAACTCATGTGTAATCCTATCTAAGAAATCCTTCTGCTTCTCTTTCTCTTCCTTAAGCTGCGAGATATGCAGTTCAATCCCATCAGCCATCGCATTAAAGGACGCCGAAAGCTGTGCAATTTCTACATACTCATTTAACTCAATCTTACTTTGATAATCTCCATTTGCGAGCCGCTTTGCCATTTGTCTTAACTGATCAATCGGTCTGTGAAGAGACTTTGCTAAACGAATCGCAAAGAAAATACCACCAGCCACTAAACAAAGGGATGTAACAAGAAACGTCCAGCTCACATTCATTAAGACTTCTTTCTCATCTTTTAACTCATGGATAAAGCGAATTGCTCCAATCACTTCATTCCCTCGGTAGACAGGACTCGAAAATAATAACAATGGTGCTGGATCACCATTTTCAAAAACGTAAGCTTTCTTTCCCTGTAACGATCGATCTATGTCTATATTCTTATGAAGCAACGCCCCTTTTTGCGTATCCGCAACGACATCTCCATTCTTCCCAATCATCTGTACCCGGACATCCATCCTCTTCCCTAAATAAGAAGCAATCAGCATTGAACTCTGTCCAAGAGTCTCTACTTCCGCTTCCTTCTCTAAGTAATTCATCGTGTAAATTTGCGCCTCTACACTTAACTTCTCCAAAGAGTCTGCTGCACTATGGTACATATTTTTCTCTAGTGCAATATAGGTCACTGTATAAAGTAGACACAAAATTGGAATTAACAATCCGGCAATACCAAATACCATATTTCGTTTTAACGACATCTTATCACCTAACAATCTAACTTATACCCAACGCCATAGATCGTCTTAATATGCTCACCGCTTGCCCCAAGCTTCTTCCGAAGGCGCTGCACCATAATATCAACTGCTCTTGTATTTCCGATGTACTCAAAGCCCCATACCTTCTCCAGCAGTTCATCTCTCATAAACACACGCTGCGGATTCGAAACAAACAGCTGACACAAGTTAAACTCTCGGTACGTTAACTGAATCTCCTGCCCGCTCACATGCACCTTTCTTTCCTTTGGACAAATCACTAACTCACCAGCTCGAATCACCTCATGATCCCGAGGTACTTCTCTCTTCGTCACGCGCCGCGCCATATTCTTCACCCGAAGAATAAGCTCCGCATAATTGAATGGCTTCGTCACATAATCATCAGCCCCAAGCTGAAGACCAAGCAATTTATCATTCATCTGACTCTTTGCTGTAAGCATCAACACTGGAATATCTCGGTCCTTCTCCCGAAACAAACGAAGCAATTCATACCCATCCGTATCCGGAAGCATCACATCTAAAATAAGTACATCCGGCTCTTCGTCCCATCTTTGCAAGGCCTCTTTCCCATCAGCTGCCGTCAATACTTCATATCCTTCCATCTCCAGCTGCATCCGGATCAAATTGCGAATGCTCGACTCATCATCAACTACGAGTATTTTCATGGTCTCCTCCTTCCATCTCATCTTATAGCACAGTTTAGTATAGCAAATATCGTACACAAAAAGAGAAGGGATTGTCGAACATATGTTGAACGACGATACCCTTTCTGTAATCAATTCATTATTTAGCTACAAAGTAATCTGTAACATACTGCTTCCAAACCTCATTTCATTTAATGTTCTTACTTCGTTTATCCGATTGTATTAGCAATTTTCTTGTTCCATTATCAATGGAAGTGACAAACTATACACAAACAAACCCAACTCCCGCCAAAGGTAGTTGGGTTTGTTGCAAATATTACTTAGTCAATTCAAGATGTGCTTTTAATTTATTTGTTAAATCTTGCTTCGCTTGGTCTGACACATAATAGTACCAAATACCGTCAGCTGCTTTATGTCCATCACCTGGAATTTGAATATCTTCACTGTTGTTCAAGCAATCTTTATAGTTCTTTTGTATATCAAACATTTGATCTTGTGTTAAATTTGTCTTTACGTTCTTTTGAATTGCTGTTAATACATCACCATAACTTGTAAGTGATGAGAAGCTTGCACCTTTTTTAATAACTGCCTGTAGCACTTGGCGTTGGCGCATTTGGCGGCCAAAGTCACCGCGTGGATCTTCTTTACGCATACGTGTAAATGATAAAGCTTCATCACCTGTTAAATGAATATTCCCTTTAGCAAAATGATGATTGTCTTGCGTAAACTCTAAATCATTATTTACATCTACACCACCAACTGCATCAACAATATCCTTGAATCCTTCCATATTTACTTCAATGTAGTAATCGATTGGTATATCCAAGAAATTCTCAACTGTATTAACTGACATATTAATACCACCAAATGCATATGCATGGTTGATCTTGTCTTTCTTACCTTTACCAACAATCTCCGTATATGTATCACGAGGAATACTTAAAAGCTTCATTGACTTTTGCTTCGGATTTAATGTGATGACCATTAAAGAATCTGAACGCCCTTTATCATTGCCACGTTCATCAGCACCTAGTAATAAAATGGATACCGGTTTTGAATCTTGCACGCTTACCTCTTCAGCTCTTTTCTTTGAATGATCGCGGTCTAACGGTTGATGTACTTTATCTAACGTACTAGAAACAGAGGAATAAATATGATAGGCATACGCTACACCACCTATTAAAAGAACACCCGCAATCCCTAAAATCCACAACAGGATTTTCTTTTTCATCAATTCAACCTTCTTTCGTTTTAAACATCATCAACTTTTAGTATAAACAAATGCACCTCTATGCTTGTTGTCCAATTTTAGTAATTAAAAACTATTATACGATACATTTACCTTTTTATCATTTGCCCTCTCAATATTTTTCCATATATAAACATTAACCCGATTTTGTTCAAAAAAATAGACAAATGACAATAATTATCCTTCTTGTCATTTGTCTATTAAAAAATCTTATATTTACTATGACGCCTATTCTTTCTTCTCACCAAGTGCAAATGTAATCTCTGCTTCGCAAGCAATTTCACCGTCTACAGTTGCAATCGCTTTTCCTTTTCCGATTGGACCACGTACACGCGTCATTTCAACTTCTAAACGAAGTTGATCGCCTGGGCGTACTTGTTTTTTGAAGCGGCAATTATCAATACCTCCGAAGAAAGCGAGACGACCACGATTTTCTTCTTTCTTTAAGATAGCAATAGCTCCGACTTGTGCTAGAGCTTCTACAATTAATACGCCCGGCATCACTGCATAGTCAGGAAAATGCCCGTTAAAGAATTCCTCATTTGCCGATACATTTTTAATTCCAACTGCTCGCTTACCCTCTTCTACTTCCAAAACTTTATCAACAAGTAAAAATGGATAGCGGTGCGGAATAATTTCTTTAATTTGCTCTATATTTAACATGAAAATATCGCTCCTTCTTTCACATTGGTCTTACCACTAGGATATATTGTTATTATCCCATTTTACCCACAGTTTGTCATTATTAAAAAGAAGCAGTATTTGTTTCGTAACTTTTCAAAAAAAATGCACACACTCTTTTCTAAATAACAAGCTTCATATAACAAAATAATTACAGCTGGCACGGAGGTAGAAAAGAGTGTATGCCCAAGTTAGGGAAAGGCAATATGTATTCAAAACATTGTTTGCCTTAAGTGTCGTATTCCGCATTATTATATTACATATAATTTCAAATAAGAAAATATTAAATTTAACCATATATATGAATATATTACCTATTTTCTTTATTTTTCTCCTATTTTCTTTTATTTTCTTAAAAAATTGGAATTTAAAAAAATACAAAAAAGAACTAAGATTATCTCCTAGTCCTTTTTGGGGATTATTTCAACGCACGACGTGGTAATTTGTCGATATTTTCCAGCATAATTCCTGTACCAACTGCAACACAATGCATTGGGTTTTCAGCGATTAATACTGGTACTTTTAATTCTTCTGCCAGAAGCATATCGATACCGTGTAATAATGCCCCGCCACCTGTTAGAATTACACCGCGGTCAATGATGTCTGCAGATAGTTCTGGTGGAGTACGCTCTAATACGCCTTTTGCAGCTTGTACAATGATAGCTGCATTTTCTTTTAATGCTTCTGTAATCTCTTCTGAACATACTGTAATGGTACGCGGTAAACCTGTTACCATGTCACGTCCGCGAATTTCAAGTTCTTCACTACGTGCACCTGGGAATACTGTACCGACTTTAATTTTAATATCTTCTGATGTACGTTCCCCGATTAATAGCTTATACTTGCGTTTAATATAGTTTAAGATCTCCATATCAAACTTGTCTCCAGCCATTTTGATAGAGGAAGAGGTAACAATATCACCCATTGAAAGTACGGCAATATCCGTTGTACCTCCACCAATATCAACAACCATGTTTCCGCTTGGCTGGAAGATTTCCATACCAGCACCAACAGCAGCTACTTTTGGCTCTTCTTCTAAGAATACTGTTTTACCACCTGAACGCTCAGCAGCTTCACGAATTGCTTTTTGCTCTACAGATGTGATATTTGTTGGACAACAAATTAAAATACGAGGTTTTGAAAAGAAGCTCTTTACGTCCAATTTGTTAATGAAATACTTTAACATTGCTTCTGTAATTTCGAAGTCTGCAATTACACCATCTTTAAGCGGACGAATCGCTACAATATTACCAGGTGTACGCCCTACCATGCTTCTTGCTTCTTCACCTACTGCTAATACTTTTCCAGTATTACGATCAATTGCCACAACTGATGGCTCATTTAATACGATACCCTTACCTTTTACATGAATTAATACGTTAGCCGTGCCTAGGTCAATTCCGATATCTCTCGCAAACATTCCTGTGTTTTCCTCCTCAATATTCAAAATCAGGTTATACCCGAATTCTTTTATACCTAATTTCTGATTTTATCATAAATTTAACAGAAACGTAATATTCGCAAAAAGAATTCTTCTTAAAAAAATATTACAGAACGAGTAAGGAATGTTTGCCATATAATCATTTATTGTCGCACTGTTTTTTCTGTATCTTCTTTTCGGTACTTCTGTTTTGTCGCTTCCCCTCCTCTTAGGTGACGAATCGACTTATGATAATCAAGAATTTCTTTCACTTCATTTGCGAGCTCTGGATTAATTTCTGGTAGACGCTCTGTTAAATCTTTATGAACTGTACTTTTTGATACCCCAAATTCCTTTGCGATTACACGCACTGTCTTTCTTGTCTCCACGATATACTTGCCAATCTTGATAGTTCTCTCTTTGATGTAATCGTGCACACCACTCGCCTCCCTAAATTGGATGTGAGAAGTGTGAAATGAGACTCGCTGCATACGACTAAGAAGTAAATTCGAGTGCTGTTTGTAAGCGTTAAACATTCTAGAATTTATAATGAAATGATTCACGATTTCTCACCTCAAACACTCTCTTTGCTTTGGTTTATACCATTGTATTGCCCGCACTACTGATATATGCTACAAGTTCGGTATTTTTACGGACTAAGTTAAGAAAAATTACAAATTTTTGTGAGAAATACGTTAACAATGACAATTTTCACCTCGCAAACAACTTCCCTATTAATAGCCAAATAAAAAAATGACACCTTCTATAAAAGGCGTCATTCTTCACGATCACATTCTTCTTCCAATAATTGATGGTGGGGAACTTCTTTCTTGCTGGCAATGTAATAATATAAAGTAAATAAAACAAACAATAGAATAAGAGCAATCGACAGAACAAATACAAATGACAGAGTAATCCCCTCCTTTTAGTAATATATATTCGAGAATCTCGTCAATTTTCCTTGTTATTGCATTCTTTTTCTCGAAATTAATTATTTTTATATAAAAATAAAAAAATCAGTTCTCCTAGTGAGAACTGATTTTCTTGTCTTCTTATTCTTGTGTAGAAGAAGAATCACTAGATGATTCTGTAGAACCATTTGTAGATTTATCCTCTTTTTTCTGCTTGTCTTCAGGCTTGCTATTTGTAGATTTTTCCTCTTTTTGCCCTTTTTCTTCAGGCTTACTATTTGTGGATTTATCTTCTTTTTTCTGCTTGTCATCAGTTTTGTTTGCAGATCCATTTGTTGCTTTCGCCGCACTTGCATCTGCTTTAATTTCTGTTACTGATTTATTTAAGTAACGCTCTGGGTTTACGGCCACATTATCTTTACGTACTTCAAAGTGAACATGAGAACCTGCTTCTTTATTCATTGCACTTAGACCGGATTTACCTAATACTTCACCTTGTGCAACCTTTGCACCTTTTTCTACTTTTACACTGCCTAAGCTTTGATAAGATGTTGCAAGACCATTGCCACTATCCACTGTAATAACATAACCAAGTAATGAATCTTTTTCCGCTTTTGTTACTGTACCACTTAAAGCAGCTGTAACATCGAACTCTTTCCCGTTTTTCGCAGCAATATCGATTCCTTTATTTGGAGAATATGTGTTGTTATAAAAGACAAGTGCTTGTTCTTGCTCCTTCTCCGGTGCTCCATCCTCATAAAACTTCTTCTGTACAACAACTTCTGCATTCGCTGCAGCTGGCATCTTCACAACTTCTGAAGACTTCGTTACTGGAATTCCTGGATCTTCCGTTTGTGTATACGGCGTTGCTTGATCTTGGTTAGGCGCTTTCTTCGGATTAGCTGCCTGGAACCATAGAGCAACAGATAAGATTACCGCTGCACAAGCAATGTATAGTGCCGGGAACACCCATCTTCTTTGAAATAAATGAACTACTTTTCGCGACTTTTTATTATTCCTTCCTCGCATTCTATCATCACCTCAGCAATCATTTTGAACAATATTCATTCATCCTATACAACCTATAATTAATTACTTTTCGACAAAATCCGTAAAGATATGTATATAAAACGAAAAATTTCCGAGGAAATGATGAAAAAAGAAAAAACTGAGCGCTTTGGCTCAGTTTTTAGTCTATTTGTTTCTTTCTATACACGAAGAGAGTAATAGCAAGTACTACAACTAACCAGATTGTTATGTTCAATAAATTACTAGTAATTGCACTAAAACCTTCTCCTTTTATTACACTACTAACTGCAATACCGATATGACGAGTCGGTAAATACTCAACTGTTTTTGTAACAACTTCATTCTTCACATACATTCCTATAAAATCACCAAGAAGAAATACCATTAATATCGGCAATCCAATTGTTGACGTTTGAGGTACATTTTGAGCAAGTAATCCAATACAAGTACCAATAAGGTTAAATAGTAACATTCCAAGGACAAAGATAAGTAGTAATAATGCAATATTGCCTTCTAGCTTTCCTAAAATAAGTAGATTAATAAAACAAATTGCAATTGTAATCATACCCGTTAATGAACTTTTACCAATCAATACTTCGATAGACGAAGCTGGCGATAACATAAGAACGCGAAGCGTACTTCTTTCTTTTTCTTCAGCAATGAGCATCGCTTGTATAAACCCACCAACAAAAACTAATGTCATCGTAATTAACATACTTGCCCCGACTTCTCGAAAATTATCTGACCGACTAAATAGTATTGCAAAGAAGATTGGCATTGCCATCATAATTAAAGTTTGCGAATTTGTTTTAAAATCCTGTACCTCTTTCCGAAAAATAGCTGAAAATCGTCTCATTGAAAATGTCATTATAATCCCCTCCCAGTAACTTCAATAAAGATATCGCCTAAAGTTGGCTCGTAAGAATGAATCGACAGTAATTCGCCTTTTTTCATCCATTCTGAAATACGTTTTGCGCCTAATTCATCTTTTTGTACAGTTTCTTTTTGCTTATCTTTTAACACGACTTCAATTTTGTCTTTTGCATATTGTAAACGGAGATTTTCTGGTGTATCGAGCGCTACAATTTCCCCTCCACATAAGAAGGCAATGCGATTGCAAAGCGTTTCTGCTTCGTCCATATTGTGCGTTGTTAAGAAAATAGTGGTTCCCTCTTTATTTAAGTCTTTTAAGATTTTATGAATGTTTTGGACGTTTACTGGATCAAGTGCTGATGTTGGTTCATCTAAGAAGAGGATATCTGGTTTATGCAGGATTGCCCTTGCTAACGTTACGCGCTGCTTCATCCCTTTTGATAATTTCTTTACTGGTGTTTTTTTATCTTCTAATAAGTTCACTTGTGATAGCACTTCATCAATTCGTTCTTTTTTACAATCGTATAAGTCGCAAAATAATAGTAAGTTATCATAAATACTGAGTCTTTCATATAGGCCGCTGTTATCTGTTAAAATACCAATTCGTTTATAATCGATGCTGCTTGGACCAGTAATATCTTTCCCTAGCACTCTCACTGTTCCAGAACTATGAAGTAATTGGGAAGTTAACATTTTTACTGTCGTTGTTTTCCCCGATCCACTCGGCCCAAGAAATCCGAAAATCTCTCCTTGCTTCACCTCAATATTTACATTTCGAAGTGCTGTTTTTTCATTAAAGCTTTTCATTACATCCTTCATTTCAATTGCCAATGTCATTTCGTCATCCCCTTTGTTTTTCTTTTATAGATGAAATCGCTTCAGCGACTTTCGTTTGTTTGTTTCGCTTTTCTTGACTCAATCATATGAAAAACAAAGGGATTACGCAGTAAAATACCGGTAAAAGGAGTATTTTTACCGGTGAATGAATCCTATTTTTAGCTCAATGGAGCATTATTTATAGTCCAATTACACCTTTTAATTCATCCATTCTCCCTTTAGAAAGTGGAATGGAACTTTTTCGTTCATCATCTAAAATTAAACTAAAACTATTACGAGTCCAAGTAATCACTTCTCGTACACGCTGCAAATTCACAAGATAAGAACGATGACATCTGAAGAATCCGAAACCTTTTAATCTCTCTTCTAATTCACTTAATGTTAAAGCACATACAAAATCACCTTCGTGAAGATGAATATACGTCGTTCCATTTTGTGTTTCAATGAAATGAATTTCCATTGGGTCAAGCAAAATGATTTTGTCATTCACTTTCGCTGGTATTCTTTCGAGCTTCATTTGTGGAATCATTTGAACAATTTTTTCTTCATCAATCTCTTCAGCTTCGTCCTGCTCAATTTCCACCTTTTTCACGCCATCTTGATTCAACATATACACATCTTCTGTTAAAGAAAGTGCATCCGATAAGAAAGATGATGTAATAAAGATGGCCTTCCCTTGTTCTTTCATCTTCATAATCGCTTTTCGAATGATAATTGTACTTTCTATATCTACATTTTGTTCTGGCTCTTCGAAAATAATTAAATCCGGATTATGAATCATGACCCGGCCAATATGAAGACGGCGTTTTTCAGAAAAAGATAGTTTCTCTATTTTGACATTCAATTTGTCTAGTAAACCAACATACTGGACAACTTCCTCTATGCTAATAGTTGAGTCATACAATCCGGCCAAAAAGGCGAAATATTCTTTCACTTTTAAGCGATCGTACGCTTCATCTTTTAAAAAACAAAAACCAATGCGCGAATACACTCTCTTTCCAATTACTTCTCCCTCAAATAAAATACTCCCTGTAGAAGCCTCTTCTTCACCGATTATAATACGGTGCAAAACCTTAGCAACATGATTATTACATTGCAGTACAACACATTGTCCTTTTTCAATCTCCAGCTCAATCGCTGGTAACTGATTCGTCTTCCCCAACTGTATTAACTCCAATAACACCATCTTTTTCCTCCAGATATTTTTTATTTCATTATACCAAACAATTAATGGAAATTATGATGTTTATGGTTCATCACCAAAAGACATGGTTGACATATAGATAGATGTACACTCCACTCCGAGTGGACGCTTTCCGCGGGCGAGAGCGAGCCTCCTCGGCAAGCCTGCGGGGTCTCACTTTCCTCGCTATTCCCGCAGGAGTCGCCACTCTCCGTTCCTTGTATGAAAAATGATTCTTTTTCAAAAAATCAACCCCATGTTACGGTGATGAACCATGTTTATCCCTAAATTAAAAAGGAGCTAATTTGAATTAGCTCCTTTTTGTCGAATAGTCGATAAGCGATGCCGAAACGCTAATATATTCGAAAGCGAGTGACACACAAAACGATTATTACTGCTTCACCATATAAGTCTTGAGCTGATCACGAAGCGCTCTTTTTAAGAATTTTCCGACGGATGTTTTCGGGATTTCCTCAACAAATAAAATGTCATCTGGCATCCACCATTTTGGGAACTGCGCTTCTAATAAAGCATACAGCTCTTCTTGGTCTACTCCTTGTCCTTCTTTTAACACAACACAAGCGACAGGACGCTCTTGCCATTTTTCATGCGGAACCGCAACGACAGATGCCTCTAGTACTTTGTCATGTGCCATTAAGGCGTTTTCTAAATCGACGGAGGAAATCCACTCACCACCGCTTTTAATTAAGTCTTTCGTACGATCAGCGATTTTAATAAACCCTTCCGGATCAACTGTTACAATATCCCCTGTATGCAGCCAGCCATCCTTCATGGAATCTTCTGTGCGTTCATCGTTATAATAACTGCCAGCAATCCATGGACCGCGAAGACAAAGTTCTCCCATTTCTTCACCGTCCCACTTAATCTCACCTTCTTGGCCAACTACTTTCATTTCAAGGCCCGGAAGTAAATATCCTTGGCGGGAGCGTAAATCATAATATTCTTCTTTCGGTAAATCATGCTGATATGATTTTGGACAGTTAATGACAACAGCTGGACTTGTTTCTGTCATTCCATATATTTGCCGGAAAGCAATTTCATATTTTTCTTCATAAGTACGAACCATACTTCTCGGTGCCGCTAATCCGCCCGACCATATTGTCCGAACACTGCTAATATCGTACGGATACTTTTCAAGCTCCTGTAATAAGCCAATCCAGATTGTCGGTACGCCAGCAGTAATCGTTACTTTCTCACGTTCAATAAGCTGCGCTAAAATTTCCGGAGTAAAGTGTGGTCCTGGTAAAACAAGCTTTGTACCAAACCATGTACTGGCAAATGGAAGCCCCCATGCGTTAACATGGAACATCGGAACAACAGGCATACATGTGTCTACTTCCGATATATTTCCGCCATCTACAAGGCCGAGCGCATAGCTATGAAGGGCAATACTACGATGTGTGTACACAACGCCTTTCGGTTTTCCTGTCGTTGCGGAAGTGTAGCACATCCCTGCAGGTTCTTTTTCATCTAAATTCGTGATAAATGGAAATGTTTCGTCGCCTTCTTCAAGTAGTTTGTCATAATGATATGCTGGTGATAGTGTTGTGTGAGGTAGTTCGTGATCATCCGTCATAATAATAAATGCTTTCACGTGAGGTAGTTCATGTTGAATGCTTTCTAATACAGGCACCATGTCTTCATCAACAAAAATAATTTTGTCTTCAGCATGGTTAATAATATAAGAAATATGATCCGCAGAGAGCCTAAGGTTAATCGTATGTAACACTGCACCGATTCCTGGAATCGCAAAGTACGCTTCCAAATGACGGTGGTGGTTCCAAGCAATTGTCCCAACCTTATCCCCTGTTTCAATTCCCATTTTATTTAATACACTAGCAAGCCGCCTTGTCCGCTTCGCAATCTCTCCGTATGTTAATGTTTGAATACGCGATGCAGTCCGTGAGACAACTTCCTTTTTCGAAAAATACTTCTCCGCCCGTTCCATCATTGCGGGAATGAGAAGTGGTACGTCCATCATCATCATCCATACCCCCTGTTATTATTTTATATATACTCATACAACTGTATTATAACATAGTGCAACTAGACAAAAACTGGCAACCTTTCTTTTGTTTTCTACAAAAAATGACAAAAAATAGGTGTCAGGATATCCTGACACCTATTTCTTCGCCATTAACTTTCCTTCATAATCGTTTAGCGTTTTAATTTCGATGCCTTTATAGTAATAAGCAACAATATCTGTGTACCCTTTTCCTTCTTTCGCCATTCCATTCGCACCATACTGACTCATGCCAACGCCATGACCAAAACCTTTCGTTGTGATGATTATGTTGCTCCCTTGTTGTTTCCATGCAAAGTCAGAAGAACGTAAAGCTAGTTTTTCTCGCACTTCTTTTCCCGTTAACGTTTTTCCTTGAAACTCTACATCTTTGACCCGTTTTCCTTCTGTACGTTCTTTAATAGTACCGACTTTTCCATTCGTAAGTACCTTTACACCAAGACGTTTTTGAAAATCATCTACAGTAAAGGTTTGCTCACTTGTAAATTTCGGGGAAGCTTGATCCCAGTGACTATCTACACTCTTTAAATAAGGATAGTCGTTCCCCCAATAATCAGCAGCATTTTCTGTATAGCCATTGCTTGTTGAGAAGAATGACGCTGTAATGGGACTACCGTCATAAGTTAAAACTTGTCCGGCTGTTTTGGACACAGCTTCTTCAATCTTCTTCAAATTTTTCTCATAATCCTTACCCCATGTCTTCTGTAACTCTTCTTTACTTTTGTACACTTGATCATTAACCGTATCTGTCACATCCGCATTATTTTTCTTAGTGCCGCTTAGCATGCGCTGTACAATAAATGTCCTCGCTGCTAATGCCTGCGCTTTCAATGCCTCCACTTCAAAGCTAGCATTCATCTCAGAAGCTACTACACCTGTAACATACTCTTCTAGCGGCATCGTTTCTACCTTCTTTTGAGCATTACGATACACAGTAACTTGGACAGCAGTATTTGCCTTCTCAGGAGCTGGCACATTTTGTACGACTGGAGGATTTTTAGACGGCTGACTTACTTTCGCTTTCGTAAACGGAATGACAAGTACGGCTGGTATAATGATGACGAGCGCTATTAAGAGCGCTATTGTAATGAAAAGCGGCTTTGAAATTTTCATCTTTTTCCCCCGATATAAAATTAGACTCATTTCATTCTTATGGAGCATTTGAGACTTTTAGAACATACTCAGGGGAACTTCTTCTGTGAAAACAACCTACATCAAAACCTCTTTGTAAACAAAAAATTTTCTAAATATTTCAACGAGACATGCATAAGTCTAAGATTTATTGACTATAACAGTAATAATTAAAAAAATAGCCCCTATGTCAAAAGACATAGAGACTATTTCAATTACGCATGAAGATCAGAAATTTGTTGTTCTTTCACTTCTTCTACTTTTTCGTTTACACGTTCAATAGTTGCACCTAATGCAGCTAATTTCTTATGGAAGTTTACATATCCACGATCAAGATGTTTTAATTCTGTTACACGAGTGTAACCCTCTGATACTAAACCAGCTAGGATTAATGCCGCTGCAGCACGTAAGTCAGTTGCTGCTACTTCTGCCCCTTGCAAGTTGTTAGGTCCATTCATAATAACGGAACGGCCTTCAATTTTAATATCAGCATTCATACGGCGGAATTCTTCAACATGCATAAAGCGGTTTTCAAATACCGTTTCTGTAATCATGCTTGTTCCGTCAGCATGTAATAATAATGCCATCATTTGTGATTGCATATCTGTTGGGAATCCTGGATGAGGCATTGTTTTAATATCAACGGCTTTTAATTTACTTGGGCCGATAACACGTACACCTTCATTTTCCTCAATAATTTGAACACCCATTTCTTCCATTTTCGCTGTAATAGAGCGTAAATGTTCTGGTACAGCATTTTCAATTAAGATATTTCCACCAGTAATTGCCGCTGCAACCATAAATGTTCCTGCTTCAATACGGTCAGGAATAATAGAATGGTTTGCACCATATAATTTATCAACGCCTTCAATACGAATCGTTCCAGTTCCAGCTCCGCGTACTTTCGCTCCCATTGCATTTAAGAAGTTTGCTAAGTCAACGATTTCTGGCTCTTTTGCTGCGTTTTCAAGTATTGTTGTCCCTTTTGCTAATGTAGCAGCAGACATAATATTTTCTGTTGCACCTACGCTTGGGAAATCTAAGTAAATTTTCGCACCTTGTAATTGTCCGTCTACATACGCCTCAACAAATCCATTACCAACTTTTACTTTTGCTCCCATTGCTTCGAAGCCTTTTAAATGTTGATCAATTGGACGTGAACCAATTGCACATCCACCAGGAAGTGCAATGCGAGCACGACCGTTACGTGCTAATAATGGCCCCATTACTTGAACAGACGCACGCATTTTACGTACATATTCAAATGGTGCTTCAATATTTAATTCCTTTGAAGCATCAATTGTTACTTGGTTATTTTCAAATACGACTTCAGCATTTAAATGACGTAATACCTCATTGATTGTGTATACATCAGACAAAACTGGTACCTCAGATAGTACATTCTTTCCATCACTCGCTAATAGGGCTGCAGCGATTATAGGTAATACAGCATTTTTTGCGCCCTCAACACGCACTGTGCCGTTCAACCGCTTTCCGCCACGGACGATGATCTTTTCCAATTTATTCCCCTCCGTGTCCTTTTTTCAATATCTATTCATTCAATACTCAGAAGTTATGATCGGTGTGCCAACCACAATTGTATCTTTGTTGTCTGTAGAACGTATTGCTATTTGCACATTCATTTTCTCTCTATTTGTTGAAAGAGCGTCATTCCACTTTTTATTATATGCCGAGACTGACACAAATGCTCTTTCTTCTATCTTTTCGATCGCTCTTGCTGAAAGATCTTTCAAAACCTGATTGGTTTTATTTTGCAAAACACCTTCAATCTTATCATTCAGTACACCCTGAACACAAGTGTAAATTATAGGTTTTGTACTAAAAATTGTATCCATTTCTCGAATGTTCTTAGGGTCCCATTTTGCCCCGCTTACCTCATAGATAATGAAAGTGTTTTCTTTAGTATTTTCCTTACTCCAAGTGACTACTATTCGTTCTTCATGAGAAGAAAATTTTTTGTATGCTGTTGCTTTATATCCATCGTGAGACTGTTCCAATTCCCACTTTTGAATATTTGTTTTTTCTTTCACATCGTTTAACAATTTTTGAAACGTATGTATATTAGAAATGGTTTTGGTTTCTCGTGCTAGCCATGACCATCGCTCCACTTTTGCGCCATTTTTTTCAAGAGCTGCGATCATGCTCTCCATCTTCTCTTCATCAGTTATGGGTTTTATCTCTTTATATCCCACTAAGAATACGACAATGCTTACGACAACAATAAGAATTGTTTGGAACCTTTTCAATTTCATCCCCTCCTATCCCCATTGTTCACGGAGATATGAGGTTCTATACACTTACTTTACTAAATACGTTAAACTCTTCGAATAGCCTAAATAATCAAGAAAAAAATTACTGACAGACGTTCCAATTGCAATCGTTACAAGAATAAGTAGAATCCTTGTTTGCAATACCTTTCCAGATTTCATCAGGCGCTCGATATGAATCCCTTGTAAGGCCCACCATGTAATGGTAATAAACAATAGATGCGAAACAATTGCAATCAGTGCTTGTTGCCCTAAAAGTTGTGCCAAAAAACCGACCCCTTTTGTTTAGCTTTCCACCACCTAGGATGTATAACGATCCCATATGAATGAAAACCACACTTTTTCCCGCTCGGACAGGCAATACGAAATCATCCTCACACTTTCATATAATGAGAAGAGATTACACAATACCTATCAGCGTTCCTTCTTGCGTCATTACGCACAATAAAAAGCGTAGAGTGACCACCCTACACTTTTTATTTTAACTATTGTACCACGTTCCCTGTAAAGAAGAAATCTTTCATTAAAGGAAAATATTCATAAAAGAAATTGTAACCAATTGCCGGTAAAATCCCTAGTATTACGATTGAAATTGCACAAAAACTAATCACGATTTTTAAATTAATTGGCAGATGTATCTTCTCATCCTCATTCCCTGTCCGGAAAAACATTTGCTGTAAAATACGGAAATAATACACAAATGATATGACCGTTGTGCCCATCATGACAGATGCCAATATATAATGAGATGGTTCTACAATAAACGCTCCCAAGAAAATATTTACCTTTCCAATAAAACCAGCCGTCCCTGGAATACCAGCCAAGGATAAAATAAAGATTGTCATCATCACGGCAATAGATGGTGAGCGTTTGTACAAACCTGAGAAAATCGTTACACTTTCCTTTCCACTTTGTAAGATTAATCCATGAATCACTGCAAATGCTCCTATGTTCATCAACATGTACGCGAGTATATAAAACCACATGCTGTCCATCGTAAACGGCGATAGTGCTGCAAGCGGAACAAGTAAATACCCAGCATGCGCTATGCCTGAATAAGCAAATAAACGCTTCACATTGTATTGTTTTAACGCCACTATATTACCGATAATCATTGTAATACCAGCTAAGACTGCAATATATACACTCATATGACTAAACAAGGATTGTTCCTTTCCCTCAATCGTTATACTAGAAAACGTCATAAGGAACAAACGAATAATCATAATAAAGCCAGCGATTTTGGAGATTGTTCCGAGAAAGGCAGTGACAGGTGTCGCTGCTCCTTCATATACATCCGGTGCCCACATATGAAATGGTACCGTTGCAATTTTAAATGATAAACCAACAAGCAATAACAAGAATGAGAGTGCTAACAAAAGCTGAATACCTCCGGCCACACCTTGCGTAAGTATACGCTGCATATCAACTATATTGGTTGATCCGGTAATGCCATATAAATAACTCATTCCAAAGAGCGTAATAGCCGTTCCAATTCCTCCATTAATCACGTACTTCATTGCCGCTTCATTTGAAGCACAATTTCTCTTCCGAATTCCTACTAAAATGTAAGAAGAAAGTGACAGTAGCTCTAAACCGATAAAGAGGGTAATAAAATCGATGCTGGATGCCATAAACATTGCGCCAAGAAGTGTCATTAAAAATAGGTAATAATACTCCCCTTTATCTTGAATAGGTTCCTTTCTATCATCGCTTATCGCCATACATAAGATGAGAATCGCACTAAGTAATAATAATGTTTTAAATCCTTTTGAAAATCCATCTAATACAAACGAACCATTTAAAATGGTGTCAGCTGGTTCACTGTAAAGCATAATCAATGCGATTAATGATAAGATGACGGCGCCAATTGCTCCAAATGCTAAGTACTTACGGTTCAGCTTACAAAACAAATCAAGAAGAGAGAGAAGGATGGCCGCCAAAAGAACGATGAACTCTGGCACCATTAAATGCCAAGGCAAACTAAGCAATGTATTCATATCCATCCTACTTCACCCCCAATGTTTTCAATGTGTTTTGAAGCGGCTCCCCAAGCAATTCTGGCATTACGCCAACCGCTATAATACATATAAGTAGCAGAAGAACCGGAACGTACTCCCAGCCGCGAATATCCGGTTTCGCCTCTAATTCTCGTTTTCCAAATGTCACTTGAAGTGTAGCCCTTAGGACATATACAGCCGTTAAAATAATGCCAAGTGCACCAACGGCCGCTACAATTGGCTTTCCTTGAAATAAACCGAGAAAAGCAAGGAACTCACTAACAAACCCTGACATTCCTGGCAGACCAAGCGAGGCCATACTCCCTGCTAATAAGAAACCGCTAAGCACGGGAACTTGTTTTGCCAAGCCGCCAAGCTTTGTAATGTCAGATGTGCCAAAGCGCTCTTCAATGATGCCAAGCAAGAAGAATAATAATGCGGCAATTAAGCCGTGGGAGACAACTTGAAATAATGCCCCTTGCACGCCAGATGCATTCAGTGCCGCAAGTCCCATCAAGACGATCCCCATATGTGAAATACTGGAGTAAGCGAGTACCTTCCGAAAATCTGTTTGAATCAATGCAAGAAAAGCACCGTACAACAAATTAATTACCCCTAGTATCGCTAGCAGCATTGCAAAATTTTGAAACTGATCTGGAAATAATCCTTTCCCAAAGCGCACAATACCGTACGCCCCGATTTTTAACAGGACACCTGCATGTAACATAACTACCGCAGGATGCGCTTCTACATGCACATTCACCATCCAGCGATGCAAAGGAAAAATCGGTAGCTTAATCGCAAAAGCAATCATAAGCGCTATAAATAACCCTTGTTGCAACGCGCTTGAAACTCCACTTAAAAGCGTCGGCTCTGCTCCGGTTAAAATATTTTTTAACGCTGTAAAGTTTGTCGTACCTGTTTTTGCAAAGAGGATTGAAAAAACAATGAGTAAAATGGCTGAACCAATACCGTTATATATTAAATAACTATAAGCAGATTTTTCGCTCGAAAGTTTGCCCCATTTCCCAATGAGCAAAAACATCGGAGGTAATGTGATCTCGAAGAAGATAAAGAACAAAAATAAGTTCTCGGCAGCGAAGACACCAAGCATTCCCACTTCAAGCGTTAATAACAGCATATAAAATCCTTTTATATTTTTTTGAATTGAAAATGCTGTAATCGCCGCAAGTGTTGCTAAAAGTGCTGTGAGTAGCATCATAACAAGTGAAAACCCATCGATACCAAGCTCATAGTAAATGGAAAATATCTTTTTATCTATCTCGGGAAAATTCCCAAATTGAATCCATTTTATCTTTTCTGCAAATATCGATAAGCTCTTCCCAGAAGCATATGTACTAGCTAGGACGATAGCCATCCCAAGCGGGAGCACTGTCCCAAACAAGCCAAGTCCGCGCACGGCACGTACTTCCGTTTTTGGTGTTAATGCAAGGAAGAAGATACCAAGGAGTGGGGAGAAAATGAAAAACGATAATAATATTGCATTCATTACCAATACCCCCCTGTATATAATAGAATGATAACTAATGCTGCTAGAGAAATAGCAGTCACAGTTCCATATACTTGTACATTCCCGTTTTGAAGTTTCGAACCAGCACCGCTTACTCCTTTAACAATACCTCTAACTAACTGAGCAATTCCTTCCACAATATATACTTCAAACAAACGAAACACATAGGCAATTCCTTTTACTAGTGGCACTAAAGTCATATTATAGATTTCATCTACATGATACTTTTTCACAAGCAGGTCATGTAGGACCGTTCCTTGTCCTCCAGCCCAATCTCTAGGAATGGATTGTCTTCCGTAAATAAGGTATGCCAAGAGAATGCCAGCAAACGAAACGAGCGTCGCAACAATCATAATCCAAGCCGGGCCATGACTTGGCTCCACTTGAAATGGAACATTCTTTGTCAGCCAATCTCCAAGAAATGTTCCAAACCACGGCGTATTGATGTAACCTGCTAAAACAGCAAAGACGCCGAGAACAATCATTGGAAATGTCATAACGCGCGGAGATTCATGCACTTCCGCCTTCGTCTTTGCTTCCCCTGTAAAAACAAGGAAGTATAATCGGAACATGTAAAATGCTGTTAAGAACGCCGCGATCACTGCAAGGACGAACAAAACATAATTGCCGCGCATCCACGCCGCCGCTAAAATTTCATCTTTACTAAAAAATCCTGAAAAAAGCGGAACACCGCTAATAGCAAGCGTACCCATTAAGAAAAGGACTCCTGTTACTTTCATCTTCTTCTGTAAGCCGCCCATTTCATTAATGTTTTGCGTATGCACCGCATGAATCACGCTTCCCGCCGCCAAGAAAAGGAGTGCTTTAAAGAAGGCATGTGTCGTTAAATGAAAGACGCCAGCCACATAACCTGCGGAGCCAAGCGCAAGCATCATATACCCGAGCTGACTGACCGTAGAATACGCGAGAACCCTCTTTATATCCGTTTGCACGAGCCCGATGGAAGCAGCAAAGATTGCAGTAAAGGCACCCACAATTGCCACTGTTTGCATTGCCACAGAGCTTGCCACGAACAGCGGGAACATCGTCGCGACTAAGTACACGCCAGCTGCAACCATCGTCGCCGCATGAATAAGTGCCGAGACAGGTGTTGGCCCTTCCATCGCATCTGGCAGCCAAGTATGCAGCGGAAACTGTCCTGATTTCCCCATCGCGCCGATAAAAATTAAAATCGCTGTGAATGTAATCATAAAAGGAGAGACTTCTCCCATTTGTACCGCTTTAAAGATGGCCTCGTACTCAAAGCTGCCCGCTTGCCAGAAGAGTAGAATCATCCCAATAAATAAACCAACATCGCCAATACGCGTCATAATAAACGCCTTTTTTGCAGCTGCCTTCGCGGATTCCTTAAAGAAGTAAAAACCAATCAGTAAAAATGAACCAAGTCCAACTAACTCCCAGAATATATAAAGCTGCAATAAATTCGTTGAAATGACTAGCCCTAACATCGCAAATGTAAATAGCCCTAGATATGAATAAAATGTCGGCAACCTTTCATCCCCTTGCATATATCCTTTCGAATACACATGTACAAGGAAACTCACAAGTGTAACGATAAAGAGCATTAAGGCATTCAGTGCATTAACCTCAAATCCGAACGAAAGATCTACATCACCGACTCGTAACCATAACCACGTATGTTTTACTGTTTCTGATGAAAAGCGTTCTACTAATACAACCACCGCACCCACAAAGGAAAGAAATGTGAAAAAGATACCAAGTAAGCTACTTCCTTCTCTTAACTTCTTTCCAAATATAATGAGTAAAAAAAACGAGGCAAGCGGGAAAATCGGTATAAGCCATGCATAATCGATCATTGTTTCCTTCCCCCTTTTCGGTCACAATTAACCTTTCAGCGTATCCATCTCATCCACGTTAACTGTTGTACGATTACGATACAATGCAATTAAAATTGCGAGCCCAACCGCTGCCTCTGCCGCCGCAACAGACATCGTAAACAGTGAAAAAATTTGTCCTGTTAAGTTTGGAAAAAAGCCGAACTTACTAAAAGCGACTAAATTTAAATTCGCTGCATTCAACATAAGTTCAATACAAACTAAAACGATGACGGTATTTCGCTTTGTTAAAGCTCCAAATAACCCGATGCAAAATAGAATAATCGCAAGTGCCAAATAGGCGGAAGCTGGAACACTACTCATGGGAATCCCCCTCTTTCTCATCACCCTTCGCAAGTACAATGGCCCCAACAAGTGCAACAAGTAAAACAACTGATGTTAACTCAAATGGAATGACATATTTTGAATACAAAAGCGTACCAATTTGAAGTGTATTTTGTTCATGAAGCGGTAAGCTTCCCTGTACATTTTGATTTGTAAAGTCTATATTATTAACTGCGAAGTACATGACCGCCCCAAACGCTACAACCGCAAGGAAAACAACAAATTTACGGAAACTAAATCCTGACTCACTTTCTGCATCATGCTTCGTTAGCATAATGCCAAAAATCATAATAATCGTAATCGCTCCAGAGTAAATTAAAATTTGCGCCACTCCAATAAACTCAGCTGACAAAAGAAAATACAAGCCTGCAATGCTAAGAAACGTGAACACAAGGGCAAGCATCATATGCATCACTTTCGTTAAGTTCAACATCAAAATACCACCAATAATCGCCGTTAAGGACAAGACAAAGAATGCTACAAACTCGCCATTCATGCTTTATTCTCCTTTCTGACGTTCTCATCGTTTTCATCGAGCCACTGCAAATTTTTAAACAAATCATCACGCGTATACTCTGCCAACTCAAAGTTGTTTGTCATCACGATTGCCTCTGTCGGACAAACCTCTGTACACAAATCGCAAAGAATACAAATTTCAAAGTTAATATCGTACGTATCAATAATTTTCCCTTTTTTCGTAGGGTCTGGATGTTTCTTTCCGGTTAATTGAATACAGTCAGTTGGACAAATATTCGCGCATTGATTACAAACGATACATTTTTCCGGATAAAACTTTTGAATACCGCGGAAACGATCTGGTAGTGGCAGTGGCTGATTGGGATAATCATATGTCACCTTTTTCTTGCTTAAATTACTCAGCGTATACTTTAATCCTTTGAATAATCCTTTCATATCTTACTGGCACCCCTCTCGTAGATTAGAAGAATAACTCCTTAATCAATGCCGTTAAGAAAATATTTGCAAGTGCGATTGGCAATAATACCTTCCAGCCAAATTCCATCAGCTGATCGCCCCTTATACGTGGAAACGTCACACGGAACCAAATTAATAGAAAGACAACCGCGCTGAACTTTAAGGCAAACCATACAGCACCAGGAATAAAACCAAGAAACATAACTGGATTCCAGCCACCTAAGAAGAGCACCGTAATTAATGAGGCCATTCCAAAGAAGTACACATACTCAGAAAGCATAAAGAACGCCCAGCGAAACCCCGAGTATTCCGTATGATATCCAGAGACAAGCTCCGATTCCGCTTCCGGTAAGTCAAACGGTGTCCGGTTCAACTCTGCAACCGCAGCAATTAAGAAAATAACAAAACCAATCGGCTGCGCGAAAATGTACCAAACCTTCTCCTGCGCCGCTACAATTTCATTTAGATTGAGACTACCAGCTAATAAGACAACGCCTATGACACTCATGACAAGGGGAATTTCGTAGGAAATCATCTGCGCCGCCGCACGCATTCCGCCTAAAAGTGAGTATTTATTATTCGATGCCCAGCCGCCGGTCAGAACGCCAATCGTTGTAATCCCTGAAACTGCAATATAATAAAGAAGCCCAACTCCAATATCAGCAAATTGAAATTTATCCGTAAATGGAATGACCGCAAGAACCATAAAGGCAGGTGCAAACGCAATAATAGGCGCCAATATAAATAGCGGCTTATCCGCAGCTTTCGGAATGCTATCTTCTTTTAATAAAAGTTTTAAAACATCAGCTACTGTTTGCAATAACCCGAAGCGGCCACCCACTTGGTTCGGGCCAATTCGCCCTTGCATAAACCCCATCACTTTCCGCTCTGCTAAAATCCCATATGTAACAAATCCAAGGACAGCAAACAGTAGAAGTACCGCTAAGCCAAAAAAAATGAAGAAATTCTTCCAACCTGCCGATGACTCTAAGATCGTTTCAATCATTAGCCATCAACCTCCCCAAGCACAATATCAACGCCGCCTAAAATCGTAATTAAGTTTGCGATATTTTCACCCTTCAAAAGCTTCGGCAAGATTTGTAGGTTATAAAAAGATGGTCTGCGAAATTTCAGACGATACGGCTCTTTCTTTCCTTCGCTCGCAATATAGCACCCAATTTCACCGCGCGGCGACTCAATGCGGACAAATGCCTCGCCCTTCGGCGCCTTAATAATCTTCGGCACTTTCGCTATTACACTTCCTTCCTCCGGAAACTGCTCCGCTGCCTGCTCGATAATTTTGAGAGACTCCTCAATCTCTTTCATCCGACAAATGTAACGATCCCAAGCATCACCTATCTCTCCAACAGGAATATCGAAATCAAAGCGATCATAAATAGAATACGGTTCATCCTTGCGAAGATCCCATTTCACACCCGTACACCGCAAATTTGCTCCGCTTAGAGAATAAGAGAGTGCATCTTCCGCGCTATATATACCAACGCCTTTCACACGATTCAAAAAAATTTCATTTCCGCTCACAAGATCGTGATAGCCTTTTAATTGTTCTCTCATATATGGGACAAACTCCCGAACCTTTTCGATCCAACCATCCGGAGCATCCCACTTCACACCGCCCACCCGCATATAATTAAAAGTAAGCCGTGCACCGCATAGTTCATTTAAAAGATTAATAATCATCTCTCTCTCACGAAATGCGTATAGAAATGGACTAACTGCACCAATATCAAGAAGGTTAGTACCCCACCAAACAAGGTGACTGGCAACGCGGCCAAGCTCCATCGCAAGCACTCGTAAATATTCCGCACGCTCTGGAATTTCCAGTCCCATCATTGTCTCAACAGCATGACAAATGACATAGTTATTGGTCATTGCTGATAAATAGTCCATTCGATCTGTATATGGGATAATTTGTGTATACTGTAAGCTCTCGGCGATTTTCTCCGTCCCACGGTGTAAATAACCAATGACAGGTGTAGCTTCTTTAATGATTTCCCCATCGATTTTAATAACAAGCCGAAATACACCATGTGTACTCGGGTGCTGTGGTCCTACATTTAAAAGCATCTCTTCTGTACGGATCATAATGCTACACCTCCACATCAAACGGTTCGTAATCTTTTCGAAGCGGATGCCCTACCCAATCATCTGGCATTAAAATACGCGTTAAATTCGGGTGCCCCTTAAAGATAATGCCAAGTAAGTCATATGCCTCGCGCTCTGGCCAATTTGCCCCGTTCCAAAGCGGTGTAATCGATGCTACTTGCGGCGCCTCTCGGTCTAATTTCACCTTCACCGCTACAGACTGTTTCTTTCCATATGAAAATAAATGAACATATACTTCCATATGTGTAACAAAATCAGTCGCATGTAGCTCCGACATATAATCAAAAGCAAGTCCCTTATGGAACCGTAATAATTCCATCACTTCATAGTAATTTTCCAGCTTAACTACAAGTGTTGGAACATCTTTTGAAAGCTTATTAATATAGGAATCTACTAATGAATGTTCCCCTATTTTCTCCTTAACAATCTCTACATAAGTATTTAAATATGGTTGGTTTAGTGACGGTTTCTCCTGCTCTAGTGCTTCTTCCTTCTTACTCACAGCCCCCTTTGCTCTTGCGATAGCGGCGGCTTTTGCCTTCGCTGCTGCAATTGCCTTCGCCTTCTCATCTTCAGGTGCCCCAGTACCTTCCAATGCCTTCTGCTTCGCTAGCGCTGCTGCTTTGGCCTTTGCTGCTGC
>NZ_NVPR01000094.1 GCF_002551815.1 Bacillus sp. AFS098217
CGTTCAGTTTTCAGAGAACTATTTGGTGGAGCCTAGCGGGATCGAACCGCTGACCTCCTGCGTGCAAGGCAGGCGCTCTCCCAGCTGAGCTAAGGCCCCAAATCAATTATCGGGAAGACAGGATTTGAACCTGCGACCCCCTGGTCCCAAACCAGGTGCTCTACCAAGCTGAGCCACTTCCCGAAAGAAAACGCGCCCGAGAGGACTCGAA
>NZ_NVPR01000095.1 GCF_002551815.1 Bacillus sp. AFS098217
CTAGTTTTCAAAGAACATACCATACTATATAAAATAGTGTTTTGGTGGAGCCTAGCGGGATCGAACCGCTGACCTCCTGCGTGCAAGGCAGGCGCTCTCCCAGCTGAGCTAAGGCCCCAAGTTGTATGGTGGGCCTAAATGGACTCGAACCATCGACCTCACGCTTATCAGGCGTGCGCTCTAACCAGCTGAGCTATAGGCCCATACAAATTGCAGAATTAATTTATATCATATTTTCTTTTGAGAATCAATACTTTTTTATTGAACTCTCAAAACTAAACGAAAACGAAACACGGAAACTT
>NZ_NVPR01000096.1 GCF_002551815.1 Bacillus sp. AFS098217
AGCCCTGCTAGACAGAATAAAAAGTAACCTAGCCGCGTTTGCTCTTTCTGTTTTTACTTCGCATGTGGCAGAAAAAGGCCCTAACCGCTTCTATGCATGGCCAGATGCTCTCGTCCCCCTAAAAGAAAGAGGTTTTTATGTCGGTTTTTCAATTTGTATTGATGTATAAATCCATTTTCATTTTTCAACATCTAAATCCCTGCTATGTAGAATAAAAGTAACCTACACTCGTTTGCTCNNTGCATGGCCAGATGCTCTCGTCCCCCTAAAAGAAAGAAATTTTTATGTCGGTTTTTTAATTAATGTATATATACATTAGTAAACATAAAAAACACCTCTATACTTAGAGATGTTTTTCTGATGCTAATTTCCATACCGTTGCAATATTCCTTGCGGTCATTTTAATATTTTCTTCCGCTGATCTATATGCTTCTTCTAATGTCATTGGGCTTGCTGTCACCCCGAATACAGCATCGATCCCCTCTTTATAAATCGGAATATGATTTAAAAGAACGGAGCCACCAATAGCGATAACTGGTATATGATGTTGTTTCGCACGTCTAGCAACACCAACAGGAGCTTTTCCGTAGGCTGTTTGTTCATCTATTCTTCCTTCACCTGTCAAAACAAGATCAGCGCCTTCTATATGTTTATCAAAGCCTATATAATCTAATACAATTTCAATTCCTTTTCGAAGTTGTCCTTTTAATACCGCAACGACTGCTGCTCCTACACCTCCAGCCGCTCCTGCACCTGGAACTTCTGCTACATCGACATGGAAGTGTTCTTTTAATATATGAGCATAATGTTTCAAATTTTCTTCTAGTTCTTTCATCATTTCTACATTAGCTCCCTTTTGTTTAGCAAATACAAAAGAGGCTCCTTTTGGCCCAATTAACGGATTATCTACATCACATGCCGCTTCTAATTTCACATGTACGAAACGAGAATCTAGTTCCGAAAGATTAAAAGTGGCAATGGAATGTAAATTGCCACCAACAGGCTCCATTACTTCTCCATTTTCATTTAAGAACTTCGCACCTAAAGCAGACAGCATGCCAGCTCCACCATCATTGGTAGCACTTCCTCCGAGCCCTAGAATGATATGCTGTACCCCTTGATCTAATGCATGTAATATGAGTTCTCCTGTTCCTCTTGTAGTCGTAATAAGCGGATTTCGTTTTTCAATTGGAATATGATGCAGTCCTGATGCTGCTGCCATTTCAATAAATGCTGTTCTTTTATCTTGAGAAATACCGTAAAACGCCTCTACTTCCTCTCCAAGTGGACCTGTGACATCGAGTGAAATAACCTTTCCACCTGTAGCATCAACAAGAGATTGAACAGTTCCTTCTCCTCCATCTCCAATTGGAGCTGTTACATACTTAGCTTCAGGAAAAACCTCACTAAATCCCATTTCAATGGCCTTACATACCTCTATTGCCCGTAAACTCTCTTTATATGAATCAGATGCAATAACAACTTTCAACATCTATCCCCCCATTACCAATATCCAAACGTATTGTATTCACTTCTACCTTTCTATTGTAAACGAAATGAATTCAAGCCGTCTTCCTTAAACAGAATACAAAAAAGCTTACATCGATTGATGTAAGCTTTTTCTGATTTATAAATGGAGCCTAGCGGGATCGAACCGCTGACCTCCTGCGTGCAAGGCAGGCGCTCTCCCAGCTGAGCTAAGGCCCCGAAGTAAAAAAGCGGAAGACGGGATTCGAACCCGCGACCCCAACCTTGGCAAGGTTGTATTCTACCACTGAACTACTTCCGCGAAAATGGTGAGCCATGAAGG
>NZ_NVPR01000018.1 GCF_002551815.1 Bacillus sp. AFS098217
TTATGAAATTGATTCAAATAACAGCTTTGAAAATAAAAGGAAACTCTCCACTCATTCTCTCCTTTTGTTTTCATACGGCATGGGGCCAAAAAAGGTTCTGTCCGCTTCTATGCATGGGCGGGTCCTCTTCCCCACCCAAAAAGAAAGGGTTTATATCAGTTTCTAATTTGTATTTACATAAAAAAAAGCGACCTCTCAAGGCCGCTTTTTCTATTATTGATAGATTTCTTTATATTTCTTGTATTCTGCTTCTGAGCATAAAACAAAATGTCCAGGACGAATTTCTCGCATCGTTGGTACTTCATTTCCATATTGATGCTGAGATGGATCATACACAATCCGTTTACGATTGCGCTCATAGTCTGGATCAGGAAGCGGAATCGCTGATAATAATGATTTTGTATATGGATGAATTGGATTCTCATATAATTCATCACTGCTCGTTAATTCAACAATTTGACCACGATACATAACACCAATGCGATCACTAATGTATTTTACCATTGATAAATCATGGGCAATGAATAAATATGTTAATCCTTTTTCTTTTTGCAACTTTTTCAATAAGTTTACAACTTGCGCCTGAATCGATACGTCCAGCGCAGAAATTGGCTCATCAGCAATGATAAATTCAGGTTCTACAGCTAGCGCACGAGCAATCCCAATACGTTGACGTTGTCCACCAGAGAATTCATGCGGGAAACGGTTTGCGTGTTCTTTATTTAATCCAACTGTATTCAGTAATTCATGAACACGGTCCATACGTTCTTTTTTATTTTTTGCTAACCCGTGAATATCAATACCTTCTGCAATAATATCCCCAACTGTCATACGCGGGTTTAATGACGCATATGGATCTTGGAAAATCATTTGCATTTTACGATTAAATTTCTTTAATTCTGCTCGTGATTTTTTACCATGTACGTTTTCACCATCGAACAATACTTCACCAGCAGTTGCATCGTATAAGCGAATAATCGTTCTTCCCGTTGTCGATTTTCCGCAACCAGATTCTCCTACAAGCCCAAATGTTTCACCGCGGTAAATATCAAATGAAATATCGTTGACCGCTTTTACAACACCACCACTCACGTTGAAGTGCTGCTTCACATTTTTTACTTCAATTAATTTTTCACGTTGATTAGTCATGTTGTTCACCTGCTTTCATCTGAAGAATTCGTTTTTGAACGACTTCTGGCGGTTTCACTTCCGGCGCTTGCTCATGAAGTAACCATGTTGCCGCATAATGTGTATCACTTACTTTAAACAATGGTGGTTCCATTTCAAAATCAATTTTTAACGCCTGCGGGTTACGTGGTGCAAAAGCATCCCCTTTTGGCGGTTTCAATAAATCCGGAGGTGTTCCAGGAATTGCATATAACTCTTCCTCTGAACCATCTAAACTTGGCATAGATGCGATTAATCCCCATGTATACGGATGTTTTGGATTGTAGAAAATTTCATCAACCGTTCCAATTTCAACAACTTTACCAGCATACATAACAGCAACTCGATCTGCCACGTTCGCCACTACACCTAAATCATGCGTAATGAAAATAATTGCCGCTTCCGTTTTCTGCTGAATATCCTTCATTAATTCCAAAATTTGCGCCTGAATTGTAACGTCAAGTGCCGTTGTTGGCTCATCGGCAATCAATAATTTCGGATTACAAGCTAGTGCCATCGCAATAACAACACGCTGTCTCATACCACCAGAAAATTGGTGTGGATATTGCTTTAAACGCGCTTCTGGATTCGGAATTCCAACAAGATCGATTAACTCTAAAGCAACTTTACGTGCATCTGCTTTACCCATTCCTTGGTGCTTAATAAGACCTTCCATGACTTGATTACCAATTGTCATCGTTGGATTTAATGATGTCATCGGATCTTGGAAAATCATCGCGATTTCTTTCCCACGAACTTGTTGCATTTCTTTTTCCGTTAACTTTGTTAAATCACGACCGTCAAATATAATTTCTCCATTTTTAATGCGTCCTGGAGGGTTAGGGATTAATCCCATTAGCGCTTTCGATGTAACGGATTTCCCAGAACCAGATTCTCCTACAATCGCTAATGTTTCTCCTTTTTTCAAATCAAAAGTAACTCCACGAACAGCTTGCACTTGACCAGCATGTGTATCAAAGGAGACTTGTAAATCTTTTACCTCTAACAATGTTTTCATTTTACTTCTCCCTCCTCTTTTACTTACGCATTTTTGGATCTAACGCATCGCGTAATCCATCTGCCATTAAGTTAAATGCTAAAATTAACATACTGATAACAATCGCAGGGATGAACATCATATGTGGATATGTTTGAATTGATTTATATCCATCATTTACAAGAGAACCAAGCGATGCAAATGGCGGCTGAATACCAAGTCCAATGAAACTTAAGAACGCTTCACCGAACACCGCTGTAGGAATTGTAAACATTGTCATAACAATAATTGGTCCCATTACGTTTGGAATTAAGTGTTTCACAATTAATTGTGTGTTTGTTGCGCCTAATGTACGAGATGCTAATACATATTCTTGATTTTTCAGTTTTAAAATTTGTCCCCGCACAATCCGCGACATTCCAATCCAGCCTGTAATTGCCATCGCAAGTGTAATTGACCAAATACCTGAACCCATAATAATTACCATCAAAATAACGATAATTAAATACGGAATACCATTAATAATTTCCATGATACGCTGCATAATATTATCTACTCGTCCTCCATAGAACGCTGAAATACCTCCATATGCAACCCCAATTACTAAATCAATCGCTGCCGCTAACAGGGCGATATATAATGATACGCGTGTTCCTTCCCATGTTCTTGTCCATAGATCACGTCCAAGATCATCTGTACCAAACCAGAAATACTCTTTAATATCACGTTTTGCATATTGATCAACACCATATTGATCTTTACCATCAAACGGTAACCAATGAATGTTTTCGATTACTGGAATTTTTGGTGGCATTTTTGCACGACCTAAGTCTTGTTCTTTATAGGAATGTTTACTTACCATCGGCCCAAAAATTGCCATAAGTGTAATAATAATCAGTAATACAAGACCGAACATTGCCCCTTTATGCTGGAACAAACGTCTTCTTACATCTTGCCAAAAAGTTAAGCTTGGACGGGCAATGACTTCATTATCAACATTGCTTTGATTGGCTGGCTGAAATAAATCTGGAGATAATTTTTGTATATCTTTCATCATTTTTTCCCTCCCGCTAGACGAATACGAGGATCAATAATTCCGTATAAAATATCCACAATAAAGATGACTAAAATAAAGATTGCACTATAGAAAATTGTTGTTCCCATAATAACTGTATAATCATTTAATGTTATCGATTTAACGAATTGCTCCCCAAGTCCAGGTACAGCAAAAATTTGTTCAATAACAAGTGTCCCTGTAATTAACCCTGCAACCATTGGTCCTAAAATTGTAACAACCGGAATAAGTGCGTTACGAAGTGCGTGTTTCACAATGATAACGCCTTGACTAATCCCTTTTGCTTTTGCTGTTAAAATATAATCAGCCTGCATAACTTCAATTAATTCTGCACGAGCAAAACGCGCGATTGTTGCGATAACTGCCATTGATAAGGCGATAGTAGGCATAACTGTAAATTCAGGTCCCTTCCAGAATGCAACTGGGAACCAGCCAAGTTTTACACCTACGAAATATTGTAACAGTGCCGCAAATACGAAGGATGGTACCGACATTCCGAGTACGGAAATAATCGTTGCTCCATAATCGACCCATGTATTATTACGAAGTGCGGCGATAACTCCTAAGATTAATCCTATAAATGTACCAAACACAATTGCCTGGAAGCCAAGCTGTGCTGATGGCCCAATACGCTCGACAATCATATCTGTTACTGGACGATTATCATATTGGAATGATACTCCTAAATCACCTTTTACTAAGTTTCCTAAATAACGCGCATACTGAACTGGTAGCGGATCATTCAAACCATATTTTTCTAAAATGAGTTCCCTTTGCTGTGGTGATAATTTCTCTTGGTTTTTAAGTGGAGAACCCGGCAGTAATTTCATTAGAAAGAATGTTAATGTAGTAATTAAAAATAATGTTACAATCATGTACACGAAACGTTTGAATACATAACGTCCCATAGTCAAGCACCTCCCCATTTTTTCAAAAGCAACAAGATAGTTTAAAATATTCTTACTTTTATTTTTTTTAAAATTAAGAGTATATGCCCATCAGAGGCATATACCCTTGTAAACGATGGAATAAAAATTATTTTTGGTCAACAAATGTAAGTTTATAAGTCAGTTTACCACCATAATTAATCGGAATAATATCTTTCACAGCACCTTTTATCAAGGCAAGTGAGCATGTCCTTTTTAAAAGTTTAGCGCAATAACTGCATCTTCTTTCATTAACATCTTTTCAACCTGTAAAAGGTTATCCCAGTGAGCTTGTAAATCTTTCGTATCTGCTTTTGCTTTTTAAATTCACTCATCATACGTCGGATTCGAATATCCTGTTTTGTGTACCATTCGTAGCAAACATATCTACATATGAAATTAGATCTAGATAATTCTGACCTTCAACATTGAAAGCAAACTCATATTATCCTACCTCCCCCTAATTGCACTTCCTGTACCCAACTTATTAAAATAATAGAATTGAAAGAATAATCTCCAAGTTTCTACAATTTTCATTATACATATAATATGACGATTGTGAATATCATTTTTTGTTTTTTTGTTAAAATTTTTAATGAAATATTAATTTTTTTATTTTTCTGTAAAGGTATAACTTAACATTGATACCATCATATTGAAATAAAATACACAATTGCGTATAATTTTCAAATAATTACTTCTAGTACTCATTATAACTTTTATAGTATAATAATTCCAGTAGCATTTTGACGGAGGGGAACATTTTGAATAGACTTTTTTTTCATACCTGCATACTCATTTCATTTGCAATACTTGCTTCTAGTATTGGTGCTTTTTTATTTCCAACTCACTTTTTGTTGAATTTTGTCAATATTTCGTTTTATATCGCATTATTGTGTATTCTCTTAGGCGGTTTTTTATTCTTATTTCAAAGTGGATTTTTCAACGTAACGATATATGCCTTCCAAAAAGTGTTTGGAACAAATAAAAAAATTGAATCTCTAATTGAAGAAGAAGAGCCTGTTGATAAAAAAGAACGAATCTATAAAACATATTCATTCACATGGACGTATCCTATTTGTATTACAGGTGTTCTACTTGGAGCCCTCTCGACAATTATTAGCTTTACTATTTTGATGTAGTTTGCAAACAATCTTCCATATGATATAATAATTTGCAAAACATTTTGCTATTAAATAGCTTCAACTCTTGAATAGCAAGAGTTACGTTATAATAATTTCATATGCATGCGATGAGAAAGAAGAGTACATATTGCAGCAATTTCAGAGAGCTTGTGGCTGGTGTGAACAAGTAATTGTACAATATGGAATGGGCTTTTGAGCACCAAACCGAAACAACTGAGGAGTAGGCTTTGGCGTTATATCCAGCGTTATAATGGATACAAGAGATTTCACAGCCGTGAAATAATTAGGGTGGTACCGCGGTCCATTCGTCCCTATATCATTTGGGATGATTGGGCTTTTTTGTATTTAGAAAGCGGAAGCGGCTCGTTCAGAATGTGAGGGGGATGGAGCTCCTGACGTAGAGGCGTTCTTTGCCTCGCAGGAAGGCGCGAAGCCACCGATCATTCTTGCCGCTGGAGCTGGATTATATAAAAAGCGGAGGCGACTGCCTAGCCCTGGGTGACTAAGGTTCTTTTCCACAGAAGATGCTTTTTACCTTCTCGCGGGGAAGGTTCTTAGACGCGAAAGGCTAGGAGCCGGGGCTAGATTACACAAAAAGCGGAAGCGGCTCATATTGATCTACTTCCCCCACCCTTCAATAATACATACCTAAAATTTAAGGAGGAATTACTTATGTCAGTTATCTTTTCTGGTATTCAACCAAGTGGAACAATTACACTTGGGAACTATTTAGGAGCTATGAAGCAATTTACAGAACTACAAAACGAACATGATTGTTATTTCTGCATTGTCAATCAACATGCTATTACAGTGCCTCAGGATTCTGTACAACTTCGTAAAAATATCCGCAGCCTTGCTGCACTATATGTCGCTTGTGGTATTGACCCTGAAAAATCAACTTTATTTGTGCAATCAGAAGTACCAGCACACGCTCAGCTAGGATGGATTATGCAATCTATCGCATATGTTGGAGAATTAGAACGAATGACACAATACAAAGATAAATCATCAGGCAGAGAGTCTGTTCCAGCCGCTTTACTTACGTATCCACCGTTAATGGCTGCTGATATCTTACTTTATAACACTGAAATCGTTCCAGTTGGTGACGACCAAAAACAGCATATGGAATTAACACGTGATTTAGCAGAACGTTTCAATAAACGTTACCGTGAAATATTCACAATTCCGGAAATTCGCATTCCAAAAGTAGGGGCACGTGTTATGTCATTAACAGAGCCTACGAAAAAAATGAGTAAATCTGATCCAAATCCAAAATCAATGATTAGCATGCTTGATGAGCCTAAAACAATTGAAAAGAAAATTAAAAGTGCAGTAACTGATTCTGACGGTATCGTAAAATACGATAAAGAAAATAAGCCTGGTATTTCCAACTTATTAACGATCTATTCTTCATTCACAGGCAAAACAATCGAAGAACTAGAAACTTATTATGAAGGAAAAGGATACGGTGACTTTAAAGGCGATTTAGCGAAAATCGTTGTAGAAGCAATTCGTCCAATCCAAGAAAAATATAACGAACTAATCAACTCTCCAGAATTAGATGAAATTCTAGACAAAGGTGCTGAAAAAGCAAACCGAGTTGCAATAAAACAACTACGTAAAGTAGAAAATGCAATGGGATTAAGCAGAAAACGTAGATAATGATAAAAAGCGGAGGCGACTGCTTAGCCCTGGGTGGATAAGGTTCTTTCCCACAGAAGGTGCTTTTTACCTTCTCGTGGGGAAGGTTCTTAGATGCAAAGGGTTAGGAGCCGGAGCTGGATTATATAAAAAGCGGAAGCGGCTCGCTCAGAATGTGAGGGGGATGGAGCTCCTGACGTAGAGGCGATTTTTGCCTCGCAGGAAGGCGCGAAGCCACCGATCATTCTTGCCGCCGGAGCTGGATTACAAAAAAAACTGCACCTCCAGTTGTTAGACTGTATCTAACAATTGGGGTGCAGTTTTTTTACTGCTTTTTAATTTACCTTTTGCTCATTTTCCATTTCCCATAGTTTCTCAAAAAATGGTTGTCCTTTTACAAGGCGTTCACATAGCTGTTCATGCTTCTCCGACCAGCCATATTTTGCTTCTTCATAAAGACGCTCCCAAACGTCTTCAAAATTCATATGTTGAACTGTTCCATAAGCTGATGGATCCCACTCTGTATACCAATAGCGAATTTCAGCTGGATTTTTCGTTGTATGTAGTTGATCTAACGCCATAAATAGCAATTGCTTTAATTGTCTTTCTTTACGTGTTAAACCATTCATGATATAAGGTGATGGTGATAAAATGTGATGCTCTTTTTGAATTTCTTCTACTTGAAACTCATACGTTTCTGCCTGAACATTCTCTACCATCTCATATACCATCTGTTCTTGACGCGGTATAAGTCTACTTTTTCGAATTGGTACATTGTAGCCAATTGAATCTACTGCAATAATTCCTTTTCCATCTGTAACAACAAAACAGTACTCTTGTTGCAAACGTTCATGATTTTTACGAATATACGCCTTATGATGTACGTCTTCCAATAACTTTTGCGGAAGTTCCAATAATTCGTTCTCGATGTAATGATATAATGTGGAATCTACTTTTAATAATGGCACTTGATCTAATAACTCAATCGTATCATCCTTCCGCCATTCGTAAAAATGACAAACGTTATACCCATTTTCTTCACCTTCAAACCAATTCACCCATACATCATGCAGATATAGCATTTTCTACCCCTCACTTCACTACTGTTTGTACATCTCATTATGTTCATTTTTTGTAAAATTTATTCCATTCAAGGAAATATATTCTACTTATTATTTCTTCACCGCACCTTACTTCCATTCTCACCATAAAAAAACTTGGCAGCACCAAGTTTTCAATTCAGCATTTGAAATTTTCCTAATAGACTGCCCGTTAATGCGGAATAAATGTATTAGCCTTATTTAATATGTGCTTTGCATCTATAGATAATAAAGAAAGTGTATTTTCTCGTTCAAGTTCTACACACTCTTTTACAATATGAAATCCAATTGCATACCCAAGCATCTTTGGATACTTGCGCATCCCAGTTAGTAAACAATCATGTTCCCTCGTTCCTCTCTTCATATCTACTCTATCTTTTACAATCTTCTCCCAATAATATCGTGCTTCTTCTTTTGTAAAGTATAACGTCCAAGGTGCACATTCTTCCTCTGTATGCCTTTCAGTCACAGCCTGCTCCGCTAATCCCTCCATAATCATTGTATCTAATAATGTATAGTCCTTTTCCCTATTTTCAATTTGATGTAACCGACATATATGATGATATTCATGCGTCAGCAACGCTTTTAATTCCTTCACTGAATTTTTGCCGCATACAAATAAAAAAATAACATGACGCATTGTTAAACCAGCTTTTCCGTTATACTCTTCTTGCACAGTTTGATTATATGAATCTGATAACAAAATAAAGACAGGGACATCTGGGCCTTTTAACCATTTTCTTAGCTCTTCATACTCTTTAGATAACTCTTTCCAAATCTGCTTCTCCTCTAACTGTTCAATCTCCTTTTCCCCTTCTCTTACCGGGCGATACATACCTTTAGAAACTAAAAATTGATACAGTCTCTCTTTTGGCAATGGAATGTATTTTGTAAACTTCTCACAAAGTTTTTCTGGACGTCCATAATACAAATGTAGCCAATCTGCCGTTTGAATAATCCCCATCCTCACCTCTCCCCTCTCTTCTATACATATGCAAGAAAAGGAGCAAACGCGAAATGATGAAGTGAAACTTTTGTCAGTGGCGTTTTCCTACACACCTCTCCCGGCTATGAAGTCAAAAGCTGACCTTTTCTCACACTCTCCTTTTGGCTTCACTCGGCATGGGGCTCAAAATGGCCCTGACCGCTTCTACGCATGATCGGACGCTCTCTCCCAACCTAAAAAGAATGGGTTTTGATTTATAAATAAAGAGGGTGTTTTACATAACACCCTCTTACTACATTATTTATACGCTTTAAATACTAACACTGCGTTATCACTACCCAATCCTTCCTAATTACGGCTATGGACACAAAAACTAACCTACTCTTACTTTCTACTTTTGTTTTTACATGGCATGGGGCTCAAAAAGGCCCTAACCGCTTCTATGCATGGACGAACTCTCTCTCCCACCCTAAAAAAAGGGGTTTGATTTATAAATAAAGAGGGTGTTTTACATAACACCCTCTTACTACACTATATTATTGATATTTTTTAAATACTAATACTGCGTTATGACCGCCGAATCCTAATGAATTACTTAATACAGCACGTACTTCTTGATGTCTTGCTTTGTTTGGTACGTAATCTAAATCACATTCTGGATCTGGTGTTTCATAATTAATTGTTGGAGGAATAACGCCATCTGTAATTGACTTAATAGAGAATATCGCCTCAACAGCTCCAGCTGCACCTAATAAGTGGCCTGTCATTGATTTTGTAGAGCTAATCGCTACTTTATATGCATGCTCACCAAATGCCTCTTTAATTGCCATCGTTTCATATTTCTCATTTGCACCTGTACTTGTACCATGCGCATTAATATAATCAATATCCTCTGGCTCAAGACCTGCATCCGCTAACGCTTGACGTATCGCACGAACGCCGCCTTCACCACCAGGAGCAGGAAGTGTAATATGGAATGCATCACCTGTTGCACCATATCCAACAAGTTCTGCATAAATGTGTGCACCACGTGCTAATGCATGCTCTAACTCTTCTAGTATAAGAATGCCGGCACCTTCTCCCATTACAAAGCCACTTCGATTTTTATCGAATGGACGACAAGCAGTTGCTGGATCCTCATTAAATGTTAATGCTTTCGCCGAACTAAATCCTGCAAATGCCATACTTGTTAACGGCGCTTCTGCACCACCTGTAATCATTGCATCTGCATCGCCGCGCTGAATGACTTTAAACGCATCACCAACAGAATTTGCTCCTGATGCACAAGCTGTCACAGAACAAGTATTAATTCCTTTTGCACCTGTAGCAATTGAGACTTGACCCGCAGCCATATCAGGAATCATCATTGGTATCAAAAATGGACTTACACGGCGAGGACCTTTTTCCGTAAAGATTTTAAATTGTTCTTCATACGTTTCCATACCGCCAATACCAGAACCGATCCATACACCAATACGTGGTGCAATTTCTTCTGTAATGTCCAACTTCGCATCTTCAACTGCCATCTTCGCTGCTGCTACCGCATATTGTGTGAAGCGATCCATACGACGCGCTTCTTTTTTATCAATATATTTTTCAACTTCAAAGTCGTTAATTTCTGCTGCTACTTTTGCAGGAAATTGTTCCGGATCTAATCTTGTAAGCCGGCCGATTCCAGACACACCATTTTTAATGTTTTCCCAAGCTGTTTCAACATCTGTTCCAATCGGCGTAACAGCTCCTAGTCCTGTAATTACGACACGCTTTTTTTCCATACAAAATACACTCCTTTTTTTCTCTCAGTCCTTATTTGCCCCAACGAAGAGCGACTGCTCCCCATGTTAATCCGCCGCCAAAGCCGACTAATATAATTAAATCACCGTCTTGAATACGTCCATTTTGCAATTCCTCTACCATTGCAATTGGAATTGAAGAAGCTGATGTATTTCCGAACTTCTCAATTGTCATACTCATTTTTTCTTGCGGTAAATTTAATCTTTCTCGTGCAGACTCCATAATACGAATATTTGCTTGATGAGGAACTAAGAAATCCACATCTTCTTTCGTAAGACCTGCTTTTTCTAAAACACGAAGACAAGAATCACCAAGCTGACGAACAGCAAATTTAAAGACTTCTCTTCCGTTCATCATAACATATTCATCTTGGTAAAGGTGCTTACCACCACTTCCGTCCGCTCCTAATTCGAATGAAAGAATACCTTTTCCTTCTGAAACAGGCCCCATTATAACAGCCCCTGCTCCGTCCCCAAATAGTACAGCTGTATTACGATCATTCCAGTCTACAATCTTAGATAATTTATCACTACCAACTACTAATACATTTTTATAAGTTCCAGTTTGAATAAATTGCTGCGCTGTAATCATTCCGTACATAAAGCCCGCACATGCTGCACCTAAATCCATTGCTGCTGCATGTTTCGCACCAATTTGTTCTTGAATTACACAAGCAACGGCCGGAAAAGAACGATCTGGCGTTACTGTTGCAACTAAAATAAGGTCAATTTCTTCTCCACTAATCCCTGCATTTTCAATTGCTTTCTTGGCAGCTTCTACAGCCATATATGAAGTATCTATTGTATCATCGGCAATGCGTCTTTCTGCAATTCCCGTTCTTGTACGAATCCATTCATCAGATGTATCCATGATTTTCTCTAAGTCTTGATTTGTGACTACTTTCTCTGGCACATATCTCCCGATCCCTAAAATGCCTACATTCACTTTGCAGCCCTCCGTTTTATATCAATTATTATGACTTGGTACTAATTTTAAAACATAAACGTTTTTTTGTCTAGAATATATTTCGAAGCAAAAAATAAAGCCGACAAATTGTCGACCTCCCCCCCCACAGAGAAACAAAAAACAATAGGGAATAACCGCCCGTAAAAGCCCGATTGGTGAGGGCTAATAATCCACGGAATATTCCCCACTTATAAAAGCTTCACTTTATCTTTCTGCTTTTCCAAGCTCATACGCTTCACTCATAACCTTCATTAGTAACTCTAATACCGGCTGCGCTTTTTCCATATCAAGTGCAATTCCATTATCATCTAAAATTGCTTTTGCCTCCGGTAAATGTTTCATAGCGATCTGTAAAAATTGCATATTTTTTTCATTCATATTTCTTCATCCTTTCAGTGAAATAAAACTTTCATCAATCAAGATTCCTTCATATCCGCCTAACTTCTTTGCCTTTACGTAAATTATCACCTGCAAAGAGCTGGATAAAAAAGCATGGACCTTTCATTCATACAATAGTTTACCACGTGTTTCAACCTTCGTATAACTTCTTATATTTTTTCAAATGTGTCAATTGTTTATTTAAACCGAATTCTAACGGTGTATTTTTCCGAATACAAACGCTCTCTATAGCTGCTCTCTTTGCCTCTTCTGTATGCTGACTCCATTTATCATCAGCATTTAAAAGAGTCATTCCCTTTTCCCACAGATTTTTTTTGCCACTAATTAGATTATACACACCTAGTTTTTCTAAATCGGTCCCTCTCTCCCATAAATATTCGCACACATCCTCAACGTAAAGAATATCACTCCCTTTTTCATATGGAACGAACGGGCATTCATTCTGAGCAAGTTCTGAAAGGATAAGTTGATGATAGCTCATAAATACCGGTTGCCAAGGTCCATATAATGCAGGAACACGAAATATATGATATGGAAATCCCCCCTTCTTTATTTCCTCTTCTACTTTCGTAAATAATCGTTTATTTTCCGATTCTTCCTCCTCATTCCCTATTTCAATAGAAGAAATTACATTTAACTTCACTTTATTTTTTTCACACATATGTGTAACACGCTTCAAATATTGCAAAATGATTCTTTCATTCCGAAATCCACTTTGCTGATTTGGTTCACATAAACAAAAGTAAGTCGCGTCAAAATGTCCCTTTTCTACTGCCCTCCATTCATTTTCATCCCTTATGGAAGAATACGTAAACAAAGCATTCCGTCCAATTAAAAATAGCTTTTCTTCACTTATTTTTGACATACTCTCGAAATCAGCAAAATCAAATCCATATACTTCTACTTCTTCTGCAAGCATTTTATTTACAAGGTGATAACCTACAAACGTAAGTGCACCTACAATAAGCACGCGTTTCATGTCACCAACCCTTTCTTCCCTCTAAACAATAGCTCCTCATTTATGTATATTGGAGCTTCATAACTCTTCTTCATACTTTTTAAAGAAACTACATGTCTGCTGAATCATTTTATATTTCACATCTTGTAAATGAAATAATAAAGAGGTCTCACAGTTTCCATGCACTCGCTTTTTCTCATATTCACGTAATAATTGCTTACGTTCTTTCTTTTCTTGTGTAGATACAAAAATTTTAACAGGTACACATGAAGGAAGGTTTAAAAATGTTTTTTTCTTAATTTGTGCCGCTAACTCAGCTTCTTTCACATCATACGCAAGTAATAATTCTCTTACCAATCTTTTATAGAAAAACTTATGTTCTTTTTCAAATTCCACATGCGCAGGTAAATCTAGACATGGGCTCAACATGACAACAGATCGTACACACTCAGGATATTGATTCATCATCTCAAGAGCTACAAGTGCACCCATTCCATCTGCAAGAATATGAATTTTTTCATTTAATGTTTCTTTCCTCATAACAACATGATATAAACGCTTTGCTAAACGAACTGATTGATCATTCCCCCAGTGTCTTCCATATAAATTAGATGAAAAGACCGTATACCCTTTCTGTATCAGCCCATTCAAGAAAGATGCTCTCCCTTCGTGCTGCATCCATAAACTTGTACTATTCTCAATAAAATAGTTGTAGTCGCCAAGGAGCATAACGCAAAATCCATTTGGTTTCTCAGGTAAATAAATGACGCATGGTTCTTTTTCTAAATAGAAAAAACGTTCCGTAATACTCATCTTTCTCCCGCCTTATTTTCTAAACATAAAAACTACTCCTTTATAATGTATGACCGGAATACAAATTTGCTTTGAAAAATCTACAAATATTTTTTCTATATTCTTTTTTCAATTGTGTTACAATAAGGACAGATTGAACGAATAGGGGTGTGAAAAGATGCGCGTAATTTGGGCCTTTATTTGGTCGTTTATGCTTGTACATATGATGAGTTATGTAATTAGCTCTATGACTGGCGGTATATACGATTTTAAACAAGCGTCTATTTTCTCAGTTGTTCTTGCAGTTCTTGTAATGGCAATTGCAGCAGTAATTCCAAACGAACCAGTAGAACAACACTAATAAAAAAAGAGTTCGGATTCAATCCGAACTCTTTTTTTACTCTACATGAACAATTAGTTCATTATTTTGCACATCAACAACTACATGACTATTATCAGTAATTGTTCCTGCAATTAATTCTCTTGCTAGTTTTGTCTCAATTTGACGCTGTACATATCTTTTTAACGGACGCGCTCCATACATCGGATCGAATCCAGATTCTACAACAAATTCTTTTGCGGATTCCGTTAATTCCACTGATATATGACGATCTACTAAACGTCCTTGTAATTCTTTTACAATTTTATCAACAATTCCTTTAATTTCATTTGTTGTAAGTGGTTTAAATAAAATAATTTCATCCACACGGTTTAAAAACTCTGGGCGAAAATGTCCTCTAAGATTTCCCATAACAAGCTCTCTCGACTCTTCTTTAATAGAGCCATCTTCTTGTAAACCTTCTAATAAATATTCTGACCCAATATTTGATGTCATAATAATAACTGTATTCTTAAAGTCCACTGTCCGCCCTTGCGAATCTGTAATGCGTCCATCATCTAACATTTGTAATAAAATATTGAATACTTCTGGATGCGCTTTTTCAATTTCATCTAATAAAATAACAGAATATGGTTTACGACGCACCGCTTCTGTTAATTGTCCGCCTTCCTCATAACCTACATATCCAGGAGGAGCTCCAATTAGACGCGATACAGCATGTTTTTCCATGTACTCAGACATATCAATACGTATCATTTGTTCTTCACTATCAAATAAAGATTGCGCTAATGTTTTGGCAAGTTCTGTTTTCCCAACACCTGTAGGTCCTAAGAAAATGAACGAACCGATTGGACGATTCGGATCTTTAATGCCCGCGCGCGCACGAAGCACCGCATCTGCCACAAGATTGACCGCTTCCTCTTGTCCAATGACACGCTCTGATAAAATTTGTTCTAAACGAAGTAATTTTTCACGTTCTCCCTCAACAAGTTTTGCAACTGGAATTCCCGTCCAACGTGAAACAATATTGGCAATCTCTTCTTCACTTACTTCTTCACGTAATAGACGATTTTCCTGTCCATTATGCGCTCCCGCTTCTTCCGCTTCTCTTAACTCTTTTTCCACTGCTGGAATTTTCCCATGGCGAAGCTCTGCTGCTTTATTTAAATCATAATTTCCTTCTGCTTCTTCTAGTTCACGGCGCAGACGCTCTAAATTTCCACGCAAATCACGAACTTTATGAATTTCTTCTTTTTCTTGCTGCCACTGCGCACGCATTCCACTTGCAACTTCTTTCAAATCGGATAATTCACGTTGTAATGTCTTTAATCGTTCTTGACTACCGCGATCCGTTTCTTTTCCAAGGGCAGCTTCCTCGATTTCTAACTGCATAATACGGCGCGTTACTTCATCTAATTCTGTTGGCATCGAATCGATTTCTGTTCGAATGGTTGCACACGCTTCATCAACAAGGTCAATTGCTTTATCTGGTAAAAAGCGATCGGATATATATCGATCTGATAATACAGACGCTGCTACAATAGCGCGGTCATGAATATTTACACCGTGATAAATTTCAAAGCGCTCTTTTAAACCACGTAAAATAGAAATCGTATCCTCCACAGTCGGTTCTTCTGCTAATACTTGTTGGAAACGACGTTCTAGCGCCGGGTCCTTCTCAATATATTTTCGATACTCATCTAAAGTAGTCGCCCCAATACAATGAAGTTCACCGCGTGCAAGCATCGGTTTTAACATATTTCCTGCATCCATCGCACCTTCTGTTTTACCAGCACCAACAATCGTGTGAAGCTCATCAATGAATAAAAGAATACGTCCTTCACTTTTTTTAATTTCATTTAATACAGCTTGCAAACGTTCTTCAAATTCCCCGCGGAATTTTGCACCAGCTACAAGTGCACTCATATCTAAAGCAAAGATTGTTCTATCTTTTAACCCTTCTGGTACATCTTTTCTTACAATTCTCTGAGCTAATCCTTCAACAATCGCCGTTTTACCAACGCCAGGTTCTCCGATTAAAACAGGATTATTTTTCGTCTTACGTGAAAGAATACGAATGACACGGCGAATTTCGCTATCACGACCAATTACAGGATCAATTTTCCCTTGTCTTACTTCCGCTACTAAATCACGGCCATATTTCTCTAAAGCTTCATATGTTACTTCTGGATTTTGACTAGTCACTCTTTGATTCCCCCGAACTGCCATTAAAGACTGTAATAATATATCTTTTGTAATATGGAACTTTGTAAATAGATGATGTATATCACCTTTTTCTTCGCAAAAAGCAAGCAATACATGTTCCACTGAAATATAATCATCTTGTAACTTTTTCGCTTCAGACTCCGCTCTCACAAGCAGTTGCTGTAAGGCGCTCGTCACATATAATTTTCCCGCTTCTGCTCCGCTTCCAGTTACAGAAGGCTTCTTCTTAATTAAACTTTCTACACCTTTCGTTAACTCTTCTATATTGACATTCATTTTTTGAAAAATACGTACTGCTAATCCATCTTGCTGCTCTAATAATGCGAGTAACAGATGAACAGTGTCCACCTCTTGATGATGATGAGATACCGCTAAAGATTGGGCACTCATAATCGCTTCTTGTGTTTTTGTTGTCATTTGATTTAAGTCCATCTTTAAAGCCCTCCAAATGTTTGACTTTCTTTGACCTTTAATTTAATTATACGCCAATTGTCTTTTTTGTACAATGAATTTGATTATGAATTTCAGACTTAGCTTTTGAAGAAGTGCGTCGAACATACATCCAATCAATCTTCACGGAATCTCTCCATTTCCGACTCTCTAATTAAAAAGGCCGCAATATAAATTGCGGCCTTTCTTACGGTTTTCTCTTATATGTCCACTGACGATTTTGGTTCGAATTTTCAGGAAATCTTTCACCAGCAGTTAATTTTACCATTTGAGGATCTTTCACCATACTTCCAGTTTCCCCAATCTCTACGTAGATTCCATCATTTGGTGCTTTCTGTCCAGAACGAAACCTGCGATTTTGTCCCATTTTCATTCTCCTTCCATGACATCTTTACACCAGTAGTATATCCATTTTCAAAAAAAGCTTTTCTGTCATGTTTAGGAAACAAAGAACATCTTGTATGATCCTACATATATATAAATTTACATAATAAAGCAGGAAAAAAAGTAACATTTGTTGAAAAAAAAGAAACCGACCTATTCTTGGCCAGTTCCAAAGGAGAGTCAAACATATACGAGAAGATTACATGTTCATTATAAGTCTCATTACCGCGGCAATGTAACCCTTTTCACAAATTGTACAAAATGAAAGAAACATTATTTGAACTTTCTAAAAAATCATTGACTTTTCTGATTTCCAATGAGAAATGGTAGACACTCACCTGTTTCTCGACGTAAGATGAATATATAAAGAACCTTCCATTCTTGGATGTTTCTCTATACGCTTTCCAACCTCTTATTTCTGCATATTAAAAACGGAAATACAGATAGAAACAAAAAAATTTTCATAAGAGGTGAAAACATGAAAAAACAACATTTAATCGCATTAGACTTAGATGGCACTTTACTAACAGACGATAAAATTATTTCAGTACGAACAAAGCAAACGATCGAAAAAGCAAAAGAGCAAGGACATATTGTTGTCATTTCAACAGGACGTCCATTTCGCGCTAGCCACACTTATTATAAAGAACTTGGTTTGAACACACCTATCGTTAATTTTAATGGTGCTTATGTTCATCACCCACTTGATGCAAATTGGGGAACGCATCATTCACCTCTCGAACTTTCAACTGCTCAAGAGATTGTTCGAGCTTGCTTTGATTTTGGAGTGAAAAACATCTATGCTGAAGTTATGGATGATGTATATGTCCGCGAAATTGACGAAGATAAAAAACATATTTTTGAATTTGGTTCTCCAAATATTTTCACAGGAGATTTATTGAATATTTTACAAGATCATCCAACGTGTTTACTCATCGATGCACTGGATGAGCAATCAATTGCTATTCGGAATCATTTAACAGATATGCATGCCGAAGTCATTGATCACCGAAAATGGGGAGCTCCTTGGCCAATTATTGAAATTGTTAAAAGTGGTCTCAACAAAGCAATCGGACTTCAAAAAATTTCTAGTCATTATAACATTCCAAGGGAGCGAATTATCGCCTTTGGTGACGAGGATAATGATTTTGAGATGATTGAATATGCAGGTCACGGCATCGCAATGGGAAATGCTATCCCTGAATTAAAATCATTAGCAAATCATACAACATTAACAAACGAAGAAGACGGCATCGCTCTTTATTTAGATGAGGCGCTTGGATTGTAATCTAAAAATTCCCTACTTATAGTTTGACCCAAAACGTTCATACTATAATCAGACACAGCAATGTGTCAGTTGTTTTCTGCTAAAAAGGGGGAATTACGAATGGGAAAAAAGAACAAATCAAAACGTTTCACCCAACAAGGGGCTGATGCTGTTAAGATGCATGCTGCAAGATTCCCGCACCGCAGTACATTAGCTGAGGCAGAAAAAGAACGAAACAACTCTTCTCTTGGAGGGGTTTAAATGGGGAACTTATTATTCCAGCAGGCGCGAGATGCTGTTTCAAACGCCATTTCTTGTTCAAGTGGCCAAGAACAACAAGAACTCGTCTATCGAGCAAAGAACGCTTTGCGGTCTGCTTATGCAAATTCTTCCACTGCTGAGAAAGTGCAATTACGTGAAATGCAACAGCAACTACAGAGCGTTACTAGCGCACATTAAAACAAGAGGACCAAACTTGGTCCTCTTTAATCTTTTCTAAACAGTCCAAATACCCCAACGGTTTGGACTACATTTGTAAATGCTCCTGGGTCCACTTGTTTAATAATTCTTTCTAATTCATATAATTCATAACGAGTAATAACTATCATTAGCATTTCTTTATTTTCATTTGTATAAGCACCTGTTGCTGGTACAGTTGTAATCCCTCGCACTAACCGTGCTTGAATCGCCTTTCGTACATCCACACCATTTGTCGTAACGATAAATGCTGTAATTTTCACATGACGTGTATGGATTGCATCAATAATCCGTGAAGATACATACAACGTGACTAATGTGTACAACGCTTTTTCCCATCCGTACACATAACCAGCAGCAATAATAATGATTGCATTAAAGAAGAAGAAATACGTTCCCACAGGTTTATCTTTTACCTTTGACAAAATCATTGCAATGATATCTAAACCACCTGTAGAAGCACCCCATTTTAAAGCAATCCCTACCCCAATCGCGGAAATGAGACCACCAAAAATAGCATTTAATATAATATCATGTGAAACGGCCTTTACTGGTATAATTTCTAAAAATAGTGTCATAAATACAACACATAAAAAACTAAATAAAGTAAACCCTTTTCCGACCTTTTTCCACGCTAAAATAACAACTGGAATATTAAATAAAGCAAAAAGAACCCCTGTTGATATATGTATCGATGCAAAATCACTTAATACTTGCGAGAGCAACTGAGACAATCCTGCAAAACCACTTGCATATACCTTTGCTGGCGTTAAAAATAAATTCATTCCAATGGCATTTAATAAACCTGCAATGATAACAACAATCAATTTCTTCGTTAATTCAGCATAATTTAATTTAAAGTCCATATCTCATCCGCCTTTATAGATTATGAGTTCATCACTACCAGTATACATAGTCTTTACGAAAACGGAAATGATAAACATGCAACCATTTAGAAATGGAGTTGATACGCATGCCACACACAAGCGATAACGACAAAAAAGCACGTGATAATAACGCAAAGCGTGCTCAAAAAAATGAACAGGAACAAAAGAATATTCAGCAAGGAAAACGTGCATATTCAAAAAAAACAAATCACATTTAGCCCCCTAGTACATCAACAAAATTGTTGATGTACTTTTTACATTTTACAGGAAAAAACATCTCGAATTCACTTCGTGTTCACTTCTCTATTTTACAATAGCAATAACATATTTAGATGAGGTGCTAGTATGAAAGGAAAACAATTATTGATTGTGACAGCAACCATTGGGACGTTAATGCTGTCTGCTTGCGGAACAACAAGTAGTTCCGAAGTCATCGCAACATCGAAAGCTTCAACTATTACAAAAGGTGATTTTGATAAGCAATTAAAAGATCGTTACGGAAAAGATATGCTATACGAAATGATGGCACAAGATATCATCACAAAAAAATATAAAGTATCTGATGATGAGGTTAATAAAGAATTCAAAAAAGCGAAAGATCAATACGGTGACCAATTCAACTTAGTACTAGAAAGTAATCGCTTAAAAGACGAAGACGACTTTAAGAATCAAATTAGATTCAAGCTCGCAATGAATAAAGCAATCAAGCAAAGTATTACAGAAAAAGATATAAAAGATCATTACAAACCTGAAATTAAAGCAAGTGATATTTTAGTAAATGACGAAAAAACCGCAAATGAAATTAAGAAAAAACTTGACGAAGGTGCTTCCTTTGAAGAATTAGCAAAACAAGAATCTCTAGATCCAGTTTCGAAAGATAAAGGCGGGGATCTTGGATACTTCGGACCAGGTAAAATGGCTCCTGAATTTGAAGACGCTGCTTATAAACTAAATGTTGGCGAAATTAGCGCCCCTGTCAAAACGTCACAAGGCTACCATATTATTAAACTTACTGATAAAAAACCATTGAAACCTTATGATGAAGTAAAAGATTCTATTCGTAAAGACTTAGAAGAACAACGTTTAGCAGATAATACAACAGGTCAAAAAATATTACTAGATGAATTACAGAAAGCTGATATTAAAGTAAAAGATAGCGATTTAAAAGATACATTCTCCCGCCTTTCAGGACAGCAGAAATAAAGTGAAACTTTAATCAGTGGGGGGGCATCCCCACTGATTATCAGCCCTCACCAATCGGGCTTTTACGGGCAGTTTATCCCCTACCTATTTTCCTCGCTTTTCTCTAAATCTTGAGGTGGGGGATATTACTGCCCGTTAATGCGGGATAAAAAAAACGAACAAGCATGCTAAAATGTACCCTATAGAAT
>NZ_NVPR01000097.1 GCF_002551815.1 Bacillus sp. AFS098217
CTGTATTTTTTCACTCTAAACTTATTATATCACAAAATTAAGATTTATAAATATTTAGTTAATATCACGCCTTTAATCTTTACAACAGCATATTGATATAACCGTGCATTAAATTTTTTATCAATTTTCAAGAGTTAATTATTATGTGATAGAAGAATGTTTAATCCTCATAAATTACTGTAAATAGATTATTTCTTGTTTTTGGGGTGTTATAAAATTCTTAAGTTGATGGGCATGGGTGTACGACAACATAACCATAATAATAGGGAACTCCCATTCTCTCTTGCATGGCAATGGCTTCCAGTCCTTCAACGTGTCTGTAGGTAATATATGCTCCTGTTGAAAGTATGGCTATATCAGCACCGCCATTCATCATCAACATACTAATCTCATTATAACTCTTGCGCTGAATGAGAATTACAGGTCTATGGAGCTTCTCTCCAATATAGTTAGCGATTTTCCTATAGTACATAATTGTATCAGCCTTTGATAACACACTTGAAATCGCGATTCGTACAGGAGAGGGCTTGTCATCTTGTGAACGAATAGGCGTGGTGTCAGATTCGGAGAAAACAATTTGAGGGCTTGAACGCTCATGCTGACATTCTACTACAAGTAAAGTAATAAACAATATTAAAAAAAGCCTCAACCAATTTGTCATACTTTCCTCCATTCTTACAGGCAAGGAATTTATCCCTGTATTCCTAGGCTCCCCATCTCAATATTGAGAGAGAATCAAAGAAGACAGGTGGGGATTGGTGAGAGCTTTCCATAAGTGTGAGATGAAGATCTCCCTCTTATGGAAGTTTCACTGTATGCATTATGTGAAAATCCCCTAATTAAATCCTGCTTGATTCAGGATTTTTGAAGTTTATATTTATATTACTTCAAAACGATCCGCGGAATCTATGGAAGAGAGTATACAATCCTACTTTTCGTGTCAGAGTTGTGACAGAAAGTAGGTAGATACAAATAAAAAACGTTCGCTTTCTTTTTAGGAATGGAGTATCCGTACAGGCACAGAAGAGGGTAGGGGCTTTTCTTGCAGCATATAAGGAGAAAACAAAGAGAGAAAGCGAGTATGGAGTATATTTTGTTCTGCATACAAACGACTTATATGCTGAAAAATGAAAACAGATTTATATAGCCATGAATATTGCTTGTAAGATAAATTCTGACAGACTCTACTATTTTATCCTACATAAAATCAGATATTTACTGATAGTTTAACGAATTGGCATATAAGATAATGTAACAAAGGAGGTATGATATAACACAAGTATTTTTGAAAACGTCTCCACCAAATTGGCATTCTATTTATATACTAAATTTCATGCTAATCTAAGTTTTTTCTGTAAATCAAAGTAAAGAATCGAGGTAGATAGTATGTTCTCATTTTTGAAACCTAAAATCGCTACTACAAAAATAGCACCAGATCAGGTTCAAAAAACCTATAAGCTTTTCCGGCTACAATCTTTATTAGGGGTGTTCTTAGGTTACATAGCTTACTATATAGTACGTAACAATTTTGCCTTATCTACTCCTTATTTGAAGGAACAACTCAATCTTAGTGCTACAGAAGTAGGCTTATTAAGCAGTTGCATGCTTATCGCTTATGGAGTTAGTAAGGGTTTGATGAGTAGTTTAGCAGACAAAGCTAATCCTAAAAGTTATATGGCACTTGGTTTGCTTCTGTGTGCTTTGGTCAATATTATGATGGGATTCAGCACGGCATTTTGGATGTTTGCAATTCTCGTTGTTTTCAATGGGTTCTTTCAAGGGATGGGAGTTGGGCCTAGCTTTATTACTATTGCAAACTGGTTTCCTCGTAAGGAGAGGGGAACTGTCGGTGCCATATGGAATATTTCTCACAATATAGGCGGGGGTATCGTAGCACCTATCGTTGGTATGAGTTTTGCTATGTTAGGCTCCAATCACTGGCAAGCGGCAAGCTACCAAGTTCCTGCTGCTATAGCCATTGTTATTGCTCTAGTAATACTAACTCTTATTAAAGGCTCACCAGTAGGTGAGGGATTACCTCCGCTAAACGAAATCGTCAAAGACGAATCCGATTCGAAGACAAAACAAAGTGCTGATTCAAAATCGCCAACAGACATGAGTGCTTGGCAAATTTTCAAGAATTATGTTTTATTTAACAAAAATGCATGGTTCGTTTCCTTCGTAGATGTTTTCGTTTACATGGTTCGTTTCGGCATTATAAGCTGGTTACCTATTTATTTATTACATGTGAAACATTTCACTAAAGAAGAGATGAGTGTTGCCTTTTTATTCTTTGAATGGGCAGCTATTCCTTCTACTCTCCTGGCTGGTTATCTATCAGATAAATTATTCAAGGGGCGCCGCATGCCGCCAGCAATCATTGCTATGACACTGATACTTGTCTGTATCGTTGGTTACTGGCAAAGTGAACTGTACCCTATAAAATGGACAGTTTAATAAAAAGGCCTTTAAAAATTAAGCACTTAAAAGATGGTTCCGATATTGTATCGGAGCCATTTTTTGGAGTGTCCATTGATAACGATCATAATTATAATCTTGCATATAATCATCGATTACCTGCCTAAGAAATTGGAACGTTTGACAACACTTATAGTCTAATTCATCTTTCATATGACCAAAAAAGGATTCCATTGGAGCGTTATCTAGGCAGTTTCCTCTACGTGACATAGATTGTTTAATTCCCATCTTCTTTACACGGCGCTGAAATTCTGGATGCGTATAGTGGATACCCTGATCAGAATGCAAAAGTGCTTCAGGATGAATGGTATCTCCTAATCTATCTTTTAATTTATCTAATGTTTGATAGACAATATCCATCTGTAAAGAAGGGGAAACATGATAAGCTAAAATCTCTCGTGTTGTACTATCTTTTACACAAGATAAATAAGCTTTCTTTCCTTTTCCATAAAATAAATATGTAATATCAGTTAACATACTTTTCTCCGGCTCTTCTTGGTTAAATTGACGTTGTGATAAGTTAGGACAAGTTTTGTGTTCTTGCGTTGCTTTTGCGATTTGTTTGTATGGATTTGCACGCCGAATCGTTGTCACAAGATTGTATTTACGCATAATCCGAAAGATACGCTTTAAATTCATTGTAATTCCTTTTGTATTTTCTAACGCCATTTTGATAAATCGTGCACCACATTTTTTCTTTTTACGGTTGAAGATTTCTTGGATCAATTCATGATCTTTCTCGTCACGTACTTCTTTTTGGATACGTGTATCAATCTTACGAAGCCAAGTGTAATAACCACTTCGACTTACACCAGCGAGATTGCAAAAATAACGTATCATACGTGGAAATTGGAAGCGACGAATCGTTTGTTCAATGAGTGTATATTTTTCACATGGTGTTAACGTTTCTTCTGTAACGCCTGCCTTTCGAGTTCGTCTAACTTTTTTAAGAATGCCAGTTCCGCTTCTAGAAAAGCAATGCGTGCTTCTGCTTTCTTTAGCTTGTCATCAGAAGATAGCTGTTTTGAAGAAGGGCGTCCAGCACTTCCTTTTCCGCGTCGTTCTGTATAGAATCCTTCCTCACCAAATCGTTCATACGTTTTTCTCCAACGTTTCAAACAGTAATTTGGTTTTCTTTCACCAATGATTTCTAGATCGAACCCATTCTCTAGGAAGATTTGATTCGGACCTTTTCCGCTTTGATTTTCTTTCACAGCTTTTATTTTAAAATCAGCACAATAGGTAATAGAACGTTCTGATACCTTCACGATATTGTCATTTTTCTCTAGTTGTTTCATTTGTACTTCATTAAAAATAATTTTACTCATTTCCCGTACCTCACTTTTATCATTGTTTCCATTATAACGAGGAATGGGTGTGAAAACACACAAAAACCCCGAATCATGGACTTTTTTTAAGTGTCCACGATTCGGGGTACAGTTCATAGAGAAATTAGGCTTTTTTCATCACTCCATTAAAGCGTATAGTTTAATGACTTGATTACTGATTATATCTTCAATCATTCGTTTTGAACTATATAGATATAGTTTTTGTTGCAACTGTTTGTTGGAATGCCTTATCATGCTCAACAATAACCATTGTGGGATTAAATTGTTGAATAAGCTCTTCAATCTGCATACGCGAATAAATATCAATAAAATTTAATGGTTCATCCCATATATATAAATGAGCTTTTTCACATAAACTTTTAGCGATAAGCAGCTTTTTCTTTTGTCCACCAGAATAATGAGATATATCTTTCTCAAATTGAATTCGGTCAAAATCCATCTTACGTAGGATGGATTTAAATAACGTCTCATCAATCTCGTGCTCTTCAATAAAGCCCGATAACGATCCCTTCAAATGAGAAGTATCTTGTTGGACATAGGAAATGATGAGTCCTGAGCCTAAATTAACTGAGCCTGTATGCTGTATTGGATGTCCTAGAATTAGTTTTAGGATACTACTTTTCCCGCTTCCATTCTTTCCATCAAGTACAATTCGGTCCCCTTGTTCAACTATGAAACGAATTGGTTCATTTACTATTTGGTCATCATACTTAACAGACACATCAGCTAAAACAACCAATTCATTTGACTGAAACTTCAATTGTTCTAACTTTAATGACTCAGTTTTCTCCACATTTTTTAGTAATTTTGACTTTTCTTCAATAGCTTTTTGTTGCCTTGATTCAAGGTTCTTCGCTTTCTTCATCATCTTGGCCGCCTTATGTCCTACAAAACCCTTATCTAACTTAGATCCTGAATTCCTTGTTCCATTTTTGGAAGCTTCCACTTGATGAGACCAACTTGCTGAACGCTTTGAAGACTGTTTTAATCTCCCAATGTCTTTTTGTAGACGCTCATTTGTAGCCTCTTCGTGTTCCTGCTGTCTATCAAAATTTAACTTCCAAGAAGAATAGTTACCACTTTGAACTTCAATATTTGCTCTATTTATAGATAAGATATGGTCAACGCATCCATCTAAAAAGATTCTGTCATGTGAAATCAAAATAAACCCTTTTTTCTTCCTTAGATAATCAGAGACCATCTTTCGTGCATCAGTGTCTAGATGATTTGTTGGCTCATCAATTAATAGAAACTGACCTTCATTCAAAAACAGTGCAGCAAGCAACACCTTTGTTTGTTCTCCATTTGATAATGTTTTAAATGGTCGATACATGGCCTCGGCATCAACATTTAAATAGGATATTTCACGCAGAAATTCCCAATCTTCTGCTTGGGGACAAATTTCTTCAAGAATTTCATAAGTGAACTTGTTCTTATCCGAAACTGGGTAAGGGAAATAATTAAATTCCACCGAAGAAGTGATTTTTCCACTATACTCATAATTACCTAATAATAAATTAAAGAATGTCGTTTTACCTCGTCCGTTTCTACCAATAAACCCTAGTTTCCAATCCGTATCGATTTGAAAGTTTACACCTTCAAAAATATTATCAAAGCTGCTTGGGTATGAAAAAGTTAAGTCTTGAACTTTTATCATTGACATAATAATTCCTCCTTTATATATCAAAACCTTTCATATAAAGTCGGAATATCCATCAATTTTTTAATTCCTCTATATAAGTTTGATGGATATTAACGACTTATATAGAGCATTACATGTGTAACAATAGTGTCTGAATTACTCATTTTTCTCTCTCCTTTATTTGTTAGGTTACAGTTACCGATTAATAAATATCAACTTACCTATTAAGAGAATAAAAAAATCCCCCCAATTTGTAATCGGAAGGATTAGTAGTTCACTTATACTTAATAAGTTCTTATTAATCATGGGAATCATGACAAATAAAGTATGAACTGATTTATAAAAATGGATAGACTAACCCTTATATTTTGTAGTTTGAAGTTATTAATTTCAAATTAAAATATAGATTAGTTAATCATTATTCATCCATCAGTCCTCTCATAATTCTAATTTTAGGGTAACATTCTTTTTTATGGAATGCAATATCACAATCATCTTCACCTCAAATTACTGCTAACTACTTCTTTAGAATCAACAATGTATATTCCTTCTTTTTGTCATACATGTTTATCTGCCTGATTCAGCAGGTTTGCTAGTATCATGCTATTCTCCTGGTCGGCATCGTACTGTACAACATCGTCATACTCAAACAGTTCAAATTCTTCACCAAATTCCTGTTTCATGAATGCGATAAATTCTTTAATACTTTCTCCTACGTCCTTATTACGGCGAAACTCCATCATAATCGTCCTAAATCTGTGTGGAGGAATTTCACATTTGATATGATAAGACTTACTGATACTAAAAGAATCCCCAGAATCGTATAAGCTATATGTATACAACAGAAATCCATCTCCTTTCATACATAATATGTATATCGTTCCATAACGGAACAAAATTCATCCATCATTTAACTCCTTATTGGATAATATCCACTTTAACGATTTTCTTTTCTCCATAAGAAAATCCCCTTGCTTTAAGGGGATAATCAGTCCGGAATCGAATAGTTGATTAATAATAGGTTACTGTGTGCAGTGATAATAAAGTTATTTAATTTCGGACATAGCCTCCGTTAACACCCAAAAAACTTTTCATGTAAGTGTATACATTTATTATTACTTATTCGTTGTATAAGTATAGGGAGGACAAATGATGAAAAAAGAAAATATACTTTCCTCCTATCTTATCAATTTAGGGGAGGAAGTGTTCAATCTATTACTGGTGAAAGGGGCCAAAAAAGAAGATGCTGAAGATATAATTCAAAATACTTTTTACAAAGTGTACACACTGTTGGATGATCTAACAGAGAGCAATATACGTCCGTGGTTTTTTAGAGTAGCACTCAATGAATATATTGACTTGAAAAGAAAAAAGGAGCAGCAGAACATTTACTTAACCGAGGAAATTCATTCAAAGCTCCAACATACAGACCGCGAATTTGATGCTATTTTAAATAAGGATGAGATTTTTCATTTATTAAAAGATGTCAAAAAAGAATATAAAGAAGTTTTCTTTTTAAAGTATTACTATGATTTTTCATATGAAGAAATTGCGGCTATGTTGGACATTAAAGTAAGCAGTGTAAAGCAAAAATTATTTCGTGCACGTAAATCCATTCACTCAAAGATAGGAGGAAAACATTTATGGACACTTCGTTAAAAGATGCTTTAAAAAAAGCTAAGCGAAAACAATTACTAAAAATTGTTATTACTTCAATTATCGTTGTCATTATTCTATTACCGGTCATTTATAAAACCGGGAATTACTTCGCGGCGAAAGGTTCTACAAAACTTCATGAACGGCTCTTTCTACATAATAAAATTGCTGAACCTAATATTCAAATCGATTCTCAAGTTACGAGTAACACCTCTATGTTTGGAGGCAATATTGTAACGAATCGTTCTAAAAATATTAATGGCTATTTAGTACAATGGAGCACACTCACAAGTTCGTATGATTGGTTTCGCACTAATATTGATCACAACGAGTTAATACCGGGATCCCATTGGTACGGTACGGAATTCTATCAATATGATAAACAAACAAAGAATAAAGTTGCAACATTTTATAATCCGTCTATTAAAAAATATCATAATGGTGTGCGAAATGATTTAGGGGCTATTTCACAAATGGAAAATTACGTTGCGGAAGTTGCGATTTCTTTCGACCAACCTTATACATTACAAGAAATTCAAGCGAAAATTCCCGATAATTTAAACATCGTATGGTTGTATATGACATCACCAATTTTAGATGAAAGCAAGGGACCTGTTCGTGCACAAGTTTATGGATTTGATCCATCAAACTCACCGAAAGAGGCATACAATGAATTTATTGATTCACTTAAACAATTCGACGAAAATGGCAATGAGGAAACAATCCAGAAGTTTTTAAATGTAAATAAAAATAAACAGTTTGATGAAGTGAAAATTTTAGGGGTAATGCTAACTGGTCAAACACAAAACTTTAAAGCCTTAGAAAATCAAGATTTTATTCGTGGTGCCTCTGTAGGGGTCACTGCACAAATCGTCCCTTATATTAAACCAAAGAAATAATAAGTGAGAGACCAGATGAACATTTGGTCTCTTTTGTGAAATACGGTATGGAAATCCAATTCCATACCGTATTTTTAAACAGCTTTATGATTCGTGAACATACTAATCTTTCATTTTTTCCTGTTGCTCAGCTAATAAATTACGTAAAACATGCCCTCGGTAACTCTCGAGTTTTCGCCCTTCATAATAACGAATTCCTAACTTTTTCAGTTCAGCTACGTACCATCCTTTTGTTCCGTAGTACATGGGATCACTTCCTTTTTTGCTTTTAAACAGTATATGTTTGGGAATTTATAACTTTCGTTTTGGGGAAAGAATTTACGAAAGACTTTTGTAACATTTACGCAAGAAATTTGAAAGGTATTTAAGCTAAGATAAACTTCCGAACATTAATTTAAAATTAATGAGATGGAGGTAAATATATGGCTTTAAAATTAGCACTTATCGTTTTTGGAGTAGTATTAATATTATGGGGTATATATAGAATGAAAACGGATGATGCATTCGTAGGAAAACCCCAAACAAGAAAAAATCTTTTCAATTTATTTATTCTCGGACAGGCTTCTGGAATAGGACAATTATTAAGCGGAATTCTGTGTGTAATTATAGGAATCGTTTCCTTTATAATTAAATAATTTGCAAGTAAAAGGAGCTAACATATATAGTTTAGCTCCTTTTTTTGTTATAAAGTTTTTTGGCAAGGTCACGCATCGGTAACGAATGGTGAATGTGGAAAAACAAAACTTTTAAATATTATTGGTTTGTTAGAAAAAGCTGACTTAGGAGATATTGTGATAGATGGTCAAATAAATCTGAATGCAAAACAAATGTTGTTGTTACAACGCAATCATTTAATCTTAAACGTAATGGCGGATTCAGTTAAGAACGATTAAAAGAATCGTTCTTTCTTTTTGTGTGACGAAATTTGTCGGAAGGTCGATATTATATGCCGAAGCGTCGATATATTCCAAAGAACGGTCGATATCGTTTTATTGGTTGATGGTGACCGAGTGTACTAGTGGGTAAGACGGTGTAGATTAGAAAATCTGTTAATTAGTGATTATACATGATTGAAGAGTGTTTATAATGATTCATATAAGCTATGAAAAAGAAAGAAGATGTTTCCGTTAAGGAGAAGTGAGTATATGACAAAAGAATTATCATTACAAGATTTGTGTAAGGAATTAGAGAAAGAAGAATTGATTGAATTAGTGAAGCACTTGGCAGATCGGTATATGGATATAGATATGGCTGTAATGGAATGGTACGCATTACAGAAAGGAAGCGAAAAGAAAGATCCTTTATCAAACAAGTTGCTTTGGGAATATTGGGAAAGGGCAGAAGAGATCATTAGTGACTTTAACGATTATGGTCGTGGACCTGAATACCTTGAATATGAGGCTTATGAATATTTGGAGAAAATAACAGACTTAGTATTTCAATATTCCATCCCTACTGAAGAGAAAAGATTACTAATCAATAAATTATTTACGCAGTATGCCATTGGAAACTCTGGGTTTGATGATGTGCTAATGGATATGATCTATGAATTATGTGAGTCGGATTCGGACTGGAAACATGTGATTACGTTACTTCAAAAGGTGCCTAGTGATTGGAATCAAACACTTATCATGGGCATTTATAAAGATCAATTACAAGAAGGAGAAGCGTATTTGCAATTACGGTTACAATCTTTAAAATATGGAATGGATTATTGGGATTTAGCAGCATATTACATATCACAGGAGCAGATAGATAAAGCGATTGAAGTTGCTGAAGCAGGAGTGGAGAACGGACAAGGCAGAAAAACAGAATTATTCGCATTTCTATTTGATTATTATGCAGAACAAGATGAAATGAATCAGATACAAGCTGTAGTGGACATGGCTTTCCATAAGCAATCAGACATTGACCTAATACGTGATCGTGCTTTTGCATACTTTAAACGGAGGAATGAGTATAAAGAGTTAAAGAATATGTTAGTAAGGGCATTTCGAACGGATTATCGCGATAAAAAACATTATGATGATTTTAATTCAATGAAAGAGCATTTCTCAGTTGAAGATTGGACAGAAGTGCAAGAAGAGATGATGGGAATTGTTCAAAAAGAAAGTACGATGGATTACTTGGAAATTTGTTATGACAATGAAATGTACAATGAGATACTAGAAATCATGCTTAAAGCAAGCAGAACAACATATGGATATATTGATATAAGTTTGGACCGTTTTGCAGATAAACTTGTAGATAAATATCCAAGAGAAATCATGGAATATTATTGGAACAAAGGCTGTCTGCTTATACCAGACGGCAATCGCAAACGTTATAGAGAAGCTGTAAAACACTTTGAAAAAGCAAAAGATATTTATGAAAAGAAATTACAGGAACAAGATGTATGGCAAAAACGGTTAGAAGCACTGAAAATACAGCATAAAAGTAGGCGAGCGTTTTTAGATGAGATGCGTGTGTTTGGATAAGTGGAGGGGCTATTTCAGTTTGAAATAGTCTATTTTTTGTTTGGTTGAAATTGTGGAATTTGTTGGCTGATCGATATCTTTTTATTGATCATAATGGGTGTGCGAATGTACGTTCCTTTTTAGCGGTATTGTAGTACAATTAGAGAAAGAAGATAAGAGAGGAAATCTTGCCGTAAGAAAAAATATGCAATCTATCAAACCCGGATTAAGCATGATCATAAATTGTACGACTACAGTAATATAACAAACTTCTCTATCCGCCGAATGTATATAACTTATAAACAAACCCATTACAGCTACTTCAACAAGACTTCCTCATGTATCACAAGCATCTATGAAAATTAACTTCACGGGTACCAGAATCATTTGAGTTAGCACCTATATCTATAGATAACGACTGCATGTAGATTAAAATTCCTAAAAAATGAGAGAGGATGATTGTAGTGGGAGAAGAAGAAATAAACTTGCTTCTTTCTCATATGGTTATGAGTGTGATAGAGGAGAAAGTTTCCTTTAAATGGGAAGCTACAAAAGAACCGTTTATCAATCCGTACAATGGAAGAGTAAGTTATGATTATTCTGGAGAAGTCAAGAAAATGACCAAAGAGGATTTAGAAGAGATTGAAAAGACATTGAAAAGACATTGGGGGAAAATGATGTTTCTGTTTGTTTTGAATCTAAATTGGATGAGCTGTTAGCTACAATTCATATTGATCGTTGGACTGCCACTTACGTATCAAATCTCGGAAAACATTGGGTAAGTTTTAAAGATTTAGTTGAAGAAAGGTATAGCGAATGGAAGTATGCGAACTTTGAATTATATGATGAAGAAGGTGAGGAAATGAACGAAGGTTTAGAAGAAGAGCTAGACGATGTGTTTTTTTCCTTTTTTCGGGATACCTCTCATGAAATATATTTAGCTAAACTATTTAAAGAATTAGAATGATTACACAGCTATAAGTTCTGCATGGTTCTTTTGATCTAATTCATTATTTATGTTGGGCATGTTTATAATAGCTAATTTGAGTTGCTAAGAGAAGTGATTGTGTAAGGTAAAAGTATTTTCTGTACATCTAGTTCATTTTTGAAATAAATCCTCTCTTGAATCGATGAAGCGTACGATAAGGTTTTTTATAAGTGGTATTCAAAGGAAGAGTATAATATGCTTAATGCCAATGCTTGTAATGAGTTACAAGTAAAACTTAGTATTACAGAATCATATAGAGTGATTATCAAATAGTTATTATTGACATGAAGTCCATTACGGATTAAATGAGAAAGTATGAGCAAGTATCCTTGGTATCTATTTCATCTTGAGGATAAGGAAAGCTTTGGCATGTTTTAAATTTCAATTTGATGAATTTCTGCTTTAAAAACCTAGATTTGTGTTGGAATAAATAGCAGTAATAAAAAAGGATCAATATCGATCCTTTTTTAGGTTTTCTTCATAGCTTGTCTAAAAGGAAATTATTAAACAATCTTTTGAAATAGTTTCTTCCTTTGTTCGACTTTAGCCACTTTTTTCTCCGTTATAAAAATTTAGAACCCTTTCAGCCACTTCTAAATACGACGCGTTAGATTCCGAGTTATTATTATGGAATTTTATTTTTGATATTGCCGTTTTCCGCATGCTATTCATTAAATCTTTTTCAAATTGTTTAAATTTCACAGTAGGAAGAGGCTTAAACCCATGTTTATTTACAAGAACTTCTTTTAATTTCTTATGTTGCTTAGTGCAGGTATCACAGCAAGACTTTAATATACCACTCTCTAAACCAAGTGTTATTGACTTGTGATAATAACAAAATTTAGTTGAATATTCTATCCCACAATAATCACACTCTACTAATACTTCGTTTTTGGAGCTATTGGACAAATGCTCGGTATCAATTTTAATCATTTCATTCAATTTACATTCGTAACCAAATTGTAGATAATGTCCTAAATTATTAGGGCGAATTAATACAGTAGTGAATTGAGGTCGTTTTAACATAAATTTTCACCTGACTTTATTATTTTTGATAGTTGCACCAATTGGATACTGGTAATTTTTCTTAAAGAACCTAGTTCTATGTCAAGGTCGACCAGGTCTGTTAGTAATTTAGAAGAATCAATATCAAGATTTACCCAATAAATTTTTTCATGTGTTAAAATTTCCTTGATTTCTTCGAAAAATCTAAGGATTACGTGATTCTCGGGTAAAAAGTCTTTTTTGGAAAGAATTCTCACCATCTTCCAACCCGCTTGTTTTAAATTATTGAACCTCCTATTTTCTTTTTTTTGGAATTTAATTTTGCTCTTATTATCTTTTAGGCTAATTTCATGTCCACTTCCATCATATTCGAGATAAATATTTAATTCAGGAAAAGCAATATCCAAATTCCAACCATCGACAGGAAAGTTGTGTTCTCCTTTTAAAAGCATGCAAAAGTAGCGTTGTTGAGTACTAGAAGGTACAGATTGATTCATATACAACTTATTGGCAATTTTTTGTCTAACTTCTTTTCTCTCCATAGGAGAAGCAACACCATAATTTAAAATATGTGAGAGCATACTCTTTTTTTGTTTACACTTTTTACAAGCAGCCTTTTGTAATTCAGGGTGTTTGGCTTGTAAAACATGTTGCCAGTAATCACAATATTTCATGTTGTAAATGTCGTCGCAAAAATCACACTTTACTTTTACAGAAGAAGTTGAAGTGTTCATTAGATCCTGTGCGTCTACAAGAAAGTAATCATTTAAAATTGGTTTATATCCCAGATCAATAAAATGATTAACATTCATTGGATGAATTTCGACTTTTATCTTTTGGGGTAGTTCAAGCATATAAATCCTCCTTTATTGTTTGTAAGTACCCTAAACTAATTGGCAATGAAAAAAATTCCGTTTTAAAACATGAGTTTTGTAAATCAATTTCGCACCAGGTATATTCTTTATGGTTTAAAACGAAAAGGGCTTTAGACAAATGAAAATTTAAATAATCATCTAATGGAATTTTGAAATCTTTTCTCCCAATTATGTAAATTGTGTTTGCACTGCGAATACCTGAAAACTCTTCATAGAAATATTCGACCTTTTGTTTGTTGATAAGTTTAAGAGAAACTTCTTGTAGATATTCTTCAACACGTTTTGATTCAAATTCGGGTACAATTAATGTTCGCTTTTTCAACTTTTTCTGTTTTTCAGTGTTGTTATATCTGATGGCAGCGGATTCAATTACTTTTAAATGAGTACATCTTTCGCAAACAGCTTTTTTTACTTTTGGAGCTTTAACCACATTCTTTATATAATCTGAATATTTCATATGGAATGTATTTTTTTTTTCATCTGGACAATAATCGCATTCAACCAAAACTTTAACATTCGAACCAGGGGTTAATTCATCAACATCTACTTCAAATGCCATATCGTTGTTTGGAATCTTCCCCATGTCTAAATACCTTTTATAATTATTAGGACAAGCACGAACAAAAACTTTTTGTGGTTTTACGATCATATTGTAAACACTTCCTTTTAGTTACATTTTATGGTATTTTATTGGATTTATTTATATTATTACCATAAAATTCAAAAATCAGTAAAAATCATATATGTTTGCATACATCCTTTACAATGTTTGCATAACTTCTCATACATTCTAAAAAAACAGATGATTATGGAAGTATATAATCAAAATGTGAAATCTTCCCCAATCCTAAAATAAAGAATATTATGCTTTTATGACAAAATTAGAAGGGGATTATGTAGGGAGATGATCTTCAGTGAGCAACAGAGTTTTTAGGGGGAATTCAAAAATTTTGTTAGTCAAGATAAAATGAATTGTTTTGTTCGGTTTGTTAGTGAAGGATTACAATAGAATGAAGAGGATTATGAGAAGTATTTCAAATGATGCAATGAGGGAGATAGACAATTATGCAGTTAGAACAAAACGACTTGTTCAAAGGGGAAAGGATTGTTATCGAACGAAAGGCCAATGCCATTATTAATTTTAGAGACTTTGGCATGAAGAAACTCAAAGGCAGTCCTTTTAGAAAAACAGAAGCTATTGATGGAAAATTGTATGTAACGAACTATCGGCTTATTTTCAAATCCCATTCTTTAAATCGAGTAAAAGGTATGTATAGTATCCTATTACCTACAGTTCAATCTGTTAGAGATATTTCTTTTCTTCTGATGAAAAAAATTGAAGTAATATCAAACGGGAAAACATACGTATTTGTGGTATGGGGAATCAAAGAGCTTTTAGAGGAAATAGAAAGCGTGAAAAGTAACCTTTCAATAGAAGAGAAGACGTGGTTGGAAAATATAAAGAACTCCGATGAAGAAAAATGTGGAGAAGGATTAAAGAAGTTCAAAGAGATGGAGGAGATTGTGGAGATTATGGAGCAGTTTTATTAAAAAAGGTATCCGCCTTTTCATTAAGCAGCCTTAGTTCGAAATTCAACAGGACTAAGGTTGTTTCATTTTTTTGGAATCGTTTATTATTGTAATACTTCATATATCTTCTAATTTTTCACATAAAAATCCCCTCCATAATAAACAGTACAGTAACTTTCTTTCAACTGTCTACTATGAGGGGGTAATACTAATATAATAAGGCAACTACTTTATAATAAAGATATTTTTATAAATTCAATGAAATTTGTGCAATATTATGTGTTTCTTGCGCATCAATTTCTTTGATTGTTTTACCCATTTTTTCGATTAAATGTGTCACAAGTGCATTCCCCATACAGAAGTAGCGCATGCGGTCATTCATTGTCGCTGTCCAATTATCTGGGAAGCCATTTAACCGTTCGCACTCTACAGGTGTTAAGAAACGTTTGCGTCCATTTACTTCTACAATATGTGAACTACGATTTGTTGTGCCTTCACTTGTTAGCATAGTACGACCAGGTAGATCAAGAGAATCTACAGGAGACATGCCACCTTCTGAAAAGACGTATTTATGGCCATCTTTTGAGGTGCGTTCGATTTTTTTAGGCCCACGTAAATAAGCAAATTTTTCAATGGATGCTTCAGTTAAATAGAATTTTTCATCTATTTCTGATTCATCTTGAAGGATTTTTTTTAAAGGAATGGCTTGTGGATCCAATGCTTCCGTATGGATTGTATGAATCTTTCCATCAATCATGACACCAGCTGGATGATAGCCAAATGAAAATTTATCTGAAATTTCAACGATATCTTTTGGTAATTCGACTTTTTCATCGCGGTTTTTGTATACTTCTTCTTTTACTGGGAAAGTCGAAGCAAAAAAGCCATCTTTTAATAAAATTTCAGAAGTCGTTTTTTCTAATTGCCGTTCTGCAAATGCAAGTGATTTGTCATAAGCAAAAATGAAAATACGACGACGGCGCTGTGCAGTACCATATTCAGCTGCGTTGATGACGCGCCATTCGACGATATAGCCTAAGTCACGGAAAGTCGCGAGCATAATGGAAAAATCGCGACCACGTTGTTTAGAAGGAGATTTAAGAAGACGATCCACATTTTCAAGAAGAATATACTTAGGATGTGAGACTTCCACAATTCGTTTAATCTCCCAGAAAAGGACCCCTTTTTTTCCTTCAATGCCTTGTTCTTTTGATAATGAGCGAGCTACCGAATAGTCCTGGCAAGGGAAACCACCAACTAGTAAATCGATATCCATATCCTCAAATGTTTTATTCGATACTTTACCAATATCATCATTACAATTTGTGCTTGATGGAAAATGTGAGTTATAGCATTCAAAAGCATCTTGCGCTTTTTTTGACGGTTCCCATTGGTTTGCCCAAACAGTATCAAAAATCTCTTTATCTGCTTTTTCAAGCCCTACACGAAACCCACCAACGCCAGCAAAAAGCTCTACTACGTTTAAGTTATTATTCATAAATTATTATCCCTCTTTCGTTGTTTTCATTATATAAAATTGGGATAAAAAGATCAACAATTTTATTTTAATAATGTCAAGTAAATACTAATTCTATCATAAAAGACAAAGCAAGACTTATTTAATGACCTAGATAAAATCAATGTTCTTTAGCATCGAAACAACAATACTACCTTTCATCCATAGATATTGAGCATACATACTAATGCCGTTGAGTTCAAATGGTTTCTTTGACGCATCTGTGCCAGATCCACGTACAAAAAAGGAATGATTTTTTGATTTTGGAAAGTTAGGTGCAGTCATTGGTAATTTTGTTTTTGGAGTAATTCGTTGAATGCCTTTTTTATCGAGAATAGGTTCTTCTTTTAGCTTATTGTTATTAACTAAATCGCGTATTTCTTTCCAAACAATTCTAATATCATTTTCTAAAACATGTTCATCGATTGCTAAACGCTTAAAACCAATAAATTTGTTGTCTAATAATTTAGTTTTAGAAGAAGGTTCTTCAAACATAATGCAAAGGAATTGTTGGCCATTAAAATAACTGTACACAAATGATTCTTCAAACGGTATATCTAAATCAGTCCATTCTTCAAAATCAATTTGAAATAGCTTCATATCTTCTGTACGCGACCCATTTTTAGTTTGAACAACTGATTTCGGAATAATACCAATCTTACTGAATAAATCAATTTTACTTAGTTTTGTTGCTTCTCCACCAAACATTTTGATTAGGATTTGTTCAGTGACACCTTTGGAAACATCACCTTTAGCATTGAGTTTTACATCAATATCTAATTCATCGATTAATTCTTGAACAGTTTTATCCTTATATTTTTGAGTGAGACGATGTAGTTCATCATCGAGTTCATTAAATGTTGAGTATGTCTCATCTAACTCTTCAAAATCAATGCCAAAATGCTTTTGTACAATTGTTGATACGGTTGTTCTTTTTAAACGGAATCGCGGAGGATTTGGGTATTTTGGAGCCGTATCAATTAACATTAGATTTTTTCGCAGTTCAGATGAAATTCGAGGATATTCTGTTTTAGGATCTTCATATGTATCTTTTAAATGTTGAATAAAGTCACGGACGATTAACCAGTCATTTTTTAGGATTTCTTTATCTTCTTCCGAGAATTCATGAAAATGATATCCTTTAATGAAAAAATTAGCATATTCAGCTGCTGGAACCGTTTCCGGTGAATCGTAGTGGTAATAAACCAATAATAAATGTTCTAACTTATGCCAGAAGCTAGATGTTTCAAATTCTTCATTCGTGATGCTCTGAGGGGAAACAGCCGTGATTGACATGGGTTCTTTTGCCTCATAAATAAAATCACTTTTTCTTTTAGTGTTACGAATACCAGTAGTTTTTAATTCTGTATCAATGCCATCAACAATAAGATCAGGGTTTTTATCTGAGTCAGCTGGATATCCTAAAATAGATTGTTCAACAACATCTCCAGCTATGCCGGTAATTTTTGGTGAAGTTATAGTCTTAGTAAATACATTGTTAACATCAACATCGCCAAGTGTTTTGCCGACAGCATTGCTTAAAATTCTATTTAATTCTTTTCGTTCGAATTTATGTAAGGCCATTCGAAGGACTCCTTTTCGTAGTATATTATGTATATATATGATACGCTAAATGTTTTTTTTATGCATTAAATGCTCTATAAATCTTTGAAATCTATTTTTTGAGTCTAAAGGAATATTATGTATTTAGATAGACGAGTGGGAGGGACAGTATGTCTTACGATGAATTTAAAGAACTTTACTATGAGTCAGAACCTGAAGAGATTGAAAGAAATGAGGTATTCTTAGCGGCATATAGTGAAGCTACAAAATATTTTTATTCAAAAGAAAGTCATCTATATGATGAAATATTAGCGGATTTACAGAGCCAAAAATTTCGAGAGTTAATGAAGCTCTGCAAAAAGCTTAACAATACGCTCAAAATGAAACTCGTAAGGTGTATAACATAGATATTTGAAAAGGAAATGCAGAGTTCTTATTTAGATGGACAAAGGAGATTTGTGAGTATCCATAATTGTTTTTTGTAATTTAATTGATTCGATTATTTTTCGTTTGGCGATACATAAAAAGTAGATTTAATCATTATTAATGAGAATTTGATACTATATTTACATTTCGTTAACTTTCAAGTGCTAAAATTTCACATATAATAGAGCAACGAATTATAGTAGAGGAGGGAAGAAAATGAAGAAGTTGGTGAAGTGTAAAATATCTGTATCAGAAGGACAGGAGTTAATATTGCATATTGCAGAAGTGAAGCGTGGTCATGATACATATTATTTCGAAATTAATAAAACGATTGATTACATTTCGGTATATTTTATCGATGGGGCAAAGCGTAGATTCTCAATCGCTAGTGCCGAGGAAATGCTCACGATGATACCTAATGAGATAGAACGGAAGCGGTATCGGAATATCATAGGTGATGTGAGTTGGCTATTAGTAGATGGAATACATGATTTTCGTGGTATGACGAAAGAAGAGCAAGAAGCGTTTCTTTATTTGAAAGAAAACGTATTAAATGAAATGGTAATGGAGTTATAGAAATTAAACGTATAAGCGTAAAGTAAAACCGCCTGCCCGTAGTATATCGGAAAGCTGTTTTATATTTTCCGATGCGAATGTAGGAGTTGATATGTTCTTTAAACTCTTCATATAATCTGGTAGTAACATCCGCAGGGCAATGTCCATTCGAATTTCACCTGCCCGTATTAATGTTTGAATTTCACTATCATGGAAACCGTCTAAATCTGTACGAAGTCCCGCTAATAATTTTCCGATATTTTCTTGATCTGAAGGAGGTGAATAAAAATGGTAGTCTGGTAAGGAAACATTGTCAGTATAAAAAGGGTTGTTGTTTGAATCTAATAAAGTTTGAATAGGCTTGCTAAGAATGAGTTGTATTCCTGGATAGGTATCTGGATCTAGATTACGCAGCATTTTTCTTCTTAATACTACAATTTGGCTATTCGATGTATCGAAAATGCGTTTATTTAATTCAAAATGTGTTGGTTTTTCATTTTCTTTCCACTCTTTTTCAGCTGCAGAGGCATCTAATACCAAGTATATCTCATCGGGATTTTGGGGAATAAATTTCATAGGTTCTTTTCTATGCTTTGCCAGATGAGGATAGCCATGTTTCGTATTATCGGATCCGTCCTGATCCGATAATATCAACGGTTCGGTTCCAATATTATCGAAAACACCTCCGTCTGAAAACCAAAGGGTGTCATATTTTTCTAATAGACTCCCTTGCATTCGATTTTCCGGATCGCTAAAGATTCGATCTGCTACTGATAAAGAAATAGGAGCAAATAATAACGGAAAAGCTGCTGAAGTAGCCACAGCATAAGAAACGGAAATGTCATCGATATGATTTGTTTGTCCTATATATGTCCCATACATATGATCATTTGAAAAATAAAACATTCGCATTGTATCTAAACAAGTTGTATTACAATACCAGGTAATCGGAAGGTTTTGTAATTCCTCCATTCGGACTCCGTCGCAAAGGTATTCATCAAGTAATGCTGGAAGTGCATGACTACATTTCTCCCGAAGAGATTTCAAAGATAAGACTTGTTTTGTAAAAGAATTTGTAATCAATTTTGTACGAAGATCGATTTGTCCTAATTTAACTAAGGGCGTAATCACACGCTCTTCAAAATCCATTACATTTCGAAATTCACCGCCTTTATATAAGGCAAGCATAATAGCTGCAGCAGTGATACTACCTCCAGAAACAGAACTGATACTGGATATATGTTTGTCTAACTTACATTCAACTAGCCGTTTATACCCCCCTAGTGCATAGAATGAAGCCCGAAATCCACCACCGGAAAATGCTAATTTCAGTTTTTTATTCAAAACGAATTCCCTTCTTTCATTACTCAAATCTGTACATTTGAAATAATCTCCAACTGTAGGAACAAGTATGCAGTACATTTATTTATATCATCGTAAATCTTTATTACTAACAAAACACGTCCTTTTTAAGAACTGTGTAAAATTCCTCCTTTTTATTAGAAAATAAAATATTCTTAAGATAATTATTAAACAATATACACATTAGGGAGTGTCAATATTTTTGTGTAATAGCTACGGAAAACCGACTCGAAAAAACTTCAATTTTTTATTACTGGTAGTAGTTCTGTTCCAATTAGGTATGCAAATAGGGAAGGGAATCTTAGATGCGTTACAATACCTAAAGAAGTTTGAGAGTATGGGGCATTTTAAACAAGAGTTGGAGAACTATATGAAAAGGCATGAGTCCGGTTCAATACCGGACTCATGCCCAAGAAGCACCCTTTTTAATATTGACTAAGAGAATCGCACCAAGGATAGTTGAAACACAATAAATTTTTCACACTAGCAATTACACTTGTGCTGTTTAAAATCGATTACCATACGACCTTGAATCTTACCTTGTTCCATTTTTTCGAATACACCTTGTACTTCATCTAGTGGGCAAGTTTGAACAACAGGCACTACTTTGCCTTCTGCACCGAACATAAATGCCTCTTCTAGGTCCTTACGAGTACCAACTAGGGAACCAACTACTTCAATTCCGTCTAGTACAAGTCGTGGAATGTTTAAGTCCATAGTTTCTACTGGTAAGCCTACCGCAACTACTTTACC
>NZ_NVPR01000098.1 GCF_002551815.1 Bacillus sp. AFS098217
ATAATTAATAGTGCATAAACTAACTAATAAACATGTTAGGAATTTTATTCCTTTGATATTTTTCTTAATTTCCAAAAAAATCAACTCCTGCCTTCCTTTTTTCGTATTAAAGTATGATAATTATTCATAAATAATTGCTAAGTATTAAACTTACATAAATGCTTTTAAAAGTTCTTGAACTAATGGAAGTACTCCACCTACAAATTTTAAAATTGCCATTGCGATTGTCATATTATTTCCTCCTCTTTTGTTGTTACTAAGATGTAATTTATCTTTATGCCTCCATTATAGTAAGCGCTTACAATTTTATCAATACATTCTCATATGCAATATTACATACGAAAAAGAAGAAAATGAAAAAATAAGCTGAATTCCCATGAAAAGCTATAAAGAGATAAAATTTTCGTTTGGTGGATACTTAAAAGTATTAGCTTAGTAAGTAAAACTACTTAAAATTCGTTACTTGAAGAGGTAAAGCATTTCTTTGCATTTTATGAGTAATTTTAAAGTTTATTGTAGGAAGCATAAGTTGGCCGTAAACAAAAAGAACCATAAGCTTGCCGTTCCGGCAAACTTATGGTTCATATCACAAAAAAATAAAAAAACCACCAAATATGTATTGGTGGAGACGGTGGGAGTCGAACCCACGTCCAAAAATATCGGCACTTAAGCTTCTACGAGTGTAGTCGATATATTAGAATTTCGCGAACTCTTCGGCCTATCGACAGGCTTCCAAGTTGCTAGTCTGATTGTTCTCTTCCTTCGCCCTCAGACGGCGAACTCCGGCGTAGTCCACTTAGTTTGAGTCCCTTACCCTACCACATGGACGATGGAGGGAGGAACCGCTAAGCTGTATTAAGCAGCTAAAGCGAAGTTGTTTTGTTGTTTGCCAATTATAGGCTTTGACGTTTTAACGAGGCCGATCCCCTCGACTCGCAACCTAAGCTCGAACTATCCCTGTCGAATCCGTAACGTCCCCATGATAGAAATGGAGCATACGAAGAAATATCGTGATAGCTACTAAGAGCTGTTTTTCAATGTGCAACAACCTTACATAAGTTATTATATCATACGCGCGCCGTTTTACAAATGTAAATATCTGTATTACATCTTTTGACGATCACGAAACGCGCGTGCAATTTCACGTTTAGCTTCTTTCTCTTTTAAATCGTGACGCTTATCATATTGCTTCTTACCTTTTGCTAAACCAAGTGCCATTTTTGCAAATCCATTTTTCAAATAAATTCTAAGTGGAACTAATGCGTAACCAGTTTCTTTTGCAGAGCCCGCTAACTTCTCAATTTCTTTTTTATGAAGAAGTAATTTTCTCGTACGAAGTGGATCATGGTTGAAACGATTCCCTTGTTCGTACGTACTAATATGCATATTATGAACCCATACTTCACCGTTATGTATACGTGCAAACGCATCTTTCAAGTTTACGCGCCCAGCGCGAATCGATTTAATTTCCGTCCCTTGAAGGACAAGCCCTGCTTCGTATGTTTCTTCGATGAAATAATCATGAAATGCTTTTTTATTTTGTGCAATAACCTTACCGCTACCTTTTGGCATTATCTGTCCCTCCTCTATTTTTACTATTGTAACAAATGTTAAAGAAAAGCGGAAGTGGCTCGTTTAGAATCTTAGGGCGGTGGAGCTCCCGACAAAGAAGCGCTTTTTGCTTCGTCCGAGGGGGCGAAGCGACCGTAGATTCTAGCCACTGGAGCTAGATCAAATAAAAAGCGAAAGTAGCTTCGCTCAGTATATAAGCGAAGCCACTTTATTCTTACTTACGCTTTTTCTTTTTCTTCTTAAATCCTGGGACATTTTCAAAGAATGGCTTTTTCTTTTTACCATTACCATCTTTTTTCTCTGGACGACCAGATGACCCTTTCCCTTGACCACCACGTTCATTGTCACGTGCACCGCCACGCTCGTTATTACGTCCGCCGCGACCACTACGTCTCTTTCTACCGTCTTTCGGCTGCTCAATAACAACTGGACGATCTTTAAATTTACGTCTCGGAGTGCCTTTCATACCGACGATTTCAAAATCAATCGCGCGTTCCTCTTTGTTTACATTAATAACGCGAATTGTAATTTCATCACCGATGCGGAAGACGTTACCTGTACGTTCCCCAATCATCGCAAAGTGCTGTTCGTCATAACGATAGTAATCATCTGTTAAATAGCTAACATGAACAAGACCTTCAATTGTATTTGGAAGCTCTACGAATAAACCAAAGTTTGTTACAGAGCTAATCATACCGTCATACTCTTCACCGATCTTATCAAGCATATATTCTGCTTTTTTCAGTTCGTCTGTTTCACGTTCTGCTTCAACAGCACGGCGTTCCATATTAGAAGAATGCTCTGCAATCTCTGGTAACTTTTCACGCCATTTCGCTTGTGTTTCATTATCAATTTTACCGTTAATGATATATTCACGAATTAATCTATGAACAATTGTATCTGGGTAACGGCGAATTGGTGATGTGAAGTGTGTATAGAACTCTGTTGATAAACCGAAGTGACCTAAACTATCCGCATCGTAACGAGCTTGTTTCATCGAACGAAGCATAACTGTCGAAATCACGACTTCTTCTGGCTGCCCTTGAACCATTTCAAGAATTTGTTGCAGTGCACGAGGATGTATGTCATTCGCACGTCCTTTTACCGCATAGCCGAAGTTTGTGACAAACTCGAAGAAACGCTCTAATTTATCTTCTTTCGGATCTTCATGGACGCGGTACATAAACGGTACGTTCATCCAGTGGAAATGCTCTGCTACTGTTTCGTTGGCAACAAGCATGAACTCTTCAATTAGCTTTTCTGATACAGAACGATCGCGCATCACAACATCCGTTGGTTTTCCTTCTTCATCTACTAGTACTTTTGCTTCTTTGAAGTCGAAGTCAATCGCACCGCGTCGCATACGTTTTTCGCGTAAAATTTGTGCTAACTGCCCCATCTCTTTAAACATTGGCACTAGCGGCTCATAACGTTCAATTAGCGCTTCGTCTTCATCTTCCAAAATGCTTCTAACATCAGCATACGTCATACGCTCTGTCGTTTTAATTACACTTTGGAAAATCTCATGCTTTACAACATCACCTAGATTATTGATTTCCATTTCACAAGATAATGTAAGGCGATCTACTTTCGGATTTAATGAACAAATACCGTTAGATAAACGATGTGGAATCATTGGGATTACACGGTCAACAAGATATACACTCGTCGCTCTTTCAGCTGCTTCAACATCAATTGGAGAACCTTCTTGAACGTAATGACTCACATCCGCGATATGAACACCTAGTTTATAATTACCGTTCTCAAGCTTTGTTACTGTTACCGCATCATCTAAATCTTTCGCATCTGCGCCATCAATTGTAACAATCATTTGATCACGCAAATCACGACGATCTTTTAAATCTTCTTCTGAAATCGTTTCTGGTACACCGTTTGCATGTTCCATAACTTCTTCAGGGAACGCTAAAGGTAAATGATGTTTATGAATGACAGATAAAATATCTACCCCTGGATCATTTTTATGACCTAGAATTTGAATAACTTCACCTTCCGCACTTAAACGGTTCTCTGGATAGCTCGTAATTTTCACAACTACTTTATGGCCTTCTACAGCACCCATTGATGCGCTTTTCAAGATGAAAATATCACTTGTCCAGCGCTTATTATCAGGTATAACGAAACCAAAGTTCTTCGATTCTGTATATGTACCAACTAGTTCTTTCGTTCCACGCTCTAAAATACGAACAATTGTACCTTCTTGACGTGAACCACTTGATTGCGAGCTAACACGCGCTAATACTGTATCACCATGAAGTGCACCATTTAATTCTGTAGGCGGGATGAAAAGATCATCGTCTCCCGTTTTCTTCTCCTCTGGGACAACAAAAGCAAAACCACGCGCATGCCCGATTAATTTACCTCGCACTAAATTCATCTTTTCTGGAAGACCATAACGATTGCTGCGTGTACGAACAACAAGTCCCTTTTCTTCCATCATAACAAGTGCCTTTACAAAATCTTTAAAGCCAGCGGAATCTTCAATCCCAAACGCAGCTTCTAATTCTTGTATCGTTAACGGTTTATACGCTTCTTCTTTCATAAATAATAACAACTTATCAATATGTTCTTGAATGATTTCTTCCAAGCAAAAATACCTCCTTTAAACCCTCATATTATTTAGTGTATCCGAAACATTGACTCTATATAAAGTGAAACTTCTACAAACACTCGTTTTTTACCATTTATTCTGCTACTTGTGTGCAGTAAGATTCTCGTCTTAGATGTTTATTTCTATGTATGATTTACTTTCCTCTAAGTCGAAGCTTTGAAAACAAAAGAAAGTCTTCTCTCGTTTTCTCTTTTTGTTTTTTCACGCGACATGGGGCCAAAACAGGCTCTGACCGTTTCTAGCCAAGGACGGACCCCTCTTCCACCAAAAAAAGAATAGATTTCAGTAATTCATTTCGATTTACTGACCCTAATTACCGGCTTTGAACATAAAAGAAGATCTCCTCTCGCTTTCTCCTTTTGTTTTCAAAGCTTGGCATGGGGCCAAAACAGGCTCTGACCGCTTCTAGCCACAGGCGGATCCTCTCTCACACCTAAAAAAGTGGTTTTAATCCCCCATGAAAAAAAGAGGCAACTAGATCTTACCAATCTAGTTGCTCCAAGAAGTTATATACATCTTCGTGTAGCTCATCACGTTGTTTATCAAGCGTAATGACATGCGTAGAGTCTTCATACCACTTAATTTCTTTTAACGTGGACTCTACACCGTTATAGATAATGTTAGCACTATCTGTATTAATCATTTCATCATGACGTGCTTGTACAACAAATGTTGGTGCATAAATCATATCGACATTGTTGCGTACGTCACGAATTAAGTCTTGCAGTGCTTTCAATGTATTCATTGGTGTCTTCTTAAATTCCATCATTTCTTCAGCAATTTTCTCTGGTGATTTTTGTTCACGTTTTTTATACTCACGTGCATACGCCAATATACCTTGGTACATAATTTCTTTGCTCTTAATATACATTGGGGCACACATTGGCACAGCACCTAAAATCGGCAATGTATAAGCAAGTTTTAATGAGAATACACCACCAAGTGATAATCCAACAGCAGCAATTTTCTCATATCCTTGATCTTTTAAATGCTGATAAGCATTCATTACGTCTTTCCACCAGTCTTCAGGACCTGTATGAACAAGTTGCTCTGGAGGCACACCATGTCCTTTATAAATTGGGGCGTGACAAGTGTAACCTTTTTTCTCTAAGAAACGCCCGAGCATACGTACATCAGCTGAATTCCCCGTGAATCCATGTAGTAATAAAACAGCACGGTCTCCACCTTCAAATGTAAATGGTTTCGGAGATGCTAATTTCATCATCTTCTTCTCCTCTTTCTCTTCTGTAATCTAGTCGTATTGTTTCTGTCCTTAGTTTACCATAGTTCCATTTCCATAATCTAATTAGAAACTTTTTTCGAATAATGGAATATAAATGAGCACAAAAAAGAAGAACCATTAGCACGAATCCGCTAACGCTTCTTCTTTTTCCATATCTGTTAAAAGCAAGGCCTTTGCTTATATGTTCAAGTACGTAACACTAATTGTTAGTACGAAGAATAATACAGCTAAAACAACTGTAATACGGTTTAATACTGCTTCAATTCCGCGTGCTTTTTGCTTACCAAATAATTGCTCTGCACCGCCTGAAATTGCACCTGAAAGGCCTGAACTATTACTAGACTGCATAAGTACCATAACAATTATTAAAATCGATACAATAATAAGTAAAACTGATAATAACGTATGCACCTCAGTGTACCTCCTACAAAGATTCAGTTAGTTTAAATGTTAGCATAAATTCTATAGAAAAGCGAGAGCTGTTCAATTGCTCCCGCTTTTCTTTATTACATAAACATACTCGCAAATAACGGTCCAAGTAAGCATGTTAAAATCGCTGTTAATGTCATTGTTACCGATCCAATAACACCCTCGTTCTCATTATTTTTCATTGCTCTCATAACACCCATAATATGTGATGCACAGCCAAATCCAATTCCTCTACCAACAGAGTTTGTAACGCGGCTCCACTTTAATAGAATTGGGCCTGTAATTGTTCCTGTAATCCCTGCAACAACAACGAATGCTGCTGTTAATGATGGAACACCACCAACTTGCTCTGATACACTCATCGCAACTGGCATTGTTACCGATTTTGGTAAAGAAGATAAAATTAAACTTTTATCTGTCCCCATAAGTGAAGCAATGATGAGGTCACTTCCAATTGCAACTGTTGTTCCAACGATTACACCACCTGCAATCGGTACAACATATTTTCGCAACACGTGACGCTGCTTATAAAGTGGAATTGCAAATGCTACAACACCTGGTCCAAGCAGTTTGGAAATCCAGCCTCCACCACTTTGCATGTATTGTTGATATGGTATATCAAGCACCAATAATAAGACAATCATTAATGCTGTTGCGACAATCATTGGAATCGTAAACGGTGTTGGTAATACTTTATAGATCTTTTTAGATAATTGATATAATAGCACTGTAAGAATAACCCAACCGATGCCGGTTAATATATTGCTCATCGTGATTCTTTTTCCTTTCTATTCGCAAGATATTGTCCTGTATGTCCTGCGACAATAATAATTAAAAATGTACTCGCGATAACGGTAATGCATAGAGAAATTCCTTTACTCATAAAAAAAGCACCGTAATTCATTAAACCAATCGTTGGTGGAATCAATAGAAACGGCATAATAGCAACGAGTGTCTCTGCTCCTAAATCAAACCATTTCACAGGAAGAACCTTCATGCTGAGTAAAATAAGTAGTAAAAACATTCCAATCAAACTTCCCGGAATTGGAAGATTCAACATCTCTTCTACCCATGTTCCAATCATGTAAAACACGTAAAGCGCTGCAACTTGGACAATAATCTTTGTAAACTTCATGTTCATCATCCCTCATGTTTATACGATCTTCTGTTTTCAATTCTTATCATAGTATAAATTATAAAAACCTGCAATTTATTGACTTGACAAAAAAAATCTCATGTGTTATACGCTTACACCCTTGATATGACTGCATTTTCGAGCGGAATTTACGTCAAAAACATTGACCTAAAACATAAAGTTTTTATTTTCTGAATTTTAGTATTTACTATTCTAAAAAAAGAAACACAAAAAACAGACCGTGATTTCTCACGGTCTGTCATTATTTTCTACAATTATTTTTTAAGGTTGTAGAAAGATTTTAAACCATCGTAAACAGCGATTTCGCCTAGTTCGTCTTCGATGCGTAATAATTGGTTGTATTTCGCAATACGGTCAGTACGGCTCATAGAACCAGTTTTGATTTGGCCAGCGTTAGTTGCAACTGCGATGTCAGCGATTGTAGCATCTTCAGTTTCACCAGAACGGTGAGATACAACTGCTGTGTAACCAGCACGTTTAGCCATTTCGATTGCTTCGAAAGTCTCAGTTAAAGTACCGATTTGGTTAACTTTAATTAAGATTGAGTTAGAGATACCTTTTTCGATACCTTCAGCAAGTTTTTGCGTGTTCGTTACGAATAAGTCGTCACCAACTAATTGAACTTTTTTGCCAAGACGGTCAGTTAATAATTTGTGGCCATCCCAGTCGTTTTCGTCTAAACCATCTTCGATAGAGATGATTGGGAAGTCGTTGCAAAGACCTTCGTAGAAATCAACCATTTCTGCAGAAGTTAAGCTACGGCCTTCGCCTGCAAGGTCATATTTACCAGTTTCTTTATTGTAGAACTCAGAAGAAGCAACGTCCATTCCTAAGAATACGTTCTCGCCAGCTTTATAACCAGCTTTTTCGATAGCTTCGATAATTACTTCTAATGCTTCACGGTTAGAACCAAGGTTTGGAGCGAATCCACCTTCGTCACCTACTGCAGTGTTAAGACCTTTGTCATGTAATACAGCTTTTAATGCATGGAATACTTCCGCACCCATACGGATAGCTTCTTTGAATGTTGGAGCACCAACTGGTAAGATCATGAACTCTTGGAAGTCAACATTGTTATCAGCGTGAGAACCACCGTTGATGATGTTCATCATTGGAGTTGGTAATTGTTTCGCATTGAATCCACCAAGGTAACGGTATAATGGAAGACCTACGAAGTCAGCTGCTGCGTGAGCTACTGCCATAGATACACCAAGGATAGCGTTAGCGCCTAATTTACCTTTGTTTGGAGTGCCATCTAATTCGATCATAGCACGGTCGATACCAGCTTGGTCAGTTACGTCGAAACCAACGATTTCTGGAGCGATAATTTCGTTTACGTTATCTACTGCTTTCAGAACACCTTTACCAAGGTAACGAGATTTGTCACCGTCACGTAATTCTACTGCTTCGTATTCACCAGTAGATGCACCACTTGGTACTAATGCGCGTCCGAATGCGCCGCTTTCTGTATAAACTTCTACTTCTACAGTTGGGTTACCACGAGAGTCTAGGACTTCGCGAGCATAAATATCAATAATTGTTGACATAGTATTTTCTCTCCTTTTATATACGTATTATTTAATAATTGTTTTACCTGTCATTTCTTTTGGTTGTTCAACACCAAGAAGTGTAAGCATTGTTGGAGCGATATCTCCTAAGATGCCGTCTTCACGTAATTCAACATCATTTTTTGTAACGATGAAAGGAACCGGGTTCGTTGTATGAGCTGTCATTGGTTGTCCCTCAGGAGTTAATTCCTGATCAGCATTACCATGGTCAGCAGTAATAAGTGCTACACCATCTTTTGCAAGAATCGCTTCTACAACTTTTCCTAAACATTCGTCAGTTGCTTCTACTGCTTTAATTGTTGGTTCCATCATCCCAGAATGGCCAACCATATCACAGTTTGCAAAGTTAAGAATGATCACATCATGTTTATCATTTTCGATTTCATTTACTAAAGCGTCGGTTACTTCGTAAATGCTCATTTCAGGTTTCAAGTCATACGTTGCAACCTTCGGTGAGTTAATTAAGATACGCTCTTCTCCTGGGAATTCAGCCTCACGACCACCGCTAAAGAAGAATGTAACGTGCGGATACTTTTCAGTTTCCGCGATGCGAAGTTGCTTTAATCCCGCTTGCGCAACAACTTCACCTAATGTGTTATCAAGGTTCATTGGCTTGAATGCCACGTAACCATCTACTGTTTCACTAAAGTGTGTCATACAAACGAATTCTGGAATGTGAGGTACTTTTTCACCACGATCAAACTCACGGAAGTCTTCGTTTGTAAATACACGTGCAATTTGAATTGCGCGGTCTGGACGGAAGTTATAGAAGATAACTGCATCATCATCATTGATTGTTGCAACTGGCGTTTCATCTTCATTAACAATTACAGACGGCAATACGAATTCATCATAAATACCATTTGCATATGAGTCTTCTACACACTCAAGTGCTGATTTATAAGTAGGGCCTTCGCCATACACCATAGCACGGTAACATTTTTCTACGCGATCCCAACGCTTGTCACGGTCCATGGAGTAATAACGACCGGAGATAGTCGCGAATTGTCCTACTCCTATTTCTTTAATTACTTCATTTGTTGCATCGATATAACCTTTTGCTGTTTGCGGTCCAACATCGCGGCCATCTAAGAATCCGTGGATGTATACTTTCTCCACGCCTTCTTTTGCAGCTAAGCGAAGTAGTGCAAACATATGGTTAATGTGACTGTGCACACCACCATCAGAAAGTAAGCCGAATAAGTGAAGGGCTGTACCTTTCTCTTTTACGTGCTTAATTGCGCTTTGGAATGTTTCGTTCTTATCGAACTCACCTTCACGAATTGCAACGTTCACACGTGTTAAGCTTTGATATACTACGCGGCCAGCACCGATATTTAAGTGACCAACCTCAGAGTTACCCATTTGACCTTCTGGAAGACCTACCGCTTCACCACATGCTGTTAGCGTTGTGTGAGGGAATTTGTTCCAGTAACCGTCGAAATTAGGTTTCTTAGCTTGTGCTACAGCATTCCCGTAAGTTTCTTCTCGTAGTCCGAAACCGTCAAGAATAATTAAAGCTGTTGGCTTTCTCATTTTACCGCCTCCAGAAGACCTAAGAAGGAAGCAGGCTCTAAGCTTGCACCGCCAACTAAAGCGCCGTCGATGTCAGTTTGTGCCATGTATTCTTTAATGTTTTCTGGTTTTACGCTGCCGCCGTATTGAATACGAACAGCTTCTGCAGCTGCTGGAGAAACAGCTTCTGCAACAACTTTACGGATGTGCGCACATACTTCATTTGCATCTGCAGCAGAAGAAGATTTACCTGTACCGATAGCCCAGATTGGCTCATATGCGATAACAGTTACTTTCACTTGCTCTTCTGTTAAACCTGCAAGTGCTTTTGTCACTTGATCTGCTACTAGATCAAATGTTTTTCCGCTTTCGCGCTCTTCTAAAGTTTCACCACAGCAAACGATTGGTGTTAAACCATGTTCAAATGCTGCAAGAGTTTTTTTGTTTACCGTTTCGTCTGTTTCAGCGAACATTTCACGACGCTCAGAGTGACCAAGTACTACATAGCTCACTTTTAAGTCGCTAAGTGCTACTGGGCTAATTTCGCCAGTGAATGCACCATTTTTTTCGAAGTGCATGTTTTGTGCACCTACTTTTAAGTCAGTTCCTTCCGTAGCCGCTACAAGACGCTCTAAGAAAAGAGCTGGAGAGCAAACTACTGCATCAACAGCTGAAGCTGCTGGGATTTGACCTTTTACTTCCTCTACGAAGCTAACTGCTTCAGATAGAGTTTTATTCATTTTCCAGTTACCTGCGATAATTGGTTTACGCATGCTTTGCACCGTCCTTTTTCTTTGGCTGCTACTTATTTGTCGTTAAGACAAACTACACCTGGAAGCTCTTTACCTTCCATAAATTCTAATGACGCACCGCCGCCAGTAGAAATGTGGCTCATTTTGTCAGCCATACCGAATTTTTCAACAGCTGCTGCAGAGTCACCACCGCCGATAACAGAGTATGTATCTTCTGCATCTGCTAATGCTTGTCCTACTGCTTTTGTACCTTCTGCAAATGGAGCCATTTCGAATACACCCATTGGTCCGTTCCATACAACAAGCTTAGAGTTTTTAATTACATCTGCATAAATTGCACTTGTTTTTGGTCCGATATCCAATCCTTCCCAATCAGCAGGAATAGAATCGATATCTACAACTTGTCGGTTTGCAGTTTCAGAGAAGTCATCTGCAACGACGCAATCAACTGGCATATAGAAGTTTACGCCTTTTTCTTTTGCTAGTTGCATAAATTCTTTTGCTAGTTCAATTTTGTCATCTTCACATAGAGACTGTCCGATTTCATGACCCATTGCTTTTACAAATGTATAAGCAAGTCCGCCGCCAATGATTAAGTTATCAACTTTATCAAGTAGATGACGAATTACACCGATTTTATCTTTTACTTTCGCACCACCGATGATTGCTGTGAATGGGCGCTCTGGGTTAGAAAGTGCTTTACCTAATACTTCTAACTCTTTTTCCATTAAGAAGCCTGATACTGCTGGTAGGTAGTCTGCAATACCTGCTGTAGAAGCATGAGCACGGTGAGCTGCACCGAATGCATCATTAACGAAAAGATCAGCAAGAGCTGCAAATTCTTTTGCTAATTCTGCATCGTTCTTTTCTTCGCCCGCATAGAAGCGTACGTTTTCAAGAACTAATACGTCGCCTTCGTTCATTGCTGCAATCATTTCTTGTACAGCTGGTCCGAATGCTTCGTCTGCTTTTTTTACGTCTTTACCAAGAAGCTCACCTAAACGTGCAGCTACTGGAGTAAGACGCATTTCTTCTACTACTTGGCCTTTTGGACGCCCTAAGTGACTTGCTAAAATAACTTTCGCACCTTGCTCTACTAAATATTGAATTGTAGGAAGAGCTGCACGAATACGAGTCTCGTCTGTAACTTTGCCATCTTTCATAGGCACGTTGAAGTCAACGCGGCAAAATACTCGTTTACCCTTTAAATCTACGTCACGAATTGATTTTTTGTTCATTGGATTTCCCTCCGACTAGTTAGGATTGACAAAACCCATTCAAAAGCTTATCACATTTGCTTCTAAAACGAAAGAAGAGAGAGGGAACAAACCCTCTCCCTCGTTTTGTCATTGATAACTGATAAACTTAAGAATTAAAGACCTTTAGAAGCGATGTAGTCTACTAAGTCAACTACGCGGTTAGAGTAACCAGTTTCGTTGTCGTACCAAGAAAGAACTTTAAGCATATTGCCTTCCATAGCCATTGTAGATAATGCATCGATTGTAGAAGAACTTGTGCATCCGTTATAGTCGATAGATACTAATGGCTCTTCGCTGTATCCAAGAATACCTTTTAATTCGCCTTCAGCTGCTGCTTTGAATGCTGCATTTACTTCTTCAACTGTTACTTCTTTATCAAGTTCAACAACTAAGTCAACAAGAGAAACGTTAGCAGTTGGAACACGTACTGCGCCACCGTTTAATTTACCTTTAAGTTCTGGTAATACTAATGCTACTGCTTTCGCTGCACCAGTTGTAGTTGGGATCATGCTCATTGCTGCTGCACGTGCACGACGTAAATCTTTATGTGGTAAGTCTAAGATTTGTTGGTCATTAGTGTAAGAGTGAATTGTTGTCATCATTCCGCGTTTGATACCGAATTTTTCGTTTAATACTTTAGCAAATGGAGCTAAGCAGTTTGTAGTACAAGAAGCGTTAGAGATTACATTATGGTTAGCTGCATCATATTGTTCGTGGTTAACACCCATAACGATTGTGATATCTTCGTCAGAAGCTGGTGCAGAGATGATAACTTTTTTAACTGATCCACCTAGGTGCTTCTCAGCGTCTGCTTTTTTAGTGAAGCGTCCAGTAGACTCTACTACTACTTCTACGCCGTAGTCGCTCCATGGTAATTGAGCTGGGTCACGCTCAGCGATAACTTTGATTTCTTTACCGTTAACGATGATGCTGTCGCCGTTAGCAGATACTTCTGCATTTACTGTTCCGTGAACAGAGTCATATTTTAAAAGGTGAGCTAAAGTTTTAGCGTCTGTTAAGTCGTTGATTGCTACTACTTCCACGTTAGGGTTGTTAAGAGCTGCGCGGAATACCACACGTCCGATACGTCCAAATCCATTAATACCAATTTTAGTCATTTGAATTTCCTCCTTGGGGGATTATATTAAAGGGTAATACCCTTTGTTAACTGTTTTGCTGCACCTTCATCTGTAATAAGAATCGAAGTGTGCCCTTGTTTAATTACAGCCTGTATAGCTTTTGCTTTTGAAGATCCTCCAGCGACTGCAACAACGTGAGATACATGTTGTAAATCTTTTAGCTGCATGCCCACTGTTTGTACTTTATGAACGACATTACCCTGTTCATTAAAGTAATAACCGAAAGCCTCGCCAACTGCTTCACTTGCTTTAATCTTTAACCAATCTGCTTCCGAAGTATTTCTGCGACGTGCCATTGTTAACGCATCACCTATTCCATGAATGACGATATTGGAAGATCGAATCAACTCAAGAACTTCTTTCACAGAAGGCTCTGTCACAATAGACGCATATGCTTCGCTGCTTACATGGTCTGGAACATACAATAAGCGATAATTACTCATCGTATTTTGTGCCATTTTGGCGCAAATGGTATTGGCCTCTAATTCGACACCTTCTCCAATTCCACCACGTGCTGGGACAAACAGCATATGTAAATCTTTACAATCAAGTTGCATCATGTCCGCAACAGCAGCTAGCGTTGTTCCTCCAGCCACAGCAACGATATTATTCGCTGTCAAACGGTCTTTTATACAACTCACACAAGCACGGCCCATCTCCAGTTTGACCCAAGGTGATTCATCACTATCACCAGGGACAACGAAAACTTCATCCAAGTCTAATGTTTCCTTGAGTTGTTTTTCTAAAACCTTTAACCCGGAAATTTCTTTCATAAAGTCTTCCAAAGCAAGAACTAAAGCTGTTCCCTCTTCTGTTAAAGTCATTCCAGAAGAAGCGACGTGAACTAAGTTTTGTTCTTTCAAAACTTGCACTTCACTTCGCAATACTCTTTCTGTCATACCAAGACTTGCAGATAAGTTTCTTCTTCCAATCGGCTGCATAAGACGAATGTGCTGAAGAATTTGCATTCTTGTTTGCATAACAGGTAGCAGATCGGGTAATAATTTTTTCATGTTCTGAATCCATGAGCGCATATCATTTCTCCTCACTACATTGGTTCATTTTCACCTCATGGTCACTCTATGTCCCGTAGTGACATTTTGCGTCCCACATGGTTTAAAAAAATAATCCCTGCTACGTGTATTATTGTAACAGGAGATAGAAACTTATTCAACTCTTAACTGAATTGTTTATATAGTTTATTATGACATCTTTGTGAATGACACCGTAAAACGCCTGTTTTCCGTCAATTTCTACGACCGGGATCATAATTTGATACTTTTCTAAAAGCTCATCATCTTCATATATATCTATTTCCTCAATTTCAAAAGAATATACCTTTTGTACTTCTTTCAAAATCTGTTTTGCTTTCACACAAAGACCACAGTCCGTTTTCGTATACAAAACAACTTTCATCTTCTTCACCTATCCAATTGTTTTTCTTAAAGAAGAGGCCGGAATGTTCATTTGTTCTCGATATTTTGCAACTGTTCTACGAGAAATAACAATTTCATGCTCGTCTTCTAACAATTTTGAAATTTTTTGATCTGAAAGTGGTTTTTTCTTATTTTCTTGTTCTACAAGCGTTTGAATGAATTGTTTTACGCGCTTAGTAGAAATAGCTTCATCTTCTGTTGTAACTACCGCGTTACTAAAGAATGACTTCATTTCAAACAATCCATGCGGCGTTTGTACATATTTATTACGCGTAGCACGACTGATGGTAGACTCATGTACACTTAATTCTTCTGCCACTTCTTTTAAAGAAAGTGGTTTTAAATATTCCGAACCTTTTAAAAAGAAATCACGTTGTTTCTTCATAATAATTTCCATTACTTGCAAAAGCGTTTGTTTTCGTTGCTTCAAACTGCGCATAATCCACTGAACATGCTGATACTTCTCAGAGACATAAGAAGCAACCTCACTTTCACTATTATGAAGAAGTGCACTATACTCTGAATGAATTTCAATCTTCGGCATGTTGCGTTCATTCATTTGTAAAACGAGGCAATCACCATCTTTTTTCACGGCCATATCAGGAACAATATAAAGCGGCTTCTCAGAAGAAAACGCAAGTCCTGGTTTCGGCTGCAATGATGTAATACAATCAACAGCTGATTGTAATTCCTCGTTACTACATTTCATAACCTGGATCAATTTTCGCCAATCTTTCTTAACAAAATATGAGAAATATTCATCCACAATCATTTCTGAGAGTGTATCTTTCGTTTGTAAGCGCTTCAATTGAAGGGATAGACATTCCTGAATATTACGCGCTCCTACCCCTGCTGGCTCTAGCGACTGGACAAGCTTCATAGCACAGTCCACTACATCAATCGGCGCATCAAGTAGTTCTGCTAATTCTTCATTTGTTTCTTGTAAATAACCATTCTCATCCATGTTCATAATGATGAAAGAAGCTGCTTTTCGCTGTTCTTCATCTATTTTATAATACTGTATTTGATCTAATAAATGTTGCTGAATCGTTGTCGAATCCACACTATAAATTTCCATTTGATTGTCGATTTGTTTGCTTGTACTTTTACTTTTGCTTGAGCTCTTTTTCTTCTCCCTCTCAAAGCCACCTAACTCAATAAGGGGATTCTCTAACGATTGCTCATACAAAAACTCCGTTAACTCCTGTACATTATATTGGAGCATTGTAATCGCTTGTCTTAACTCTTGTGTCATGGCCAAACGTAAGCTTTGTTCTTGTAAAAGACTTGCCTTCAAACTAATCTCCCCCTTGTTTCTATTGTACAATAAGTTTGTTAAAAGGAGAATCCTGTGCAGATACCCATTCCAAAATATTATTAATTTATATGTATTAATGAAATATCCATCTTACAACCGAAAAATGAATAATATTGAAAGAAAACAATAAAAAAACATATAAATGCAAATTGAAAAAACGGCATAAAACCTTTCTTTTTAGGTGGGAGAGAGCATCCGACCATGCATAGAAACGGTCATGCCATGTTAAAACAAAAAAGAGAACGAATGCAGTTCACCTTTTGTTCTTCAGAGCAGCGACTTATACGTTTGAAAATCAAAGTGGACATATAGAACATTTTTATTACCACATACTAATAGTAAATGTTATTACTAGATATAACAAGGGAGAAATAAAAAAAGTCCTAACCTACAAATGTAAGTTAGGACTTTTTGACGCGCCCAGAGGGATTCGAACCCCCGGCAGACGTGGTACCGGAAACCACCGCTCTATCCGACTGAGCTATGGGCGCATTATCATAAATTCTACAGCAAAAGGACACCATTTATCCTATCACGCACTGTTTATTATACGATATCTTCGTTTTGGAAGCAATTACTTCTTATTTCGCAATTCCTGAATAACTCCCAATACAATATGCGGCCTACATCGCGTAATGATGTAGGCCGCCAATAATTGAACGATATTATTTATGCAAATGATATGGAACTGTTGTAATGACTATATCTTTATGACGAATAAACCACATTCGTAAAAGAAGTGCACTCTGGTTATGTAATACATGATGCCACCATTTGTGCGAAATGAATTGCGGAATAATAATATGGATGTGTCCTCCCTCAGCTTCTTGTTTCGCCTCTATTGTTTTAATAAGACGATTCAATGGTTCAAGTAGAGAACGATATTTACTGCGAAGAACTACCAGTCTACAAGGAGTTCCCCATTCTTTCCACTCTTTCTCCATTTTATTTATAGACGCCTCATCGAAACCAACGTATACAGCAATCGGATCAACATTTAGACTTTTCGCAAAGGATATCGTGTTGTTCACAACACGATGAACGCCTGACACTAAAACGAGCGTGACTACATCGCTTGCTTCTGGACGTATCGTTTTCATATCGATGCGCAATTCTTCTGCAACATCTTCATAATGCCTATGAATGGACATTGAGATGAAAATAATAATAGGCAAGACAACTAATACAACCCAAGCGCCGCCCGTAAACTTTGTAACGGCAAAAATAACAGCAACAATTGATGTAATCACAGCACCAACTGTATTAATCGTAAACTTGATTTTCCAATGCGATCCTTTTACTCGTTTCCAGCGGCGCATCAAACCAATTTGCGCTACTGTAAACGAAAGGAAAACACCGATCGCATATAGTGGAATTAACGCATTCGTATGCGCATGGAACGATATAATTAAAATACATGCTAGTGATGCTAGCACAATAATTCCATTCGAATATCCTAAACGGTCTCCACGATTTGTTAAACTTCGAGGCAAAAATCCGTCTGCCGCTACAATCGCAGCAAGCTGAGAAAACCCTGTAAATGTAGAGTTTGCCGCTAAAATTAACACTATAAACGTAAACCATATAATTACTTGATATAAAATTCCATGTCCAAAATACATGCCAGCTAACTGCGACAACATCGTGTTGTGTGGGTCTGGCGTAATACCTTTCGCATACAGATGATACGAAAAGCCTAAAAGTGTCACAGCTGTGATCGAACCTAGAGCAATATACGTTCTAATTGCGTTTTTTTGCTGTGGTTCTCTAAAAATAGGAACTGCATTTGAAATCGTCTCAATTCCTGTAAGTGCTGAACAAGCTGAACTGAACGCTTTCAAAATTAGTAAAGTTGTTAAGCCCTCTGGAACTGTTCCAAAGCTCGGTGTACTTGGTTGAATAAACCCGTGACGCAGTTCATCAAAAAATCCCGTAAAGATTAAAATTAACATACAAATCATAAAACCGAATGTCGGCCAAGCAAAAACGCGAGCTGATTCTGCTAATCCGCGTAAGTTCACAAGCACTAAGATAATGACGCATAAGATTGCTAAAATCGTTTCATATGGAGCGACTACAGGATACGCAGAAGAAACCGCTTCTATAGCTGCAGATACAGATACAGCTACAGTCAACACATAATCAACGAGCAGCGAACTAGAGGCAACAAGAGAAACCCAGCGTGGCTTGAAATTATCTTTCGCGATAGCATACGCTCCCCCGCCGTTTGGATATGCCAAAATCCCCATAATATACGATACAATCAAAATTGCCAAAAGAACGATAGTAGAAATGGTAATCGGCAAGATTAACCATTTCGCATCAGGACCAAGTCCTGCAAGTTCTGTCATTCCTGATTCAGGTCCATATGCAACAGATGAATACAAATCTGCTGAAAGGATTGGCAGCGCAATTAACCAAAATAGTTTGTTATGTTGTGCATGAAGCTCTGACGTTCGCATCGGACGACCAATTAAAAAGCGCTTCACACTACTGAAATTACTTGCAGAAAACCAAATTGCAATTAGTGCAAATATAACTAACATTGCTTCCAGCCATCTAACTAAAGTATGATGATCCATAACTCTTTCTCCTTTTAATCGCTATTTGCTAATGTTTATTCTCCATATTTGAATTGATACATGATATTTTGAACAACGAAATATAAAATATGTCCCTTTTGAAAATACCCTCAATCAAAAGCCTACAAATTCATACATAATCGTAATTCTTAAATAAATATAACTACTGATATCACAATTTGTCATCATAAATATATATTCATTTTAATTTTCCGACATATAAGTCGCTGCTATGCAGAATACAACATGCCCGCTACTTGCTTTCTCCTTTTGTTTTAAACATTGCATGTGATAGGAAAAGGCCCTGACCGTTTCTACGCACGGCCAGATGCCCTCGTCCACCTCAAAAAAAAAGGGAGTTGATGTCGCTTTTAACCTATATACGGAAAACCTGCTAATCCCTTACATTTTCAAATTACATATGGATGAAAATTTACACTTCAAATGAAACCTAAATTTGGTAATTATATTTTCATGCTTACTCACAAATCATAATCTTTGAATTGATATTCCAAAGGAGGCTTCATTCAATGACTGTAATTACAAAATTAAAACAAACTGTTTCTGGATTAAAAAGTGCACAAGCAAGCTTAGAGGGGTTTGCTCTTGATACAGATAATCAACAAGCAAAACAACTTTTCCAAACAGCTGCACAACAAACACAATCTATCATTGAATCTTTAAACCCACGTTTAGACGAAGTTCAGCAGGAAGAGCCTCAATACTCACAACAATAAGTGACAGTACCATCTCTTCTGATGGTACGCACTTTTTGAGCGAAAAAGGATGATTCCATATCATCCTTTTTCGCTCAAATTACATAAAGCAATAGAAATGGAATGATTGTAATGCGAAAAATTGGCATCATAACCGCGTTATTCGTACTCCTGCTCAGTTCACTTGCCGGCTGTGGCAGTAGTCCATTAGATAAAAAAGTAAAAAAAGAAAAAGCAAAACAAACAGAGGAAAAGAAGGGTCCAAAGTTAACGAAAATGAGTACAGAATCCTTTAATCAGTCGATATCTCAAGGCGCAAAGAAGAAAGCACTCGCTATGGAAGAAATCACAGAAGCGGCAGCCGTTAACTCCAATTTAGATCTTTACATAGCTGTTAAACCAGAACATCATGAAAGATTTGGTTTGAAACCTCTGCGAAGCAAACTTAAAACGCAACTCAGTAACGAGTATCCAACTTTCAATATTCACGTAAGTACAGATCGAAAAATTTTTATGATGTTAGATAAACTCGAAAACAAAATTAAGAAAAAAATAGTAAATAAGGATCAGATTAAAAAGCAATTAAAGATCATTCAATCAGAAATGAAATCTGATACGTAATTGTACGTTTTCTAAAGGAAAAGGAAGGATTCAAATGTCCAGTAAAGACAAAAACTTAACACCTGTACAACAGGAATATAAAAAATTTGAACAACAGCGCGAACCAAAGCGTCCCGTTTTAAAGAATTGTATAAAAGCCTTTTTTGTTGGCGGTCTCATTTGTTTCATCGGCCAACTCATTTCGACCTTTTATATCACCTATTTTGATTTCACCGAGCGATCTGCCGGAAACCCTACAGTAGCTACACTCATTTTCATTTCCATGTTACTCACTGGCTTCGGCGTGTATGACCGCCTCGGACAATTTGCTGGGGCTGGGACAGCTGTTCCAGTTACCGGATTTGGCAACTCTGTTATCGCTGCTTGTATTGAACACCGAACAGAAGGCTTTGTCCTTGGTGTTGGTGGTAACATGTTCAAATTAGCAGGGGCCGTTATTTTATTTGGTGTATTTTCTGCTTTTGTGATTGCTCTTATTAAAACCATTCTCGTTCAATGGGGAGGGCTGTAAATGTTACAAGGACACCGAACATGGATATTTGAAAATAAACCAGTCATCATCTCAACAGGCGTAATCGGTGGGCCATTTGAAGCGAACGGAAAAATCCCTGAAGACTTCGATACTCTTCATGAAGATTTATGGCTGGGACAAGACTCTTATGAAAAGGCACATAAAATTTTATTTGAAGAAGCTTGCAGCCGCGCAACGGAAAAAGCAAAACTTCGTAAAGAAGATATTCAATTTGTACTTGCAGGGGACTTAATTAATCAAATTACTCCTTCAAGCTTTGCATGTCGTACACTCGGTACACCTTATCTTGGATTATTTGGCGCTTGCTCTACTTCCATGGAGGGCCTTGCTCTCGGTGCAAGTATCGTTAATGCAAAAGGCGCAAAATATTTATTAACAGGATCATCCAGTCATAACACTGCTGTTGAAAAACAATTCCGCTATCCAACGGAATACGGCGGTCAAAAACCACCTACCGCGCAATGGACTGTAACTGGTGCAGGCGCTGCCCTTTTGAGTAGTGAAGGATACGGCCCAAGTGTGACATCTGCAACAATTGGACGAGTCGTTGATATGGGGTTAACTGATCCCTTTAATATGGGAGGCGCAATGGCACCTGCTGCTGTCGATACAATCGAGGCACATTTACGCGAAAGGCAAATTGATGCATCTTACTATGACTTAATCGTAACGGGCGACCTCGGTCATGTTGGGCGTGAGATTGCCTACGATTTACTGCATAAGCACGGAACAAAAGTAACGAGCAAACAATTTCAAGATTGTGGATTACTCATTTATAAGGAAGAACAACCTGTCTTAGCAGGCGGGAGTGGTGCAGGCTGTTCAGCAACAGTCGTATACGGGCATTTATTAAACCGAATGAAACAAGGGGAATTCAAAAAAATGCTTGTTGTTGCGACAGGTGCTTTACTGTCTCCCATTACATTCCAGCAATCCGAAACCATTCCGTGCATCGCTCATGCTGTATCCATTGAACTTGGAGGTGTACAACAATGATTTTTTTCTGGGCTTTTGTCATCGGTGGGCTGATTTGTGTAATCGGCCAACTTATGTTTGATGTCGTGAAGCTGACGCCTGCTCACACAATGGCAACACTCGTTGTTATCGGCGCTATACTAGATGGATTCAATTTATATGAGCCTTTAATCGATTTCGCAGGCGCTGGAGCGACAGTTCCCATTACAAGCTTTGGGAACGCCCTTGTTCACGGAGCCATGGAAGAAGCAGCAAAGCATGGAATCGTTGGTGTTATAACTGGCATGTTTAAAGTAACAAGCGCCGGTGTATCAGCGGCTATTATTTTCGGATTCATCGGAGCTCTATTATTTAAACCGAAAGGATAAGAGGTGTTTTCATGACTGTTGTTGCTAGTGTAAAAACGTGTCTTGCTAGTTTAAAAGGAGCACAAGCTAGTTTAAGTACTCTTTCACAAAATGCTGCAGACGAAGAAGCAAAACGCATTTTTCATGAATGTATGTTAGAAATGGACAGCGTCATCGCTGATCTAAAGAACCGAATTTCAGTATTGGAATTAGAAGAACCACAGTATAAAGGATTTTAGGCAAACTGGAGGGAATTACTATGTCTCACATACCCGAATGGCCACTTGTCATCATCCGTTCTTTATGTGTCTTAATTGTTTTATTTGCCATTACAAAGTGGCTTGGAAAAAGACAAATTTCTCAACTTTCCTTCTTTGAATATATAGCTGGTATGACAATTGGCGATATCGCTGCGGAAGTATCGACGGGACTAGAACAAAACTTTTTCCACGGTGTTTCCAGTATGCTCGTTTTCGCTATCGTACCGTTTTTCGCAGGGCTTATTTCGCTAAAAAATAAAACAATACGTGATTTCTTTGAAGGTAAATCCACCGTGTTTATAAAAGATGGCAAAGTGCTTGAGGACAATTTAAAGAAAGAAAAGTATACAAGTGATGAATTACTCGAACTTCTTCGAAAGAAAGATGTATTCAATATAGCGGATGTGGAATTTGCCGTATTAGAACCAAATGGTGAATTAAATATCTTACTGAAGAAAGATAAACAGCCATTAACAGCAAAAGATATTGGATTAAAGTTACCAAATGAAAAAGAAACACACACAGTCATTATGGATGGAAATGTGCTGGATGAGCCTCTTTCAGCTAGCGGTCATAATCGCGCTTGGCTTCATGCTGAATTGGAAAAAATTGGGGTAATGATCGAAAATGTTTTTCTTGGACAAGTTGATTCCTATGGACAGCTCACTGTTGACATCTATAATGATAAAATTCAAATGCCTTCTCCTCAAGATAAACCATTATTGTTAGCTTCCTTAAAAAAATGTCATGCTGATCTTGAATTATTTTCTTTAGAAACAAAATCAAAATCGGCAAGTCAAATGTATAGCAAGAACGCAAAGCAAATCGAGTATATCTTAAATAAAGTCACCTACCTCTTAAAAGAATAGGAAACGAGAGAACGCTTCTATTAGAAAAGGCGTTCTTTTGTTTTTTTGTAAATAACATACTTCTCTCATGACGTTTAAATTTATATAATTCGGTTATGATGTTGAAGATACATAAGCAGGGAATTTCAAAAACATAGCGAATAAATCATGGTACAACTACATATTTTTTTGATTTAAAGTGGTTTCGTTTGACCTTTATTGACCATAATTGTATTATAAGACTAAGAAAGCTTTCAAAGGAGGAAATAACAGATGAATTTAATTCCTACAGTAATTGAACAAACAAATCGTGGAGAACGCGCTTACGATATTTACTCTCGCCTATTAAAAGACCGCATCATTATGCTTGGTAGCGCAATTGATGATAACGTAGCAAACTCAATCGTTTCCCAGCTTTTATTCTTGGAATCTCAAGATCCAGAAAAAGATATTCACATATACATCAACAGCCCTGGTGGTTCTATCACAGCAGGTATGGCAATTTACGATACAATGCAATTTATTAAACCAAACGTATCAACAATTTGTATTGGTATGGCAGCATCTATGGGTGCTTTCCTACTTGCAGCAGGTGAAAAAGGAAAACGTTTTGCACTTCCAAACAGTGAGGTTATGATTCACCAACCACTTGGCGGGGCACAAGGTCAAGCAACTGAAATTGAAATTGCAGCAAAACGCATCCTATTCTTACGTGAAAAATTAAACCAAATTCTTTCTGAGCGCACAGGTCAACCATTAGAAGTTCTACAACGCGACACAGACCGCGACAACTTCATGACAGCAGAAAAAGCACTAGAATACGGCTTAATCGATAAAATCTTTACAAATCGTTAATATATTAAAAGCGCAGGCGGCTCGTTTAGAACAGGAGGGCGTTGGAACCCCTGATTCCGAGGCGCTTTTTGCCTCGAATGAAGGGGTGAAACGACCGACTGTTCTAGCCGCTGAAGCTGGATACTCATAAAAGCGGAAGCGGCTCGCTCAGAATGGGAGGGGGATGGAGCTTCTGACAAAGAGGTGCTTTTTACCTCGGCGGAAGAAGCGAAGCCACCGACCATTCTAGCCGCTGGAGCTGGATAGATTTAAAAGCGGAAGCGGCTCGTTTAGAACAGGAGGGCGTTGGAACCCCTGATTCCGAGGCGCTTTTTGCCTCGAATGAAGGGGTGAAACGACCAACTGTTCTAGCCGCTGAAGCTGGATATCACTAAAAGCGCAGGCGGCTCGCTCAGAATCGCAGGGCGTTGGAGCACCCGACAGAGAAGCGCTTTTTGCTTCGTCCGAGGGGGCGAAACGACCGAAGATTCTAGCCGTCGGAGCTGGATATAACTTTAAAGCGCAGGCGGCTCGCTCAAAATGGTCGCTGAATATAAAAAAAAAGACTATCGCTCAAGCGATAGTCTTTTTTTATCGACCGTTCGACAACATCTAACAATAAAAAGCTACCGCGCCTGCGATAGCTTTTATTCTTTATTTTGCACATATGCAGCTAGCGCTTCTAAAGCTGCTTCTGCATCTGAACCTTCTGTCGTAATTGTTACGTTGCAGCCAGATCCAATCGCTAAGCTCATAATCCCCATTATGCTCTTTGCGTTGACTGTTTTTCCATCTTTCTCAATGAAAATATCAGCATGAAAACGATTCGCCTCTTGTACAAACAACGCAGCCGGACGTGCTTGTAAGCCGTTTTTTAATGAAACTGTAACCTTTTTTTGAACCACAGTTCTCTCCCCTTTGCTCTTATTTTTTTACTACTGTTTCCCCCGTGCGTAATTTTTCTGCAATTTCATCGATTTTACGCAAGCGATGATTAATACCTGATTTACTGATTTTCCCCCCAGATACCATCTCGCCTAATTCTTTCAATGTTACATCTTGATAGTTAATTCTTAGTTGTGCAATCTCTCGCAGTTTATCTGGCAAAATATCAAGCCCAACCGTCTCATCAATGTAACGAATGTTTTCAATTTGCCTTAGTGCCGCACCAATTGTTTTATTTAAATTGGCCGTCTCACAGTTCACCAAGCGATTCACTGAATTACGCATATCGCGAACAATTCGAATGTCCTCAAACCTTAAGAGTGCATTATGTGCACCGATAATATTTAAAAACTCTGTAATTTTCTCCGCTTCTTTCAAATACGTAATATATCCTTTTCGCCTTTCTAATGTCTTACTATTTAAATCAAATCCGTTCATCAGTTCACATATAGAATCATTATGTTCCTTGTATAACGAAAAGACCTCTAAATGATAAGATGATGTTTCTGGGTTATTTACTGAACCACCTGCTAAAAATGCACCTCGTAAATACGATCGTTTACAACATTTTTTCTCAATTAATTCCTGTGATATATTCCGAATAAATGAAAAATCTTCTCGAACAATTTGAAGGTCCGCTAATATTTCGCGGGATTTTTCAACAAGTCGAACGATATATACATTATTTTTCTTCAGTCGCATTTTTTTACGAACAAGTAATTCTACCGTCACGTCATATCCTTTTTTCAGCAATGTGTAAATTCTTCTGGCGATTGCTGCATTTTCTGTTTGAATATCAATGGAAAGACGACGGTTTGAAAAAGAAAGCGATCCGTTCATCCGAAGCAATGCTGATAATTCTGCTTTCTCACAGCATTCCTTCATTTCAAGCTTCGTGAGCTCTTTCTTTGTTTCTGATGCAAATGACACAGTCAACACCTCCTTATACGATATTTTGGAACAAAAATCTTGTCCTATATGAATGAGTAGCGTTATCTCATAAAGAGATAACGCACGCTTATAACAACGAATATAAGATAGAAGCTAATTTTAATGTATCATGTCTTACAACTTGATCATCGTACTTCGCTAATTCATCTTGAATCAAATTAATGTTATTCTCAGCGAAACGTTCTTCATCAACTACAACAGGTTCAGACATTTCTTTTGCATACAATTTACGTAATGGACAAGGAATATCATGATTATTCACAATCGCAGTATCGATAAATGAGGTTCCAAGATGATCATGTAGCGCCTGGATATGATCAAATGCAGTATAACCCATCGTTTCACCAGCTTGTGTCATAACATTACATACATATACCTTCTTCGCCTTTGCAGCAAGAACGGCGTCTCCGATTTTTTTCACGATTAAATTCGGCAATATACTTGTGTATAAACTTCCTGGACCAAATACGAGTAAATCTGCCCGCTGAATTTCAGCCAATGTTTCATATAACGGCTCTACATCCCCAGGTGTTAAAAAGACACGATTAATTTTCTTTCCAAAGTAAGGAATCTTTGATTCGCCTGTTACAATTTCCCCATCTTCAAGTTCTGCATGAAGCACAACACTTTGATTTGCCGCTGGTAATACACGTCCTCTTACATTTAACACCTTACTCGTTTCTGTAATAGCATGGAAAAAGTCCCCCGTAATGGAAGTCATGGCTGCTAATAATAAGTTTCCTAACGCATGACCTGTTAATCCTTCTCCGGATGTAAAACGATGTTGAAATAAAGCTTCCACAAGCGGCTCTACATCTGATAACGCAACAAGCACGTTACGAATATCGCCTGGGGGTGGAATTTCTAGTTCATCACGTAATCTACCCGAACTGCCACCATCATCGGCAACTGTCACGACCGCTGTAATATCAACCGGATACTTTTTTAATCCTCTTAATAAAACAGATAGTCCAGTTCCTCCTCCCATAATGACAATTCTAGGTTTTCTCTCTTTTTTCATCCCTTAATGGCCCTTTCTCTTCTCCACATCACGATGAGATACATGAACCATATACTCTGGTTTCAAATGTTTCCCAAGGTATTCTGCAAGCGTAACAGAACGATGTTGCCCACCTGTACATCCAATTGCAATCACAAGCTGACTCTTACCTTCCCTTTTATAATGCGGAAGCATGAAACTAATAAGATCCGTCAACTTTTCCAAAAATTTATGTGTTTCATTAAACTTGAGCACATATGACGAAACTTCTTCATCAAGTCCTGTTAATGGCTTCATTTGTGGAATATAGTATGGATTTGGTAAAAAACGAACATCAAATACTAAATCTGCATCAATTGGAATGCCGTACTTAAATCCAAATGACATCACATTTACACGGAATGCTTGCTCACCCTCTGTTGCAAACAGATGAACAATCTTTTCACGTAGTTCTTTCGGTTTTAAATCAGACGTATCAAGTACAATATTTGCTCTTGCTTTCATGTCTGTTAATAAATTACGCTCTGCCTCAATCCCTTTTAACGGCAAACCAGTTGGTGCAAGTGGATGCGAACGTCTCGTTTCTTTATAACGTGTTACGAGCGTACTATCTTTTGCATCTAAAAATAAAATATGAGGAATAATCCACGTGCGTTCTGATAAATCGTCAAGTGATCCCCATAAATGTTCAAAAAATTCACGGCCACGTAAATCAATACCGAGTGCCACTTTATTCATTTTTCCTTTTGACTCTGCCATAAGCTCAACAAACTTCGGCAGTAACATCGGAGGTAAATTATCTACACAAAAATATCCTAAATCTTCAAAACTTTGCAGAGCTACTGTTTTTCCTGCACCAGACATTCCTGTAATAATTACCATTTTAATATCATTATTCTCTGTCATCGTATCCCCTCCTCGAAGGTTTAGCTTGGATCCAATCGATATGAAAGTAGTTCAAAATCTGGTGTATATACAAATGTACCGTAAATTATGCCGTTTCCTTTGATTAAATAATCAATAATATGATAATCTCCCGGTGCCATTGCTAACTCATCAATTTTATCAAATGTATGCCAGCCAATGATGCCTTCTTCGCTTTCTAATTTGTTTTCTCCTGCAAAATCTGTTGCCAAGAATGAAAACATCATCCATTCGGAAACAACTTTATCACCCTCTTGGATGACAAAGGTAAAGACCCCCTTTAATGCTGGGTTCTTTAAATAAATACCTGTTTCTTCACGATATTCACGAACAACTGAATCTCTTACAGTCTCACCGCGCTCCATCTTTCCGCCTGGTGCGACCCACCAATTTCGACGAGGCTTTTGTAGTAGGAGCACTTCACTATCTTTAATTAATACACAGTTTGTGACTCTTTGCATGCTTCTTCACCTCAGCTACTAATGACGAATTTTTTCATCACATACTCATTTCATTATACTATCAAAAACAGTTTGTCACAATGAAGGAACTCCCAGCCTAAACAAACAAAAAACGATGGGAATCGATTCCCATCGCCATTCAGTTACAAAATAGAATACCTCAGTAATTTGCATATCTTATAAGCAATTGTACAGAGATAAGGTGAAACTTTTATCAGTCGGACACCTTCATCTTTCACTAATTACTTTGTAAACAGGACCCCTATAGAGAAGTCTTAAACGATTATTGATCATCGACAATAATATACGCTGTTCTTATCGGTCCATGTACACCTACGACGAGGTTCATTTCAATATCAGCACTGTTTGACGGACCAGAGATGAAGTTCAAACAAGACGGAATGGCTTCACCCTCAATATTTTGATGATGAATCATCTTTGTAGCTTGTGTTAATCTGGGGACAATCGTACTTTTGGGGACAATTGCGATATACGATTCAGGAAGAAGACTAACGTGTCTCCCTTTCATACCATCATTAAATAAAACGACAGTTCCTGATTCCGCAAGAGTAATATCACAAAATGTAATTCCAACATTAGCTGTTTTCGCAAATTCAATACTCTCTTCCTTATGGGATAAATCCCATTTATGAAAATGTATTGTCCCTTCATTTGTTAAAAATTCACTAAGATTATATTCATCAAACCGTTCATCATTTGAATAAATAACAGATTTGATATTCCATTCTTTCATAAAGGAGTGTAACGTTTCTACAAGGTTAGCCTTTTCTGTTCGCCGAACTTCCGTATGAATAGTTTCACAGTGTTCCATCAGCTTCAATACAAGCTCATCCTTTGTTAATCCATCAAAAACGCTCCATTGCGGAGAAACAGACCAACTCGGCTTTTCTACGGTTTCCGGACGTTTTCTCCCAAGTCTTTCTGATACCTTAGATAAAAATTCTTCGCGATTTTGAATGGCCATTATCGATCCTCCCTTTTCCGCTTTTCAAACCAATCTCTAAACGGTTGTTTTTTCGGAGCTGGAAAATCTCTTGCTTCTGTCCAAGCTTTTAACGGTCCTACCCCACGTTCAATTTTATCTCCTTTTGTAAAAGGCTTTAATGCATACGGAGCTGTCCTCGCTGCTAAAGAGAACGACCTCGAGCTCTTCACCACTTTTTCAAATCCTTTCATTGCCATATCCCACGCTACAGGAGACTTTTTTGCTTCCTCTACAATCTGTCGCCGATGCTGAATTAATAATTCATGTAAAGGTATTCTCACCGGACACGCTTCCGTACAAGCTCCGCACAGGCTAGATGCATAAGGTAAATCCTTATATTCATCATATCCGCCTAAAAGCGGTGTCAATACAGCACCAATTGGCCCTGGATAGATTGAGCCGTATGCATGTCCTCCGATATGACGATATACTGGACACACATTAATACATGCTGCGCACCGAATACACTGCAGAACACTTTGAAACTCTGTTCCTAAAATATTAGAACGACCGTTATCAACAATTACTAAATGAAATTCCTCAGGTCCATCTGTCCCCCCAGGTTCCGTTAAACCTGTAATATAACTTGTTAACTTTTGTCCTACAGAACTTCGGCACAAAAGCGTTACTAAAACATCAAGTTCTTCCCATGTTGGGACAATGCGCTCCATCCCCATCACGGTAATTAACGTTTTTGGAATGGTCGTAACCAATCTCGCATTCCCTTCATTCGCTACAATCGAAATAGACCCGGACTCCGCAACAGCAAAATTACATCCCGTCACGCCTACATCCGCTGTTAAAAAGTCATTACGCAAATAGTTCCGTACAAACCTCGCCATTTTTTCGGGATCAGCTGGCCCGGTATAACCTATTTTTTCTTTAAACAACTCGCAAATGCTTTCTTTATCTTTATGAAGACATGGAACAACAATATGCGATGGTGGATCATGATCATTAATTTGTAAAATAAATTCTGCCAAGTCTGTTTCTAATACTTCCCCGCCAACTTCTTCAATTGCTTCATTTAGACTGATTTCTTCCGTTACCATAGATTTTGACTTTACAATTTTTTTCGCATTTTTCTTTTTTATAATCCCTTTTACATATTCCCTCGCATCTTCAGCAGTCTCTGCGAAATAAACAGAACCACCGTTTTGCTCAATCTTTTCAGTGAGTTGATATAAATAATAATCAAGATTTTCTAATGTATGCTTTCGAATCTCTTCTCCTAAAGAACGCCATTCTTCCCAATTCCCAAGACTCTCAGTAGCTTTTAATTTCTTGCTTCTAAGACCATCTTGCGCTTTCTTAACAGCATTTCTCATGAATTGATCCCCAATACCTGTTTCAGCACGTTTATGAAAGGGATCGTTCCCGATTTTCATTCCCATTTTTATATCCCCCCTCTATCCTCATTTAACACTTGCGCAATATGCTTCACTTCAATTGGATAACCATTACGGGTTAATCGGCCTTTTATATTCATTAAGCAACTGCAATCCATCCCGATTAACAATTCCGCACCCGTTTCCATAATATGCTTCACTTTTTCATCAACCATTTGCTCAGAGACTTCCGCCATCTTCACTGCGAATGTACCGCCAAATCCACAACAATCATAATTGTGGGACAACGGAGTGACTTCCAACCCTTTTACATGTTTTAATAATGTTTGAGGAGGCTCTTTAATATTCATTAACCGGCTCATATGACAGGATGTATGAACGGTTGCTTTTTTATGAAGCTTTGCACCTAAATCTTCTTTTCCTAGTACCTCTACAATAAACTGCGTAAATTCATACGTTTTATTTGCAAGTTCCGTAGCTTTTTGCCGCCATTCTGTTTCACTTTCAGAAAATAAACTTGAAAACTCATGAACCATCATGACACAAGAGCCTGATGGTGCCACAACATACTCTGAACCAGCAAACGCTTCAATCATATGCTTTGCAGCCGTTTTCGTTTCTTTATGATACCCGCTATTATAAGCAGGCTGGCCACAGCAAGTTTGGTTTTTTGGAAAGTCGACTTCACAGCCTAAATCTTCAAGAATCTCAACAACATCTTTTCCTACTTCTGGATAAAAAACATCAACAAGACACGTAATAAATACCGACACTTTCATATAGACACCTCCAAATAAAGCTTTTATCTGAATCCTGTGGTAAGATTCTTACTGTTTGCAAATAGCGGAGTAAACTAGAAAAATAAAGGTAATTACTATATATCCTTTTACATATAAAACATGACCTTCACTCCCTTTTAAATGTGGTAGGAAGAGGCCCTGACCGTTTCTATGCACGGCCAGTTGCTCTCGTCCCCCCTAAAAAGAAAGGGGTTTTATGTCATTCAACTTATGTATATAAGTTCAAGCAACTTCTTCAAATCTACCTCTTTCACATATTATTGGTAAAAAATACAAAAATTATTAATAAAAATGATTAGTAATCTTCACCCCACACTGATTACTAATCATTTTTCAACATAGAAGTCGCTGCTACGCAGAGTAAAACGTGACCTTCACTCCCTTTCTCCCTTTGTTTTAAACCTTGCATGTGGCAGAAAAAGGCCTTGACCACTTCTACGCACGGCCAGTTGCTCTCGTCCTCTCCTAAAAAGAAAGGGTTTTATGTCAGTTTTTTCAATATATATAAACTGAACCAAGCAAGTTTTTCCGGACAATTCATGCTAAACAAAAAAATAAGTGATTGAGGGCTATCCCTCAATCACTTATTTCTTACTAAAATATGATACAATCGCAAACCCTAATACAAACGTAATAATAGAACTTACAATTGACATGCCACCGGACGGAATTCCAGGAAATACAACTACGATTGATCCAATCACAAGTCCGATAATCGCAGCGAATGTTGCGCTTTTAAAATGTGTTAATAAATAGCTAATTCCTTTACTACTTACAACAAATCCCATCATAACACCTGCACCAATTACTACAATTAACGGCAGATTTAATGTTGTTAAAGCATTAATTGCTGTTGGGTAGACACCAATAATTAATAAAATAAATGATCCACTAATCCCTGGAAGAAGCATAGCCATACTCGCCATCCATCCTGCAAAAAATAGACCAATTGTATTTAAAATTGTTAACGTCGTAATTGGGTCCGCCGCTTTATCCGGCTTAAATAATGCTGTTACAGCTACAAGTGCCGCTGCAACTATTAGTATCACAATATGTCCTGCTTTAAATGTTTCTTTTGCATTTGCTTCCCTCATTAACATTGGTAAAATACTTAAGATTAAACCAAGGAAGAAAAACTGTGTTGGCTCATAATGATTTGCCAGTAAATATTTAATCACATGACTTAATGTTAAAAATGCTGCCGCTATGCCAGCACCAAGCGGAATCAAAAAACTCAAATGTTTTTTCCACTCACGACTAAAGAATCCACTAATCGCCGCAAGCAGCCTTTCATAAATCCCTAGTACAACAGCAATTGTGCCGCCGCTCACCCCAGGAATTAAATCACTAACCCCCATACAAAAACCTCGATATATATTACGCCATTCCATACCGAATAAACTCCTCATTTCTTATTTTCATTTTTTTCCGTAAAGTCTAGTATATCAATGGGTAATCTTGTAATCCAAAGAATTTTTGACAAACATTTGACATTTAAGGTAAAAAATAAAAAAAGAAAGCTACGATTCATGTAGCTTTCTTCTCAAAAGGGAATCACATTCCCTATTTTTCTGTTACAGTTTTTAATTCCTCTAGTAATTCTTCCACATAATGCTGTGCACTTTGCGCTGCAATACTACCGTCGCCAGTTGCTGTTACAATTTGACGAAGCATTTTCTCGCGAACATCACCAGCTGCGAAAATACCAGGAACTTTTGTTTCCATGTGTTCGTTTGTTTCGATATAACCATTTTCATTTGTAATGCCAAGTTCAGTAAATGGTTTTGATAGTGGCAACATGCCGATGTAGATGAACGCACCATCTGTTTTAAATTCTTGCTCTTCACCACTGTTTACATCTACAAGTGTTACACTACCTACTTTACCGTTCTCTTCGTTAATTTCTTTCACAGTGTGATTCCAAATGAAATCTACTTTTTCATTTTGGAAAGCACGGTCTTGTAAAATTTTCTGTGCACGAAGAGCATCACGACGGTGAACAATTGTTACTTTTGATGCGAAACGTGTTAAATATACACCTTCCTCAACAGCAGAGTCTCCGCCGCCAACAACAACCAGTTCTTTTCCTTTAAAGAATGCGCCGTCACATACTGCACAGTATGATACACCGCGGCCACCAAGTTCTTTCTCACCTGGCACACCGATTTTTTTGTACTCTGCACCACTTGCAACGATAATTGCGCGTGTTTTGTATTCTTTTTTACCAGCTACAACTGTTTTATACTCTTTACCATCGATGATTTCTTTTACATCACCATATGCATATTCAGCACCAAATTTTTTCGCATGCTCGAACATTTTATTTGATAAATCAGGCCCTAAAATGGATTCATAACCTGGATAGTTTTCTACATCTTCTGTATTTGCCATTTGTCCGCCTGGAATACCACGTTCTAACATAAGCGTGCTCAAATTTGCACGAGATGTATACACTGCAGCTGTCATCCCAGCTGGCCCAGCACCAATAACAATGACATCATAAATTTTTTCTTCTGACACACTATTCACTCCTATTCATTCCTACCATAACTTACCCTCATTATACTGTTAGCATCTCTTTTTTCCCAATGATTTGCCTATGCGTGCGTACGCTTTACTGCTTTCACATATTTTCTTACAGTTGCTACAGATACATTATATATATTTCCAAGTTCGGCCTGTGTCATCTTATTTCTTTGTTCACCGCGTACAATATATTCAATTGCCGCCGACCAGCCAAATACATTCGTAAAGACTGTTCCCGATGTATATAAACGTATGAAAGTGCAAAACCAAAAATGTAAGCACTCTTCAATCAATTCATCTTCTTTATTTGTATAATTATATAAGGCATCCGCAATCCGAACACACTGTTCAAACGGCTGTAATTCGCCTGGAATACTCTTATGACTATTAAGTAAAAAGAAGTATTTCGCAAGCTGTGACACAATTGGAACACCATTTTTCGCTTGCGTTATATCAAAGAAAAACCCAATTTTCTCAGGTGTTGTTAATTCATTCATTAAATATAAAGCTAGCATTTGTTCTTCTAACGTTGCACTTTGCTGGAAAGATTTTCGCAGTTCTTCAAACAAAACATTTTGCCCTTCATCAGCTAAATTTAAAGCATTCCACGGCTCTTTTCCCTTTTTATCAGGGTGCAATTCTACAACAGATTGCCACATCTTTTCCGCTGTATGGTGATCTTTTACCATATAAGCTGAGTATGCAAACCAGTAATAGAAGCTAACATCTCCTTCATATCCTTGGCGTTTTAATAATCTTAACCACTTATAAGCATTTGCAAAGTGACCAATTGTCGCAAACGTTGTCCCTAGCTTTAAACGATGTTCAAACGACATCGGATATACGAATTCTAATTGTCCTGCTAAAAATTCTACTTGTTTATGTTCCCCAATTGAATATAGAAAAATAAGCGCATTGCAAAGCGCGTGCATATTACCAGGGTTTTTCTCTAAAATCATCTCGGTTAGCTTGAGTGCCTGATCTACATTTCCTGATTGAAAATGCGCAATTGCTAAGTTATTATAGCCCGACCAAAATTCTGGATAATCTTTCGTCACAACTTCAAGCGTAGCAATCGCTTCCTCTAATTGTCCGTTACGAATATAACGGTTTGCTTCCTCCTGCATGACAATTAGCTCATCTTCATCTTCAAGCTCTTCCGTATCCATCGATTCTTCTTCCATAATCTCAAGCAATTCTAGCGTATCTTCCACGAATTCTTGTTCTGTCGCTACTTCTAAATACTGCTCGGCATACTTCTTTGCTTGCTGGAACAAACCAAGATATGCATAATTATTTGCGATAAAATAATAGCACTGTTCAATATCAGGATTCGAACGAATCAGTTTCAAGAAAATCTGATTTGATTCTTGATACTCACCAACTTCCGATAATACCGTTGCTAATTGACATAAAATAAACGGCTCTTTCTCGCTTTGTGTCGCTCTTCGAAAATATTTAATTGCATCTTGTAATTTATGACCCTGATAAGCTCTCATCCCTTTTTTATAAAAGAAATCTGCTAATTGATTAAAAGAGATAACTTGTCCGTTCTCCTTGTATATTCTTTGATTTTTCCCCATATATCCTCCAGTTTTTTGTTTTCTTCGCTCATACATTCTTCTATCTTTAAGTATAAACGATTCCGTAAAAAACAAAACAGTATATTATAATCAATTATTTCCTTTTTATTCATAAAAAGAGAAGGGAAATGTTACATTTTTAACATTGACCTTCTCTTACCGCCATTTCTTCTTTCGTATAAATGATACGCATCGGATTTCCACCTACAAATGCACCATTTGGTACATCCTGGTGAACAAGTGTACCTGCTGAAACAATGGCACCGTCCCCTATCTTCACACCTGGTAAAACAGTGGAATTCGCTCCAATCATCACTTCATTCCCTATAATGACTTCTCCAAGACGGTATTCTTTAATTAAATATTCGTGAGCTAAAATTGTTGTATTATAGCCAATTACTGAATTTGTTCCAACCGTAATCTTTTCTGGAAACATAATATCTGGCATGGCCATAAGTGCAAATGATGTTTGCTTTCCTACTTTCATCCGTAAAAACGTGCGATACAACCAATTTTTCACAGTTAAAAATGGCGTATAGCGCGCAATTTGAATGACCATAAAATTTTTCATGACCTTCCAAAAGGATACCGTTTTATACACATTCCATAATGAATTTGCTCCTGAAACAGGGTAGCGCGTTGTTCGTCGCACTTTACTCTCTCCCCTTACCCGCTATTCAGATAAAATGGATAACAAATCACTCATTTTATCTAATACATAATCTGGCTTATACGATTCTAGATACTCTCTACCTTTAATCGTCCATGCCACTGCTGCTGTTTTCGTACCTGCGTTTTGTCCGCCTACAATATCATGATGATTATCGCCAACCATTAACGTTTCTTCTGGCTTTGCATTTAGTAGCTTTAGCGCCTTTTGAATTGGTTCTGGATGTGGTTTAACATGCTCCACGTCACCAATTGTGACAACAACATCAAAAAAACCGTTTAACTTTGAAAGCTTTAAACCCATTTCTACCGTTTGTCTTACCTTCGTTGTAACAATCCCAATTTTGTACCCTTGCTTCTTTAATTCTTGAACTGTCTCATAAACCGTTTCATATTCTTCTACTAATTCATCATGATGCTCATGGTTAAACTGACGATAACACTGAATCATCTCTTCCACTTTACTCTCATCAATTGAACTGAATGTCTCTTGCAAAGATGGACCGATAAATGGCAATACATCTTCACGCTTATACTGATTTGGATAATATATATTTAAGGTGTGTAAAAAAGAAGAAATAATAAGTTCATTTGTATTAATTAACGTCCCATCTAAATCAAACAGCACTGTATTTATTTTCATTTTCCCTGGTCCCTTCCTGTCTATTCTTCAGTTGCCCAAATATGAAAGAAGCAGCATCTCATGTAAGATGCTACTTTTCTCTACTTTTCTGCATATCTTTTATTAGCATATCCCATTTTACGTCTCACAATAATGAAAATGATAGACATGATAATAAGCCCGATGGACATCACTTGTGCAATACGAAGCGGCCCTAACATGAGGCTATCCGTACGTAAACCCTCTACATAGAAGCGTCCAACCGAATACCAAATTAAATACGTAAAGAATAATTCACCACGGCGTAAATTTGCTTTGCGCAATAATAACAATAGAATTACACCTGCAAAATCCCATAATGACTCGTATAAGAACGTTGGATGATAATAAACACCATCAATATACATTTGATTAATAATAAATTGCGGTAAATGTAAACCTTCTAAAAACTGTCTTGTTACTTCACCGCCATGGGCCTCTTGGTTCATAAAGTTTCCCCAGCGTCCAATTGCTTGTCCAAGCAAAATACTTGGCGCCGCAATATCAGCTAACTTCCAGAAGGAAACTTTGCGTATTTTTGCAAAAATAATTCCCGTAATAACAGCCCCAATTAAAGCGCCATGAATCGCCAAACCACCTTGACGAATATTAAAGATTTGAATCGGGTTTTGCCCATAATATTGCCACTCAAAAATAACGTAGTACGTTCTCGCGCAAATAATGGAAATTGGTACTGCGAATAAAACAAGATCGATAAATGTATCTTTCGGAACACCTAATCGTTCCCCTTCGCGAGTAGCAAGCCAAAGTCCAAGCAACACACCTGTACCGATAATAACCCCATACCAATAAACTGGGAACGGTCCAAGCTGAATTGCTATACGGTCTAACTGTGGTACAGACCCTAAAAGCATATGTATGACCTCCCTCTCCTAAATTACTCCTGATTACCTAGTTCAATCGCACTCATTAAGCGCTCTGAAAATTGCTGTGCAGCATTAACTCCCATGCGTTTTAATCGGAAGTTCATGGCTGCTACTTCAATAATAACAGCTAAGTTTCGACCAGGACGAACTGGAAGTGTAATCTTCGTAATTTCTGTATCTATAATTTTCATCTTCTCCTCATCAAGGCCTAGACGATCATAGTTTTTCTTTTGATCCCAAATCTCAAGATTAATTACAAGTGTAATGCGCTTGTGGTTTCGCACTGCTCCTGCACCAAATAGTGTCATTACGTTAATGATACCTAAACCACGAATTTCTAGTAAATGCTCAATTAAGTCTGGCGAGCTTCCCACCAAAGTATCTTCATCTTCTTGACGAATTTCGACGCTATCATCCGCAACTAATCGATGACCGCGTTTTACAAGCTCAAGTGCTGTTTCACTTTTCCCAACACCACTTTGACCTGTAATTAAAACACCAACACCGTAAATATCTACTAATACACCATGAACAGCAGTTGTTGGTGCTAACTTCCCTTCTAAATAGTTTGTTAAACGACTTGATAGTCTTGTCGTCGTTTGGGAAGAACGTAAAAGAGGTACACCAGATTCACGTGATGCTTGTAACAATTCCTCAGGTACATTTTGACTACGCGTTACAATAATACATGGCGTCTCTTCTGTACAAAGAACTTTCATTCTTTCTTGCTTTTGCTCATTTGTTAATGTATCAAAAAAAGTAAGCTCTGTTTTTCCAAGAAGCTGTACACGATCCGCTGGATAATATGTGAAAAATCCTGCCATTTCAATCCCAGGTCGCGATAAATCACTCGTATCAATCGGACGGTGAATGCCTTCTTCACCACTTACTAATTCCAATTGAAACTGTTCAATTAAATCTTTTGTCCTTACTTTCGGCATATGTAAACCTCCACTCCGCTGCGGGTTCAGTCTCATTTGATGTAAAACTCCATTCTAACCGATATTGTACCATTTTTTTCTGAAAACAAGAAATATCGTTTCTATTAAATAGAAAAAAACATTTCATGAGTCCCATGAAATGTTTTTCCTTTTGTCATTTTTCTATTTCTTTTCAGATAACGGCTCAACAATTACTTTATCAATCAGCATATTTAAAATAGAAATACAAATTGCCGCAATAATTGCTACCCCAAATCCTGATATGTTGAAAGCATCACCTAATAATGAATCTGTCATTTCTAGCGTAATTGCATTAATCACAACTAGGAAGAAACCGAATGTTAAAACAGTAATTGGCAACGTAATTAAAATTAATAAAGGTTTCACAAACACATTTAAAATCGATAAAATAATACTCGCAATAATTGCTGTTTGTATATTTTCTATGTAAAATGCGTCTGGTGCGATTCCCTTTAGAAGACCGGATACAACAATTAACACAACGCTATTTACAAGAAGTGATAGAATCCATCTCATTTTCTTACACATCCTTTTGACATATATACTTAATCATACGCTAATGGCTAGCAAACGCCAAGTAGCATGTAAATAAATTAAAAAACGAGAGAAAACTTTTCTTTTTTGGTAGGAAAAGAGCATCTGGCCATGCTTAGAAGCAGTCAGGACCTTTTTTAGCCCCATGCCATGTAAAAACAAAATGAGAAAACGAGTGTAGATCACCTTTTGTTTTTCATAGCCGTGACTTATATGGTAGGAAACCAAAATAGAATTATATAAAAGCTTATTCCATCCCTCATATTTGTATACCTATCACTCTAAAGTAGTTTTCTTACAATCTTACCATTTTTCCCAGCTAAAATAAGAACCATACCATCCCGTTTCATGCGTTTGTACATAAGTCCAGTTAAACCCTTTGTCTACAACATACCAAAAATAAGGAAAGGAGCCAGCCAATTGGCTTAGCTCCCTACTTCAACCTCTTTCATCTTCTCTTTCATACGAGCTGTATCACGCTCTAAAATTTCTTTTAAATACTTCCCTGTATACGAACGCTCTTCTTTGACCACTTGCTCCGGTGTACCTGATGCAACAATCTGTCCACCTTTGTCTCCACCTTCTGGACCAAGGTCAACAATATAATCAGCTGTCTTAATCACATCTAAGTTATGCTCAATTACAAGCACTGTCTCACCACTTTCAACAAGGCGCTGTAATACTTCTAGAAGGCGTGCGATATCATGCGCATGTAAACCTGTCGTCGGCTCATCTAAAATATATAACGTACGGCCTGTAGAACGGCGATGCAATTCAGATGCTAGTTTCACACGCTGCGCTTCACCGCCTGATAGCGTAGTAGCCGGCTGACCTAATTTCATATAGCCAAGTCCTACATCTACGAGCGTCTGTAACTTCCGTTTAATTTTCGGGATGTTCGCAAAGAATTCTACTCCATCTTCAATCGTCATTCCTAATACTTCAGAAATGTTTTTATCTTTATATTTTACTTCTAGTGTTTCACGATTATAACGTTTACCATGACATACTTCACACGGAACATATACATCTGGTAAGAAATGCATTTCAATTTTAATAATCCCATCACCGCGGCACGCTTCACAACGTCCGCCTTTCACGTTAAAGCTAAAGCGTCCTTTTTGATATCCACGTACCTTCGCTTCATTTGTTCGAGCAAACACATCACGGATATCATCGAACACACCTGTGTATGTCGCTGGATTTGAACGCGGTGTACGTCCGATTGGTGATTGATCAATATCAATGACTTTATCTAAATGCTCAAGACCTTTAATTTGCTTATGAGCCCCTGGCTTACTCTTCGCCTTATACAATTTCTGTGCTAACGATTTATATAAAACCTCATTCACCATCGTACTCTTTCCAGAACCAGACACACCTGTTACCGCTACAAATGTACCTAGCGGGAATGACATTTTCGCATTTTTTAAGTTATTTTCTTTCGCACCAATAATTTCAACTTTACGGCCGTCCCCTTTTCGTCTTTCAAGTGGAACCGGAATAAACTTCTTACCGCTTAAATATTGGCCTGTTAATGATTTATCATCATTCATCACTTCATCTGGCGAGCCTGCTGATACAACTTGCCCACCATGAATCCCTGCGCCAGGACCAATATCAAGCAAGTAATCGGCAGCCATCATTGTATCTTCATCATGTTCAACAACAATGAGCGTATTCCCTAAGTCACGCATTTCCTGCAATGTACGAATTAGACGGTCATTATCACGCTGATGTAACCCGATGGAAGGCTCGTCTAGAATATATAGTACGCCCGTAAGACGAGAGCCAATTTGTGTCGCCAAGCGAATGCGCTGTGCTTCACCACCAGATAACGTCCCTGCGGCACGGCTTAAAGTTAAATAATCAAGCCCTACGTTAATTAAGAAGCTTACACGCTCTTTAATTTCACGTAAAATTAAACGAGCAATTTTTTCTTGTTTTTCTGTTAGTTCAATGGTTGAGAAGAAATCATAAACCTCTTGAACTGAGTACTTCGTTACATCCGCAATTGTTTTCTCGCCAACAAAAACAGCTAAGCTTTCTGGCTTCAAGCGGCCACCCTTACATTTCGGACACGCTTGCTCCGCCATATACTTTTCCATCTGTTCACGAATATAATCAGAACTCGTCTCACGATAACGCCGTTCAATATTTGGAATAACCCCTTCAAATAAAATATCACTTTCTTTCACTTGACCAAAGTCATTCACATAACGGAAATACACCTTTTCTTCTCCACTTCCGTACAGTACTTTATCAAATAAGTCTTTCGGAATATCTTTAACAGGCATATCCATATCGATTCCGTAATGATTACAAACAGATTGCAGTAATTGCGGATAATATTGTGAGCTTGTCGGTTCCCAAGGAGCAATCGCATGCTCATTTAATGATAAATCCCAGTTTGGAATCACAAGTTCTAAATCTACTTCTAGTTTCGAACCAAGCCCATCACAAGTCGGACATGCACCGAATGGACTATTGAAAGAGAACATACGTGGCTCTAACTCACCGATTGAAAAACCACAATGCGGACAAGCATGGTGCTCACTAAATAAAAGTTCTTCTTCTCCAATCACATCGATTAATACACGGCCTCCTCCAAGTTTCAATGCACTTTCAAGAGAATCTGCAAGACGGCTTGCAACCCCTTCTTTTACAACGATACGGTCAATTACGACTTCAATAGAATGCTTCTTATTTTTATCTAATGTAATCTCTTCAGATACATCAAGCATTTCTCCATCGACACGAACACGGACATAACCTTGTTTCTTTATATCTTCTAATACTTTCACGTGCGTACCTTTACGTCCTGACACAATCGGTGCTAACACTTGTAATTTCGTACGCTCTGGATATTCAAGTACACGATCTACCATTTGCTCTACAGTTTGCGATGTAATTTCAACCCCATGATTCGGACAGATAGGTGTCCCAATTCGTGCAAATAATAGTCGTAAATAATCATAAATCTCCGTCACTGTCCCAACTGTCGAACGAGGGTTACGACTTGTCGTTTTTTGATCAATTGAAATCGCTGGAGACAGCCCTTCGATTGTATCCACATCTGGTTTATCCATTTGACCTAAGAACTGGCGCGCATACGCGGATAAAGATTCCACGTATCTGCGCTGCCCTTCTGCATAAATCGTATCAAATGCTAATGATGATTTTCCCGAACCAGACAGACCTGTCACAACAACGAGCTGATTTCTCGGAATGGTTACATCAATATTTTTTAAGTTATGCGCTCTCGCACCTTTTACAACGATAAAATCTTTGCTCACTATCTTCACCCTTCCGCTTTTAATTCTAGCAGTAAATCTCTTAGCTCAGCTGCGCGCTCGAAGTCTAGTGCTTTCGCCGCTTCCTTCATCTCCGCTTCCATCTTCGTGATTGTTTTTTCTCGTTCTTTCTTCGTCATCTTCTTAGCAGGCGCCGCTTCATATACTTCCGCACTCTCTGCTGCTGCTGTTGCACGAATCACGTCACGCACTTCTTTTTGAATTGTTCTCGGCGTAATACCATGTTCTTCATTGTAAGCCTCTTGCTTTTGACGACGGCGTTTCGTCTCTTCAATCGCAATTCCCATCGATTTCGTTATGCGATCTGCGTACATAATTACATGACCGTTTTCATTACGTGCGGCACGACCGATTGTTTGAATCAATGATCGCTCTGAACGTAAGAAACCTTCTTTATCCGCATCTAAAATAGCTACGAGTGATACTTCTGGAATATCAAGCCCTTCTCGCAACAAGTTAATACCGACAAGCACATCAAACTTACCAAGGCGAAGATCGCGAATAATTTCAATCCGCTCTAACGTTTTAATTTCAGAATGAAGATAGTTTACTTTAATCCCAACATCTTTTAAGTAATCTGTTAAATCCTCTGACATTTTCTTTGTTAATGTCGTAATTAATACGCGCTCATTTTTCGCAATACGGTCTTGTATCTCTCCTAGTAAATCATCAATTTGCCCTTCAATTGGCCTTACATCAATTTTCGGATCTAAAAGCCCAGTTGGACGAATAATTTGCTCCACAGCTTCCGGTGCAAGTTCTAGTTCATACGGTCCCGGCGTTGCTGATACATACACAACTTGATTCGTTTTCTCTTCAAACTCTTCAAACATAAGCGGTCTATTATCTAGCGCTGATGGCAGACGGAATCCATGATCAACAAGCACTTGCTTACGCGCCTGATCTCCGTTATACATCGCCCTTACTTGTGGCACAGTTACATGCGACTCATCCATCACGATGAGGAAATCTTTAGGAAAATAGTCTAACAATGTATATGGTGTTGAACCAGCTGGACGAAGTGTTAAATGACGGGAGTAGTTCTCAATCCCTGAACAAAAGCCCATCTCACGCATCATTTCTAAATCGTAACGCGTCCGCTGCTCTATCCGCTGCGCTTCTAGCAACTTGCCATTATCATTTAATTCTTTTAAACGTTCTTCTAATTCTTTTTCAATATTTTCAATGGCAACTTTCATTTTTTCTTCGCGTGTAACGAAGTGAGATGCCGGGAAGATTGCCACATGCTCACGTTCTGCTAATACTTCACCTGTTAGTGCATTCACTTCCCTAATACGATCAATCTCATCGCCAAAAAACTCAATCCGAATACAATGTTCATCAAGGGATGCTGGAAAAATCTCAACTACATCCCCGCGCACGCGAAACGTTCCACGCTGGAAGTCAATATCATTACGGCCGTACTGCACATCAACAAGTTCACGAAGCAATTGATTACGTTCCTTCTCCATACCAACGCGTAAAGAGACAACAAGTTCACGATATTCTTCTGGAGAACCTAAACCGTAAATACAAGACACACTCGCTACAATAATGACATCATCTCGTTCAAATAAAGCCGATGTTGCTGAGTGACGCAATTTATCAATCTCATCATTAATTTGTGCATCTTTTTCAATAAATGTATCGGTTTGTGGTACATACGCTTCCGGTTGATAATAATCGTAGTAACTAACAAAATATTCCACCGCATTGTTCGGAAAGAAATCTTTCAACTCACTGTATAGCTGTCCTGCTAACGTTTTATTATGAGCCATTACAAGTGTTGGCTTCTTCACTTCTTTAATGACATTTGAAATCGTAAATGTCTTACCCGTTCCTGTCGCTCCAAGCAACACTTGATGTTTCTTACCATTTTTAATCCCTGTTACAAGCTGTTCTATCGCTCTTGGCTGGTCACCTTGCGGGGAATATTCTGAGACAATTTCAAATTGATGTTCCAACAAATCCGACCTCCTCGTAAAAAATCTGTATTCTCATTTTACCACGAACGCTCAGAAAAAAACCAAGGAAACGAACAAATATTCGGTAAAAAATTCGACATTCATTTTAAAACAAACCGCAAATTTCATACGCTAAGCAAAATTCTGCAAAGAAAAAGCCGATTTCCTTGAACTGTACGCTAAAGGATAAATCGGCTCTGTGCTATTAATTTATTTGTAGTGGTCGAAATTCTATTTTATGAAAAATCATTTATACTTTTTTAACAAATTCAGATTTTAATTTCATGGCTCCAAAACCATCAATTTTACAATCAATATCATGATCTCCATCAACTAGACGGATATTCTTCACTTTTGTACCGATTTTCACAACTGATGAAGTTCCTTTTACTTTAAGATCTTTAATGACTGTCACAGAATCACCGTCGTTTAATACATTTCCATTTGCATCTTTAACAACTTTTGTATTCCCATTGTTTTCTGCTTCTGATTCTAAAGTCCACTCATGAGCACACTCTGGACAAACAAAAAGATTTCTATCTTCATAAGTGTATGCTGAATTACATTTTGGGCAATTTGGTAAATTAGACATATTTTTTATTTCCTCCATATTTATCTTTTATAAAATCATTAAAAGAGTAAATTAAATAAGCTCTGTATATTAAATGAATGTTAAAAATCCAATGCATTGGTTTTATTATTTATTATATTAACTTGCTGAGAAAGCCCGGTACATTCATGAAAAGCAAAATGCTTACACCCTATACATTTTTTCGTATTCAAATGTTCTAGAGCGCAGTTAATAGCTTCCCCTGTATGATCAAAAAAGTTTTCTTCCCCGATCTCGTTGTACAATCCATTCTTATCTAGAGTTATTTTTAACTCGGATTGAATTCCTGAGATGAGAAGTACGCCACCTTGTTTTTTAAAATGCTGAATAATATTTCTAAAGTATGCTTCTCCTGTTGTATCAATAAACGGAACTTTTCCCATACGTAAAATTAAAACTTTCGGCTTATAATGAATAGTCCCTAAAATGTTTTGTTCAAATGTTTGAGCAGCACCAAAAAATAGTGGGCCCTCTATTGTGTAAATACTAATTTGTGGACAATCATGTGCCTTATTTACCACATGCGGTAACAATTTTTCATTCTTTTTTGTATGATCAGGAAGCACTTTAGATATGACAAGCATATTACTCATACGTTTTGTAAACAAAATAACAGCTAAAATAAGGCCGATTTCCACAGCTGTTGTCAAACTAGTAAATACAGTAAGCAAAAATGTTACAAGCAATACAAGGGAATCCCCTGTCTTCATCTTAAGTATGTGAACAAAATGTTTTTGTTCACTCATATTCCAAGCTACTACCATTAAAATAGGAGCCATACTAGCAAGTGGAATATGTGAGGCATATGGCGCTAACAGTAGAAGTGTGGATAACACAAATACTCCATGAATAACACCTGACATCGGAGATACAGCCCCACTCTTAATATTAGTTGCTGTGCGGGCAATCGCTCCAGTTGCTGGGATACCTCCAAATAATGATGTAACAACATTGGCAATTCCTTGGCCAATAAGCTCTTTGTTACTGTTGTGTTTACTATTTGTCATACCATCTGCTACAACAGCGGATAAAAGGGATTCAATACCACCCAGCATGGCGATAACAAATGCAGGGCCCATTAACTGTTTTATGCGCTCTAATGTGATTTCTGGTATATCAAACTGTGGAAGTGTATTTGGAATCGTACCATACGCTGTACCAATAGTAGGTACATGACCTGAGAAAAATACAGTAGCAATTATAGTTGAAATAGCAATACCTACTAATGAACCAGGTACTTTTGGCAAAATCTTTGGAGTTATCAATATAACAAAAAGGCAAATCAAAGCAGTTATAATACTATAAAAATTGATGGTATCAATATGGATAAAGATTTCCTTTAAATTTGCTATAAATGCCTCATGCTTTTTTATACCTGTTAGACCCAAAAAACTAGCAATTTGTCCCGTAAAGATGCCAACCGCAATACCTGATGTAAAACCAATTGTTACAGGGCGTGGGATAAATTTAATTAAAGATCCTAATTTAAAAATTCCCATAAGACATAAGATAATTCCGGCTAATAAACCGGCCAGTAGTAAATTTTCATACCCATAGGTAATTACAATCCCTAAAAGAATCGGAACAAAAGCACCTGTAGGTCCTCCAATTTGATACTTTGAACCACCAAATAACGAAACGAGTATCCCGGCAATACATGTTGTATAAATTCCATACTCCGGCTTAACGCCAGAAGCTATAGCAAAAGACATAGCAAGTGGAATCGCAACGACTCCGACAATCATTCCAGAAAGAAGATCCTTTTGAAAATGCCCTAATGAATATCCTTCAAACCTTCCTGTAAATAACCCTTTCATTACAAAACCTTCTTTTCTATTTTTAATCAATCGTACTTCTTTTCTTCTGAAAGAATACTTTCTTGTGATAAATTTGTATTACAAATACATTTAAACGCTCCCTATCTCGTTACAAAGAGAGTATCAGCCTAATATTGGTTATACGTTTTGCTTAAATGCCGTTCTAATTTACCTATATCTCCGCCTTCTTGTACGTAGGATTTTAATCTTTCTGCTAAAAGTAATCCGTCCCGGCTATCTAGCTTTTTCATATCTATAAACGATGTAATCCTTACTGTATCTGGGGTAATATCTCTACGAAACATTTGTCCTGGAATTTCACTCCAAAAACGATTCCATTCATCTAGTAATCCTATTTGGTCAAATAAAGAGCTCTGAATTCCGCATAACCAAGCTGTACAAGCTGTATTTCTTTTTTGACATCCAACTTCATCTTGTAAATATTCACATAAAAAACAACAAGAATTTCCACTTTTAATACAAATACTACAAACGTGATAGGCTCCTATTGAGCGAAATATTTCTATTCCATGTTGAATGACATCTTCTTTCCTAATTTCAATGCTCAACCTAACCCTCCTTAACTATCGATTCACGCTCTGCTTCATCTAGTTCCTCTAACATTAAAATTGTATCGATTAAATGGTTGTTAAAAATTCGCTTTGCAACTACCAGTAAATCCACAATCATAGGATCTCGTAGAGAATATAAAACTCGTTTTCCATCTTTGGTACCAACAACAATATTTTTTGAACGTAGTACGCTTAATTGTTGAGAAACAGCTGAACCTTCCTTATTAAGAATCGATTGAATTTCATTTACGCTTTTTTCACCCTCTGACAATAATTCTAAAATGCCTATTCGCAAAGGATGTGCTAATGCTTTAAAGAAATCAGCTTTAAATTTTTGCATTTCGTTTCCCATTCAAATACCTCCATTACTTACCCTTAATTTGAAAAAGTATCATATTACATCTTCAAATATTTGAATATGTAATATGATACTCCTAGGACTTCGAATTTTCAATACAAATTTTGAAAGATTAAATTTGAACAGCAGCTCATTCACGCATCCACAAATAAAGCCTTGTAAGTCTTTTACTCAGTTGGAAAATGAAATTAAGAGATCATTATAGATATAAATGGAATTTAAAGAAGATGACTTCTGTTGATACAGAACTCATCTTCTTAATATTGCATACCTTTTTTTCAAAACGCCCTTTACAAATGGTAGATTTTACATGAAAATATCTTTTTCATTCATTAGGCACCTTCACTAAAAAATAGTTTATGTATTCAAGATTTTTTTGGCATTCACTTAATTTATAATTTACGCTTTCCTTGCTTTCCTCTTTTAGAATTCCTCTGCACACATCACTCTTTTTTCCTTTATGAGTACTACCAAACTTATCATTTGAATCATCAAACGTATAGTTTATATTCATTCCATCATAATCCAATGTTTGAAAGATTGGATCTCCTTCATCGGTATAATGTACGATGCGTACTTTATCCGACTGACCATTTTTAACATGAACAAGAAATTTCTCAAACTTATCTAAATTAGTCACTCCGCTCACTTTTTCAACTATATCATCTTTCTGATTATCTCCCGTTGATTTTGTAGAAGATACACACCCTACTAAACTGCCGATACAAAATAGAAAACACAATAAAGCAATTCCTTTTCTCATATGAATCCTCTCCAGCTCGTTTTGACTTTATACTATCATTCAACACGAAATGAACTGGAAGAGCAATGTAAATACGCCAGCAAATACAGAAAAGGTAGAATTTTCTAAAAAATAATTATTTACAAAGTTATTTTTTCACATTAGAATACGAACTACAAGGATTCGACATTATGCGACAAAATGAAGTTATGTTTTTCAGAATTTTTAAATAAAAGGGGATGAGAAAACGATATGAATCTATTTCGCAAAAAATCCATTTCAACATTGTTAGCACAGTCCGAACAAAAAGGGGCATCTTTAAATAAAGAACTCGGCGCATTCGATCTTACCATGTTAGGGGTCGGTGCTATTATCGGAACTGGGATTTTCGTTCTTACCGGTGTCGCCGCAGCAGAACATGCAGGACCAGCACTTATTTTATCGTTTATTTTATCCGGTTTAGCCTGTGTATTTGCGGCATTATGTTATTCTGAATTCGCATCAACTGTACCTGTATCTGGTAGTGCATACACTTATAGCTATGCAACGTTTGGAGAGATAATTGCTTGGATTTTAGGATGGGATTTAATCTTAGAATACGGATTGGCTTCGTCAGCTGTTGCATCAGGCTGGTCTGGATATTTCCAAGGACTATTGAGCGGATTCGGGATTACATTACCTACCGCTTTAACAAGCGCATATAACCCTGCAGCTGGAACATATGTAGACTTACCAGCAATCTGTATCATTTTTCTAATGACACTGTTATTAACAAGGGGAGCAAAAAAATCAGCTCGCTTTAATGCTATCATGGTAGCTATTAAACTCTTTGTTGTCTTACTATTTATCGGTGTAGGTGCCTTCTATGTGAAACCTGAAAACTGGACACCATTTATGCCGTTTGGTTTCTCTGGTGTAACAACTGGCGCTGCAACTGTTTTCTTTGCTTACATCGGATTTGATGCTGTATCAACAGCTGCTGAAGAAGTAAAAAATCCACAGCGCAACATGCCGATTGGGATTATTGCTTCTTTAACAATTTGTACCATACTATATATTGTCGTCTCATTGATATTGACTGGAATTGTGCCTTACGATCAGTTAGGTGTTAAAAATCCTGTTGCTTTCGCACTACAATACATTCACCAAGATTGGGTTGCTGGTTTCATTTCTTTAGGAGCAATTACTGGTATTACAACTGTTTTACTCGTTATGCTATATGGACAAACACGTTTATTTTACGCAATTAGCCGAGACGGCTTACTACCAAAAGTACTTTCCCGTGTAAACAAAAAAACAAAAACACCTGTTATTAATAGTTGGATTACTGCCACTATGGTTGCTTTCTTTGCTGGTTTCGTTCCTTTAAATAAACTAGCAGAATTAACAAATATCGGTACATTATTCGCATTCATCGTTGTATCAATTGGAGTAATTATCCTACGCAAAAAACAACCAGAACTACCGCGTGCTTTTAAAGTGCCATTGGTACCATGGATTCCTGCTTTAGCTGTTCTATTCTGTGGATACCTCGCATTGCAACTGCCTGCAATCACATGGATCGGCTTTGTGATATGGCTTGTAATTGGACTTGTTGTTTATTTCAGTTACGGTTATAAAAATAGTACGCTACAAAATAAACAAAAAGAAGACGTTGCATAATGAAAAAACTGTTGTCCCATTAGGACAGCAGTTTTTTTTCTTTTTTTGGAAAAATGACATATGAAAATGTAATTATCGTATCAATAAGAAGTACAATACCCCATACCTGGCTTACACGACTCGCTCCTTGGTTTAAAACAATCCCTTTCTCAAACCAATCTCCCCACTGTTCGATTGGCACGAGTCCATACATAAAGAAAAATACAATATGAACAGCAGTAAACAAAATAAGATGTAAGCTCCATTGCCCCAGTTCTTGCTTTGTATAAGCCCAGCCCGTAACCTGTAATTGTTCTTCTATAGGCATCGGCTCATTCCGCCATCTTGCAACAAGTTTTCGTACCCATATATCCAATTTTTTTAGATCTTTTTTTCCATATAAAAGCGCATATAATAATATAATTACGGTAATAATTTGAAAGTTAGAAAACTGACCTGTGTGATAATAATCAATGGCGCCCAGCGCTAAAATAAACACTTCATTTAAAAGCAATACAATGCCTGCGATAAAACTCGCTTTCTGTAAACGAAAACCATAACGTAGTACAAAAAATCCAATTGCCGATATCCAAAATACAATTTCTGCACCAATTAAAAAATACCAACGATATTCTGCAAGTATACTCATTTCCCCTTCTCCCTCTCATCATATATACGAAAAGCTTCATCCATATACATTAAAAGCTCCTCTTCAATTGGATACATATTCATCTTCTTTGAATCTTCCTTTGATTTTCTTACTTCCCACAATTTATCTAAAAATGCTTCATCCCCATTCGCCATTTCTAAACACTTCGCCATTAGTTTGTTTGTAGCTTCTTGCACTTCATCATGCGATGCATCCTTGCCTTCTTTCATAAAGCCACGCAACTGTTTTAACAACTCAACCCATTCTCGAACGTTTTCATCTTCCTCGCTCATATTCGGCAAATTGCGAAGAAGTTTTTGCTCCTCGTCTAAAAATGTCTTTTTTTGAAATATTTCGCGTATACGAGGAGACTGCCTTGAAAGTTGAATGAGTTCAAACATGATTCTCCAATCTAATTCTCCCTCTAGCTCAGCTGAATACACAACAGCTTGTAAAATCCGTTCCATTCGGTTGAACTTTTTCTGCTCTTGTTGTACAAACTTAAGTTGTTTTTCCAATGATTCTTTTAAGCTGAATTCATCTGTTACTAACATATTCGTAATCTCTCTTAATGAGAAACCCATTTCTTTTAGAAACAAAATTTGCTGCAACCGAATCACATCCGCTTCACTATATAACCGATGGCCTCCGTCCGTTTTCCCGCTTGGCTTTAATAAATCTATTTGATCGTAATAACGTAGCGTTCTTACAGTAACACCCGTTTCCTTTGTAAGTTCCTGAATCGAAATCATTTCCATCACCCTTTCCTCTTCATTGTAAAAGATGACGTAACGTAACTTTCAAGTATTTTTGTGAAAAAATTCAAAAAAGCTGTTTACACGCTTCATGTAAACAGCTTTTGCGGGATAAAATCGGTAATCCCATCCCGTTTTCCCTTTATTTATCTATTTGTATATAAATCCATTTTAATTTCTCGACATCTAAATCTCTGCTATGCAGAATAAAAGGTAACCTACTCTCGTTTGCTCGTTCTGTTTTTACTTCGCATGTGGCAGAAAAAGTCCCTGACCGCTT
>NZ_NVPR01000099.1 GCF_002551815.1 Bacillus sp. AFS098217
CTGCTACATGCGAGGTGAAAGCAGAAAGAGCAACCGAGTGTAGGTTACTTTTTATTTTGCATAGCAGGGATTTAGATGCCGAAAAATGAAAATGGATTTATATAGGAAGAAAAGGTCGGTATAAAGTGTATGGTTACTTTTAGACTTCTATACTATATACATTCATACATCATTCTATAGCTATTTTCAATGATTGCAAAGTGATGTTTCTCATGAATCGCTAAAAGTTGAATGGCCTGAATGAGATTAGGATACTTAGCGATTGGATCCAAAAATACAATGTGCCCTGCGATATCCTCTTCTATATTTTTAACAAATGCTTGTATTGCATTTGTTTCGTTTACTAGCAATTGCTCTAATTCTTCTCCATTCATAGAATGATAGATCTTTTTTGGTGGTACTAAAATGAAAGGAGCATTCATTCCTCTGCCTTTTTTTTCTTTGAATTCTGCAAAAATGTCATGTATTTCAGTTGCAAATGGAGCATTCCTTCTCATCTTGGCATATGGAAGAAGGACGAAAGAAAACTTAATTGCGACTTTCAGCATTCTAGCAATTAAATATAAGTGATAGACATGCTCTCCGATCGACCATTTTCCATCTTCATTTCGATACCATAGTTCTTCTTGTGATAGTGATTGTATTTTAGGAAGAAATTGAGACCTTTGCTGGTGCAATGTGTGAAAATGTTTTGCGATATTTTCAGATTTCATGTTTAAGTATCCTCCACACGTCTTTTTCCTAATTATAACATTTTTCGCGTGGATGTAATTAAGCCTAGAACAACATGCTCTAGGCTTAAAGTTTCATCGATTAATCATACTTATGTCGATCTTCCGTAATTCGAATATACTCAATATCCATTAAATCTCGAAGTAATGCACCATGGCTTAGTTCAACACCATGTTTTTCTTTAAAGTGTGAGCATATTGTATTTAACATTTCAATCTCTTGCTCGTTTACATCTAAAATAATACGTTCATGATCTCCCATAAAGACTCCTCCTTTTCTAAACACATATATTTTGTCCGTCTATTTCTAAAAAATGTATGTTAACCTAATGTTAGGGAATAAGAATTGCGATAATTTTATATAATAATATTAATTAAAGGGGATGCGGTATGAGAAGTTACGAATAGTAATTTCATAAAGGATGTTGGAAAAGGGGTTAATAAAGCTACTGTTAAAACTGGAGAAATCGTTGGGAATATTGCTGATGGGACGTATGATGCTATAGGTGGGCTCATTACTGACGATAAACAGCAAGCGAAGCGAGGATATAAAGAGATAATTGGAACAGTCCAAGATACGGCAACGACAATTGGAAAAGGGATTGTACATGTTTCAGAAAAGGGAGTTGAAACTGTACAAGCGATACGAGAGGGAGATACTGATAAAGCAATAGAAGCAGGAAAAGAATTAGCTAAAGTTGCAGCTGTAGGCGTCTTCTCAGTTGGAGTTATTGATATAATTGATGGCGCAGATGGAATTGCAGAAGGGGTAGAAAGTGATAGTATAGCACAAGCAACTGATGCAGAGTATACAACGGAGGAAAATCCCAATACTCATCATGTAACACCCCATGAAAGAACTTTACCTGATGGTAGAACAATATGGGTAGATGGTGATGGAGATTCTAGTGTAGATACACAAGGTGGTTGGGAGCAGCATAATCCGGATTATCGAATTCCTAAAGTATAAATAAAAATAGGGTAGGTAAGAGATTTCCTCTTGCCTACCCTATTTATTTTTATGAATTAAAGCTCACCGTGCTCTTCATCACCACGAACAACAAGGACATCGCATTTTGCATAGCGAATAATATGTTCAGAGACGCTACCGATTAAGAAACGTTCTACGGCGTTTAAACCAGTTGCACCACACATAATTAAATCTACTTTATGTGTTGGAGCAATTTCTTTTGAGATTTTAGATTTTGGATTACCAAATTCTAATACAGTTTCTATTTTTTCAAGACCAGCTTCAGTTGCAACCTTTTTGTAGTCTTCTAATAAGTCTTCTGCAAATAGATTTGCACGCTCAGCAATTGCACGGCTATATGCCTCTACTGCAGAGTATGCTTTTACATCAACGATATGAGCGATTGTTAATGTAGCGTTGTTACGTTTTGCAACTTGAATTGCTTTTTTAAAGGCTTTTTCAGCTTCTTTAGAACCGTCCACCGCAATTAAAATATTTGTATATGTATTATTCATAGTAGATTCCTCCCAATCATTTTTATAACCCTTTACAACTTTATTATAAAACAAATTATGGTAATGTGCTTGTCAAAAACGTTACAGAATTTTGAAAAGTCTGTTTCAATTCTTTTTAGTTGTAATTGTAGCAAGAACTTGTTACATATGAATTATAGCAATTTAAAAGGAGGCATGTTTGTGAGACACGCGCTCATTACGGCCGGTACGAAAGGTTTAGGGAAGCAAGTAACAGAGAAATTATTAGCTAAAGGATATTCAATAACAGTAACATATCATAGCGATATGAGTGCTGTAGCAATAATGAAAGAAAAGTATAAACATATAGAAGAACGTTTACAGTTCGTGCAAGCGGATGTCACGAAAAAAGAAGATTTACATAAAATAGTAGAAGAGGCAATTCATCGTTTTGGCAAAATTGATTTTTTAATTAATAATGCGGGTCCCTATGTATTTGAACGAAAAAAGTTAGTGGATTATGAAGAAGATGAATGGAATGAAATGATACAAGGGAACTTAACAGCGGTATTTCACTTATTAAAACTTGTCGTTCCCATTATGAGGGAACAACATTTTGGCCGCATTATCAACTATGGATTCCAAGGGGCTGATAGTGCACCTGGTTGGATTTATCGTTCTGCATTCGCTGCGGCAAAGGTAGGGCTTGTTTCGTTAACGAAAACAGTTGCTTATGAAGAAGCGGAATATGGCATTACAGCGAATATGGTTTGTCCAGGAGATATTATTGGTGAAATGAAAGAGGCGACGATTCAAAAGGCACGTACGATGAAAGATAACAGAACACCAATTGGCAGATCGGGAACAGGTGAAGATATTGCGCGAACAATTTCATTTTTATGCGAAGAAGATTCCGATATGATTACGGGTACAATTATTGAAGTAACAGGGGCAGTTGACGTTATTCATAGATATCGACAAAAATAGATAAAGTGAAACTTCCATAAGTGGTGAGTTTCATTCCCTACTTATGGTTAGCCTTCACCAGTCAGGTATTAATGCGGGGGAAAATCTATCGGAAAACTTGCATTATTTTTTTGTCAAATATTGAGATATTATGTTAGAATATAAGAGCGTAGAAAGCGCTTAAAAAATGATTCAGGGGTCATTTCATAACTCAAGGGGGAATTAATAATGCGTATCGGTATTCCAACAGAAATTAAAAACAATGAAAATCGTGTGGCAATGACGCCAGCCGGTGCTGTACATTTAGTACACAATGGTCATGAAGTTTTTGTTCAAAAGGGTGCAGGTTTAGGATCAGGCTTTACAGATGAAGAATACGTACAAGCTGGTGCAAAACTTGTTGAAACTGCTGAAGAAGCATGGAATCAAGATATGGTTATGAAGGTAAAAGAGCCAGTAGAAAGCGAATATGGTTATTTCCGTGAAGGTTTAATTTTATTCACATACTTACACTTAGCTCCAGAGCCAGAATTAACAAAAGCATTAATTGAAAAGAAAGTAGTATCAATTGCGTATGAAACAGTACAATTAGACAATCGTTCTTTACCACTACTTGCACCTATGAGTGAAGTAGCAGGTCGTATGTCTGCACAAATCGGTGCACAGTTCCTTGAAAAAACAAAAGGCGGCAAAGGTATTTTACTTGCAGGCGTTCCAGGGGTAAAACGCGGCAAAGTAACAATTGTCGGCGGTGGTCAAGCTGGTACAAACGCAGCGAAAATCGCAGTAGGTTTGGGTGCTGACGTAACAATTATCGACTTAAATGCAGAACGTCTTCGTCAATTAGATGATATTTTCGGTAACCAAGTAAA
>NZ_NVPR01000100.1 GCF_002551815.1 Bacillus sp. AFS098217
CTTGACCATTTTGTAGTAAGTCTACTTGAATCTTGTCCGGACGATCTGTCGCATTGTCGCCCTTCCATGTTTTTGTTCCTGTAACGGATGTGGTTTTCACTTCTTTTGTATTCGTAATGTTGTAGCCATTTACTTCCGATTTGTATCCTGCTACCGGTTTTTCTTTTACTGTATACGTATAGGCAACACCATTTGCATCATATTGTGCTAAATCTGCAAATGTATATTTCCAACCGTTTATTGCTGTTACGTCTTGTGTGTTGATCGCTTGACCATTTTGTAGTAAGTCTACTTGAATCTTGTCCGGACGATCTGTCGCATTGTCGTCTTTCCATGTTTTTGTTCCTTCTACTGCTGTTTGACCTACTTTTGTATTTGTGATGTCATAACCGCTTACGCTAGATTGATATCCTACTACTGGTTGTTCTTTTACTGTATACGTGTAAGCATTACCGTCATTATCATATGCAGGTACATTTGCAAACGTATAGTTCCAACCATTTTCCGCTGTTACTTCTTTCGTATCAATCTTTTGACCATTTCGGAGTAAGTCTACTTGAATCGTTTTCGGACGATCTATCGCATTGTTATCATTCCATGTTTTTGTTCCTGAAACAGATGTGGTTTTCACCTTATTCGGAATCATCAGCTTTACACCCTTTTCAGCATTTCCATCAACTGTAAAGCTTATTTTTGTTTGAGGGTCAAAATCCACATAATCTGGAGCTTTAATCTCTTGCACATAGTAATTTCCTGGATCTAAATTAGGAATTTCAGTAATACCTTGTGCACCTGTTGTATATGTATCTCCGATTTGCTCACCCGATTCCTTATACAACTTAAACGTAACATTTGGGATGAATTTTTCTGGATTTCCTTCAATGTGCTTAACAATTCTTAACGTTCCTTTAGGCGGCAAATCACCTTGCGCACCGCCACCCATGCTTATATTCTTAACCCATGTACTATTTTCATTCGATACTGGAGCTTCGTTAACAATTTGGTAATTAATCTTATAATTATTAAAAAAAGATTCTTGAGTCTTTCCGCTTTCAGTTATAGCAGTTGTATAGCCAACCGTAAAAGAATTACCGCTTGCTTTATCCTTATCAATCAAGACATCAAATGAATTATCACCAGTAAAAGTAATCGTTCCATAACCTTGATCTTGAAATTGTTGAAGTGTTAAATTTAAAGACGTAGTTCCATTATTAATTGCTATATAAAAACTATTCTTATTAAGTGTTTGACCGGGCTGCACACTATCAGACAAAACAATATCAGTATTTAACTGCTGTTTTTTATTGTTTATAGCCAAGAACCAACGTACTTCATCGGTGTTGCTTGGCTGAATATCGCCTGATTTGTAGAAAAACAATGTAGGTTCTGTACTACCAGTTGGGCCGCTAATCGTTACCGCTTGCTTTGCTAAATCTGTACCTAGATTTGTTTCGATTGTTTTTGTTTCTCCCGTTGGTACATTCATTCCTGAAACTGTAAAATTAAAATGTCCTCTAATATTTTGAAGTTTCTCAACCACGTCAGTAAATGTACATACGACATTCGTTGTCGTGATTTGACAAGTACCAAAATCAGTCCCTTCGTCATTTTTTAATGGAATCGTTCCACTAAATCCTACTAATTCCGGAGGTAACGTTAATGTTAGTGTATCTCCAGCCTTCATTTTATTTCCGGATTTATCACTAAAATTTACATTTATTTTAGTCTGCTCTCCGTATTGTAGTTTTGTTTTCTCAATTGTAAAACTATCCACAAATCCTGTTGTATTTAATTCTTGTGCCTTTGCTATTATAGGTAGCAAACTCTGGCCTATCGTAAACATAAAAATCATTATAATTGAAAAAATCGAAAATACTCTTTTTGAATGTATATTCATGGCATCCCCCTATAGATTATATTTAGTTAGACTAAGTTATTAAGATATTCAACTTAAATACTCCTTCTCTTCAACCGATCAGTCTTTATCACCCCCTCTCAAAAGAATCCTTGCAATATTTAATCCCTTATGTGATTCTCTTCTCTAATCTTTTTCATTATAGGAAAGAATTAATTATAGGGTTTCTGATTTTTCTGTATTTTCCAGAGAACAAAATCCATTTGCTCAATCTATCACTAGATAATTAAGTAACATCTTTATATAAATCTTGATCTACAAATTTTTAATTAGATATAGAATAGTTATTGAGGAAATAATCCCGCATTTACTTTTAAATGGATTTTAATAATTAATATATTTTATTTTAAAGAATAGCATAACGTAATGTAGTGCAATATAATTTCATTCTACTTTACTAGATATGTATATGCTTTAAAGGTAATATCATAGAGTTTTAACCATTGAGTAAGAGGAGTATATAACATGATGCGGTTAAAACAACTATTATAAGTGTCGTATTAACTTCAGAATACTTTTAAGATTTCTCGTTTTAGGAATATATAATTTAATTTTAAGTATTCATAATATTACCACCTTAAATGAAAAAATCAAGCTTTTTTATTACTTTTTTCGACATTTTTTTCACTATCCATTAAAGTATATTTTCCAAAGGTTTTACTGAATTTCTCCCCTGCACATTTTTCATTGATTATTGTAATAAACTAGCGGAAGAATAATACATAATACCCTCGAATGATACTCGTATAAATACAATTCAAAGTCAATTCTTTCTGCTTTGTTTTTATAAAAAATATGCTAATTCAGAATCTTTTTCGACATTTTACGACAACTAATTTAATTTTATCTATTATTTAATTAGAATTATTCTATCTAAATAATGATAATAATATAAATCTAATTCCATTCAAAGTCAACTCTTTCTACTTCATTTTTATAAAAAATGTGTCAATTTAGACTCTTTTTTTATATTTCATGACAACTTATTTACTTTTATTCATTCTTTAATTAAAATAATCATATTTAAAGAACGATACTACACAACATGTAATAATAACTTCATTGAATATATAAGAAGAGAGCTATATATACATCAATTAAAAAAACGACATAAAACCCCTCTTTTTAGGTGGGAGAGAACATCTGGCCATGCATAGAAGCGGTCAGTTCCTTTTTCTGCCACATGCG
>NZ_NVPR01000101.1 GCF_002551815.1 Bacillus sp. AFS098217
AGAACTTGGCATACCATAATGCTGGAATTCATCAACAGATACGCCATATGGTAAGAATAACAATGCTGAACTTAAATGAGAGAAATAGTATTTATCTGTATCTTCTTCAAAAAATAATTTCATCCATGGCCATGTGAAAAACTCCATGCTCATAGAGTGAATTTCACACGCTTCATACGTTGGCCAATTATACTCTGGAATTTCGTACTTGCGACTTTCGTATACTTGAAAAGCATGACCAGCTTCATGTGTTAACACATCAATATCACCAGACGTTCCGTTAAAGTTTGAAAAAATGAACGGCGCTTTATAATTTTCAATATATGTACAATAACCACCGCCAGCTTTTCCCTTTTTCGCAACTAACTCTAATAAATCATTATCTAACATAAAGTTGAAGAATTCATCTGTTTCTTTTGATAATTCTTTATACATCGTCTTTCCATGATTGATAATCCAATCAGCATCTCCCTTTGGAGTTGGATTACCTGTTGCAAATTCAAAGTTTTCATCATAGTAAGCTAGTTTTTCTACACCGATGCGCGCTTTTTGTCTATTTCTTAATTCCGTTGCAACGGGAACAATGTAATCTAATACTTGTTTACGATAATTTGCAACCATTTCCGCATTATAATCTGTGCGATACATTCTTGCATATCCAAGTTCAACAAAGTTTTTAAAACCAAGCGTTTTCGCAATCTTCGTTCTCACTTTAACAAGCTCGTCATAAATACGATCTAGCTCTTCTTCATTTTCGGCCAAGAAGCCATAGTATGCTTCGCTCGCTTCTTTACGTGTATTCCTTTCTGTACCTTGCATGAAAGGAATAAGCTGTGATAATGTTCTTTCTTCTCCTTCAAACGGAATTTTTGCAGCCGCTAATAGCTGTGTGTATTGTGAAGATAATTTATTTTCCATTTGTAATTCTTTCACAATTTCTTCTGAATATGTTTTTAATTCACATTCTGCTAACGCGAACAATTGATTTCCATAATAAGCTTCTAATTCAGCACGAAACGGAGAGCTTAGCAATGCTTTATAATATTTTATTACGTATCCTTGTGCAACTGGATAAGCTTCATCAAAGAAATCTTGTTCTTCTTTATAAAAAGCATCTGTCGTATCAACAGAATGTCGAATAGAACAAAGCGTTCCCATCGTCCCAAAATCATTGCGAATCTTATTAATAAAACCAATCGCTTGCTTTTGTTCTTCTACTGTTTTCGCATTTTCAAATTGTTCTAAAGCTGTAGTAATTTTTTCTTGTAATTCTTCTGTATTCGGGCGTTTATATTCATAATCTTTAAATGACATAAATGTGTCTCCTCTCAAATTATATGCATCCTTAACTATAATTCCATTTCCATTTCCGATTCTCCTTTTATTCTTCAACAAAATTCGTCAGAAATTTTAATATTTTCTCTATATGTAATTTCAGAAATATAAAGTGACACTTTAATCAGTGTTTTTTATCCTCCACTGATGATTACCTTCACCAATCGGACTTTTACAGATCGTTTATCTCCCAACTAACTTCTTTAGAAAAGCGGAAGCGGCTCGCTCAGAACCGCAGGACGCCCACGCCAAGGGCAGAGAGACGCCTTTTGCCTCGTCCGAGGGGGCAAAATGACCGGAGATTCTAGCCGCTAGAGCTGGACAATACTTTCGCCGCATTTTGAAGTGAGAGTATGACTGCCCGTTCATGCGGGATAAACAAAAAAAGCCTTAGATTATTTTCTGTCGAAAGCTTTTTTGAATGCCTCTCATTTTTCATATTTTCCAATTTTTTTAAGCAAGGTTAACAATTCATTTTTCTCTTTTTTTGTTAGCATCTCAAAGGCGTGATGTATAACCTTTTCATGATTTGGAAAAATAGAATCGATGAGAGCTTCTCCTGCCTCAGTTAACTGTGCATATATAACACGTCGATCATTCGGACATGGAATTCGTTTCACAAGTCCCTTTTTTTCCAACTTGTCTACAACATATGTAATACTGCCGCTAGCAATTAAAATGCGCTCTCCAATTTGTTGAAGCGGTTGACTCCCTTTATGATATAACAATTCTAATACAGCAAACTCAGTTGGATTTAGTCCGTTATTTCGTATAGATTTATTTGTAGTATCCATAACGGAACGGTGTACACGTGATAATGCAATAAATACTTTTAAAGATTGAGAAATATCTTCTCGCTCATCATTCGATATCATACAATTTCAATCCTTCACTTAAATTCTTAAAAATTAAAGACATTCTACAAAACAAAATGATTCATTACTCTTCATTACAGTCTCCGAGTGATTGTTCACTCATCTTTCTGTTCTCTCTACTTTCTTTCCACATTTTTTATGCATATAATAATACTTGCTGGCAATCATGCTTTGAATAAAAACATGACAATTTTAACATAGTTTATATATAATGATAACAAAAAAGAAGGAGTAGCAACTTTGAACGGAAATTTACGAAGCATAGCTTTTTATATACTGCTTGTTATATTACCAACGCTAGGGATTGGTGCGACTTTGTACTCTTATCACTCCTATCACATGCAACAGGAAAATAAACAAACTGCTCATACTGCTTTATTTTTATATAGGGACTACCTAGATCGTCATCTCGGTGAAGCCATGTCCGCCTTAGAAATGCTCGCTATGGTCGTCAGTACCGAAAACATGGATGGCATCAAGCAAATTGTTCATGATACAGATGAAAAAGACGAGCGTTTTTCTGGACTGTATTACACAAACAAAGATGGTTTCATAACAATCGCATCAGAAGGGCTAACAACACCTATTGACGTCTCAGATCGAGCTTATATACAAGAAGCATTTAAATCTAAAAAAACAACTGTATCATCTGTTATTACAGATCGTGTTCTTGGACATCAAGCTATTATGATTGCTACACCAATCTTTACAAAACAAAAGCAAATTTCCGGTTTATTATTAGCCAGTTTGCGTTTTGATTATATATCGTCTGCTTTAAATGCTATTAAACCACAATATCATTTCGAAGTAACCGATCAGTACGGTGTAGTCTTTCTAACGGATGATAACAATGAACCAAGCGGGCAGCATACTAACATGCTTTCTACTCCACTCCAAAAACTAAATTGGGACGTTTCTGTTTCTCCATTACCTATTCATCAACAGACTTTATATCAAATGGTCATAGTAGAATGTCTCGTTACTTTATTTTTAATGACAATTTTATTTTTGCTCGTTCAGTATATTCTACTGAAACGTCAAACTAAATTGGAAAGGCAACAAAATGAACTGCAAAAAATTGAATTGGTTGGGACTTTTGCAGCTAGTACTGCTCACGAAATCCGTAATCCCCTCACTGGAGTTAAGGGTCTCGTTGCTCTATTAAAAGAAAAATACACCCATGAACAAGATCAGTTCTATTTTTCAATAATTGAGCAAGAAATAGAACGTATCAATGAAATTGTTAGCGAATTTCTTATCCTTGGTAAACCGACAGCAATTACTGAAAAAACATACGATATAAGAGATATTCTCAAAGAGGTTGCAGTAATTATTCAATCCGAAGCAAATCTATATAACATTACGTTTACTTTGAACTTACCAGATTACCCAGTTCATATCCGCTGCTCAAAAGATCATATGAAACAAGTGATTTTAAATATTACAAAAAATGCAATTGAAGCTATGTCATCTGGTGATACATTGGCAATTATAGTAACCAGTAATAAAGAGCACGCGCAATTACAAATTATTGATACAGGAAAAGGTATTCCAAAGCATATTCAAAAACACCTCTTTCATCCGTTCTTTACTAGTAAAGATACCGGAACAGGCCTCGGACTTGTCATATGCAAACGAATCATAGAAATGTATGGTGGACATATTTTGATTGATAGCAAAGAAAATAAAGGAACCACCGTTCAGATAGAACTTCCATTAGATTCAGTATAATTATCCTTCTCTCAGGAGGGTAATTATACTTATTTCATAAAACCAGTCACAAATATTTTCCAAAAAGCACTTGATTTCCCTCCATATCCTATTTGGAAAATGGGTATCTTCAAATATAATGACCATCTTGATGTTTGTTTTTCTTTATAGCGCTGATACTGTAAAATGAGCTTGTCCAATTCTTGGCTCACTTGAATGGTTTCAGTATTATCTAATCCATTCGTTAAACCTAAATGAATCATTTCTTCACGCTTCATACGAATATCACGCGAAAGCTTTTCCATTGTGTACTTCCGTTTTGCTATAAGCATCCATATCCCCCTCATTGTTCTTCCATACTCTTCACTCCATACATTCAGACTGCAAATGTATATCGCGTTTGAATTTGAATACTCAGAAATTTTAACAATTTCTCCCTGTAATTTACAAATCTTTATCTCACTTTGAGAATTATTACAAATTATTCTATCTTTGTAAATACATTCGCAATAATAGACATTTTTTTTATGTTATTTTTTTACAAACTATAGATAAACCCTGCTTTTCTATTTTTTAATTTATTTTTCTTCGACATTTTTTGTTTAATTTAACTAAAAACGCAAATCATAATGATGATTTCATTTTTAGTCAAACGATCTATATAAATCCATTTTAATTTTTCGACATCTAAATCCCTGCTATGCAGAATAAAAAATAACCTACACTCGTTTGCTCTTTCTGTTTTCATTTCGCATGGGGCGGAAAAAGGCACTGACCGCTTCTATGCATGGCCAGATGCTCTCTCCCATC
>NZ_NVPR01000102.1 GCF_002551815.1 Bacillus sp. AFS098217
TGAAAAAGTCCTCATAGTTTAAAAATGGAAAGCTTCCTCGATTTCAACGAGGAAGCTTTCACTTTTTTCATGTATAATGGTTGTACTAATTCTAGGTGGTGTCTCGGATGATTTCCAATCAACAATCTCTTAACCTTAGTCCATTCATGGCGATTTACGATATCGTCGTGCCAAAAGACAATATGCTTCGTCAATTTAATGAAATGGTTGATTTTTCTTTTGTTTTAGAAGAATTGAAGGATAAATATTGTCTCGATAACGGTCGCAATGCAGTGCCGCCCGTTCGTATGTTCAAATATTTATTGTTAAAATCCATTTTTGATTTATCCGATGTAGATGTTGTCGAACGCTCAAAATATGACATGTCTTTTAAATATTTCTTAGATATGGCACCAGAAGATATAGTGATCGACCCTAGTTCATTAACGAAGTTTCGCAAGCTTCGTTTAAAAGATGTAGGGTTACTTGACATGCTCATCCAAAAAACAGTGGAAATTGCACTGGAAAAGGATTTGATTCAAAGTAACTCTATTATTGTTGACGCTACGCATACAAAAGCACGCTTCAATCAAAAATCGCCGAAAGAATTTTTAATGGAGAAATCAAAACTACTCCGCAAAGCGGTTTATCAAATTGATGAAGGAATGAAAGAAAAATTCCCACCTAAAACAACGACGAATGACTTAGGTGACGAACTCGAATATTGTCAAAAGGTTATTGAAGCGGTAGAAAAAGAAGAAGTGATTCGTAAATATCCAAATGTGAAAGAAAAGCTTAACTATTTAAAAGAAATTGTAGAAGATCACCAAGAACATCTTCAATTTTCACAAGATCCTGATGCACGAATTGGGCATAAAACAGCCGACTCCTCTTTCTTTGGATATAAAACACATATTGCGATGAACGAAGAACGTATCATTACAGCTGCGGTGATTACAGCCGGTGAAAAAAGCGATGGAAAATACCTTCAAACATTGATTGAAAAGAGTCAGGAAACAGGTATGAAAATCGATACGATTATTGGAGATACCGCTTATTCAGAGAAAGGGAATATTCAATATGCGAACGAACATAAATTACAATTAGTATCAAAATTAAACCCAAATATTACACAAGGTACACGTCAAAAAGAAGATGAATNNATGTACGTGTGTAAAGCTGGGCATATGGCCATTCGCAAAGCACGACATGGAAAGAAAAATGTAAGTGAAAATCAGAGAGATACCTATTACTTTGACATAGAAAAATGTAAACGATGTCCTTTCAAAGAAGGCTGTTATAAAGAAGGTGCAAAATCAAAATCGTATTCAGTCACGATCCACTCAACAGAACATAGTAAACAAAAAATTTTTCAAGAAAGCGAGCTGTTCAAAGAAAAATCAAAAGAACGCTATAAAATTGAAGCGAAAAATAGTGAACTCAAACATAGACACGGGTATGATGTGGCATCTTCCTCGGGTCTCATTGGCATGCAAATGCAAGGAGCGATGACCATATTCGCTGTTAATTTAAAACGAATCATGACCTTACTGAAAGAAAAGAAGTAAAAAAACATAAGAAAAAGGCGACTTTCCGTTCAAAATTGAACAGAAAGTCGCCTTTTTTCGTTTCACATATGTTTTACGGAATGAAAAACGTAAGTTTTTCAGTGCCCTCCATAATGGTGGAGGCCTTTTTTATTTCCTGAAAGATTTTAATTATATATACATCAATTNNGAGCAAACGAGTGTAGGTTACTTTTTATTCTGCATAGCAGGGATTTAGATGTCAAAAAATTAAAATGGATCTATATAGAAAGTAGCATTTCACCAAAGAAAATATGAATATATGAAAAGAAACAAAATCACCAGAAAATTTAATTCATTCGTTATATTTTTCTGTATTATTTTTGTGAATTTCCTGTATAATTCAATTTGAAAGAAAATCTATGGTTAGACAAGAGGACGCTATTTTTAGTTTGCTCACTGAAAGTAGCGTTTTTTAATTTTTTAGTAGATGTATCTTGTAACAAATTATGGTAAATGATAAAATTAAATTGGAATGTTTTGGGATTTAGTTGACTATATTGAGGTACTAGATAATATATAGTACTGAATAATAAAAGTTATAAGGATATGGTTATTCTAGAAATGTTTTTTAATGGTTGATAGTAAGGCACAGGAACAATAATAGAAAGGAAGTGTTAGTTGATGAAAAAGATTGTTGTTGCTGCACTTGTATTATTAGTTATTGGAGGGGCTGGTGTCTGGGGAATGAAGGTTTTTGGCATGGCTTTTAATAAAACTGAAATTCATAAAAAAGAAACGCTAGCTGGTGAGAAGGTTGATGAAATCGAAATAAAGACTTCGGCAGCAGATGTTGAAATTGTTACAGTTGATTCAAAAGATGTCGAAGTGTTACTGGATGGAGAAATAAGCAAAGAACTAGTAGATAAATGTAAATTAGAGGTAAAAGAAGAAAAGAATAGATTGAATATTAAATTTAGTGAAAATCAGAATTCTGTTGGCTGGGGAATTGGAACTACTGCAGACGTGAATTTACAAGTTAAAGTTCCAAAGGAATTATACAAAGATGTAAAAGTAACCACATCATCAGGGGACTTTGTAGCAAAGGATGTGGAAGCAAAGACAGTAGAAATAAATACTTCTTCAGGGGATGTATCGTTATTACAGTCTAAAGTAAATGAAAAATTAACAGCTAAAACATCTAGTGGATCAATTGAGACAGATAAGAGTGAAATTGAAACGGCAAATCTAACTACGAGTAGTGGGGAGATTAAAGCAGCTGGCTTGCACTCTAAAGAAGTAGCATTCACAACTTCATCAGGTGACATTGAATATAATGATAAGAGTTTACAAGGAGAAATAGAGTGTAACACATCGAGTGGTGATATTCTTATGAAATTTGATGCACTTCCTGAATCTTTAAGAGTTGATTTTGAGGGGGATTCTGGTAAATCGGATTTGAATGTGCCTGGTCTGTTATATGAAGAGAAATCAAAGAATAAATTAATTGGAGTAAAAGGTTCAGGGGAAAATAAAGTGAAAGTAAAAACAAGTTCGGGAGATTTTAAGTTACGGTAGTTTGTGAATCACAGTAAAAATCATGTCTTCAATTGAGGAAGACATGATTTTTTATTCTAGGTGGATAAAAATTCTCCTGTACTCATCACATTCGCATATACTTCATGCAAACTTGCTAAAATTGTATTATGGATATAAACGGCAGGAATGGTAGCATTTTTAAAGAGAAGATCTTTTGTTGCACATGCATCATGCACAATAGTACAGTGAAAGCCAAAGTCAAAAGCAGCTCTTACTGTGGCATCAATACACATATGGGTCATCATTCCACATATAACGACGTGTTGAATATTTAAGCTTTGCAATTGCTCTAGTAAATCTGTTTCTCGAAAACTATTTGGATAGTGTTTAAGGATAACCGTTTCATCTTTTAATGGAAGAACACTTTCATGAATGTGGACGCCTTCTGTATTAGATAGAAAAAAGGTAGCATTCTCTTGGGTAGATACGTGTTGGATATGAAAAATTGGCTGATTTGTTTTCCGAAAATGTTGTAGTAACTGACTTGCATATGCGCTAGCTTCTACTGCGTTACGTAATTCCATTCTTCCATTTGGAAAATAATCATTTTGAATGTCAACGAGTAAAAGGGCTGTTCTCATATTATCTATCGTCCTCCGTTTTCATTTCGTATTCATGTAATGTTATTCAATTAGCAGAGGATATTTTCCTTTTTGAAAGGGCAGGTATTTCAACAGAAAAGATAGGGTTATTCGCTTATTGGATTGCGAGGCTAGCTTTTAATAGTGTGTTGCATCGTTTAGCTGATGCAGAGGGTGGAGATTATGATTTACCAAATGAAGGTGAAGGATTACCTACATGGTGTTTACAGGAGTGTACGAAGGATAACAAGGACCCAGCATACTATAAGAAAAGAAGTTTGATGGAAATGCATAATATATTTCCGTTTCATAATCCTGGTGAAAAATAAAAACAATATTTTCTAATTTTTCTATTGACTCTAACTTTTCGGGGTTTTATAATGAATCTTAATTAAATGACAATTAAATCGATACACTCTTATCCAGAGAGGTGGAGGGACTGGCCCTATGATACCTCAGCAACGGATTTTTTTAATACCGTGCTAATTCCAGCAAGCTCATTGAAGCTTGGAAGATAAGAAGACGTGAATGAGTATATAAGTGCTCTCCTTCTTATCTTTATTGCGGATAAGAAGGAGAGCACTTTTTGTTTTGCCTGAAGGCTCTGCTTCAAGTTGTTTCAGTACATAGGGGGGAAGGAAATGATTTCTTTTAAAAATGTAAGTAAAGTATATGAATCAGGTGGAAAGCCGGTTCACGCTGTTGAGGATGTGACGCTATCTATCGAAAAGGGTGAAATTTTTGGAATTATTGGTTTTAGCGGTGCTGGAAAAAGTACACTGTTACGTTTAGTGAATATGTTGGAACGACCAACAGCAGGAACGATTTCAATAGACGATAAAGATATTACTTTATTATCAACGAAAGAGTTACGAAAGCTAAGACAACGAATCGGAATGATTTTTCAAAGCTTTAATTTATTCAATTCAAGAACAGTGTTTGGGAATATTGCTTATCCATTGAAATTAGCAAAATTACCAAAGGGTGAGATAAAGGAAAGGGTAAATGAATTGCTGAAGTTTGTTGGATTAGAAGATAAAGCAAACTACTATCCAGAGCAGCTATCAGGTGGTCAGAAACAACGTGTTGGAATTGCAAGAGCACTTGCTACATCACCCGATATTCTCATTTGTGATGAAGCAACCTCGGCATTAGATCCTGAAACAACAACAGAAATTTTGAATCTATTAAAAAAAGTAAACCGAGAATATAATTTAACAATTCTGCTCATTACACATGAGATGCAAGTCGTGAAAGAAATATGTCACCGCGTAGCTGTTATGGAGAAAGGAAAAGTAATTGAAGAAGGGACTCTATTTGATGTCTTTACAAAGCCAAAAACAAAAACGACTCAAAATTTTGTTCGCTCAGTTATTAACGATCACTTACCAGAAAGTGTTCTAGTGAAAATTCAAAATGGTGGACAGATTTACCGTTTAACCTTCACTGGTGAAGAGACAGGGCAGCCAGTATTATCGTATATTGCTAAAAACTATAATGTGGATGTAAATGTACTCTATGGCAATATTATTGAACTACAGAACATTTTATTCGGAAACCTTCTCGTAGAATTGCAAGGAGAACAGAAAGAGATTCAAAAAGCGCTGCAACATCTAAGACTGCAAGTACAATTGAAGGAGGTTGAAGGTCATGCGAGTTGATTGGAGTATATTTTGGCCTCGTATTTTAGATGCAACAGGGGATACCCTCTTAATGGTAATTGTAACCCTTATATTTGCTACAATACTCGGTATACCCCTGGGATTACTTTTATATGTAACAAGGAAAGGGAATTTTTTAGAAAACAAACTGGTCTTTTCTATTCTTAATATTGTTATTAACACAATTCGTCCAATTCCATTTATTATCTTTTTAGTAGCTTTAAGTCCGATCACGCGAACGGTGATTGGAACAACAATTGGAACAGCGGCAGCGATTTTTCCAATGACGCTAGTTGCTTCAATCGGGATTGCAAGAATGGTTGAAACAAACCTTGTTTCGGTACCAAAGGGAGTGATTGAAGCAGCGCAAGCGATGGGAGCATCACCACTAAGAATTGTTTTTGAAATTCTTGTCCTAGAAGCATTAGCACCATTAATTTTAGGAGTTACGTTTATGACAGTCGGCTTAATTGAATTTTCGGCAGTTGCTGGTCTTGTTGGCGGTGGCGGCCTTGGTGATTTAGCAATGACGTATGGCTATCAACGTTTTGATACATCCGTTATGTTCGTGACAGTTGTATTACTTATTATTCTTGTACAATTGGCTCAAAACTTAGGGAATTATTTTGCAAAAGTATTTTTGCGTAGATCATAAAACGAAGCGAGGGAAAGAAAATGAAGAAGATATTAGCATTTGCATTATCAGCGATTGTAGGAATTACGGCTTTAAGTGGATGTTCAAGTAAAGACGCAGAAGCCAAAGGGAAAGAGAAAGTAGTTCGTATTGGGGTAACTGGAACGGACGGAGATGCTTGGGAAATATTAAAGAAAAAGGCTGAAAAAGAAGGAATTAAGATTAACCTTGTAGAGTTCTCGGACTATACAACACCAAATAAGGCATTAGCTGATGGCGATATAGAATTGAACTCATTCCAACATATTGCCTTTTTAGAGCAATTTAAAAAGGAGCATAAGTTAGATATTACAGCTATTGGTACAACTCAAATTGCGCCAATGGGATTATTCTCTGAAAAATATAAAAAACCAAATGAAATTCCAGATGGTTCAGAAATTGCAATTCCCAATGATCCAACGAATCAAGCACGTGCATTAAAACTTCTTGATGCAGCTGGATTATTGAAACTGAAAAAAGACTTTGGTCTATTTGGTGATCCAAGCGGTATTGCTGAAAATCCAAAAAAATTAAAAATTACACCGGTTATTGCACAGCAAACACCTCGTGTATTAAAAGATGTAGCAGCTTCCGTTATTAATAATGGTGTTGCTGGCCAAGCTGGTTTGGCCCCAGCGAAAGACCCTATCTTCTTAGAAGATCCAAAAAATGAAAATGCGAAACCATATATTAATATTTTCGCAGCTCGTACGAAAGATAAAGACAATCCAACATTGAAAAAAGTAATTGAATTGTATCATTCAAAAGAGGTAACAGACGCAATTAAGAAAGAAACAAAAAATGGTTCCATTTCAGTAGATCTTCCACTTGATGAGCTTGAAAAAATCGCAAAATAATATCGGGTTTAATGAACTAACAGTGGGACCCCCTCCGTTGTTAGCTCGTTCAACATATAATTAATACATAATAGACGATACCCTAATTTTGTACCTTCCAATTCTGTATAGAATAGAATCCAATGTCTGTTAGGTAGAGTGAAAAAGACCAGGAATTTTTTCCTGGTCCTTTTATTAAGTAAAGAAGCTGGCTAAAAATAAGGTGATCCAAATTATAACAGGGTAAGCGAGTAAACTGAAAACTAGTGTAAGGACTAGTTTCTTTTTATTGATTAATAATTTTACTAGTGAGAATGCATAGGGGGAAAAAAGTACAATCACAAATGCGGATATTATCCCAGGGTTGTAAGAGCGATAAACGAAAAATAAAACAATGTGTTGAACAGCGTTAAAGAAAATAGCTCCTTGTATGAAAATGATCCAGTAAACAGACGATATAATATGAAATTGATATATATATATTGTTATTCAATCATAATACTTTGTAAGTTACTTTTCGTAGTTTGTGTTTTTTCTTGCTTACAAGAAGAAAGCTCTTCTTGTAAGATGTTTAGAAATTTTTTAGCAGAGTGTTGAACTGGAGCTGGTAGTTCCTCGAGGATATACATCCCAACTTCTATTTTCGTACGAATGACTTTTCTTAATAATTCCTCATGCATGAACCACACCTCCAAAACGAATGTTTAGTACATCTCCTTCAAATTTTGCACCTTGAACGGATAAGTGTGTCAATGTTTTTGGTAACGTAATGTTCCGTTTGACAGAGCCTGCGCGAATGATAAGCTCATCACCTTTTTGATTTAACGATAGTTCACTTTTATCAGAGAAAGGAATAGAAAGAACAAAAATATATTCATCCCCATCTTTTTTTACATATTGTGTACGCCCGTTAAATTTTACAGCAGTTGGTTCTAAATCGTCTTTGAATAAAGCATCTCCTACACGCTCTAGCATCGGTAAGCCGACTACTTCTTGTTCAAACATTGGAGCTTCATAAATAGGAAGCGGTTGGAAGCTATCTTGAATTAATGCTTTATATTTCTTTTGTGCATCTTTCCATGCTTGGAAGTAGGAGTCCGTAACAGTATTAGGAATGACACGGTTAATCATAATGGCATCGACATTGTAATCATATAAATTCAAATAGGTAAAACTGCGCTGGGCTTCTTTGATAACCATTTTTTCAGGATTTACAACAACGCGAATACTTGTTACTTCCCGGTTCGATAAAATATCACGCATTTCTCCTAGCTGGTTAAGTGTGTTTGTTAATTCATCCATAATATCATCAGTAGGAAGTGGGACACCAAGTAGTGGTTGTGCAACGGGGCGGACAACTTTTAACACTTTTCTTTTAATCGGAAAGAGTTTTTCCATCCACCAGCCGAGCATATCAGGAAAGCTTAACATGGCAAGAGTTTCTCCTGTTGGCGCACAGTCAATAATGATGACGTCATATGTTTTTTGTTTATAGTAATCGAGTACACGCAGCAAACTAATTAAATCTTCCATGCCAGGAAACATCGTTAGTTCCTCTGTTGTAATATCGTCAGCTGCTTTTGATGTGAACAATAATGTAATATATTTTTGTAATTTCCCCCAGCCTTTTTCCATTTCATAAATTGTATTGATTTCTTGCGCCCATAAGTTCTCACGGATTTCCTTTGGTTCAGAAGATAATTTTATGCCGAATGAATCTCCTAAACTATGAGCTGGATCGGTGCTCATCACTAATGTTTTTAACCCTTGCTTTGCACTTTGAAGAGCGGTTGCTGCTGAAATGCTAGTTTTTCCTACGCCGCCTTTACCTGTATACAAAATAATTCTCATATTTACATCCCCTTTGTTTCGGTAGTCGAATATTACGAGTGTCGAAATATATGTTTAAATAAAAACCCATAAAGGGCTTTATTCAATCGGAATGTTTTTCATCTTAGGTGTAGGAAGCTTTTCGCCTTGTTCTTGTTGAGATGTGGCGATATGATTCATAATCTTTTGAACGATTTGCAGTAAGAATGCTTTCTCTTCTTCCGATAATGCTTCCGTCACAAGATTAAAGTAATGAGCAGCATTTTGTTTCACTTCTTGGGCGAGCTGTACGCCCGCTTCTGTTAAGCGAATTAATACAATACGTCGGTCCCTTTCATTACGATAGCGCTCAATATATCCTTTTTTTACAAGACGATTAACAACACCCGTCGTTGTGCTCATTGGAATATCGAGAAGCTCTGTGATTTTCGTCATTGTAATATCTGTATTTCGCTCCATCCATAACAGACAGAATACTTCTGTTTTAGAAAGTGATAAATCAAGGCTTACCCATTCTTCTGGATAGAAAAGCTTCTTGGCGTTATCTAGCAGTAAATCTAAAAAATGTTCATATTGCAACAATTATTTCCACTCCTGTATATTTCGAGGTTCGTAATATTTATTTCTATTGTATGTATGTTTGAAATAAATGTCAAACAATTATTGTTTGTTTTTTCAGATTAAATAAAAAATAAACTTTATAATAGAAAATGTGTGTGATAGAGTAATAAACAGATAAACATATTTATATATATATCAATTTAAAAAACGACATAAAACCCCTCTTTTTAGATGGGAGAGAGCATCTATTCATGCATAGAAGCAGTTAGGGCCTTTTCCTGCCACATGCGAAGTAAAGACAGAAAGAGCAAACGAGTGCAAGTTACTTTTTAGTCTACATAGCAGGGATTTAGATGTCGAAAAATGAAAATGGATTTATATAACATAAAAATCCATCATAGTAATATACTTATCTATTATGGATGTACAGCTGCAAGGGGGAGAACCATGAGGAGAAGAAATACCCAAGCGTTTACATTTTTAGCATGGACTTCATTTGTTTGTGCGCTTTCTGGTATGTTAATTGGTATTTATACATTAGATGAAACACTTAGCGTAAAAGGATATTATTTAATAGGTACATTATTTTTAACAATGTCCTGTTTTGTACTGCAAAAAACAATTCGTGATAATGAAGAAGATAACGAGCGTTTACCGAAACAAGAACCGCTAGATAAAGAATAAATTGAGAGGAAAGGCAGAAGCCTTTCTTTTTTTTTGTAAAAATGCTGTAAGTGTCATGTGTTGACTTGCTTGAAGTACTGAAAATTTGGTATCATCAATAGTATTGTAGATTGAACGATATATTATGGAGGTGGCCTAGCCGTGTCAAGAATTTCCGTTGAGAATGTAAAGCACGTAGCACATTTAGCACGTCTTGCAATTACTGATCAAGAGGCAGAAAAATTTCAAAAACAACTCGATGCAATTGTTACATTTGCAGAACAGTTAAATGAATTAGATACAACAGATGTAAAACCAACAACTCACGTATTAACTATGAAAAACGTTATGCGTGAAGATGTACCAGAAAAAGGTTTACCAGTAGAAGAAGTATTAAAAAATGCACCGGATCACAAAGATAATCAAATCCGTGTTCCAGCAGTATTAGAATAGAGGAGGGGAATTTCGATGTCATTATTTGATCATTCTGTATCAGAGTTACATAAGAAATTAAACAACAAAGAAATTTCCGTTACGGATTTAGTAGAAGAATCTTACAAACGTATTGCGGATGTTGAAGATAACGTAAAGGCTTTTCTTACATTAGATGAAGAAAATGCACGCGCGAAAGCGAAAGAATTAGATGCAAAGATTGGCGCTGAGGATAATGGTCTATTATTCGGTATGCCAATCGGTGTAAAAGATAACATTGTAACAAACGGTCTTCGTACAACTTGTGCGAGTAAAATATTAGCAAACTTCGCTCCAGTTTATGATGCGACAGTTGTACAAAAGTTAAAAGCTGCTGACACAATTACAATCGGTAAATTAAATATGGACGAGTTCGCAATGGGTTCTTCAAATGAAAACTCTGGTTTCTATGCTACGAAAAATCCATGGAACTTAGACTATGTTCCAGGCGGATCTAGTGGTGGTTCTGCAGCAGCTGTAGCAGCAGGAGAAGTATTATTCTCTCTAGGTTCTGATACGGGTGGTTCTATCCGTCAGCCAGCTGCATATTGCGGTGTTGTAGGTTTAAAGCCAACTTACGGACGCGTATCTCGTTATGGTTTAGTTGCATTCGCATCTTCACTTGACCAAATCGGACCGATTACACGTACAGTAGAAGATAATGCATACTTATTACAAGCTATTTCAGGTATTGACCGTATGGATGCAACTTCTGCAAATGTTGAAGTAGGTAACTATTTAGCTGGTTTAACAGGCGACGTTAAAGGTTTACGCATTGCTGTACCGAAAGAATACTTAGGCGAAGGTGTTGGCGAAGAAGCTCGTGAGTCAGTACTAGCTGCTTTAAAAGTATTAGAAGGTATGGGCGCAACTTGGGAGGAAGTATCTCTTCCGCACTCTAAATACGCTCTAGCAACGTATTACTTATTATCTTCTTCTGAAGCATCTGCTAACCTTTCACGCTTCGATGGCGTACGTTACGGTGTTCGTTCTGATAACGTAAATAATTTATTAGATCTTTACAAAAACACGCGTAGCGAAGGTTTCGGTGATGAAGTAAAACGTCGTATTATGCTTGGTACATTTGCTCTTAGCTCTGGTTACTATGATGCATATTACAAAAAAGCACAACAAGTACGTACATTAATTAAAAACGACTTTGAAAATGTATTTGCTAACTACGATGTTATTATTGGGCCAACAACACCAACTCCAGCATTTAAAGTGGGCGAAAAAGTGGACGATCCAATGACAATGTATGCAAATGACATTTTAACAATCCCAGTAAACTTAGCAGGTGTTCCAGCGATTTCTGTTCCATGTGGATTCGGTGCTAACAACATGCCACTTGGTCTACAAATCATTGGTAAACACTTCGATGAAGCGACAATTTACCGCGTTGCACATGCGTTTGAGCAAGCAACAGACTATCATACAAAAAAAGCAAGTCTGTAAGGAGGCGAGCATAGATGAATTTAGAAACAATTATTGGTTTAGAGGTTCACGTTGAGTTAAAAACAAATTCGAAAATTTTCTCTGCGAGTCCAACAGAATTCGGAGCGGAGCCAAATACACAAACGAGTGTAATTGACTTAGGATATCCAGGGGTACTTCCAACTTTAAATAAAGAAGCAGTTAACTTTGCAATGAAAGCTGCAATGGCATTAAACTGTGAAATCGCAACGGAAACGAAGTTTGACCGTAAAAACTATTTCTACCCAGATAATCCGAAAGCTTACCAAATCTCTCAATTTGATAAGCCAATTGGAGAAAATGGTTGGATTGAAATCGAAGTAGACGGTAAAAAGAAACGTATCGGTATTACACGTCTTCATTTAGAAGAAGATGCTGGTAAATCAACACATACAAGTGAAGGATACTCATTAGTAGACTACAACCGTCAAGGTATGCCTTTAATCGAGATCGTGTCTGAGCCAGATATGCGTACTCCAGAAGAAGCATACGCATACTTAGAGAAGTTAAAATCAATCATTCAATATACAGGCGTATCTGATTGTAAGATGGAAGAAGGTTCTCTTCGTTGTGATGCGAATATTTCACTTCGTCCAGTTGGACAAGAGAAATTCGGTACAAAAGCAGAACTGAAAAATTTAAACTCTTTCACTTATGTACAAAAGGGTCTTGAGTTTGAACAAGCTCGTCAAGAAAAAGAACTACTATCTGGTGGTATTATTCAGCAAGAAACACGTCGTTACGATGAAGCAACGAAGAAAACAATCTTAATGCGTGTGAAAGAAGGATCTGACGATTACCGTTACTTCCCAGAGCCAGATTTAGTTGAGCTTTACATCGACGATGAGTGGAAAGAAGAAGTACGCGCTTCTATTCCAGAACTTCCAGATGCACGTAAAGTTCGCTATGTTGAAGAGATGGGCTTACCTGCTTATGATGCACACGTATTAACATTAACGAAAGAGATGTCTGATTTCTTTGAAGCAACTGTTGCAGACGGTGCTGATGCGAAATTAACATCAAACTGGTTAATGGGTGAAGTACTTGCATACTTAAACAAACAACAAAAAGAATTAAAAGACGTTGCATTAACGCCTGCTGGTTTATCTAAAATGGTTCAATTGATTGAAAAAGGTACAATTTCTTCTAAAATCGCGAAGAAAGTATTTAATGAATTAATTGAAAAAGGTGGAGACCCAGAAGAAATCGTTAAAGCGAAAGGTCTTGTTCAAATTTCTGACGAAGGAACACTTCGTAAGGTTGTAACAGAAATTCTTGATAATAACGAACAATCTATTGAAGATTTCAAAAACGGTAAAGACCGTGCAATCGGCTTCTTAGTTGGTCAAATTATGAAGGCAACAAAAGGACAAGCTAACCCACCACTTGTTAACAAAATCTTACTTGAAGAAATTAACAAGCGATAATAAAGCAAAGTGAGAGCAGGAAGGCGTTGGAGCGTTCGACAGAGAAGCACTTTTTGCTTTGTTAGAGGAGGCGAAACGACTGACTGTTCTAGCCGTTGAAACTAGACAAAACAGCTCTCAAATAGTAAAGATTAAACAGAGAAAACACCCATATTTGGGTGTTTTTTCTGAGTTAATCAAACGTTTGTTTNNAAACAAACGTTTGATTAACTAACAAATGTGAGACAATGTTTGTATAGCAACTATGGTATGATAGTTGCAAAAAGGTGGGAATAATGATAAATCTAGACATAGAGAGTTTTTCATCTTATGAAATAATAGATAATTATTATTTATTATATGTAAATTTTTTATGAAAGAATGGATAGACATAAAGTGAAACTTTAATCAGTGGAGGCCTTTTTCATCCTCCCATTGATTATTAGTTGAACCAATCGGGCTTTTACGGGCAGTTTACCTCCCACCTAACTTCTTTGCTTTCACTAAATTTTGAGGTGGGAGTATTACTGTCCGCGAATAGCGGGATAAATTTTGGGTCAAATAAAGCAAAACCGTCATTAGTGAATAAAGTTACTAATGGAGGGCTACACGAATCGGGTTCTTACTGCCTGTTTGAGCGGGATAAAAAAGGATAGGAAGATGAGAGGAGGTAGGCATAGGAGTACTGGACAAAGGTTCGGTATATTCTTTTTCTATAAATGAAAAATTTCCTGTGCTAATAAATAATGAAACGAGCAAGAATTATTTATAACCCTACTTCTGGTCGTGAGCTATTTAAGAAAAGCTTGCCAGAAGTACTACAAAAATTAGAACAAGCTGGATATGAAACATCTTGTCATGCAACAACTGGACCTGGAGACGCGACTGTCGCGGCGAGGCAAGCTGCGGAACGCAAGTTTGACGTTGTCATCGCAGCAGGTGGTGACGGTACGTTAAATGAAGTGGTAAATGGTTTAGTAGGAAACGAACATCGTCCGAAGTTTGGGATTATTCCAGTTGGAACGACAAATGATTTTGCACGTGCAATCGGTGTGCCTCGTTCTATTGAAGATGCTGCAGATATTATTTGTGAAGGTAAGACAGTTCCGCTAGATCTTGGTAGAGCGAACGATACATATTTTATTAACATTGCTGGTGGCGGACGTATTACAGAATTAACATATGAAGTACCAAGTAAGTTAAAAACAGTACTCGGACAACTTGCTTATTATTTAAAAGGCATTGAAATGTTACCATCCCTACATCCAACATATGTTGAGATTGAGTATGATGGAAAGTTATTAGAAGAAGAAATTACGATGTTTTTAATTACGAATACGCGTTCAGTTGGCGGGTTTGAAAAAGTAGCTCCATATGCGTCTATTAATGATGGTTTATTTGACTTATTAGTGCTGAAAAAAGGTTCTATTGCTGATTTAATTAAAGCAGCAACACAAGCTCAGCGCGGTGAGCATATTAATAATCCCAAAGTTTTATATACGCAGGCGAATCGAATTAAAGTTCATTCACCAGATAAATTAATGATTAACTTAGATGGTGAATATGGCGGAGACGCACCGATGGAATTTGAAAATATATATCATTGTCTTGAACTATTTGTTCCTGAACATAAAGAGGATGCCCTATAAAGGCATCCTCTTTACAGGCTGTGGAGAAAGTCT
>NZ_NVPR01000103.1 GCF_002551815.1 Bacillus sp. AFS098217
CAGAGTGTTGGGAAACCCTTTAGGGTTTCCAACACTCTGGTGAAAATTGAATTTCCAATGAGTTAAAAACACTGAAAAATGATAGAAATAAGAAAAATAGCCCTTCACCTGTCCCTTTTTGGTCAGGTGAAGGGCTATTTTTTTCATATTTTGGCAGGCTGCGGTGAGATAAGCCTGCATTTGGACAGACTTCAGCCCTCGAAAACGAGCGTATCGATAGCCATGTAGTTCTTTGGCATCCGCAAAACTGCGTTCAATGGTAGAACAGCGTACTTTATATAGCTTTTTCCCTGTACTTGTTAGCTTATTTTTTCTTGCTATATCTTTGTATTCTTCCCAAATATGATGTGTAATGACTTTCTGTTTTTGTTTCGCTGAAAAACAATCTTTACGCAATGGGCACACTGCACAATCTTCTGGATTAGATTTATATTGACGATACCCTTCTCGATCTGTGGTCGCATATTCTAAAATGCATCCCATTGGACAGGCGAATACATCTGTTTCTTTTTCATATTTAAATTTGCTTTTAGGCACTTCTTTATTTCGTTTTCCAAATCGGCGATACCCCATCACCATAAATATCTTTTGTTCAGATAACTTTTTACAGATATACCCTGTAAAATAACCAGCGTCTAGTGCGACCGCTTCTACTTGAAATCCGAACTTATCAACTTGTGCTTGAAGGCGTGCTAAATACGGCTCGGAATCCGCTACATTTCCAGCCGTAATAAAAGTGTCTGTAATAATATTATATTTTGCATCCGTTGTTCTGTGGTCTAAGAAATGAAAACCATTTGGTTTTCCATCTCGCATTAAAAAGCCACTATCAGGATCCGTTGTACTTACACGTGTTTTTTTGATTGGGGTATCACTTTCCTTTCTTGGCCCTAGTTCTTTTTTCCGTGTTTCTTCCGATCTTCCATGACTGCTGCTTCTAATTCTTCTATATATAATTTAGGACGCTCTTTTTTTACTTTGTGCACAAATTTATTTTTATTTGCGTTCGCCTTCACGTGAGTGGAATCTGTCATCAACGCACGTCCTCCCACCATACGATGTTCCATCGCTTGATGTACAATTTCATTAAAGATTTCTTCAAAAATATTTGTATGAAGAAAACGAGTGCGACGATTCCAGCTAATTGTGGAGTGATCTGGAACGGAATCCGATAAAGAAAACCCTAAAAACCAGCGGTACGCAATATTTGTTTTAATTTCTTTTTCTAATTGACGTTCCGATCGAATGCCGTAAAAATAACCAATGAACATCATTTTAAATAAAACGATAGGATGAATAGAGGGACGACCATTGTTTTCACAGTAATAGGGGCGTAACTTCTCCTCAATAAAATCAAAATTAATAGTGGCTTCAATTGCACGAAGAAAATGATCTTGTGGAACTAACTCTTCTACAGAAACTGCTACCCGCTGATCACGATGATTTTTCAATGCACCCATCATAATGAATCTCTCCTTTTCCTCTTTTTATCAGTGTTGACAGATAAAAAAGG
>NZ_NVPR01000104.1 GCF_002551815.1 Bacillus sp. AFS098217
CTCTTTTTAGGTGGGAGAGAGTATCTGGCCGTGCAGAGAAGCGGTTAGGGCCTTTTTCTGCTACATGCGAAGTAAAAACAGAAATAGTAAACGAGTGTAGGTTCCTATTTATTCTGCATAGCAGGGATATAGATGTCGGAAAATTAAAGTGGATATATTCAAGCCTTTGTTCTTGAACTAAAGAGATGGGTTAATGGAATACAAACAAAATATAAGGATAATTTAGGTAAATAACGTTTTTTATTCTAATAGGACATATAAATTAAAATCTTCTTTTTCAAATAATAATGTTTTATTTGAAAAAACAGAGTTGTCGGTTATATGTAGAGTGTTATACAATAAGAACATATATTCTGGTAAGTGTATATAGTGCTCTTTTTTAGCCCCTATATAATGAAGATTTAATTTATTAAGACGAAGCCGTATTGATTGTAACTTGACTTTTTAGATTTAGTGAAATGAAGACATTAAGCAGAAAAACTTTTTTGTTTCTAAAGAGGTTTATTTTAAAAAATGAGGAGGAGTTTTCATGATATGCCATATTAGAGACGCAGAGATATATTATGAAATAATTGGCGAGGGAAAACCTATAATTATGTTACATGGTTGTTCTCCTGATCATAGGCTTATGATGGGATGTATGGAATCCGTATTTCATAAACATACGGGCTATAAGCGTATTTATATTGATTTACCAGGTATGGGGAAATCGAATGCTCCTAACTGGATAAATAGTTCTGATACATTATTAGATGTCTTAACTTTATGTATAGAAAAGATTATTCCTGATGAAAACTTCCTGCTTGCGGGAGAATCGTATGGTGGATATTTGTCTAGAGCGATACTGTCGAAAATGCCTCACCGAATTGATGGTTTATTGCTAATATGCCCTGTTATAATTGCAGAGCATGAAGCAAGAACTGTTCCAAGTTATAATATGATTATAAGGGATGACAAGTTTTTAAGTAGTCTTCCGTCAGATGAAAGACAGGAATTTTGTGAACTGGCAGTGATAGCAAATGAATATACGTACAATCGATATAAAGAAGAGATCAAGCCAGGGCTTACAGTAACCAATACTGAGTTTGTTGAAAATCTGCAAAAAAATTATACGTTATCATCCAATGTAAATGAACAAACATACCCAAAACCAGTTCTTTTACTCGCTGGGCGGCAAGATATAGTTGTAGGTTATCAAGACTTATTAGAAATCATTGAGGACTATCCACGAGCAACATTTGCAGTTTTAGATATGGCAGGTCATAATTTGCAAATTGAACAACCTGAGCTATTCGAGAGTTTGGTAGGGGAATGGGTGAAACGGACAGAAGATATCAGTCTCTAGGGCTCATGTGAAAGTAAACAAAAGATTCGTTAAGTAAAAAATCATCTTTATGATGATGCTTTACGTCCATTTAATTGCATCTAACTAAGAACAAATTAGTGTAATAAATAACTTAATTTTTTCACTAACGGGGACTGAGTTGGAATAACCAATTTTTCACTCATTTCTCTTATAGACATACCAATATGTATTTGTAAAAAGAAAGACGCTCATTAAGTATAGAAACTACTTGATGAACGTCTTTCTTTTTAAACAGCATTATTATTTGTTTATGTTAAATGAATTCCGCTCACTATTAGTCGATCATAGTAAAAATAATTTAAATAATAGCCCCTTATAAACCCCTACCAAGCCCCTTGCAAGTAATAAATCATTACAAAAACAAAACAAAAAACAACTACTACAACAATTCATTAAAAAAATAACATCGTAGTAGTAAAAAAATTTTAAAATTAATTGCCCAATTTCCTCCTCAATCTCTATATGTATGAAAGAAGCGGCAATTTTATATTTGCCGTCAAAGACGGGAGGAATATATATGGCAGTATACCGGAATGTACAGGTGAACTTTTGGCAGGATGATTTTGTACTCGATTTAACGCCGGAGGAGCGATACTTTTATATATACTTGCTGACATGTTCGAAAACGACGCAATGCGGCATTTATCCGTTGCCGAAGCGTTTAGCGGAAATGGAAACAGGCTACAACAGAGAGACTGTTGAGAAGTTACTGCAGCGGTTTATTGAATATGGAAAAATACAATATGATGCAGAAACGAAGGAGCTATACATCGAAAATTGGGTGCGCTATAACCCCGTTACGAATACGAACGTTGAGAAATGTGTACTTCGTGAGTTAAAGGCTGTGAAAAGCAAAAAGTTTGTACATATGTTCCTGCAAAAATGCTTGGAGGAAGAGCTGAATATTCCGCTATTACTAGAGCATTTTGGTATGCCATGTGAAGCATCTGTGGTTATTCCTCAAGAGATTTTTGAAAGTGGTGAAACGGATGGGGAAGTAGAAGAGGCGGAGCCAGGAAGCAGTGTATTTATGTTTTATGAACAAAACTTCGGTAGTTTGTCGCCTTATACTGCGGATGAATTAAGTGAATGGATGGCAGATTTGTCAGAGGAGCTTGTACTGAAAGCACTCCAGATTGCGCATGAAAATAATAAGCGGACGCTTGCTTACGTGAAGGGCATTTTACGAGATTGGCAAGGAAAGGGATATAGGAAGCTCATTGAAGTAGAAGAGGCGGCGGTGAAGTTTCGGAAGAAGGAACCGTCTATTATGCATGAGACGAAGCAGTTTCTGGAGGAGTGTGAAGAGTGGGAGAAAAATGTACCGTCTGAAGAAGAGCTGCAGAAGTTCTTACAGGAGAAGGGGTGGCGTCCGTGAGCATTCAAAACGTCGAGGCTGAACAGACGGTACTAGGATCTTTGCTTCTTGATGGTGCACTGATTAAGGAGTGTAGGCTGACCGAGCAGCACTTTTCTACAGCTATGCATCAAGCGATATTCAAGTTGATACGGAAAATAGAGGAAGAGGGACAGCCGCTTGATCTTGTTACGCTTGTTTCAAAAATGGAGCCTGGATTTTTGGAACAGATTGGCGGTATTGAATACTTTGTAAATATAATCGAGGGTGTTCCGACTACTGCCAACTTCTCCTATTATGAGGGGCTTGTTTGGGGTGCGTGGAAAATGAATCGTGCGGGAAGTGCGGCGCACAGTATGTGTGAACGGCTTCTTGCGGAGAAGGATGAGAGGATAATTGGTGAGACGATTACAACGCTTTGTGAACTGGAAGAGGTAGATCGTACATTAGATTTTGATTTGAAGGACACGTTAGTCGGCCTGTATGAAGAACTTCACCAAGATACAGAAGAGCTTACAGGGATTGAGACAGGATTTTCAGCTTTAAACAAGATGACGTGCGGTTTGCAGGAAGGCGACTTTGTTGTGATTGGAGCCCGACCTTCCATGGGAAAAACGGCGTTCGCCTTAAATATTGCGCTCCATGCAGCCAAATCAGATGCTGCAGTTGGGCTATTTTCTTTAGAGATGAGCAATAAGCAACTGCTAAAACGGATGGTTTCCTGTCTAGGGGAGGTATCAGGGAAGAGGCTGAAAAACCCGAAGCATCGTTTTGCGATAGAAGACTGGGAGAAAACAAGCCGGGCGTTTGCGGAAATCGGAGATCTACCCTTAGAGATTTATGATAAAGCAGGTATTACAATACAGGACATTTGGATGCAAGTACGAAAGCTGAAACGAAAGCATGCAGATAAAAAATTGTTTGTTGTTATTGATTATTTACAGCTCATTACAGGTGATTCGCCATATAAGGGAAACAGGTTTCAAGAAATGAGTGAAATCTCTCGTAAGCTGAAGTTGATGGCTCGTGATTTGAATGTATGCGTAGTCGCGCTATCGCAGCTGTCCCGTGCGGTAGAGGCGCGTCATGATAAGCGTCCGCTTTTGTCTGACCTAAGGGAGACAGGGCAAATTGAGCAGGATGCGGATGTCATTATGCTCATGTACCGGGAGGATTATTATGATAAAGAAACAGAAAACAAGGATGTTACAGAAATTCATGTGGCAAAGCATCGGAACGGGCCTGTTGGGATGATGGAATTGCGGTTTTTGAAGGAGTATGGGCGGTTTGTGGAAGGGAAGTAGGGGCATAAGTGAATCTGTCACCTCCTTAATGCTCACTTCGTTCCGTTTATCGTTGATAGATACAATTTTGTTAGCGTTTTGTAAAAGAAAATTTACAAAACGCTAACAAAAAAAGACTTAAAAATTTCATTTCCAGAATATATAATTGTATTTGTATAAAATTGTTGAATGGAGGAAATTTTTTGTCTATATATAAACAATTGCCAAATGCTCTTTTAATCGGTTTTTTCATGGAAATTAATAAAAATATAGAAAAAGGAATTCTTTCAGAAGCTATGTATCATGAAATAGAGCTAATTAAAACAGAAATGGAAAAACGAAATCTTTCAGAAGTAGATTTACGAAAAATTCACTAAGAATATATAGAATATCAATGCAAAGGAGCCCATCAACTTAAGAAAAGTAAACATCCCAAAAACGAAAAAATGAGTTGAATTCTCAAAATAACGAACTGTAGAGAAAGAAAACTTTCACTTAGAGGTTACTTTAGAATCTTAGCTTGATGGCGATATGGCGCTACTCCATATTATTAAAATGAATGTGGTTATCAAGTTAGAGGAAAGCATCTGAGGGTGTCTTTTCTTTTTTTGTAAAAGGACCTGCTCAATTAGATCGAAACAACATAAAGTAAGATAGAACCGTTAAAAAATGTGCACCCAAGTGTTTTTGTCTCCTACTTCAAAGGAGGATTTAATATGGGATTTGGTGGTAGTTGTGGTGGTTTTGGTGGCGGATTCGCTTTACTCATTGTGCTATTTATTCTATTGATCATCATTGGATGCAGCTGTTGGGGAGGCGGATTCGGATACTAAAGAAAAAAGGCGCTCATTTGAGTGTCTTTTTTTTATGGGGAGGGGCCACTGCAGCTAATCAAATAGAAGGCGGATTTAATGAAGGGAATAAAGGAAAGGACTAAATATTGCTGATGTTCTTCCAGGTGGAAACGAGCTGCTCTAACTGTAGAGAAGCAGGATTGTCGTTTGGTACCCCCTTCTTTGTTAGTGAATTAAAGAGATTAAAATTCGTTTACGATATTGAGAAGTTCACCAGCAATCTTATTTTTTTGTAATTTCATGAAGGCTTTTCTAATCGTATGAAAGACTTTTGTAACATTTACGAAAGTCTTTTGAAAGATATTTAAACTAAAATGAACTTTCGAGCATGAAATTCGGATTAATAAGTAGATAAAAAACAAATAAAAAGTGAGGAATGACGTTATGAATGAAAAATACAAAAAAAGGATACCAAAAATCCTCCCTGTAGGAATTGCAATGGGGATTTTATTCAGCTCCGCTCCAATAACAGAACATAAAGTGAAAGCAGATGTTGATACGGCCGCAACAATTATTACAACATTTGGAGAAATATATAATACGTTTCTTGCAGAGCCATTTGGGGAGTGGCTAGACGAAACCAGTGCAAAATCCCTTTATAACCGTGGTCTTGAAAACAGTGCTTACATAGCTCCTACTTTTCAAAAAGGAGAGTTTGGTATTACTGTGTTTGATTATTATAAAGATCAAAATTTTAGCAAGAAGGTTAAAGTTGCTTATGCTGATGGGAAGGTTGAATATAAAACAATCAAGCATGGGCAACAACTTCGTATTAAGCAAGCTGGTACAATAGTAGACTTAAATCCTGATGAACCAGAAGTATCTAAACATAATCTTTTGTATATTACACAAAAACAATTAGATGAAGGAAAGACAGGTGTTGCTCTTACAAACTGGCAAACCTTTTATCTAGAAAGTAGCAATGAAGGTCATTACACTAGTTTAGCAGATAAATTTGTACGAGGAGAATTCCCAGGTGCTTATACTAAAGGTGGGGTGCTTGATGTTCGTTATACATTTAGGGATCTTTTTAACCAACTACCAGAAGATAAACGAAAATTAGGAACAGCTACTTCAGAGCCGATAAGTAAAGATGTTCTTTCTAATTATGTTACGAATGACTCGAAAGCCCTTGCAGATTTTAATGACCGAGTAGTAAATGTATTTGCAGATACGAATTCGATTTTAGAAACACCTCTTGCATTACCATTTATTACATTAAATGACGGTAAACCTTATCAAATTATTCCTTATAAAAAAGGGTCGAATAAAGTGTTTGTAAAAAAAGGTTCACAATACCTTTCAGGAAAAGAAGGAAATAATCTTCAATACTCTGATTCAATTGGTGATGATGAAGTGTTTGAACTTGTTCAAATTGAAAATTCTGGTCAAAACGAACTTCAATTCCGTTTGAATAACAAGAATGGAGTAAGTTTGGCTGGTAATCAGTATATTTCACAATTCGGTACGGATTGGAGTTTTAAATCTGAAATTCGTTTCACTGCAAAAACCAACAATGAAATTCATAATTGGTTAGTTGATTGGCATCCTAGTAAGGTAAATGAAACAAAGAAACACGAAGGAATGACATATGCCGGATTGGAGTTCAAACCTGATGAAAAAGATTCCTCTATATGGACTGCATACAATTCTGGAAAATTGATAACGAATAGTTGGATAGAGAGACAGGGCGATCATTATTATGCGGATTCTTCAGGAATTCTTTTAAAGGGCTGGCAAGAATTTGAGGGGAATACGTATTATTTTAGTCCAAATTCTAATCACAGGGTCAAAAATTCTATCGGATATGTCTCATCTGACACATTCATTGATGGGAAGTGGTATAACTTCAACGAGGACGGTGTTCTGCAGAAATCAGCATGGAATGGTCTAGAATATTCCGATGCTTCAGGAGCGTTTATTGAAGAAGGCTTGAAAGAAATTGATAATAAAATTTATTATTTTAAAGATTACAAGGCTACTACAAATGAACTGCGTCTAGAAGATCAAAATATCATTCTTCACTTTTCTGATAAAGGCGTACTTGAGAAGGCTTCTAGGCTGAATGGAGAAGCGCTAAATAGTGTGAATCATGTTACTCTTGATGAGAAAACGTTAGTGTTTGAAAAAGATGGTTCTATTAGAAAAAACGGTGTCTCTAAAATCTTTTTACCTGGATTATTTGATAAAAAGGAGCAACCTGCACTGGTTTATTACAGCTTCGAAGAAGGGCCTAACTATACTGGTTGGAAAGAAATTGATGGTAAAAAATATCATTTCGTGGGTGGCAAACACTATACTTTCGATGGTCATGAACCTATTGACGGAAAAAGATATTATTTTAATCAGGACGGAGAAGCTAAGCTAACTGGGTTTGATAAAGTTAACAATAAAATATACTATTATAACGATAAAGGCGAAATGCAAACAGGATGGCAAGAAATCGATGGTAAGTGGTATTACTTCGATGAGTCTGGAGCAGCTAAAATAGGATGGTTCGAAGTTGGTGGCGGATACCACTTCCCTTATTACGGATACTTTACTTATTATGCTAAAGAGGATGGTTCTATTTATACAGATACCACGGTTGAAATTGATGGAAGAACCTATAAGTTTGACAGCCATGGACACAAGGGCTATTAAGTAATACAAAAAAGTCTATTTTTATAAGTATCACTCGTTAAAAGGGATGATTTTACCTGACTTAAGCATACAACCCTGAAAAACTAAAAATGACTGTTCCACTCAGTGAGTGAGAAAATCGTTTGAAGAGTTAACTGATATATACAAAAATGGGTCATATTATGCACTGGATTCTATTCCTATTTCTATAATGTGGCCCATTTTATTTTTGTAGGTATACTCATTTCTTGTTGATTCTATCCTTTGAGATTGACGAAAATATAAATATTTTTGCTCAATTGAAATCACTCTATGAAGCTTTGGGGATTTCTTACTATACAAAAATGTCGAAATGTATATAACCGCTCTAAAAAAGTAAATCCTAACTCAATTTATATGTTGAAAAAATAAAATGGATATAGATATCTTGTTTGTTTTACTAATCTTACAGAACTGTCATCTTTATGTAAGGTTAGTAGATAGTTCATTTCAAGGTTTAAATGTAATAATAAAATCATAAGAAGTGATAAGACAGTGTTGTTCATAGTTGTAACAACAACTAAAAAATGACTAAGAAAAAATTAAATATATGTATAATAAGTGGAGGTAAATATAATGGCTTTAAAATTATTCGGTATTGTTTTTGGAATAGTATTAATCTTATGGGGTATATATAGAATGAAAAGAGATGATGCATTCGTAGGAAAAACCCAAACAAGAAAAAATCTTTTCAATTTGTTGATTCTTGGAGAGGCCTCTGGATTAGGACAACTCTTAGGTGGAATTTTGCTTGTCATTTTAGTAATCGTATCCTTTATAATTAAATAATTTGCAAATAAGAGGAGCTAATATCTATCGTTTAGCTCCTTTTGTTGTGATAAAGTCTAGAAAACAATTCTAGTTTATCAAAAGTCGATAAGTTCATGTCAAAAACACCATCCTTTCCTATGATTTTACAGAAAGAATAGCGTATTTTTTCATTTTAATGCGATCTAAAAAGAGTTCGAATGAACGCAAAGTGCGACAATATCTTAAAGTTTGATTACTATTTTTTCTTATCTAATAACTTGTGTGAGCCGTCACAGTTGGGCAGCTTTTGAGATAGCCCACAAGTACAATCATTTAATCCCTTTCCATCGAGAATTCTCTGGATATATTTTTCAACCCTTGACTCTCGAGTTTTGGCTTGTTTGGCTTGAGAAAAATAAAAAATGTATGCTCTTTGCCGTCCCGGTGTCAATGATTCAAAAGCAGTTTTAAAAGCAGGCATTTCATCGAATTTATTTTGAAGTTCTTCAGGAATTATGAACTCTTTATGCTCTTTCTTTTTCACCTTTAAACCGGCTTTTTCAACTTCAATGGCTTCATAAATATAGGCTTTCAAGATGGTTTCCATTTCAACTATTTCTTGAATATTGGTGAACCGAATCTGGCGTCCCGCTTGTACATTCTCCGTTTGTTGGATTAGAATCCCATGAGTATCCTGTAACAAGGCACCTTTGTGAAACGAAAGCGCACAATATTCTTTAAATCCATGTATTAAAACTATGTTTTTTTTCTCAAACGTGTAACAAGGATGCATCCATTTAAATTCTTCGGTTAGCTCACAGTCAAGAACGATATTTCTCAACTTTTCATATTCTTCCTTCCACTTCTTGGCTGTATTTAAAAATTCATCAACCTTAGGATTCATTTTACTATTTGTCATCAAGGAACACCCCTCTGCAATTTTACAATCAGTCATATTGAAAGTGTGACAAAACTTCCACATGGAAATATTCTCATTGAATTCATGAATGGTCAAACAATTAAACTAGAAGTATCTAAAAATAACTTTGAAAATCAGATAAACAGAACTGCACAGCTACGTGCAGAATTTGAAGATAGAAAAGGAAAACAAATAGAGACAAAATATTAGAAATCGAGATAATTTATCAAAATTCTAGTGAAAAGGTAGAATATATAATATGATTTTAGGAGTTTCGTATTTTGAGGATTAAAATTTTAGCTTAATGGCTATGGGAGCACTCCCATAGCCATTAATTTTTAAATAGTTTAAGATTTGGATCCGTCAACGGGTGGCAAGTGATTCCTTAGTCCGATAATTTAAAGGGATTTAGATGTCGAAAAATTAAAATGGATTTATATAGTTAGTATACAAACAACTTGAGCCTATTATATTAATTTATACAGAATTACATATGTTAGTTAATATTTTACTAGTCCTTTTGGGGTCTGGCCCATGCTTATCAAGCTAATATTTTGAAGTACCCCAAAAACAAAAATTTTGTCCCACCGCAGTTATCTATGAGAATTCAGCTCATTTTTTTCGTTTTTGGGAATAACAAATGGCGATAGGGGAGCGGCATCAAACGCGGAAAATGTACGCTAAGAGCTTAACTAAACTGGTTCTTAGCGTTTTCATTTTACATTCGAACACTTTTTAATATGTATCATACAATAACCCAGAAAATAATTACTGTTTTCCTCAATTAGCAAAAAGAGCTTGGTAATCACTAAGGTCCTTTTGATTGATGAAGTCTAATAATGAGAGAAAGATGTTATACAAAAGGGAGATAACAACTATGACTATAGCAGCTTTGATTACTATTTTGTTACTTTCATTATCATCTAGTATTGATAACTTTGGGGTAGGTATATCTTATGGTATCCGTAATATTCGTATAAGTTTATTAGCTAACTTTATCATTGCAATTATTGCTTTTATTTTTAGTGAAATAGGTATTCGATTTGGGCAATACATTTCAACAGTGTTTCCGGGTACATTATCTAATGTTATTGGTACATTGTTTTTATTCGTAATTGGTTTAAGAATTATTTTAATGGCAGTTCCAAGAAAAAAGAAAGTTAGTCAAAAAGTACTTGATGAGGATGAATCTGTTTCGAATGTGATTACTGGATACTTAAAATCTCCTGAAAAAGCCGACCTTGATCAATCAGGAGATATTAGTTTTTTTGAAGCTATTGTTCTTGGTATTGCTATATCTATGAATGCCCTTACGAACGGCTTAGGTGCAGGATTATTAAAACTGTCTCCGTTTGCTATTTCACTAGCAGCAGCGATATTCAGTTTTTTAACGATTTGGCTCGGAGTGAAATTAGGAAAAAAAGTTGCAAACGTAAGAATTGGATCGTGGACAATCGGACAATTTAGCACTGCTTTAAGCGGATTTATACTATTATTAATTGCTGCTCACAATTTGTTTTAAGTACAAATTGAGGTAAAAACATTGGAGTTATTTTCAATTGAATTTTTTTCAGTCTTGTTATCAATTGTTATTATTGATGAGTATTCCTATTATAATTTTGGGAAGCAGCCTGTTTATAACATGTGTTGATCGTTTTCAAATTATTATTTATATTGGTGGCGGTGTAATTGCTTGGACTGTAGCCAACATGATAATACATGAACCATGAGTAATCCTATTTTATACTGGGGAACCGTAATTTTGATTGTCGGAGGTATAGTATTGGCTGGAAAAATAACAAATGTAAAAGAACAAGAAAAAACAAAAAAAGAGTTCTACTGATATAGTGTGTTTATATATGTAAAGGATTCTGAAGAGAAAGGCACTTGAATATAGAAGGGAGTTTCTATAATTTATTACAAGCAAAATTGTAAAAAAAGTAAATAAAGATGCAAAACATCCCCAGAAACTTTGCTCCGAACAAAGTTTCTGGGGATGTTTATAGTTAGTTTTTTCTTATAAAGCTCCTTGTTGTGCTTTTGCTACGTATTCTTTATATGGCATTTCTTGTGGACTTTTATTTGAATCTTTTGGAGTGAATTTCACTTTTACAGCGGAATAATAACCGCCTTCTCCGCTAAACGTAAAGGGTGCGTTATTTACTTTTACTTTTTTGTTCTCATCATCAAAGCTTAAATAAGGTGGTAATACAGGAAGCCCATTTTTGAAAATAGCATACATATCTTCTGGAGTTAGAGTAACTTCTTCAGTATGCACTATATCATATGAATTTCCATTTTTCTTCACTATAGGAAGCTTTAAGGTTACACCCGCTAAATAAGCATCAGTTTGGATTGTTCCAGAGAATTTTGCTCTTTTGATTGAACCATAATAAGTAGTAGTTCCACCTGGAGCAGCAACTACAGGTTGTGATTTAAATGTAACGGATTTTTCATGAGTACTAGTATTTGTCACCGTATTATTAAAACTAAATTCGCTGTTAATGTTGACTGTCTGAGAAACTTCCCCTAAATCAAATGGAATCTTCACTTTAACTGTAGTTGATGATCCAATTCCTAGCTTCATTCCAGTTGAATTTGAATAACTCATACTTTCTGAAAATTTCTCTGTTGTTTCTGGTGTTTGAGCAGTTTGTGCTACAGTACCATCATCATTATTAATCGTTAATAAATTCGTTTGACCTAAATCTTCATAACTATCTACGGTTGGATTAACATCAAAATGTGACCCGACAATTCCCGCTTCTACTTTACTCAATTGATCCATTAAACCATAATTAATGGCAGGATATTCTGTAGTATTACCGTTTGGGTCAGTAAGGCTCGAAGCGCCTTTTTCACGTTGTATCCCTTCATCATCTGCTAATTTAAATTTCTGACGTAATTCAGGTGTATTCTCAATACCCCTCAATATCCTTTTGTAAAGATCTTTTTCTAAAGTTTCTTTCGTATAAGAAGTCCCATCATCATATATATTAGTGAAAGATGCTGGTGAGGACAGTGATTCTGCTGCATGAACTGCATTCGGTAAAGCAACAGCCCCTGTCCCTAACATACATGCAAGCGGAGCAACCATTAATAACTTTTTGTATTTTTTCATTTCTCTCTCTCCTTATGATAAATCTTGTCTAGTATACTAGTAATCTCTCGTAAAAAACGAAAATCTCAGATTGTTCTAAGTGTAAAATGTAATTGCTTGTTAGTTCTTCTAGAGCGTATGATAAGTTTCAAGAATATCGGAAAAGATTCATCTCTTTCACTTGTTACAGGCTCCATTTTTGCGGCATCTCTAGGTTGTTTTCAATATTTGGATAATTTGAATGTAACCTTCATTTTTATTCAAAGGATACCAACACTGTTACTAGTGGACAGACCACTTAGAAATAGCGACTTATACCATTTCAAAAAACAAGTTGTAATTTCCAAGTTTAATTGAATATGGAGGGTGTTAAAAAGCTGACTGAACACGCGATAGATAGCGATTCAAACGATTCTGGTGCAACTATATGAATTGCACTAGAATCATAACTTATACGATCAGCCCAAAATTTCGCACCAAAACTTTAAATAATACAATGTACATAATGTCATACTATAAAACCATTTCCCTAACTTGGAATAAAAGCTTGTTTATATTTGCAAATATTTTATTTCTTTTGTTTTTCATAGAGTGTAAGGACCTTACGCCTTTATTAAAACACTGCATTTTTGAAAAGTAAATCGTGAAATTCCATCAATTACATTATTATATTATCTATATTCGGATTTAATAATTTAAAAAATAATTATATTGAAAAAATTCTTTCTTTATAAAATATAAAGGGTATAACTTGATATTCGCGTGTAAAACGTAATCATTCTTATTTATAAGAGGGAATTTAGTATGTAAAAAATGTTTATAATATAACGAAATAATATTTCATGTACTGTTTTCCTTTATTTGTATATGCATAATTGCATGAAAACACAGGTATATCGCCTATTAAATATTGGATATTTTTGATATGTAGCAGTTTGAAATTTTGATATTATTTTTAATAGATAGTAATTATGTTTTCCGTGAACAATAAAACGGCAGGGTTGTTTCTCACATTCTTTGCAATAATTAACATTGAGATCTTTCAACTCGTACATGCATTATTCTTGTAATACAAGTGAATATTTTCTTTTTCGATATTTAATAGTATAGGGAATTCAACTATGTATAGGAGCTTGGCTGAGTTGCGGCAAGATAAGAGTCCGCTTTTGTCTGAGCTATGGGGGGGACAGGGCAGAGTGAGCAGGAGAGGGAAACAGAGAACAAGGATGTTACAGGGATTCATGTGGCGAGGCTGCGGTTTTGGAAGGATTTTGATCGTAACTATATAAATCCATTTCAATTTTTCGACATCTAAATCNNTACACTCGTTTGCTCTTTCTGTTTGTACTTCGCATGTGGCAGAAAAAGGTCTTGACCGCTTCTATGCATGGCCAGATGCTCTCTCCCACCTAAAAAGAGGGGTTTGATGTCGGTGTTTAATTGATGTATATATAGTAGTAATTGACATATTAACAAATGAATATATTGATTATCATCAATAAGAAAAGTATAATAATGGTAGAGATGTAATGAAAGGGGAATTGAGATTCTACATGTGGCAAATCTTGTAATGATTACGAAATAAAATGAATAGAGTGCTTTTCCTATACATATACGGGTGGAGTATGTCTATTTATTGAAACAATAATCATACAAGGGATGTATGGTGTGGAGTTATCATTCCATTTACTAGGCGGATACCTGTGTGTATCGGCTTTTATTTGTTATGAGAGTAATACATCTCTACTTACACATATCATCGTGTCCCTATTTATTAGGGGGAATATGAAATGACGCATTTACAAAATAAAATTGCTCTTGTAACAGGAGTAAGTAGTCCAAGAGGTATCGGCGCTGCTATATGCCGCAAATTTGCTTCTCAAGGTATAGATATTTTCTTTACACATTGGCAGTCTGAGGCTAGTTGGCCAGAGAAATTTCAAAAAGAGATGTTGGAATTAGGAGTTCGCTGTGACAGTTTAGAAATTGATCTGTCACATGCAAATGCTGCATTTGAAATAATGGATACTGTTTCAAAGCAGTTTGGTCCTCTTTCGATTTTAGTGAATAACGCAGCATATTCAACAAGAGATGGATATGTAAAGTTGGATGCTCATATACTTGATAACCATTATGCTGTTAATATGAGATCAACTTTTCTTCTTTGCGTGGAATTTGCTCGTCGTTTTGAGAAAGCGAATAGAGATGGAGGAAGCATTATTAATATGACATCCGGACAAGAATTAGGGCCAATGATCGGGGAACTAGCATACGTTGCAACGAAAGGAGCAATTGCCGCTTTTACTAAGTCTTTATCGGCAGAACTTGCTCCTTTAGGAATTACGGTTAACGCGGTAAACCCAGGACCAACAGATTCAACATGGATGACGGATGAAATTAGAAAACACCTTTTGCCTAAATTTTTAATGGGGCGTATTGGCATGCCGGAAGATGCAGCACGTATCGTGGCATTTCTTGCTAGTGATGATGCAAAGTGGATCACTGGTCAAGTGATTAACTCAGAAGGTGGATTTTTGCGAAGTTAAATGAAGTGAAGGGTTTACAGTCGCGGTAAAATAAATGCTGCAATATTGGTGATTGTTGCTGAGTCAAATCATCTCGTTTACGAATACAGTATTACCATGCTACAATAGCACTATTAATGACGGAAAGGATGATGGGTGGACGATGATTAACTAATCTTATTTTTAAATGTTGAAATTGGATATTTCAATTTATAAAAAATAGGATTAGTCTGCCCATTTCCATAAGAAAGTAAAGCTATTTCATACAATAGCTTATTTGGGTATAAATACTATAACGACTAATCCTGCCAAATATAATTGGGAGGATTTTTTTGTTCTCCTTTTATAGAAAGGGATAGATAGTATGAAGGAACTTTTAAAATTAAAAGATGTTTCTGTAGAAATAATGGAAAATACCTTGTTAGAACAAATGAATGCTACAGCGAAACAGGGAGATATCATCGGAGTAATTGGAAAAAATGGTGCTGGAAAATCCACCCTGTTACAGCTGATAAATGAAAAAATAGAACCAACAAAAGGGCAACTAGAATGGCAACAGACGAACGTAACGATGGCATATGTTGAACAAGAAAAAGAGGCATTTGCATCTAAGGAAGTAACAACAGTAGAAGCGGAACTTCTTGCGAAATGGGGCGTACCAACAAATGATTTTCATACGTTAAGCGGTGGAGAAAAACTTAAAATCCGACTTGCGAAAGGATTTGCAAAAGGTACAAATCTTTTAATGTTAGATGAACCAACGAATCATTTAGATGAGCAGAGCACAGAATTGCTCATTGAACAGATAAAAAGCTATAGTGGAACAATCATCGTTGTATCACATGATCGATATTTCTTAGATGCTGTTGCAACGAAAATTTGGTCGATAGAAGATAGAAAACTAATTGAGCATAAAGGGAATTACACGAGTTATATGAAATTTCGGGAACAAAAGAGGCTCACTCAGCAGCGCGAATATGAAAAGCAACAAAAAAACATTGAACGTATAGAATCGCAAATGAAAGAATTAACATCATGGTCGCAAAAAGCACATGCACAATCGACAAAAAAAGAGGGATTTAAAGAATACTATCGTGTTAAGGCAAAGCGAACGGATGCACAAGTTAAGTCAAAACAAAAGCGTCTGGAAAAAGAGCTTGAAAAAACGAAAGTAGAACGTGTTAAGCCAGACCCAATTGTAGAGTTTTCCATTCAAGCAAATAACAAGGTAGGAAAACGTTTTTTAGAAGTGAAACAATTAAAAAAATGTTTTAAGGGACGAGTATTATTTGAGAAAGTTAATTTCACAATTCAACATGGTGAGAAAATTGCAATAGTTGGCCCTAATGGCTGCGGGAAAACAACATTATTGAAGATGATTATGGGACATGAAACGGTTGAAGGGGAAGTATGGATTTCACCATCTGCAAATATTGGCTATTTAACACAAGAGGTATTTGATTTACCACTTGAAAAAACACCAGAACAATTATTTTATAAAGAAACTTTTGAAGAAAGAGGAAAAGTACAAAATTTAATGAAGCATTTAGGATTTACATCTTCTCAATGGAAAGAGCCAATCAAACACATGAGTATGGGTGAACGTGTAAAGTGTAAGCTCATGGCGTATATTTTAGATGAAAAAGATGTGCTTATTTTGGATGAACCGACAAATCATCTTGACTTACCTTCACGCGAACAGCTTGAAAATACATTAGCACAATATAATGGTACATTGCTTATCGTTTCGCATGATCGGTACTTCCTTGAAAAAACGACTAACAGTAGACTAGTGTTTTCAAACAATCGCATACAAAAGCAATTGAAAGAAACATCTCAAAAAAGAGATAACCTTGCTGAATTACGTTTAAAGCTTGAAACAGAAAGACAAGAAGTTTTAGGAAAACTCAGCTTTTTGACTCTTAAAGATGAAGCGTACATGGAACTTGATAAAAGATTCAAAGAACTTACGAAGCAAATAAAGGAGCTTTAAACCAGAGGACTTTGTCATTTAGTAAGAAAACGAAAGGCTTTGAATTATGCCCAGCTGATGCTTGTCAAATTGGTGATTTGTTCTGTCCTGTAGGAGAGAAAGCCCCGGAAAAACCGAAGTTTCAAATTATTGAGGGCTTTGATGACCCAATTATTCAAAAATATGAGGCTGTTTTGGCTGCAAATGATATTGCAATCGCTGGCATTGAGTTTATTCGAAATGCCGATGGTGAAATTTTCACTTATGACATTAATACAAACACAAACTACAATGCTGACGCCGAAGCAGTCGTTGGGAAATACGGTATGCTAGAGATTGCGAAGTTTCTTGGTAGTGAATTAGAGAAAATATAATAGATAGGAAGAAAGCTGCTGATGAAGCAGCTTTTTTTGGTAAGTTCGATTCGAGTGTAAATTGGTGATTTCATATTTTAAACTATATAAATCCATTTTCATTTTTCGACATCTACATCCCTGCTATGCAGAGTAAAAAGTCACCTACACTCGTTTGTTCTTTCTGTTTTTACTTCGCATGTGGCAAAAAAAGGCCCTGACCGCTT
>NZ_NVPR01000105.1 GCF_002551815.1 Bacillus sp. AFS098217
ATTATGGTATGCCAAGTTCTCCTACAAGCGCAGTGGCGTGAAATGGAGGGGCTAATTTTAACACAGCCTAACTATTTGTTCGAATTTTATGGGTGAAAACCCCATTCTAGGATAATAGCTCATTAATCCTAGCCATGATACCCCTACATGCGCTAACTTGCACACGAGTTAGGGTCTGAAGTTAGGTAAGGTCGTAACCTGATGGCACAACTCACTACTGCCTATATGGTGCGGTGGTCTCTAAAAACAATCCTATGGTGACGAAAGGAATCCATGTTAGAAGCGTCGTGAGGGAATCCCTTCTTAATGTGAGAAAACGGAAGGAATCACGGGAACAAGGACGGGTTTGTAATTCCAATCCTTGCGCTTAATCAGTTTCGTAGTTACTGATTAAGTTGAACCAGTATGTTTGAGCTAATCAAGACTGGCGAGTACCGTCGGCGTAAAGTGGGCACCTAAAGGAATGTAAAATAAGGGATAGAACAAATGGAACTTGGGAAGCTTGCATTGCCATAGGGAGTGTGATCCTGCTTGAAACAATGCAAGTGGCAGCGGTCTCGTAGTAGTTAGGAAGCGGAGTAATGCCCGTGGAGCGAAGGGGACCAGTCGATTCAGAATAACAATGGGTATTTCAAATGTCTATATGAACCTCTTCTAGAGTGGGAATTAAACAGCACATCGTTACAATCGCTTGAATAATGGGGAGACGTAATGAGGATTAAAGGACATTTGATAGATAATGAAGCACAGCTCAAAGATAAGTTAGACCTAATATACAAAAAAGCCAAAGAAGATAACTCTTCTTTTCATGGCATGATAGAACTAATGAAAAATAAGCAGACTATTAAAACGGCAATTCATAACATTAAAAGCAATCGTGGGAGTAAAACGGTCGGAATTGATAAGAAAGACGTGAACTACTACCTGCAAATGGAAACAGAACGGCTTATCAAACTCATTTGGGAACATATAGACAACTACAAACCTAAACCAGTTCGAAGGCATTACATTGACAAGGGAAATGGTAAAAAGCGTCCTTTAGGAATCCCAGCCATGATAGATAGGATAATTCAGGAAACAGCAAGAATTGTGCTAGAACCCATAGCGGAAGCGAAGTTCTTCAACCATAGTTATGGTTTTCGTCCCTATCGTTCATGTCACTATGCGATAGGCAGAATCTTGAATACCATCTCCAGGTCGAAAACTTACATAGCTATCGAGGGTGATATCAAAAGCTTCTTTGACCATATCAACCACAATAAACTCATCGAAATAATGTGGAATATGGGAATTAAGGATAAAAGATTCCTAATTATCATTAAGAAAATGTTAAAAGCAGGTGTTCTTGAGAACAGACATATTCTCCCTACGGAGATAGGAACTCCTCAAGGAGGGATTATATCTCCCCTACTAGCAAACATATACCTGAATAACTTTGACTGGATGGTAGCTAAAGAGTTTGAGGAACATCATGCCCGTTATACTGTCAAGCACGCTTTCAGTACTGGTCTTAATAAAGTGGTTAGAAAACATAAGAAATGCTTTCTTATTAGGTATGCAGATGATTGGATAATTTTATGTGAGGATAAAGCGCAAGCAAGAACACTATTGACCAAAATTGATAAATATTACAAACATATACTCAAATTAGAATTATCCAAGGAAAAAACATTTATCACCGACATAAGAAAAAAGTCAGCTCAATTCCTAGGATTTGACATTAAAGCTGAAAAGATGAGATTGAAAGACCGTATTGCAGGCAAAGCTATCCCAAACAAAAAGAAATTAACGTCTAAAATGAGGGAAATCCTTCAAGATGCCTACAATATTCGGAAAACCACTAACTCTCATGATGTTGCCGCCCAAATAGAACGTATAAATACCAAAATTATTGGTATTAGTAACTATTTCCGCATAGGAAATTCTGCCAAAATTTTTGTTAGGTGTGATGACAAAATAAGATATACATTCTACAAGTCTATAAAAAGTAAACATGGTGGAGGAGTGTTCGAAAAAATGCTCACCCCAGCTGAGAACCTTGATAATCGTAAGGATAGACATAAAGGGCACAAAACCAAAGTTCCTTTCGTTGAAGTTGACGGAGTTAAAGTAGGATTAACAAAAATGAGTTTTACACCTAGTACAAAAGCACTCCTATACAATTATGATACGACTCCTTATACAAAGATAGGAAGGGCGATTTATTCGAGAAGACACGGTAAGGTCGATAAGAAAACGAGACCAACCATATATTCGAACGACCAAATCAACCAAATAGTCTTATGTCAGATACTCAACGAAACCAAGAATAAACGATTCTATAACTTTGAATACATGCTTAATCGGGATTACGCATATAACCGTGACAAGGGAAAGTGCCGAATATGTAAGACAGAATTAGTCCCTATTAACGTACATTGCCATCACGTTAATAACCGACTACCCTTAGAGAAAATTAACAAACTCAGCAATCTTGCCACCATGTGTATAAGATGTCATAAGCTTATACACCAAAAAGACTTGGAAGACCATATCCTATACAAATTACCGAAATTAACGAAATATCGTGAGCTGATACACATTTGAAATATGCTCCATTGTTTACTTTATCTTAACCGTGAGGTAAAGAATAAGGATGATACTAACTAAGGATGTTAGAGGATGTCAATCTGAACCGATGGAACGCCGTGTGCGGTGAAAGTCGCACGCACGGTGTGGGGCGGGGGAAAAAGCAGAGATAACTTCAAAGCTTTACCTATCGCGACCCGTAAGGGTTAGTAGCTACCCCAGCCTTCCGGGCTAGGATGCTACACATT
>NZ_NVPR01000106.1 GCF_002551815.1 Bacillus sp. AFS098217
TGGAAGAGAGCATCTGGCCATGCATAGAAGTATAGTGTACCCTTTGTAAAGGACATTTTAAAAAAAGCCTAGGCAGTTTTAAGAAGATAAGCCCTGAATTGAACAGGGCTCATCTTTTTTAAATTCCATTGGCATCTGTCGTGATTGTAATATTTCATATATTGCTTTATTTCATGTTTTAGTTCAGCTAGGTTTGTACATGATTTAATAAAGGCTTCGTCTTTAAAATGTCCAAAGAAGGATTCTTGAGGAGCGTTATCCCAACAGTTCCCCCTTCTTGACATTGATTGGAGTAGCCCTAGTTCCTTTACTAACTTTTGAAAGCTTGGGTGTGTATAGTGAACTCCTTGATCTGAGTGAATTAAGGCATCTTTTGTCTTCTTAAACCTTCTATTTTTCTTTAACCTTAAAAGAGTGTCTGTTGCCAAGTCGATGGTCAGACGATTTGAAACATTATAAGCTACTATTTCATTGGTGGAACTGTCCATAATCGTTGATAAATAAGCTTTTTGCCCCTTACCGTAAAATAAATATGTTATATCAGTCAGAAGTGTTTTTCCGGGTATACCTTGTTTAAATTGTCGGTTCAATAGGTTAGGAACAACTCGGTGTTCTTTTGTAGCTTTCATTATCCTTTTATATGGATTAGCCTTCCTAATAGGGCAAATAATGTCGTACTTTTTCATGATTCTTCTGATACGTTTCAAATTGTAGACAACCTTAAATTGGCTCTCCAAAGTCATTTTGATTTGGCGTGCCCCTTTTTTTCGCTTTTTGAAATGTAATGCCTTTAAGATGATCTCTTTTGTATTTTTATCTTCTTCATCTTTTCTCTTTCTTTGTTCTTGTGACTTCATTGAGAAATAATTATAATAACCACTTCTTGAAACTTCCGCTATTTTACACAAGTAACTCACCATATGTTTTAATTGATATTTTTCAATCACCGAGTAAATGAGGGTGTATTTCTGGGAAGGGGAGAGAATTACTTGTTCAGCCTCCTTTCTGCAAATCGAATCTTTTTTAACAGTTCATTTTCCGCTTTTAGTAAGTTAATTTGTGCTTCCAGAAGAGCATTTTTCTTCTCTAGAGTAAGATCCTTTGCCTTAAATCGTCCTAGGCTATCAGCTCTCCTGTCACGTAAACCACTTATCCCGTTTTCATCGTAAGCCTTTTTCCATCTCTTACTAGCAGCCTTAATTCTATCCATTCCCAGTGTTTCAACATCAAAGCCACACTCTTCAAAGATCTGTCTTGGAAACTTCCCTTTTTCTTTCTCCACGATAAATAAACGTTTAAATTCATCTGTATAAGTAATTCCCTTTGGTCTAACTGATTTTACATATTTATTAGATGATAGTAACTGAATTTCTTTCTCTGTAAAAATCTTTTTGCTCATTAGTTCTCCGTCTCCATGTTGTATTCTCAAGTTTTGTATTTCTTAATTATACAAAAATGTACCATACA
>NZ_NVPR01000019.1 GCF_002551815.1 Bacillus sp. AFS098217
GGGCTAGGATGCTACACATTCGTCCGCCCATTTAAAGAATTCCCTGCTCAGTCTCGTAAATATAAACTCATACTTACCATCGCCAGCCAAACATTATCTCAGTTGGCCCTTGATTTTACAGAACAATATATGTACACGTTATTAGGCTCATTCCGTAATAAGATGATATTTGGTGATGTTACCCCATATGATGCAAAGATTTTCTCTGATATGTTTGGGGAAAAAGAAGAGTTTAAAGAATCTGAGTCTGAACAAGGTATTTCTCCTATGCAAGACAATCCTGTTAGTCGCTTAGGATCAACCTATCAGAAATCTAAAGAGGTAGTGATGTCACCAGGGGATATTATGGCACAAGGAGCATTCATCTGTGCTGCTCGTATTGTGCAAGATAATCATGTCCAACCGGTTCAACAAATTACAAGTAACTTTGTCCCAAAAGAAGAATTTTCAAAAGCCATTATTCGAGTGGGTGAAAAAACAGGCCAATATTGGGAGATGGAGCGTACGCGTTTAATCAATGAGGCTGTTCAAAAAGCAAATCCAATGAAACATGTGGACGCTCACAATATGAAACAAATAGAATCTTTATCACCAGTAGAAGACGGAGGTAATGAAAGTGAAACTCCTATAGAAAAAGACGAACAACAGATTGTTTCCCTAGAAGCATTTAAAGACAATAAAGTGGTAGAAGATATAGAAAGTAATGTTGGAAAATCGATTCTAAGTTTTGAATCTGAGCAGGGTGAATCTCTCGAAAAAGATGGAATTGCAGAAGAGCTTTATCATGATGCTAAGGCATTTGTAATTGATAAGCAGCAAGTTTCACCATCATTACTACAGAGAAAATATAGAATTGGATATGTTCAAGCTGCCCGCTTAGTAGAAAAGTTGGAACAAAATCTAGTAGTCAGTCCATACGTTGGAGGTTCCCCTCGTAAAGTCTTAATTTCTAGAGAGGAAAGAAATAATATTTTACCCGAGGATGTCAGTGAGAACTTGATTGGCATTCATGAGGAAGAGATACCGAAAGCGATTAAACCCAAAGAACGAACCATTCTAAACGAGGACAAAGCGGTCGAGCTTGAAGAAAGTAGTTTTAAAGATATCTTATATGATGATGCAGTGACATATGTAAAAGAAACTCAAGATGCTTCTGCGTCCGCGCTAAAGGATAAGTTCAATATTACCGACACACGTGCTACACGTTTAATCGATGCTTTAGAGCGTAACGGTATAATAGGACAAGATATGAGGGATCATGACATGCAAGTGGAACGTTTACCGAATGACTTAGAAGTTGATGTAGATATAACAGAATTAAATAAGGACTTAGCATATACTCTAGCACAACATGAATGGGCCCCTCCAATTGAACAAATGCCATTAGGTGCTACGATTGAGATAAAAGAAGAGCCTATAATGGTAACTGAAGTAAAAGAGAAAGAGTCACAAGAGCAGCCTACATCCGATAGTAAAGAAAGTAACACCAGCAAAATGGAAAACATATTAGAACCAGAGGTAGCAAGAATATACGAATCAATAAGCCATACAATTCAAGAAAACATAGCACAAGAAAGCACATTGCAACAAACGGATGAGGGTAAAGAAGAACAAAGCTTTAGTAGGATGACTATTGAAGAACGCCGTAAATACATTAGGGAGCAACAAAGAAAGATGTATGTGGAGGAACCAAGTGTATTAAAAGAACCAGCAACTAAAAAGAATACATCAAATGCTAGTGATCCACATTTAAATAACATATTTGATAATATGTAGACTATCTGCAATATATAGTTCAATGAGTTGCTTGCATTTAAGTGAGGACACTATTATATTTAGATTAACAACTATATAAATTAACTAAAAAATTACGTGAAGGACACACCTTACGTACCATTCCAACGGTACAGGTGTGTCCTTTTTACGTTTTAGGAGGAAAAATCCAATGAAAAGGTTTCAATCAAAGGATCATATGTCACTTAGAGAAAGCACACTTAATAATATACTTATAGCCCCTAATGAACCCGATGCTGGAGCAGATTTGCTTTTTCAAATAATGAAACAAGATTTAGCTGCTATTCAAATTTTTAGAAAAAGTGAAAACAACTTTACAAATTTAAATGGGCTTACCTTGATAGAACCAAGTGATAAACTTAGTTCAAAAATATATCAATGGTCTCAAGAGCAAAAGATTTTAAACGATTTTATCTACTACATAGACCCTACCAACCCTAATACACAAGGTATCAACATTTTAAACGCACCAATACGTTGTGCATATCCTTTGTTAGAGATGTGTATTGAAGAATTTATGGTAGCTGCTCCCCTTATTCAAAGAAAACAATTGGACCATATAAGAAAATACTTCTGTTTGTTGAAAGCTTGTAATCTTCACGGAGAAATAACAATTTTTGATTTAATAGCTTTATACGAAGATATAGAACTTGTATGTAATCTTCATAAGAAGTTAAAGACACAAATAGATGACTATAAAAAGTTATTCCAACACCAAGACGAAATTTCAATAGAGGAGCAATTTCTTTATGACATCATGATAGAAACTGACGAATGGCTTGATAGAGAAATTTATTTTAAGTTAGATTCTAACAACCAAGTAGTAGTATATACAGAAGGTAATTACATAGGACAACCTAAGCACTTTGAACGCAATGAAGCAATAATACAAGAATTAAGAAGTGCATTAATGGACCTATCTTCTAATAAATTCTTACAAAAGACTATATTCTGTAAAACAGATTTTGATTTTAGTAAACATATAAATCATGGTGGAGTTTTATTAGTAAATACGGCATATGATGAGTTAGGGGAGTTATCTAACCTTTTAGGAAGAATCATATTATATCATTTCGGAAATATCTCAAAAAAGTATGCTGACGAGAAAGGCCTTTACCATCACATACTTATTGATGGTATCGAACATTATTATTCTTCGCATATCAGCACACTCTTGCGTAGATCTAGGGTACAGCAGTACATAAATACTTTTTTAACGAATACAATTAGCGCATTAGATAAATTACAAGCAGACCTATTTCTTTTTAGGAATGTTATGGTCTTAGGTGGTATAACAGATTCCGACGCTACTATATTATCCGAACTAATTGAAACTGAGGAAAATTTGGTAAACCAGGAACCTAACACTTTTACAACTGCTCTTTCAAAAGACAATAATGCGGAGCGTCGGAAATACCTTAGAGAGCAGCAAAGAAAAATATTTTCGGGAGGTTCAAGTGTATTAAAAGAGATTGCTTCTCAAAAAAAAACTTCGAATATAAGTTATCCAGAACTTGATAAAATTTTTGGTGATATTGAAAATTAATAAACTACCTTTCAAGACATGTCTTCCAATAGGGAGACTGCCCGGAACCTAAGATAAAATACTTTGAACATCTGCGTGATAGGTCGAAAATGCTAGGATAGAGGGAGAAAGAATTACACATGGAGGAAGAACCAGTGGTGGAAATATTAGATTTAGGCGGACTTAAAAGCAATTGGAGAGCATTTAAAGAATTAGTCGAAAGTAAACACAAAGATTATTTAACAACGTATTACTTTGTCTTCAGAGAAGATGATTGTGGAGATGAAGCATATGTGTTCACAAGTCATTCTGATTTAGATGAATGGTTATCTAAAAAGTTTTGGGAATGGGAGCGGTATGACACTAGGAATATTGAAAATTCAATGGATGACATATATGTATGGAAACTAATTTCTGAAAGTGATTTTAAACGATTAAGTTCATTGCATGAAGGGTCTACAAAAACAACAATTGAGATTGATGGGGAAAAATATTACCGAAAGTTAATGCCAGTGAGTGTAGAAACTACGGTGATTGTTTCAACCAGTTCTTATTAAAATAGTTATTTGCGCGACACGTTTCCTTATAAGTGTGTAAACACGAAATAGGAGGGTTATCAATTTGATAACAACAACTGATTGATTGAAAGTAGGAATGAAAGCCGTCATGTTGAGCTGAAACTACTTATATATTCACTAGAAAGATTAATAAAAGGCTGTTAGAAGAAGCCGTAGAATTTCTGAATAAGAAAAATAGATTTAAAGGTATTACCATACAAAACTACCAATTGATACGAGCAATGCGTGCTTTATAAAACTAAACAAAACCCTTATTTGAGAAGGTGTAAAAAGATGAAGAAAGATAATTTAAAGCTATTAACAAACAGAATAGCTAAAGATATATACAAGGATGCAGTAAGTCACGAGCCATGTAATCGCAGGTTAATTGAAATCAAGCAACACATGGCGCCTCTTATTAGAGTTATTAAGGAGTAGCGGAAAAAAATTGAACGTTTGAATGAACAAAATAAGGATTACTTAATACAGTTAGCGGATTGCAGAGACCATTTGCTGCCTTTATTAGAAGATTGTCGAGACTACGAGGAATTGTTAGTAGCTGCAGTAAGCGATCCAATGGTGGTTTCTCATTTATGCGAGCGTGTAAAAGACGAATATGCAGATTGAATTAAGACAAAATCGTTAAATTAATACAATTTATTACTATGTTGAGGATATTAGACAATTAAAGAATCTTTTGTATACACACATTATAAAATTCCCCTTGCATTCAAGTTGCAAAACTATTATATTTAAATTAACAATTATATAAATTAACTAAAAAATTACGTGAAGGACACACCTTACGTACCATTCCAACGGTACAGGTGTGTCCTTTTTTGCGTTTTAGGAGGACATTAGGATGACAGAAGAAAAAGTAACAACACATGTAACAGGGGAATTAGACATGGTATTTGGAAGTGAAGCGGCAACAACACAAATAGGCGCACAATATGAACAATATGAGAGAGTCCGCGAACATGAATTAGAAGAATTAGCTCGTATGAAGCGTGAACGTATTGTAGGGAAAGGATTAATTACTGTAGTATCTGAAAAACTATTTCCAAGTAAAAGTGGTAAATCTGAACGCATCTTGGTATTAACAATGAAAATTGGTACTCATACCATTGCGTATTGCCCAATTACAGAAGCAGGTATACATATTCCAAAGAACCCACAGTGGCTAGTCGGCAGAACCAAACCACTTATCATTGAACATTTCCAGCAGACAGAAGAGGGAAACATTGCTGTTGTTTCCATCACAGCTGGAGAACTTGCTCTTCAAAAGAGATTATATGATGAAGTAACAGCCCAGGAGGGTAATAAGGTATACACAGGAACAGTGTCTGGACACATCGCTGCTTCACAAACAGTTTTAGTTGAAGTACATGGTGTTTCCGTAGCAGTACGTTACCCACAATGGTCCCATTCTTTTGTACGTCCAGAAGATATCGAAATTGGAGAAGTAGTAGAGCTTGTAGTTGACAAGGCAATTGAGAAAGAGGGGCGTTATGAATTTAGAGGCAATAAAAAAATTCTCGAAACGGATCCAATGGATAAATTATTAGAGATAAAGAAACGTCAAGACCGCTTTGTTGGAAAAATTGTAGGGGTAGATGCAATTGCTGGTATTTTCGTTGAGGTAGCACCTGGTATCCAGTTTAAGGGGCTAAAAGGGAGAAACCTAGCTAATCCTACACCACAAGACGCTGAAGAACAAACAATCGTTACATGTGAGCTGCTTAATATTGATCCTATAAAAAGAAGAGGTACCGTACGAATATTAAATTACCCTCAAGGACAAAGTAAAAAGTCAAACTCAACGATTTTCCACTTTTAGTTGATGGTTATGAATACGATAGAGCAGCAAAACGCTTTATATGTTCCGTCCATCCCTCATTTATCTGCTGAGGATGTGAAAGAACTACAGGTTTATCGAATACATACGTTAGATAAGATGTATGTATTTCGGTCATATCAAGAATTAGTTACTATTAAGCAGCAGTTAGAAGAAGAACAATACTTTATACTTTCTTTTATCGGCACACATACATCTGTTCGATTCAATCAAATATTGTATTTGTTGAAAGACAAATTCACACGTAAAAAGTTGAATGATTCTCTACAAGTCCTACTTTACTACCGCTTAATTGAAAAATGGCAAGTAGAGCTATTAGATTTTGAAATACAAGAGGAAGCATATACATTATCTGATAATGGATTTAAGCTTTTAAAATACTGGCAGGGGAGTAAGTTTTTCTTCTCACCAGAACGTCTAGATAATCATGGAAAATATATACACCTACGATACTGGCAGGACATTGAACTGCTTTGTCATTTACGATATAGCCCAGCTTTTCTTTCACATATTATGCATCCAGTAGTCAATAGAGGGGTCGCTACCCCTCCTATGTGCTTTCAAGTTAAATCTGGTGAACAGAGGGAAATTAACTTTGTTGTGTACTCCACCCTTATGACAGATAAAAAAGAACGATTAAAAGAATATGTAACGAAGTGGAAAGATCATGTCGAATCTGGAAAAAATATAATTATTCGTGATTTTGATATAAATCCTACTGTCATGATCATTTTCGTTTCTACCATTCAACAAGCCAAACAAATTAATAAGGAATTACTACTTGACCTACTTCCTGGAACAGTGCTCCTATGCATTGGAGAAACGCTACATACACAAGGGTTACAACATGCCTTTTATCAGCCGCTTCTAGAAGGTGAAGTAAAGCAGGTGAATACAAAACTTTTCATAACGGAATAAGCCATCCTCAAGCTATCGCTTATATAGAGGGTGGCTTATTTTATACCCTAAACATGTGTTTGTTTTCCATAAAATATAATATTTGGTAAACTATAAGTAAAGATGTATAAATATATATACAAAGTGATTATTTTACGGAATAATAGGAAATGACTATATTTGCATATCGTTCATACATATACGAATATTAGGATTACAGAGAGAAGAGAAGATAATAACATTGAAAAGAAAGGAGTATAGACATTGCTACGTATACAAAGAGGATATATGTACGATCCAGAAATTAATGAAGTGATTGTGAATGAGCTGTACTATGATTCAGAAACAGAGAAGAAACTTGGAAGCAAAATGAATACGTTTGCTGCTTCAACTTTCCCAAAAATGATTTTGGAAAGAGTTGAAGAGAGTGATTCAAAATCTTACATTGAACAAATAGAAGTAGAAGATGAACTTTCATTCCAAATACTTCGTGATTTAAAGGAACTTGGGAAACCAAAGAATCTTTATTTTGAACTACAAAACATATAAGTAAATATAGAGCGGGAGAAAAAAGAAAAACTGATTTTTAACCAAATATCTCAATATTAAAAATATTCAGTTTGTAACATTGTTTAAGTTTTTATATCTCTTCTCCCGCTCTATTTTTAATCAGATTTGTTGATTTATTTGCCTCAAATAATAAATTCGTGTAATATACAGATATATTTATTGTTTAATTGATTCCGTTTATTCCCACACCTTTTGTGTAGTGGTTGAGTAGTAGAAACATATCTTCATTTTGTTTCAATGAGAAAGNNGAAAGGGCTTCTTTGAGCCGATTTAATGTATATAGCTTATTTTGCTGTACACATTTTTAATCGACTTGAAGAAGCCTTTTTTTGTTGTCTTCAAGTTAGGAAATACTTGTATTTAGACTATCTAGGCTAAAAAAATATTGTGAATGAAAAAGCACACTTTTAATGTGCTTTTTTCTATTTTGAAAGGGGATTTTTAATTTGAATTACACACACGCGATTACGTTAGAAAAGCCATTATTATCATTAGAAGAGATTTTAGCGATATTTAATCGAAAAAAACATGCAATGAAACAATTTGATACCTATCGTATAGCTATAGATACAGAGCATTATATTTGGGCAAAGATGGCCAATCTTGAATTGCAGTATGATGACTACAAAGAGCTGCTCTCTACAATTGTAAATCATGATTGTGAAATAGATTGTAACCATTCCTATCAAGCAGACATGGTGAAACACTATTCTTGTGATTGCACGCTTGAATTGGTATTCCAAGAGTGGGGGAACACCTTGATTCATCACCTGGGATTTACTAACACTAAAGTAATCCCTGGGTATGACGAAAACAAGGAAACTTCATATGACCTATGTGAAGCTACCAATCTTATTGCCTTGTCTAATTCAGAAATAAAATACTCATTCGAAAATGTGTGTTATCCCATTGTTGAGATCATTGGGAATTTTAGATTAAAAAATCAAAAAATCCTGAGTGATTTCCCTAACCATTTAGGTATTCAATTCGCTTATAGTGAAACTACAAGTGAACTGTATATGTATATGGGGGAAAAACATGTTCCAGGACTATACCGTTTATTGGTATTGTTAAGAATTTTTGAACTTGCAGGTTTTAAGGCAAATTTATAATAGTTATATAGTACAGTAGAGAGAATGGATAGTATAAATATAAAACATAGGGAATTTATATAGAATGGAGTTCTTGTTGCGATGCTAACTGCACAAGCAATTTGACAGTTGTTAATGAGAGGAGATTAATAATATGATAACAGTTAATCGAGGATACATGTATGATCCAGAAGACGATACAGTATTAATTACAGAGATTTATTATGCGGCAGAAACATCTGTGAAATTAGGAAGTAAGATGAATACATTGTCTTACGCTGTTATTCCAGAAGAAATTAAAGAACAAATAGAAGCAGCTGCTTCTAAATCGTACATGGAGAGTGTAGAGATGCCTGAGGCGCAAGCGTTGGTGTATCAAGATGAAATCAAGATGTATGGAAAACCCGAAAAATTGTACTTTGAGTATTATGTAAATTAATGAAAAGAGCGTAGAACTAATTATGGTTCACGCTCTTTTTTACTTGCAGTGAAAACCGCCTTAGTGTAATATACAATTATATTTATTGTTTAATTGATTCCGTTTATTCCCACACCTTTGTGTAGTGGTTGAGTAGTAGAAACATGTTTTTATTTTGTTTCAATGAGAAAGGGCTTCTTTGAGCCGATTTAATGTATATAGCTTATTTTGCTATACGCATTTTTAATCGACTTGAAGAAGCCCTTTTTGTGTTGTCTAAAAGTCGAGCATATTTGTATAGCTGCACCATGGGCTAAATTAATTGTATTTAAGGAGGGAATATATATGGATAATATTATGGAGAGATTGCGGGAACCTTTTGCAATAGAGGATATAAGCTGGAGAGTGGTAAATGTATTTGATTATAGAGATACGAAGAGAGGGTTTATTGCTCCTTTTGTATCCTCACGTACAATCCAAGATCGTTTAGATGAAGTGTTCGGCATTGATGCTTGGCAAGTTTCCTACGAACGTTGGAGTGAAAAGGCTGTAAAATGTCGATTATCTGTACTTATCGATGGGAAATGGATTTATAAAGAGGACGGAAGCGAAGAGACGGATTTTAATGCAGTAAAAGGCGGATTTTCAAGTAGTTTTAAACGAGCAGCAGTTTTATTTGGTATTGGTAGATATCTATATAACGTAGAAAACGAAATTGTAGAACTAACTACTAACAAAAGAACACCAGATGATGTCTATACCAAATATCAATCACAAGGATATTATTTTACTGCTCCTTCACATTTAAAATTAAAATCTGATAAGCAGCAATTACAAAGTGGGAATCATACATCAGACGCTAAACCGAATCTACAATCAATGATTCAGGAGATTCAAAACCTAGCAATGCCTGTAGGTATCCAATCTAGAGATATTTTGATTGCATATAATTACAATCAAAATGCACAAGCAAGAAAGTTTGAGGATACAACCACTGGTGGTTTAAAAGGGATTATAAATAGTTTACAGTTGCTTCATGAGGCAAAGAATATTAGCAATGCGAATGAGAAACAACTTAACCGTTGGTTATCTACGTATATAAAAGGGGATATTACTTCTTTCAAAGAGTGGCTACTTCATGACTATACAGATGTCATTCATGAATTGATTAAAAAATTAAAGCAAGAACAAAGCGCTTGATGCTTTGTTACATACGAGAGGAAAACACTGAACAGGAATTGAGAACTGTTCTTTTTTTATTACTTTTTGGAGGGAAAATACAATGAAATTTACTATTAATCGTACTTTATTTATTGAGAAATTAGAGAAAGCAAGTGCAACTGTAGATATAAAAAACTCTATTCCTGCACTACAGGGTGTATTACTAGATTGTAATAGCGCTGGTATGGCACTAATGGGATCAGATGGCACTGAAACTGTAACACTAGTTACTCGTTTTAGTGTCGAAACTGGAGATTGTTCAGAGCCAGGAAAGGTGCTTTTTGCAGCTGCTCCTGTTTTGAAAATCATTAAGAAATTCAAAAGTGAATTCATCGGTTTAGAACATTCCAACAATGAATTAAAAATCGTTGAAAATATGAAAAAGCAGTTTAGCTTATGCACCATGGATCACAATGAGTATCCAGAAATCAAAATTGAAGCAGGAGAAGATTGGGTAACAATAAATCAAGACCAATTTGTAGATATAGCTAATAAGACTTTACATGCTATTGCGCTTTCAGACGTACGTAAAATTCTAACTGGCGTGAGCTTACAATCTGTTGATGATGAATTTTCTTGCATTGCTACTGATTCACATCGTTTAGCTCGATTGCATTTTGATTGTACTCAGATTGCAGTTGCTAAAGATGGAGAAGTTGTATTACCAAGCAAATCCCTTAAAACTGCATTAAAACTATTTAACAGAGAACCTAAGTTAGAAATGAAATTGATTAGTGACACGCAGCTACAAATGAGGGGAAAAAGTATTATCTACCAATCCCGATTATTAGCAGGAACATATCCAGATACATCAAAATTGATACCAAATACTTTTAAAAGTGATGTACAAATGGATCGTGTAGAACTAAAGAACACATTAGAGCAACTATCTGCTTTTTCTTCATCAGTAAAGATTTCATCTGAGGAGGGAGAGTTTATAAATTTCAAACCTCAAAATTCCCAAGTAGGAACAGCAAGTGTTGAGATCCCATGCAATCAAGTGGAACCTTTCACTCTTGCGTGCAATGTTGACTATCTGTTACAGGCGATACAAACGATACAAGGTGAAAATATTATCATGAAGATTATTAATAACGAAAGACCTATCGTTATTGTAGACGCAGATGATAAAAGCAGTACAAATACACAACTGATTTTACCAATACGTGTATAAAGGGGACAAAACAATGAGCATAAATCATAACGACTTCTTTGACTTACTAAAGTCAAATGAAATCTCTAATAATGAACATGACCTTAGAAAGTCATTTGAATTAATCATTAATGGATTTATGGCAAATGAAATACCAAATTTAGATGCAATTGCTTTAGAGCATATCGATGCATTTGAACAACAGTTTGAACAAATCCGCCATAGAGTCATGTTTAATCGTGATGGTACATTTCGTGTAAGTGGCACAGATTGTTTACTGAAAGAGTTCTTGCATCTACATCTCTTTTCCGAGCAATTAGAAAAAATCGAAAAGCAGGGAATAGAGGATGAAATTTTTATTTGATAATGGGTCCGAAATGCAATTGTATATACGAATTCTTCGCATTCAAAAAATGCTGAAAGAACACAATATACCTTTTCCGTTACAAATAAGAGATTTCCACAGAAACAAATGGTACATAATAAGTGACCTATTATATCAGTCTCTTGCTCATTTTAACGAGCAGACTGGTATATATGGACACTTTGCCTTTGGAACTGATGAAGAACTCATGAGCGGTAAATTATATGACTCTCAGACGATATCTTTTCATGATGAAGACGTATATACAGATTTAGCTTCTGACATTTTCACTAGAGCTGCAGAAGGGTGTTATTTTGACACAAATGGTTACTACTTATGCCTGGAATCTAAGTATTTAACACAGTCGGATTTTGATAATGCTACAAGTACTTATCGATTCAACACATACTATAGTGAAAAACATCCGAATCATATACTGATTGAATTTCTGGAAGATGGATACGAGCAATATTCATTCGAAGAGTGGGTACTTGCTTATTATGAAATTGTAGTACGCCTTGCTGCAGTAATCTCAGCAAAGGTAAAGGGGAGTATGGAATGAGAAAGTTATTTATGAGAACGAATTTTACTGTTGGGGATTATATATTAATGCTCAAATTAAATAAAATGCATGCTCTCATTAATATAGAGCGAACTAAACTGAGACTTGAAGAGGAAATGTATATCTTAAATGCCTTCCAACATAATAAAGTAATAGATTTCAGTAAGATATCATCTCGATCTATTAATCATATTCAAGAATGTATGGGGTATTTTGATGTAGATGAAGGTTGGAATTGGGAAGATATTGATAACAGCGATATTATTGCCATTTTATTGCTATCTATGAACATCTATAAAGTCAATCTTGCAAATTTTTACCCTTGTCAAACTCACTTTCTGCATCATTTCAAACGTATGCATGACTTGGGTATTGATGTCACAATTTTTCATACTTGCTATTTAGAACGCGTAAATGTGTATGAGCTAGATTGTGAAGAGGGGTTCAAGGATTTAGCAAATACTGCTCTTGCAGAAATGGGATTAGAAGTTACAGAAGTTGATAATGAGGATATAAATGATTTACTTATGTTTTCTGCAATATTCGATATTCCAATAGAGGAAATAAAAGAAATCACACAAAATTTTGATGAACCTATTGGAGAGATGATTAAAGGAATAACACTAGAGGAGAGTATTCGTGTATCTAAAGCATTGAATGATTATCCTGTAGAACATAAATATAATGAGGCTGAAAAGATACTTTATATTTATTACGGAGAAGAATACCTATTTGCTGTATATCGATTAGAAATGATACTCGATATTCTCGAATTAATGCATAACCAGGGGGAAACAACCAATGAAGACAATAGCAACATTTGATGCTTTAGATCCAGCAGGTATTGTTACGATAGAAAAATTAAACAATGGTCTATCATGTGGTGAAGCAGCTGTCACATTTAAAGATTTTTACTTAGCTTTAAAAGAAGTGATGGAGCAAGATAATACCGATGATACACACCTTTCAAGTGGAGTATTGCCAAAAGGCTGTGTAAAACATGAAATATTATCAAAGACCGGTGATAAGCAATCTGTATGGATAGAAGTACCAAAAATGCAGTGGGATATAAAATTTTTCGAGCGTACATTTAATCAAGTTGGGTTCCCACGTCTCCTTTTCCGTTATACGGTTTATCAGACGCGTGTTACCAATATTTCTGTGTATGCAGTACCAGAAAAAATGGAATTAGAGGAAGGAATGACTCTTTATAAATTTCCTTACTCCAATGTGCAAGCAAATGGATCAGTCTGTACCGGTTTAGTTTCTATTCCTGAAATAAGAATGTTAAAGGACCTAGAAACCTTTCATGTTTTATTCTTTGCTAGTTCATTTAACCATGATCTATCAAACTCTCAAACAATGCCGGTAGGTGAGATATTTAAACGTTTTGAGGGCAATGTATTTGATGATGCAATGTTAATACCTTCAAACATTACTTTTTGATTTATAGAGGAACTATTATTAAAAACGAAAAAAACTAGGAGGATTTATAGTTATGACAAATTTATTTGATTTATTCGATATGGACAAGGAAATTGAGGAGACTACAGCTCCCGTAAAGAAAACTGCAACGCAACAGGCAACTGATAAAAAGATAGAGAAAAAAGAAAAGGCTAAAGCTAAGGATAAAAATAGTAATAAGGCTACTACGAAGAAGGCAACAGATTGTCTAGACAAAATAAATGCAGAGACGGTAGTAAGACATCCAGTATTTGGTGATATACCGTTAACGGATTGGTTTACAGAGGAAGAAATTACCCAAGGAATTGCTGAACAAAAGGACGATTCCACCGAGGTAAGAAAAATCGTAGGGGAAGATATCCGCAAGAAATTGGAGCAGCGCTATCCTTCATTTGTTAAAGATTTAACGGTTATTAAACATGATGAGGATACAAACGCACTCATTCCAATTCTAACTGTAGGACCAAAAGGAGCAAGTACGACAGAGGGACAATCTATAATTGATTGTCCTTTTTCTTTTGCTGCTTGGGAATACCATTTGCTACCTGGAGGGAAAATTCCAAGAGTACTGTTAATGGACTTTATTACCATTGCACAAGGAATCTCTCGCAAATATAAGTGTGAGGTGCATTCGGATATCTATTTTAGTAAAGAGAAAGGGTATTTTATGAATTTTCCTAAACAAAAGATATCATGGGATGTAGTGATTCCAGAAGTCAATGTGGATATGCAATTAACTGCTATGAAGGTAATGGAAATTCACAGTCATCATCGCTTTTCAGCCAAACCTAGCGATTTAGATGATCGGAGCGAAAGAGCTTTTATTCTATATGGAATTATCGGTAGAATTGAAGACGTTTTTCCCGAATTCTATGTACGTACATGCGTAGCTGGTAACCACTATCGCATTGATGCTTCCCTTATCTTCGCAGGAGAATATAACCTAAAGGGAATCAGCCAAAATTACGATTTAAGCGGGATTAAATTCTAAAACAATACATAAAGGGGGCGTAAAGGAGGCATACATATTTGTCTCCTGCTTTTATTATGACTACAAACTTATTCAATCTATCAATGATTACTAATATAAAAAAACGTGTGGTTTGTTCTTTTACATCAACAACACCATTACAGGATGAGCACTATGACTACGATGGTTTTAGATTTATGTGTGATTTAGAAATCACTAAAATCTATCAAATCTTACAAGAGGAACAAATGGGTAAACCAAAAAACTCTACTGTACAACAAAATCATGTGAATGCACTCATAGAGCAAGCGAACCTGCTGCACTATGTCGTGTTCGTCGCAAAAGAAGAAGGAGTCATAAGTGCTGCTACAAAGCTCATTATGCACTCATTCGACCTATATTTAGTACACAGGGTTACAAACTTATCTATTACAACTTTAAGAGAATTAGAGAAATTACATTCTAAATAAACCAGGGGGATTATATACATGAGTTATGTTATTGATATTGCAGAAGGAACTAAGATTGTGCCACATATTGTACTTATAGGCGCTGGAGGAAACGGCGGTTTAATTCTACAACACATCGCACAAATGATGAGCATTTTCAAATTAAATGGTGAGATTGTCATTGCAGATGCGGACGTGGTAGAATCAAAAAATTTAGGGAACCAGTTATTCATTCAACAGGATGTAGGAAAACACAAAGCAGAAGTACTTGCACGTCGTTATCGTGCTGGTTATAAGGTACCTATATCTTCCTATACATCACAATATATAGAGGATATTGAAACACTAGAGCAGTTATACAGTAACAAGTATGAATTGCTAAAGAAGCAACAGGATGACAAGTACTTGTACTTACCCATTCTTATTGGGGCTGTTGATAACATGTTTTCTAGAGAGTTATTCCATCACTATTTCCATCAATGTGAAAATCTTCTCTATATTGATGTAGGAAATACGTCTGTGACAGTACCTCCTAATTGGAGAGAGGTAGATAAGAAACGCTGGACACCAGAACAACTCAATGAATATAAGAATAGTGGGTATAATGGACAAGCTATATGCGGGATTAAGCGTCATGGCCAGGTAGTCTTACCACCATTAGGTGATGCTCTCCCTCATGCGTTTGAACAAAAGGATATTGCTCCTAGTAAATTGAGTTGCTCTGATCTTGCTGCTTCAGAACCACAACGTGTCATCACAAATAAATTTGCCGCAATGGCAGTTGCACAATTTATAAATGAATTATTCGACGAGGGGACAGTATCTAATCACTATATACTCTTTCATGCCCAAAAAGCATTTATGAAGGCTGCGCCAATTAGTGAATAGAAATTAAGGAGAAAATATGTGATGAGAGTATATCGATTGAACAGTAATCAGCTAGTGCGCACCTTAACGCCAACTCGTATGTGCGAGGGAATACTAGAATATTTCAAGTATCATCAATATACAGTTGTATCAATAGTAAAATGTTCTAAAATTGATACTAAAAGACTCCCTGTTTTACTGTCTTGTATTGAGCATGAACTAAATCGTTTAGATGATACTTCATTTCTAGCAAAAGACGAGAATGACGTGATTTATTGGTGCAGAAAAGATTTCACTACTTTCCATAGTATCTCTGACACTGGCTTTTTTAACGACTTTAAACAAATTTTTGACTGTTATCAAATGTTACAAACAGTCAAAAATCAAGGATATGCATATACCGAATACTTTCGAAGAGACAAATAGATTAATCTACAAATTTTTATAAATTGGTAGAGAACATATAGTAGGGGGATATAATATGGGGATTTTTGTTTTTGAAAATACCATTGAAAATAAGACAAGCTTTGTGAAGGCTCCTTCACAACAAGAAGCAGTGAAACTGTTTAAGAGAATTTATAGTCACTTATCTGTTTACATACCTTCTCTTGTCCGAGAGATACTTCCTGAAGAGAAAATAGTACTTGACGATAAAACTGGTGAATTACATTGTATTGGAGACAATAATAAAGCAAATGACTGTCTATTGAATCTAATGTGCTTTTACTCACCTGTTGATTGGGTTCCACCTATACATACATGTGAGGTAGAAGAACATGAATCACTATCTTTCAGTGTCCATTCAAGTTGTTTTGAAGAGGATAATGAAGGATACAATGAAGAAGGAATAAAGGCGTGGGAACATGTATTACGCGTGAAATTAGATAATGATTCGGCATTTTGGAATGCTCTACAGAGATTTCTGCATATCCGAATGGTATCAATATCTGCATTAGAAAAATTAGTAGGTTAATAAGAAGAAAAGAGAGATATACTCTATATTTCACAGAGTATATCTCTCTTTTTTGTGCAAATATATAATAGCAAGGAGCATATATTAAAATGTATAATATATAAAAAAATCATTATCTTATTCAGGGGGTGATTCGCATTAACGAAGAGGTGCAAAGAGAGTTAAGCCTTTTAGTAAGTAAAATTCGAGAAACTGTTTCTTCTGTTCAAAAGATCATTCTTTTTGGTTCACATGCCTACGGTACACCTACTGAGGATAGTGATTTTGACCTTTGTGTAGTTGTTAATGGCGTAGGAAAGAGAAAAAGAGAGGTTATCAATCAAATCAATTGGGGTATTTATGACATATTGGAAACACCCGTTGATATTTTAGTGTATGGTCCAGAAGAATTCGAAGAACGTTCTGCTCGTAAAGTAACTATGGAACATAAAATTGCTGAAGAGGGGAAGGTTTTGTATGAAAAATTTTGAGGATCTAAAGGAATGGCAATTTATTGCAAAAACTGATTTAGATTCTGCAAATATAGAACGTTAGAAACAGAGGAACCAGTTACCCAAGAAACAGTTCATCTCTTTGCAAAAATGATGAAGCAGCTGAATAGAGAAACCTTTACAAGAATATAATATTCATATATAATTATTTATAGAGTTCAGACGCAAAAAAATCTATAGATTTCTCTTAACGAAAAGGACAAACCTATCGTGCTAACCATGCCGTAGGTTTGTCCTTTTTTCGTAATTTTAATGTGATTTTTAATTTCTTGTTTCAAGAAATATGCTAAAGGAGATAGAGAAATAATGAAGAGAGTGTTAAAAAACATTAGATTATTTAAAAAGGACAAGGAACCCCGAATAGGTAGGGGGAATATGGAGCAACTACAATACTTTCTTAAAAGAATATGTATTTTAGTTCCTATGATAATCAGTCTTAAACTAGTACGTCAGTACTTAAAAAGAAACGAAGCACTAATCAATGATATAAAAACAGTTGTTGAACAAGTTGGAGAAGCACAGTTAACTCATGCATTAGAAGAATTATTTATAATGTCTCTTTCCCTTGGAATAATTGGATTAATAATAGGATTCTTAATTTATCGATTTGATTTCTTAGGAAAAAAGATTTGTTCATTTATTGTCTTGTTTTTAATCGTCGATTCTATATTTTACTACATATTCCCCGAAATACCTTTAGCGATTTTAAAAAGCGCACTGTTAGCAACAACTTAACAATAAATCAAAGTCAATTGTAAAGTAGCTATTATTGGGGGATATAAGCCCTAATTTAGATATAAGGAGGGAGTTTTATGGATTTATTTTCAAATCTTTCTATTACAAATAATGCTAAAATAGCTTTTTCAATAATTGTATTATTTATATTACTTTTAGGTATTCCGATGGTCATAAAGGGGAAATTGAAAAGTGTTATCGTCTTTTTTATTTTCTTTAATTTTTGCTGTTTTAGGGGTGTTATATTTTTTCTTTGATTTTAAAATTTGAGTGTTATTATACACTTTGAATTTTGTACAGAAACGAGGGAATGTAATGAAAGTAGATAGAAATGAAGTTGGTAAACGAATCAGACAAATTAAAGATAATCAAAATCGACCATTAAGCTTAGCGGATCTGGGGAATTTGCTCATAAATAAAAATGGGAATCGTGTTCCAAAAGGTACAGTGGACTCTTGGATACGTGGATTGGGTCTTCCACCGTTTGATATTGTTAAACAGCTTGCATTATTAGGTGATACAACTACAAATTGGATTTATCATGGAGATTCAATAGAGCATTTTTCTCGTTCAAACCTTGAAAATTTAAAAGCAATTGGCAAAGAGGATGATTTTGTATTTCAAGCTTTAGCTTATATGGAGGATGCATATAAGAGGATGAGTTGGGCGAATACGATGTTAGAGCATGTAGAAAAGGTTCCAGAAGAGTTAAAACAAGAAATTAAGAAAGTACATGCAGGTATTTTGGATATGCAAGAACGGTTAAAATCGGTGGAGAGTAAGTAAAACTAGACAAAATGATGCTGATGACTCTGAAACTTGGGTTTGTAAAACGTCTAAGGTATCTGAACAAAAGCGTTGTTTTAGTAATTTGATATATAAGATGTTCATTTTCTACTAAAGCATTATTTGAATAGAAAAGGAGAGATTGAAAATGAAAAATACTCGACAAACGTTAGCAAACACTAAGGTTGGTAATCCATTTGTTTTTTGCTCGAATCTTCATAATTTAAAAGATACTCGAAGTAATTCTTTTATTGTTGGAAGACCTGGGAAGGGTACAAAAACTCATTTTATTATAGAAAGTAACTTTAAACCAGAGCTTGCACCAAAAGAAGCAAATATTGGACGTATTCAAATTGACGGTAATAATTTTGTAGTTATGTCTTATTAAAAATTAAATGAAAGTCCAGCCGCTTTTAAAACTCCCGGACTTTATTCCTGTGAATTATAACAAATGTGTTATTTGAGAAATAAGGAGGGCTTATTAATGAATAAAAAAAACACAAGGGCATTATTTGATAGATTGCTATACAATTTGAATTTGTAGAAAATTAGGCGGTGAGATTATGAAAGAAGATAAAAGACTTATTGATAGTTGGTTTGTTGTTTTTCTTCCTAGTTTATTTTTGATTTTATATTTTACTTTACAGTATTTTTTTAATGATTTAGTTGAATTTTTGGTACTGTGGCTTAAGTGAGGTTTTTTATAAAAGCGTTAATTGGTTTCAAATTTGAATTTTGTCTAAAATAGGAGGTTTTGAAATGTATACATTAGAAGAAGTAATGAATAATTTGCCTGTTGCTATTATTGTTTTTTTAATGATTCCTGTTTTATCTTATTTTGCAGTGGAACTTGCAGAGATTTGGGAGAAATACTTCTAAATAATAATTTGTAACAAAAGTGTTATTTGGTATCAAATTTGAATTTTATTAAAAAAGAACATGGAGGGAAAATTAATGTTTTCAAATCTATTTAAAAGAGAAAGTAAAGAAGAAACTATAGGAGAAGTACCAACTAGCAAAACAAAATGTCACTATGTAGAAGCTATCGATGGTGAATCATATCTTATGACACATGATCCATCTGAAGATATGAGTTATCCAGTAGACGCAGACCATATATAGATATATTGTTGAGGGAGTATTTTATCCCGTCATTGAATACGAAAAACTAAATGAAGGCAAAAAGATAGTAGGTTATTTTTATGATGAACTTTATAATGAAATCGTATGTTTTTATAAAGAAGAATTCTATTCAGATGGTGAATGGGAGCAAGTCTCTGAACCTTTTTTATTAGTCAAAAAGTATTGGGATAATATATCTGAAGTTTAGCTAAAAGACGCTAACACATATTTATGAATTTCTAAATACAAGGTGATAGATATGAAGAAAAATTTATACTGGATTATAATTATTTTTTGTTTCGCTAGTGGAATTATAGCTTCAATGGAGGTTTCTCAAACTTCTGCAAAGGAGGAATTGGTAAAGGGCTTATTGTCGGTCTTTTCAAAATGGTATATCGGATTACCTTTTTTGTTATGTTCTTTGAATATTGTGGGAGGTATTTTATTTTTCTTAAAATACACAAAGGCATTTTTGTTTGTAAGTATAGCATTTTATATAGTTGGTGGCCTTACAGTGATAATGTTACCGGAATTTTTCCACCTGAAATAAATATAAGAGTATACAATAATAAAATAGCATCAATTGTTTCTTTGAAATTTATAAAGCAACAATTGATGCTATTTTATGTAAAAAACGCCTAATGTGTAGTTAAGTATGCATTAGGCGTTTTTGCACTCTACATATTGGTAATATCGTTTTAAAGATAATTTCGTTTTAAATCCCACTCTCCGTACAATTTCTTCTTCTGATAACCCCTGTTTGATTAAACACATTATAAAGGTATTACGTAATTGTTGGGCAGAAATTCCCTTCCGTAAACCTGCACGAGCAACTTCAAGTCGAATCATTTTCTGTACTGCGACTTCCGTTAAAGCTTTCGGTGCATCATTTTCGTATACCCATCTAAACGTACCACGATTGAAATCAAATGCAACAAATAGTGGATCATCACTATGATGTCGAGGACGAACAGGTTCCGGAATATTTTTATAATATTTATATAGCTGCTTCTTATCATCATCGGACAAAATAATAACTCTATTACCACCTTCTTCCCCTGGAACAAGCATTGTATTATTACCGAACTGTATATGGCTCATATTCAGGGCTACAAGCTCTTGTAACGATAATCCATAGTCTAGTAGTAAATTTACTATACAAACGTTCCTGTCCATCAATAGAGGGCGTATAAGGGCCTGTTTCTCTGTTAAATCTTTTAGGGAAGTTAATATATTTTTTAATCTTTGTTCCTCAGCAGAAGAAATGAAATCATCATCTTTTAATGAACGATCTGGATTCAATGTAAATTCCATATCTTCCAAAGGGCTTTCAATGTTTAAAAATTTATGGAATTTTTTTAAGACAACCCAAATGCGATGCTGAGTTTTGGGAGAGTATTTACGGTTATGCTCCAATTCCCAAAAGAACGCTTGATAATCTTTTAAGGATAGATTCTCCCATGTATTAATTGCAGAAAACTTTTTATTATCCTGTAACCATCGTCCAAAATCTTGGATATCATACACATACCGCTGAATAGTTGATGGTTTTCGACCTTTTACCATTAAAAATGTGGAGAAAGCTTCTAATGTTTCTTGGAATTCATTTAGTTTTGTCATAATAATCACCTATTTTCTATGAACATTATTATAACAAAAAATACAAATAAAACATGCTACCGCCCTTTGCTACGCACGGTTGCTGGCATTTCAAAAATTCAAACGGAAAAACAACCCTTTGAACTTTTGAAATGTACGTTATTTGAAATACCAAATGACTAAAATTAAGACGAAAATCCCAAAGGGGGTGCATGATAAGTACATACAAAAGGACAAACCTGCGTCCTAAAATAGATACGTAAGTTTGCCCTTTTGTTAGTGAGTTGGTAAATATTTGGTTTATAACAATTATTGTAACTTTATAGTAAGAGATTTTTAACTGTCATCTACAAATATTGGGAATTGTTGATAAAATAAATGTTTTTTTAAAATCTAATATAAATATAAATCTTATATATATTAAAAGAAATAAAGATAAAACTTATATAGGTAATCTTGAGTTATATTAAACCTTACTCTATCAAGGATAGAGTAAATATAGAATCGTAAAAAATCATAAATAGAATAAATTGTATACGAAAAAACAATAAAAAGTGCCCCATTTAAACTACAAAAAAGCAGAAACAAAAATATATACTTCTACATGAAATATGAAAGAATTTGATACAAACTGCATTATATTTATTCATCCACTAAAATGAACGATAAATTCCTTTACACACGAATTATAGGCTTATTTTTCCACAAACTATTCACAATTGATCCAGATACCTAATGATTTTATTAACATCATTCAGTTCTTACACATAACTCACAATATTATTGATGATTTTTATTAGATTATTATAAAGAAGTAAGTAATAGTAAGGGTTTATAAGCAAATATTATTCACATTCGTATATACCTATCCTCATATCCACTAAAATTTAGATTTTACTTCTGATTTTTTGTAGGTATATTACCATTGTTTTCTCTGATGGCATTGAATTTTATCGATGCAATTGTGGAAATATGAGAAAACAAGTAGCAGTACTTGCATAAAGGTGCATAAAAAAAGACCCTATTTTTAATAGAGTCATACATATTAGCTGCTTATTAATGGAGGAGTAGAAAGAAAATCTGTATAGAACAAACACGAATAGCCCTCTACTTTTGATTTTTTCAAAAATAAAGAGCTGGATGTCGCTAATTCACTTCTATTGCTGCTAGTACTTGATCTGCAGTCGTTACCTTCATACCAGCACGAGCTAGACGTTCAAATGCACGCATAAATTCTAGTAAATTAAACTGCATTGGCAGCTCGATTACACGAAGTTTTTCTTGTGGAAGTCTATCTATTCTTTCGATAAACCATTCACGGACATCGCTAGGGATAGTACGTTCTTTATGGCCACGTGCTTTTAAAAGCTCACGCATTTCTATTTCTAAAGCGACATAAGCGTGTAGATTGATTCCTTGTTCATATGCGTATTTTCTAAATAACGTTTCTTCCTGGTACTTTAGATAATTTCGGTGATAAGATTCTTCAGTAACAGGTACAGCGAATTTTTGCTTCAGCAGCTCTTGAACGTTTCTAAACATCTTCTTAATGTTACGCAGTGAATACATAGAGTAATGTAAACCAAAGTCAAAGACAGCTTGTTCTCGTTTGCTGTTTTGCTCTTTTGGTATGTGCTGCGCAATAAGAGGGTAGATACCCTCCTTCGCTGCTGTATCAAGAATTTGATATTGTGATGTTTGATGTAATAATTTTTTTAATGTGTACACAATTTTCTTTGGGTATCCTTCTTTTCGGTCAACCATGTCACGAAGACCACGAATAACACTGCGAATTTGACGATGACAAGTATGTTTTAAAACATGAATGAATTTATTCATATCTGAAGACAGTTCACCGATATTCATTTCTTGTAGTACGGTTTCTATAAATTTCGCTTTACGAGCATATGTTGCTTTTGGTGTAAATGGATCCCTATGTTGTTCTTCTCCAGATTCCTTTGTACATAAGAAGTCAGAATGGATAGATAGATATAATGTTGTATATCGTTTAGTATTCTTTACGCCTTTTTGCATTTTACAAATTTTAAATAGGGGATTTCCCGTACATGGCAATTCAGTTGTTAATTCTTCGATAACCGCCCGTATTTGGTGCGGATATTTTTTATGTAAGAAACGATACATCCCGCCAAAGTGCGTTTTGTTTCCTCTTTCATCCTGCTTGTCCAAAGAACGCTTTAAAGTTGTCTCCGTATGTTGTTGCATAGCAATGTCTAAGAATAGCTTCTTTGCTGCAACAGATAGCTTAAAGAAAGCCTTTGTAAATACAACAGGACTAATATAAACATAAGGGTTGGCTTTTTCTGTTTCCTCATTCATAAAATGAGTCAGCTTAATTGTATAGCGGCCATCTAATCCATTTTTGATAGAGATAATGTTATGTAAGCTTAACTTTTTCAAAGCAATATAGAACTGAGAATGCTGTATGTATGCAAATTCTTCTTTGTATTGCTTGTAATCTTCCCACATCATATGTACAGTTACATTTGGAATAACTCCATTTGTGTAACATTTTTTATGTAGATATAAGAACACTTCAAGATCAGCATTCGTAATTCCATATAATTTATGCTTTCTTCCTGTTTTTTCTGCAATGGCAGAAACTGCACGACGTGAAAAAGATGGTTTTGCTTGTTTGACAAAGCCGTCTACATCCGCAATACGTTCTTCATATGTCATGTGCTGCAGAATGTCTTCTAAATATGTATCTTTATAGCTGTAGTATTTCTCTTCAAATGTTTCTACAAACTTTTGCCAAGATTTTAGTGTTACTAAAACCGCGTTTGTCGTTGCTCCATTTAAGCTACGCTGATTTTGAATAATAAATGATTTCCCCATCTTTTTCACCTCCGTTCTGCAAATTCAGAAATATATGCCAAAAGACTATAAAATATTCCAATTTTGATTATAGCAAATCGAATTTTGTAAAGATGGGCCCTTTAAGAGCAGGAGAAAAAAGAGGAAACACTTGATAAACCTTAGAGCTGTAAGACTTTAAAAAAAATATGAAAAAATTTCATATGCAATTTTTGTGAAAGATTGTTTCCTCTTTTTCAATCGGAGCAAAAACGGAAACACTCAAAACCCTTGATATAACAGTGTTTCTTTCTAATCAATTTGTAGTTGCGCGCGCGACTTGGGAAAAATGTTTCCACTTTTGCACTTTTATACGCGCGCGACTTGGGAAAAAAACTTATTTTATTTATGTGTTTCCTCCTTTTGTGTTTAGCGTAAATATTGATACATAAGGGTTTGTTGGAGGTGATTCTAATGTTATGTGCGCGCGACTTGGGAAAAATGTTTCCACTTTTGTGTGATAGGTATTAAAAAGTGTTTCTGTGATGGCATATGAACTCTAAAAAAGTGTTTCCTCTTTTTTGTGTTATGCGCGCAACTTGGGAAAAATGTTTCCACATTGTGCAGAAATAAACTATTTGATTTGAAACTCAAAAGTTAGCAAAGTATGATTTAAATACATACATAAAGGAAAATCTTATTGAAAATAAAATTTTATCCCTCATAGATACTAATCATCTTCTAAATAAGAGGATAATGCTTAGACCAGCAATAGAACTATATAATAAGGGACGAATGGAATTTTTTTGTCAAATTATACCGCTTCAAATTGAAGGGATAATATATGATTATTGTATTGAGTTAGAAATATCATGGTCTCAATTAGAACGTGATTCATTAGACAAAAAGGTTGATAAAATAGTAGAAAAAGATGGGGATTTTAAGGGATATGAGTATTTTAAGTATAAGTTTATTGAGTTAAGAAATACGCCTGCACATGGAAGGGTGCATACTGATGTGGATTATCAAAATACAGCTAATATGTTAATTCTTGATTTACTATATTTATGTGAATTTGTTGATAGCTCTGATGCAACGGTGGTAAACAGAATGAGGAGTCTTTTGGATATCTTTGAAGAGAGAAAAACTCAAATACATGTGGAATTAGTGACATTGGAGTATATATCTCGTTATAGGGAGAAGGAACTTCCTTCGATTTATAACAAGGAATGTACAATACAAGAAATTTTTGAGCATGCACATAGTGAAAGATTTTTAAATTATATGGATAGGAGAAAAGTTATGAATCAGTTAAAACAACTATTTCAAAACACGCTTTTAGTCGCATTCCCACTACTTCAATACGTAGAGAATAATACACGTATTTTACATAAATGGCGAGGACTTTGTACACTTATAAATAGTGATTTGAATTATGTTGACGATCCAATGTATACATCCATGGCTTTCAAAAAGCTTGCAAATTGGATATCCTATAAGGAATCCCAAGGTGTTAGTATTATGGAAATTGTGGCTCAGATAGAGGAATATCGAAATGAGGTTTTTGATTTACTTGCTGATACTATTTTAGAGGAATTTGAAATCGTATTAGTAACATCTGAACAAGATGAAAAAAATAAAGAACAGCAGCAAAATTATATCGAACATAGTAGCGCTGGCTTTATGTATCATTTAACGGACACAATTGCAAAAAATAATTTTACAGAGGACAAGGAATTAAATGCACATATTGCTGAACTACCAGATAAGAACAACAGTCTTGTGGTAGTATCATCACGTTTTAATGATGGGGATTTGAAATTAAGAGGGGCAGAGGAATTAAATCGGTGGAATACATTAGTTGATTCCACTTTTGTAGATAGAGTAATGGATGATTTAACTGCCGATTGTTTGGATATTGTAACAGAGATATGGGTGAAGTCAGCAAATACAGTAAATAGCCCAGTACATATAGGCTACGAGGAAATATTAGAAATGTGCAATATGAAGCAAGTAAGAAATGGTAAATCGTATTATAGAAAAGAAGACCGTTTGAAAATTATGGAGCGTTTAGCTGCACTAGCAAGTATTTTTATATATGTAAACGAAGACAATGAAATAGTTATATTAAACGATGATGAGAACCCAAGTGAGTCGCTTGCTTATAAAAAACAACGTGTACGTAGATTATTTGTAATGGATGAAATTGTATTTGCTAAGGATATTCATACTGATGAAATGTTAGGTATTGAAAGTATGAATGTAGCACCTGGAACATTTTTATCGAAGTACTTATTTGGATCAGAAAAATTGACAGGTTTGTTATCAAAAAAGGCGCTTGAGTACAATAGTAAACAACAACGCTATCACAAAAGATTAACAAGGTACTTAAGTTGGAGATGGCGGATTCAACAAGCTTATCAACATTTGATACACCCTTATTCAATTGGTGGTCCAAAAGGCTTATTAAGTGTTATGGGAGTGAGCATGAATCGCAACCCTGCACGGATAAGAAATATATTTGAGAAAACATTAGATGATTTAATGCGTGATGAAGTGATAAAGGAATGGAAGTATCAAACACCGATTGACGAAGATAAATGTGTTGGCCGTAACTGGCTTGAGAACTATTGGTTAAATCTTAAAGTAACTATAACACCTACTGATGAGTTAGTTACTTTACAACAGGAGCTATTACAAAAGAAAAAGATAGCTCCTAAAAATAAAATAATAGAAACACCAGTAAAAGAACAGATATTAGAGGGAATTGGTACGGTGGTAGAAGAAATTCGACCTCTTCAATTAAATCAGCAGCAAGAAAATAAGGAAATTAGTTGGTATCAGCAGAGGATTATGGAATATAAAGATGAAAATAAAGCCAGCTTAAGAGATATTGCGAAAGAGATAGAGATTTCACCATCTAATTTATCAAAGCTATTAACTGGAAAACGAAAAAGATTAAGTGATGAAACTCGAAATAAATTAGACAAATGGATTAAGAGACAAGAGGTAGTTAATCTATTATAATATCGTAAACCTGTGGCACGAAAAACAAGTGTCATATAAAAAGAGCCACATTTAAATGGCTCTTTTTATATTGTAGTATTTATGCTGTCTTAGAGAATTTATCTTTTGCTAAAATACTAAAAAAGCACATTGCTGCACTGGATACAGCAGTTTTCTCATTATAGCAAAGTGCCAGACAAAACAATACGAACAGTCCTCCTACAAATAAAATTTCTTTTTTAGCCTTTTTAATGATATTCATCATTGAAATGAGCCCCTTTCATTTTAAAGTTTATTACAGCGGGTATTATAATCATAAATTCACTATATTCTAAGAGGTAGAGCGAAGTTTTTTTGAAATTTTTTGCTAGGATATATAAAATCTACAAAAGGCGCACCATTGTCAATTTTGCATACATATGTGTACTTTATAAAAATAACTTGATACAAAAACCTAAATTGTATAATATATAGGTATATTGTTAGTTTATTTGATTCCGTTTATTCCCACACCTTGTGTAGTGGTTGAGTAGTAGAAACATGTTTTTATTTTGTTTCAATTTGAAAGGGCTTCTTTGAGCCGATTTAATGTATATAGCTTATTTTGCTGTACACATTTTTAATCGACTTGAAGAAGCCCTTTTTGTGTTGTCTTCAAGTTTGTAGGCAGGGCTATGGATCATTTAATAGCAAAATCATACAGTAGAGGAGAAAATAATAATGAAAAAAGATTGTACACATTTACGATTAGTACCAACAGTAGAGGAACATGAAACACGCATGAAGATGCATAATCAAAATGAGTTACAAATATCTCAAATGACATCTCAAGCAAGAGAACGTATTAATCAAATGCGTGGCTGTTTAGAAGCTGAAATTATACTGCCAGATGGTAAATTTCAATATTTTAAACCTCATACAACTGATAAAAAAGAGGCAGCACATGAGATCGCATTATACGTAGAGGGTCTGCAAGCTGCAAAAGAAGGATATATAGTTCTTTGGCGTTTTATCGGTCAACAAAGTTTCTATCATGGAACAAAAATTGTAGCCGAGCCAAAATTTCGTAAAATGATGCGTAAGCTGAAAGATTATTTCTTTGATTACCAAGAATACGAAACAGAACAATCAAAGTAAGGGGGATTAAGTATATGTTATGCGAAAATGTATTGGACCAAAGAGATCCAAATGAGCAGGAAAACACAGAGAAATCAGGTGAGTCAGATGATATATTTGCTGGCGTTGATGAAGTGCTGGAAGATGAACAATTACCGTTTTGATGAAATTGTTGTTTATAGAGGGTAAAAGGAAGAACTAAGTGATTATAAACTTGGAACTTCCTTTTTTTATTTCAAAAAGAAACTTGGAGGAGATGTATTATGCGTATAGGAAATGATATTGCGGCTGGATTTTATCCAACGCCACTAACAGAGGGAAAACATTTACTGCAGTTATTACAAATGGAATCGGAGCAGGCTTATGCTTGCTTTGATCCATGCTGCGGTGAAGGTGAGATTCTAAGCTATTTTGCGAATGAGATAAAGCAAAAGGGCATGCAGTTTCAAACATTTGGAGTCGAATTAGAGGCAAATCGTTATGAAAAAGCAAAAGAACAATTGGATGTAGTCGTACGTGCGGGATTTGAGCACATGATGATAAGTCATGATTACTTTCCATTTATCTTTTTAAATCCCCCTTATAATAAAGAGCTGCGCGTCGGTAATACAAAAACAGAGCTTATGGAGTTTAACTTCCTAAAACGTGCACACTTGTATCTACAAGAAGGAGGAATAATGGTGTATGTCATTCCATATGACCGCTTTGCAAGGGACGATATTAGCTACTTTTTAGCTAAGAACTATGAGGAAATCGGTTTGTTACGATTTGGTGATAAAAACGGAGAGTTTGACTTGTTTAAACAATGTGTTTTTATTGGACGAAAACGTGCTACTTCTACAAATGACACGTATTTTAACGACCAATTCGCCAATTTTTGTGAGAATATGAGGGACCTTGAATTTGTAAAAAAGAAAGTAATTACATTAGGACAAATGGTAAATCGTAAATCGTGGGAAATCCCAGCTGTATGTAACGATACCAAGCTTATATTTACATCGAGAGTAGATTATAAAAGCGCTTATGAAGGTATTGGCAAGTCAGAAGGAATTGCAGTACTGAAAAAGCGTTTTAATAAGGGGAGTGGATATTCACTTGCTGGTGAAAAAACGGCTGCTGAAAAAGCAAAAATGCCGATTGCTTCTGGACAATTAGGTTTATTACTTGTAACTGGTGTGGCGGATGGTTTGCTCGGTGAAGGAGATACCCTTCATGCTGTTCGTGGTTCTGAAAATGTGTACTATGAGTCATCATTCGAGCAGTTAAAAAAGCAAACAAAAGAAGTTGTTCGTCAAAAACGTCGTGCGAAATTTATTATCGCAACACCATCTGGTGAAGTAAAAGAACTTGTCTAGGAAAGGAAGATAGCCGGTATGTATTACTTATTTGGAGCAGGAACTTTATTTATCATTTGGGAGTATAGCAGTCGTATGCTTCGAATGGTAATTGCCATGACTATAGTGTGTGTATTATTGGTGAGAATAGATGCTTTATCGACATACAATTTAATTGGAATGTTCTCACCATTTCAAGAAATAGAAGGGATAATACAAGAAGCTCAATATGCTCTTCCGGAATGGAAGCAGTATATCAATTTCTAATAAAAATAACATTTAAACAGTAGGAAAAAAGATCGTATCAAATTTGATACGTTTTTTTATTTTCTTAGGGGGCTAATAATATGATAAAAGACATGATACAACAAGAAACATTTGACCAAGAGCAAACACCAGCGATGTTGCAACTAGACACTGCAACTGCATCGCATACGGCTTTTTGCTTTGCTTTAGCAGTAAACCGTAATCACCAAATACAGTTTGCGGTGTTTGGTGGAAATGATAGTTCATTAAAATCATTTCGTGCGGCAATCTCAATGGGAACAAAACGTTTGTATTTTGGAGAAGGGAAAAAGGAAGAACTTAATTATATCCTAACTAGAAAAACAAATGTAAGTGCAGCTGGTGCCTTTGAGTTCATTGGTACAAGAACAATGAATCAAAAGAAAGCCATTATTGCATATACAAAAGAATTAGAGAACAAGTTCATTGTGGCAATCGATGAATCACCCGCAATGCAAGTAAGAGACTTTCTTATGGCAGCACCATATGGTTTACCAATCCTAGAGGAATGGGCAGAGCCAATATATGAGGAAATGCTAACAAGAAAGCTGTTACAGCCATTAGAAGTGTACTTTGATCAGAATGAATTTTCTTCTTTAGAAATTGCTCAAGTGACTCTAAAGGTAGAGGATTGTAAAGAGTTTTTATCTGAAGTGATTAAAACGGGGAAATGCAAATTTCCAAAAGAAGGAATAGGTGAAAAGGTACAAGAAATTCAGGATTTAAATGAATATCTACTTGAATATTCTCCTGTCATGCTTGATAAAGTAACGAAAATGGATGAGCCACTTCATCAACCAATGAAAGATGAAGCATTATCACATTTTGATACTTATCAAAGACCTTTATTCCCTGTACAAGCGCATGTTGCTACTGGTGCAGCAAAAGCATTACAAGTACAAAAAGGAATTATTATACAAGGCGAGATGAGCACGGGCAAAAGTGCGATGATGACGGCTGCGGTAGATGGTTACTTTCATTTAAAAGGAAAGAAAGGGTATCGTACCTGCGTCTTTGTCCCACCAACCCTCACAGAGAAGTGGGCAAAAGAGGAAATACGACACTTAATTCCAGATGCAGAGATACACCTAATTAAACATACAGAAGATTTAATCCGAATTCACCAGGCATGGATCCAAGCGGGAAGACCAAAACCACAGAAACCAACATTCTTTGTCATTAGTTTTACGACGATGCGTGGCGATTCTATCAAGCATATGCCTCTTCCTTATAAAGAAATCTCTCTTTCTAAAAAAGAAGAAAAAGAGGTACAGAAATATTATAAGAAAGGGTTTTATTGTGTAGATTGTGGTTCTCCGCTTAAGAAGAAGAATTCTTCACTTATGGTATATAAGGCAAACGGAGAAAAAGAAGAAGTGTGTTCTTATAAGGATTTCACACAAAGTGATGTAGATTCAAAAACAAATAAAAATAGTGTATGTACTCATTGCAATTCATACCTATGGAGTCCGAAAGTGAAAACGAAATATGCGAGCTTTAAAGAGTGGACAAGTTATGAGAAGCAATTAGTACAAGCAATTCGAGAAGGAAATAAACCACTTCAAAAGCAATTGGAGACTGCTAATCGTGTGAAACCATATTCTGCTAAGGAAACAGGACGTGCTTACCGTAAAGTAGCAGCTGTTGAATATATTCGTAGAAAAATGAAGAACTTTTTTGATGCCTTGATCGCAGATGAGGTGCACGAATTAAAAAGTGAAACCGCTCAAGGGAATGCTTTAGGTAGTCTTGTGAAGGTTTGTAAAAAGTTTGTAGGTGGTACGGGGACTCTCTTTGGTGGGCGAGCTAGCGATGTATTTTATACATTATGGCGTGTATTCCCGCACAAAATGGTAGAGGCAGGATTTCGTTATAATTCATTAATGGAATGGAATGAAACCTACGGAAATATTGAAAGAACTTATTATCATGATGGGGAAGTTTCATCTAATGTAGCCTCATGTGGTGCACAAGGTACACTAGATAAGAGTAAGGTTGTTCCAGGTATTTCACCATATGTGTTTACAAAATTTTTAATGGACACAACAATTAATGTCCGCTTAAAAGATGTATGGCCAAGTCCAGTTGAACTTGTTAATGTACCCACCATTTTGGTTGATATGTCAGAGGAACAGCAAGAAGCCTATGAACATATGAAAAAATCCTATGAAAAAGCAATTGAGGAAGCGAAGGGTACACCTGATTTGGGGAAACTGTGGCTTTCTTATATACGTACAGGGAATTCTTATCCGGATAATATGAATCACTATCCAGATTATTATATAGATGATGCAAAAACAAAGCTTGTTTGGTCAAGTAAAGGATATAAATTCACTGAGGATTGTATACAGCCTAAAGAGAAAAAATTGCAGGATATATTACGTACTGAAATCTCTGAAGGCCGTCCAACGATTATTTATGTATCAGACACAGGAACATCTGTTAAAGAGAGAGACATTCAACCACGTCTTAAGAGGGTAGCGGAACAAGTGCCAGGAGCGAAAGTAGAGATTTTACGTACAGATACCGTTGCCCCACCTAAACGTAGTGAATGGTTAAAGGAACAAGTAAAAAACGGGGTGAATGTAATTATTTGCTCCCAAGAATTAGTAAAAGTAGGTTTGGATCTGTTGTCAACTCCAACTCTTGTATTCTATCAGTTTTCATTTAGTCTCTTTACATTAAATCAGGCTGCAAGAAGGCATTGGCGCATTGGACAGACACATCAATGTAGAACCTTCTATTTAGCATATCGCAATACGTTCCAACAACAAATTGCGGGGCTGATAGCTGAAAAGAATAAAGCGGCAGAAGCTATGAATGGTGATGCAACGAGTGATGGTCTAAATGCGATGTTGGGTGACACAGGGGACTTACAAACCTTATTAATACAAAATATTAAGAGCGGTAAACAATTAAAAGGATCAACAGAAGAATGGGCAAGCGCTGCTTCTGAAAAAACAAAAGAACTACTTGCGAATATTGGTAAAGTTGTGACACCGGTATTTGAATCATTAGAAGTACAATTCTCAAGATGGGTGAACCAATTACCAGCATCCCTAGATGTTGCCTTCATGAAAGAGGCGAGTTTTACACAGAGAGCGGTTCAATTGATTCAGACAGATAAAGTATCAGGTGCAAAAGTAGTAAATCGTGTACTTGAAATAGACGGAGATCATAAAGAGCTAATTCGTACATTGACTCAACTTATCACAGCTAGACGCTCGCTAGTGCAGAAGCAGGATATAGTGTTTTGGGATGAAGTGATCATAGAGGCGAAAGTTCCAGAGAAGAAGGGTAGAAGGAAGAGAAACAAGGTAATAGAAGGGCAATACGCATTTGACTTATTTGCTTAAAGGAAAGAGGAGGAAGAGGAATGTATACAATAGTGAGTATTCTTGTTATTGCATATATATGTTGGAAAGTAAAAGAAATGAGACACGAAGTTCAAAAAGAAATACAGAGGAAAGAAGAAAGTAAAAAGCCGAAAGAGGTAAAGCCTTATTGGTGTCCGATTCGTAATGAACCAATAGGGAGAGAGAGAGAATATGAAACGATTACTTTGGAAAAAAGCGAGCTAGAAAAAGACGTAGCAAATGTATATAATTCCATCGCTGCTCAAATTCAAGCGAATGTATCTTCTGAAACAAATAAAGAAAATGAAAAAGTAATCGCATTAGGAGATGAGACGCATGTTGAAGAATTTCAACATGCTTTCGCTCCAGAAGAAACCTATACGATTCCATTTCCGGATGATATGGATGTACCTGATTATATCCCTGAAGAAATGATGATGGAACCATATATGTTACCACAAGGGGAAATAAGTGAGACACCTGAAGGTATAGAGTATCCTGACGAAACTTCATTTATGCCAGAGAATATCAATCCCTCTTTAGGAATGAGCTGGTACGGGGTAGTTATTGGGAGAGAAAAACAATATACACGCATTTTGAATCAGGGGGATCAACAGCGTTATTGGATAGATACGCAAGGAGAGATTCTACCAGAGAACCGAATGTTGTGTATGCAAATTCACATGGATAAACCATATTCTTACACACTTTTAGATTGGAAATTTGTTGAGGAAACGATAGATAACTAGGAGGCGAATAGATTCAAATCCTAGTTGCTTTTTTTCTGAAAGATTAGAAATAAATAGGTATCGTCCCAATAATTTATATGAAAATAAAATAATGTTATTTTTGTATAAATTATTGGGACGGAATGATTCACCATATTTACAGATTCAACTATAATGAGACATTGATTATTTCGATATTTAAATATATGTAAAGTAAAATAACTTAATTAACATTTAATTGGGAGGTATTTTTTATATGCAAATTGATAAAATGCATAGTGATGTAATAGGTAAATTAAAACAAACGGTGCGCTACGAAAAAAAACAGGTTAAAGTATTACGGGTGAGTAAGAGCAGTACGAATAAACATGCTTATATGATTTTTCCGGAGTTTTCAGAGGTTAAAATTTCAAATACCGAATTAGATTCCTATATTGAAAACATAACAATAAGCGCACAGTATGTCATAGAACGCCAATTAAGTAAACAGCCAATCGAAAAGCAAAATCATTCCATTATTATGACGTGTAAAGTGGATGAAGATGGTGTGTTAAATGATGAAACGATACATTTTAATTCTACATATGTGAAGCCGCCGACTATTGCAGCGAAAGTGTTCAAACTTGTGTGTGGTCTAGGAAATCGCTTAGAGAGCCTTAAGGAATTGCATATAACGGTATTGAACAACAATATCAATCGTATCGAAATCGAATTTTGTAATCATAATGAAGAATATCAAAAAGTAGAAAGAGAAGAAATCGCTAATGCTATTATGGGGGCCTATACAAAAGCGAGTATTTATTATGCTGCAGAACTTGTATATGTGGCGGTTGGTGATGAAATGATTTTAAAAAGTATAAAGCCAAAGCTGGCTGGTGAACTGTTATGAAAAAAGAGGCAGGGATAATTGGAGTCCTTTGTACATTAGTACTCACTATATTATTGCTAATACCTCTACAAGCAGCATCTGCTAATGTGGATTTTAATAAATTAAAAGGTAACGATGTCTCCTCATCTTTTCAAGAAGGGATTAATAATAAATCGAAAGCATCTGATACAGACAATTCAGCTGCTTCCTCGTTAATTCATAAACTAGAGAGAATGTATGCACCAATGTTTAAGGTGGGAGTTAATTTTTTCTCTATTTCATTTGTGTTAGGTGTTATTGTGATGATCATGGCACTCATTACAAAAAACGGTCAGTGGATGAAATGGGCAACAGGGAGTATGATCTTTTCTTTTGTTACCATGCTTATCATGCGAGTAAGTGTATATTTTCTATTTAGTACGGATGTTTTTCATTTTATGGATATTTTTACGGACTTCCTGGACACATTCAAAGCAACAGCACTTATTTTTACACCATTTATGCTTATTGCGGGACTTCGATTACGTAAAATCCATGAGAGTACAAAACAACCCGAATATTATCGATGGTCCAATAGAGTCATAACCGGTTCAGGGCTATTATGTGTTTTGGCGGTATTAGCGCCATGGCTTTTTGCACATATGTAAGGAAACAAAGGAGGTACTGAACAATAGTTCAGTACCTTTTATCTACCCATTAGGTTTCTTCTTTCGTATTCATTAAATTCTTTTTGTGAAATTGGAGATAGTATACCGCTGAGATAGACGGCGGTGTACAAAAAATATTGATTGTCATTCGTTTTAATCGAATGTGTACCGTGTTCTTCATTATTTGGAATGATACGATCTATCTTTAATTGCATGTTGTCACAAATAATTGATTTAATCTTATATAAATTATGTGTTGGTAGTCGTCCTATATGCACATAGGTACGTTCTAACAAGTAAAGGATGACTGTCATTTGTAGAATGAACGCAACCTTTAAGATCGCTGGTAATGGCGCAATGATAACAACTGGAATGGAAATGAGGTAAATATTTGTTTTAGAGATTCTACTTTCCCGGTGATTCATTAAAGAAATGCTATGTTTTGTTCGAATTACCTGGAATCTGCTGACGATAAATAATAATAAAAAAGCAAATTCATAGATTAACCAGGTTTTCCATTCTTGTATAGATAAGTTCATTAAAAAATAGATAATGCCATTCGTCATAAGCATAGGTATTAGGTGTACTAGGCTTAATAATGTAGTATGTTCGAGAATTCTAGTTTTGTGAATATTATTCATTGTGGAATCCAAGTTTTTTAACTCCTTCTGCAATTTTCATGATGACGCCACCAATAAGCAGGTGGTATTCACCAATTCCTTTTTCATTAATGTACCAGCACATGTAATTACGGATACCAGCTTTTGCACCGTGATCATGAAGAGGAAAAGGTGAAGCGTAGATGTTCGATATCTTAGCATTATCGTCGAATTGTATTTCTTTCGCAAGAGAAAACCGTTTTTTTGAATCGTTAACAATCCAACAACCGAAAGTATCCGTTGCATACCACATTGCTTCCTTATGTATTGGGTCAATAGATGGTTCTGCTGGATAATTTTCAGCCAATTCTTTTACTTTATCTTCACGCAGCTGCTTATGAAGATAGGTATTGAGGGGGTCCTCTTCACCCGTTTGTATGAGTTCATAGGTTTCTTCAAAATTACCGCATTCATAGGGGATAAATGGACTGTTCGAATCTGCAGCTAGGTTTAAACTACAAGAATCAGACTTTGCTAGATAATATACACAGTCTTTGCAAGTAAAACAGCCAGATAAATCTATAGTGGATGACGTTTCTTGTTCCGACATTGTATTGTCAACTACGAGTTTTAACATATATATCACAATCCTTTTTGATGATTTCTTAATTTGTAGCAGGTACATCATAACATGCTTATAATTAAATGTAAATATTTTCCATATAAAAACTACCTATTTAATTTTGAAAGGAATGTTTGTTTTGAAAAAAAATAAAGAATTAATATCTTTACGAAACTCCCTGTTATTTGGATGGTTGATGACAATCATTGTAATGGGATTATCCATTTATTTTTATACAATTGTCTATCTACTCATTGGGTGCTTGATATTATCGCTTAAATACGGGTTATTGGGCACAACAAAGAATGTTGAAAAACGATTACCTACCTGGGCAAATTTTGGAGTGATTGAAAGATCAGTAAACAGGAGGGCAACAAGACCTTTCAAATTCAGGGGAGGGCTAATAGCTGCGTTAGCATTAGGATTTGTCGAAATGGTTATAAAAGGCCTTTGTATTTCATATTTAATCTTAGGATTAGAAACACATGTGTATCGATTAATACGTAGAAATACAAAAATGTAAAAGAGGGTAGGGAAAAATTATGAAGGTGCTTATATTTGAATTAATCCTAATTGCGGTATTACTGCCTGTGAATATGTTCGCGAAAAAGCATGTACCAAAATGGAAAGAGAAAGCTGGGAAAAAGAGTGTAAAGCGTATCCTAAATAAGCTAAGTAAAGAAGAATACCAGGTACTGCACGATGTAACAGTGTATACAGAGCATGGAGATACAACGCGAATAGACCATGTTGTCATTGCAGAAACAGGTGTATTTGTAATTAATACGAAGAATTACGAGGGGGGCATTTGGGGAAATGAGAAATCTGCAAGGTGGACTCAGACTATGTTTAGAAGAAAGCAAACATTCCAAAATCCATTCCGACAAAATTATGAGCATATAAAGGCGATTGAAGCGATAACGAAACAACAGCTGCCGTTCGTTTCCATTGCGACATTTCATCCCAAGTGTCGTTTGAAAAAAGTAACCGTTACATCGAGGGATAAACATACTTTGTATCATACAGACCTACGAAAATGCATTACTTCTTATACAGAAAAGAAGCTGACAAAAGAGAGCGTTCAACAAATCTATGAATCTTTAATCGGTGCGAAAATTATAGTTATGACTATTGAAAAGAAAGAAATTCAATATTTACATAAAGATTTCGCAAAATCATAGGAAATGGAGCAAAGGATATGATGCTGTATGTGATTGGTTTTGTCGGTCTTTCATTATTAGCCATACGTACAAATATGAAGTATTACAAGTTGAAAGGCGATCCAAAAGAGTTTGTGACGAAAACACATGATTAGAGCAGTTGGCATCTCTTTTGAACGGATACATAATATTTTGTATCACTGTCTATTTAACAGTTTGAAAAAATAAAAACGAATATGTTATGATATATCTAATTCAATACCAAAAAAATTCAATGCAAAAGGACACACCTACGCAGAACCCTGCCGTAGGTGTGTCCTTTTTTATTATCTAAATAATTTTAGAAGGAGAGAGAATTTATGGGAAAAACATTATTTATTACAGAAAAACCGAAAGTAGCAAATGAGATTATGAAGTCACCAAGGTTTCGGAATGCTAAGAAATATGCAGGAAGTAAACCGTACTATGGATACTACGAAAACGAGCAATATATTGTAAGTTGGTGTCGTGGTCATCTATTGGAACTAAAAAATCCGGAAGAAATGGATAGTAAGTATAAGGAATTTCGACTGGAGCATCTGCCATTAATGTATCAGCCTGCATATAAGGTGAAACAAGAAAATGCAGAGCAACTTCAAATACTTGTGAAGCTCTTACAACGTCCAGACGTAGATCATGTGGTTAACATCTGTGATGCAGATAAAGAAGGTGAATTAATATATAGGGAAGTGTATGAATATTCAAAAATAGATAAGAAGCAATCCCGAGTATTCAAGTCATCATATGAAGCTTCTGAACTAGAAGCTGCTCTTAATCGATTAGAGAGCGCAACAAAATATGATGGACTTGCAAATGCCGCTAAGGCAAGACAATATCTTGATTATCTCTTAGGGATGAATATAACCAGGGGATGTACAGTAAAATTAGCTAAAAATAAATTCCTGTTATCCTCTGGTCGGGTACAAATGTGTCTCTTACACGAGATTCGACAAAGAGAACTAGCGATTGAAAATTACACAGAACAGTCTTATTTTAACTTAAAACTACTTACTGATATGGGGCTAGCGCCTACCATGAAGAATGAAGAACAAATTTTGAATCCAGCACCTTTACAAAGCTTAGGAGAAAGGTTGAAAGGGCAACACTTAACAGTAACAGAATTCAAAGAAAGTACGAGGAAGAAGAAACCTAAGCTTCTATATAACTTAACAGATTTATACAAAGATGCTCATGCTCAGTTACACATAAATGCGGAAACCGCTAGAAAGCACATCCAGACCCTATATGAAGAAGGATTTATCACATATCCTCGAAGTTCCTCTAGGCATTTACCAACGGAGCAGGTGGAGCGTGTGAAATCAGTTATGCATGCATTAGCAAACAGTACATTTAGGTCACTTGTACAACTAGTAGATATCTCATCTATTAATTCTAAGCATACTACTTTTAATGATGAATTAGTGACAAGCCATTTTGCTATTATACCAACAAAAAAGCTATACCCTAGTGAAGAACGTCTGGAAGTAGAAAAACAGTTATACAATCTCATTGTGAAACGATTTATCGGGAATTTTATGCGCCCCGCTGTCTATCTTGTAAGAGAGGCCCAGTTCGTTGATCCAGTTGGGAATATATATGCTATCAAAGAAAATATTCTACAAGAAAAAGGGTTTTTATATGTGTTTCATGATGAAATTGAAGAAGGCAGTGTAGAAACATTCACCATTCCAGCCCTGCAGAAAGGACGTACGCTACAAATTCGTCATTTTGAGTTAATGGAGTCTAAAACAAAGAAACCAGCTCTTCATACAGAGAGTTCTATTCTCACCTTCATGGAGACAGCTGGGCGAAAAATAGATGATGAACATTTGAAGGAGTTAATGAAAGGAAAACGTATTGGAACTGTAGCTACAGAAGCGACGTTTATCCCGACTTTATTAGAAAGAAATTACATTTCTATCGAAAAGGGAAAAATTAGTACGACACCAATTGGACGTACCTTTGTAGAACAATTTCCAATTGAACAAATTAAAAATCCATTGTATACAGCTGAAATGGAAGGAATGATTCATAAAATTGAGCATAATGAAATTGGCTATGAAGAATTCGTTGCAAAAACCAACTTATTTGTAAAAGAAATAGTAAACCATTTAGTTCAAATAGAGGAAACAGTTGCGGATCATATGCTTCAAACTTGGAAGAAACAAATTGAAATTTGTCAGTGTATATGTGGGAATGGAAAGATCCTAGATAGAGGGAATTTTTTCGGTTGTAGTAATCATCCTACCTGCAGTATCGGATTACCCAAAAAAATAAAAGAAAAAACGATACCTGAAGCGCAAGTGAAAAAGCTATTTGAAGAACATAAAACGGATATTATTAAAGGTTTTAAATCAAACGGAAGAGAATTCGCAGCGTATTTTGAAATTAAAGATGGGGCAATACGATTAGCACTACCTACAAATGAGGAACTATCTCTTGGTGTATGCCCAAAATGTCAAAAGGGGCATATAATCAATCGAAAAACATTCTTTGGTTGTACAGAATATGAAAGTGGATGTCAGTTTATGTTACCAGCAAAAATAAAAGAAAAGACAATACCTGAAGCACAAGTAAAAAAGCTATTTGAAGAACATAGAACGGACGTTATCAAAGGTTTTAAATCAAACGGGAAAGAGTTCGCCGCGTACTTAGAAATTAAGGAAGGAGCAATACAATTTGCACTACCTACAAATGAGGAACTATCTCTTGGTGTATGCCCAAAATGTCAAAAGGGGCATGTAACCAATCGAAAAACATTCTTTGGCTGTACAGAATATGAAAATGGGTGTCAGTTTATGTTGCCAGCAAAAATAAAAGGGAAAACAATACCTGATGGTCAAATTAAAAAACTGCTTCAAAATAACACAACGGGATTCATTAACGGATTCAAAGGAGAAAAAGGAGAATTTACAGCTGCAATTCGATTAAAATCGGATTTTAGTATCGTTTTTGAGTTCCCAACTACGGAAGATCGTACCATTGGAAAATGTCCACTATGTCAGGGAAGAGTTATTATAGGAAAAACGAACTATCTGTGCGAGCACTATAAAAATGGATGTGATTTCCTTGTATCTGGAACGATACTAGGGAAAAAGATTAGTGGTGGCCAGATGAAAAAGTTATTGGACAAGAATATCACTGATAAGATTCAAGGTTTTACTTCTTCAAAGAAGGGAACCAAGTTCGATGCTAGGATTTCTTACGATACACAGAAGAAACGAATCGATTTTATATATGATAAATGTAAGAAATAAAAAAGATATTTACTGAATAAAAAAGTTCTTTACTATGATAGTAAAGTCCTATGAAACCTTAATTTTAAAGATGAAAGCCGCTATATAGCAAGAAATAAAAAAGATCTTTACTCATTCGAAAATACGATGATTAAGCGGTTTACTAGTAAAGAACTTTTTTATATAAGGACAATAAATCAAAATAATATTGTAAAATCTTTAATTTTATATATAAAATTAAATTGAATTGTGTTATGATAAAGATAATCTAATCTAATATGTCAATATTTAATTGCAAAAGGACACACCTACGCATAACCATGCTACAGGTGTGTCCTTTTTTTTGGTTGTTTCATACTTAATTGTAAATAAAGAGGGGAAATGGTAATGGGGATATGAGAAACATTTATGTAGAAGAGTTAATTATACAAAAAATAAATAACAATAAAACACAAATGATAAAGGAGAATGAAATGACAAACTTAAAAAGTAAAACAGACGTGAAACCAATTCCGGAGGAGGATGTCGAGCTATTAAAAGTGATGGCACATCCCGTACGATTACAAATCGTGAATGAGTTAATCCACCATAAGATATGCAATGTAACACAATTAACGGAAATATTAAAAATACCACAGTCAACGGTTTCCCAGCACTTATCAAAAATGAGAGGGAAAGTACTTCGTGCCGAAAGAAAAGGCTTAGAGATGTACTATCATATCGATAATTTTAAAGCAAGCAAGATTGTAGGGATTTTAGGGTAACACCCCCGTGACAAACCTTATAGGTTCGTGTGATGGTTGAGGGTGATTCTAATAATAGAGAATTAATTGTATTTTTATATAAAAAGTGGGAGGATTATGTTATCATAAATTTAATATCATATCGAAAAATAATATGCAAAAGGACACACCTACGCAGAACCATTGGCGTAGGTGTGTCCTTTTTTGGGTTTATTCATGAATTATACAAGTGAAGGAGAGAAAAACATGGAGTTAATTGAAAAGCAAAATTTTTATGAAACTGCAGATAATCCAAGAGTAGAACAAATGTTAGAAAAATATAAACCAACAGTATGTCCCAAATGTCATAAAAAAACGTTGAAGTCACTCTATAATGATGAACACCCGCTCTGGATTAAGGAGTGTTCATGTTGCAAATACAGAGAAGTCAATTCGAAATATAGCCCATTTGTATATGTTTGAAATAATCTAGAAAGCGGTAACCACCAGCTAAATGATCGTAAATAGAAGGGATGGGTATTTTGATGAAAGTCTTGACTAAAGTAGTAGTAATTACTTCATGTATTCTAACGTTAGCAGCATGTAGCACCTCGACGAATACAAAAAACTCGCAACCAGATCAAAAGCCTGAAAATGGCACACAACAAGCTGATATACAAAAAAATAGTGTAGATGTACCAACGGAATATAAAGCTAAATTAGAGGGGCTAGAGATCGTTAAAGGACATGTGACACATGTGAAAGATGGAGACACAGTGGACGTACAAGTAAATGACCCGAAGCAGCCGATGCGTATATTGCCGACACGCCTATTGTTGCTAAATACTCCCGAATCCGTTTCGAAAAAAATTCCACCACAGCAGATGAGTAAAGAAGCCTCTGCATTTTTAAAACAACGAATCGAAGGAAAAGATGTAACCCTGGTATACGATAAGGGACCAAAAGAGGATAAATACGGAAGAAAATTAGCATATGTGTTTTGTGAGGGAGAACATATAAATGAACTTATGGTAAAATTAGGATATGGGATTGTAGCTTATATAACGAAACCAAATACAACGCTGCTCCCAGAAATGTTAGAAGCCGAAAAACAGGCAAAGTTATCTAAAAATGGTGTTTGGAGCATAAAAGGATATGTGGATGAAAAAAGCCGTCATTATAATCGTAATGACGCTGCTTAACGAGGAGTGTTGAAGGATGCAGAGGTTAAGGGTTAAGTTTTGTACAAAGTGCCAGGAACCAATTGAAAAATCAGACCGTACACAATTAAAGGCAATACATAAAGCGGCATCAGGATTCAAAGGCTCTAACAAGAAAGAGATGAATGAAATTAAATTATTGGCTTTGAAGTTTTTTAATCAAAAGATTTGCGAATACTGTTATCTAGAAGAAATGGCAAGATTAACGACAATACTAAGAATAAAAGCAATGCAGCATACAAAATGTCCAAGTTGATGATAGTAAAATGTCATGTATAGCGCATTACTAAAATATAAGCTTGGAGGTACGCATATGAGTGAGAATAAGAAAAATATGATTATATCCTTTGTAATATCAGTTATGTTCATTATCTTTAGTGTTATGCCAATCAGCATTAATCAAAGCATACTCGCTATTTTAAAAATCGGGGCGATTGCAGGGGCGATTAATATTGTTGTAATGAGTACGTTCTTATATTTTCAACGTAAAAGAATGAAACAGCTGCTTCACTAATTTTGAGCGACAATACAAGTTTTCCTTACCTTGTTCACTTAGGGTAGGGTAAGGAAAACAGCAAGTGAGAGGGGATACGATGAGCCAAACACCTGGATTTCTAAAGTTTGTTTCCACTAAGGGTAGACGGTATGTTTATCTAGTTTTAGCGGAAAAAAAGAATAAGAAAGTCAAAACACACATTATATATCGATTCGGCTCTTTAGATAAAGCATTAGAAACCATGTATGAAATGCGTGATGAATTTGAAGACAAGTTTCCAACTGAGCTATTAGAGAAAGGATACGATTGGTCTGATCTAAACGATTGGATATTGTCTATTGAAACAGGATACTCTAAGCACGGAAAGAAGTTAGTGGTATTTCAGTTAATATAGTGGTATCAGGGAAGGAACTATAGGTAAGTCATGTATGAAAGCAGGAGATAATAGGATGAAAATAATCAAAAAATATAATATACAAATATCTTGGTTGATATCGTTATGTGGAACAATAATTAGTTTGGTATTTAGTGAACTGTTGAAACTTCCGCCATGTGATTTATGTTGGTACCAACGGATGGCTATGTATCCGCTTGTACTCATATTAGGAATTGGAATGTTAAGAAAAGACCCGCTAGTAAGTAGTTATGCTTTTCCATTTACTTTCATAGGTTTGTTGATATCGGTTTATCAGATAACGATACAAACATTCCCTTCTAGTAGCATGAAGATATGCTCGGTGGGCGTTTCTTGCACGGAAGACCAATTGAATTTGTTTGGATTTATTACCATTCCGATGCTCTCTTTTGTAGGTTTCTTGCTGATAACAATACTCTTATGCTTAAAATCTAATAAATCGTAAAAAGTGAAGTTAGTTTTACAACAGGATACGGAATATTAATATGGAATTACTAATTATGGGGATAATAAGAAAATAAAGGGGAAATTAAAATGACAACTTTAAAAAACGAAATGGAAAAAAATCAAATCTCTGAAGAGGATGTAGATATGCTAAAGGTAATGGCGCATCCAGTACGTTTACAAATTGTTAATGAATTAAAAAGTCGAAAAACATGTAATGTATCACAGTTAACTGAGATTTTAGATATTCCACAATCAACTGTTTCCCAACATTTATCGAAAATGAAAGGGAAAGTACTAAGAGCTGAAAGAAGAGGGCTAGAAAATTACTATTCTGTAAATAATTCAAAGGCAAGTCAGATTGTTGGAATTTTAGGTTGTGTGAACTAGAAATTATGATGCACACCTTTTTAAATAAAAAACATTAAAATAACCCACTTATTATTAGTGGGTTATTTTTCATACAAAAGATATTAACTATTTTGCAGAGTGTTTCCACCGTAAGTTTCAGCCGTAACACCAATGCGATCATGACCATCTGAATATAGAAGATTAGATGTTGCTGGAGCGGGAAAGTGTCCATGAGTAGCAAGTTGGTCTGTATGAGAGAATTTAGTAATGCCAAAAGTCAAAGTAGCAACAAAAGCAACTCCAGTAAGTAATAAACTAACCTTTTTCATTATTTTAGCGCCCCTTTTTCAATTAGTTTTCTTCTAGCTAGATAACACATGTGGAAATAATCACTAACCTTTTTGTGATTTTCCATCTTTCTGCATGTGGCAGCAAACAATTCACCGTATTCCACAACATAATCCCATAACTCTTCTTTCTCGAAGTATGCAATTCCTTCTTGAATAATTTCTTCTAATTCTGCTAATGGAATATTGTCGTTTAAGCTATTTAAAATAGAGAAGTGATGCGTATATTCCCCATTTTTTAATTCTCTACAGAGTTGTAATCCTTTGTTAATAAGCTCACTAGCTACAGATTGCTCTCCTAGTTTATAGTGTTCCTTGGCTTGTAGGAAAATAGCCTTAAAATGAGTAGGCATCTTAGTAGTTACTTCTGAAAGATGACGAATAGCTAAAGTGGACATGTTTTGATCAGAATAAAGCCAACCCAGGGTGCTTCTTATGTATAACAAGGAATCTTCTTCTTTATTCTTTTTCAGTAAATCAATCGCGGAATTTAGGTATTCTTCTGCCTGTTCATACTGCTTTAAATAGATACAGCAGCCGCCTAGCAAACTATTACAAAAAGCTGTTTTTACATCATATCCTTCATGATTCGAAAAGATTTCTTTTGATTTATTAGCGTATTCAATAGAAGTGAGCATGTTATAAGTATGATGATAGAATGTTGCGATTCTATAATAGAATTCAGCATGTTCTAATTCATCTGGTATATCCACTAATAATTTTTCTGCCTGTTCATAGTGTTCCTCTGCTAAAGTGTAATTTGTAATAAAAGTAGCGTGCATTGCTTTAAAGAAATGATAATAATAACGAAGAAATTGGTCTGTAGGTATATCGTAATCACTAATGGCATCAAAACTATTTTTACCAATGCTGAGACTATTCGTTAACACTGTGTAACGAAAATTGAGTAATGAATAATATAGTAATACGTTTTGATCTTGAGAGTTTTGAACTATTTCATTCTTTAACTTGTTAATTTGTTCATCAATTTCTTTTTTTAGATTAGTAGCCTTTAAGACTTGTTGAGACAACATATATTGGTACCAATCGTTTAATAATGATGTAATCTGCTCATTCCCTTTTAATGAAACATCCATGATATCCTCCCCATCCTATATGTGAATTCTAATTTTATTGATTATTACTAGCATAGCAGAATGAGGGTGTTATGGAGCTGATTACACGGTGTTTTTCAATATAAAACAGAATATTCAGTTTTTATTCGTTTTAAAAAAAGAAAGGCTCTAGCAAAATGTGCTAGAGCGAAGAAAATGTTAACGAAGGAATAACCTCTTTAGATAATTAGATTTTAACACAATTGTAACAAATAATAAATATATATAGATTTATGGGTATGTTGAGTGTACAACAAATAAGCTTGTATAAAGGCACAGACCAATCGTTACACATATTGATAGCTGCATTGTAACATAGGTGATAGGGAGCTTATAGGTAGTGATACTTTGCATACTTTGCATACTCTCCACATCTTATTTTGGGGTAGTTTGTAGTTCTGTTTTCAAACTTTATTCCAAACCAACACTAAAACGACTCAAAAATCCTTAGCGTGGTTTATTTCCGTTTCGCTAACGATACCTTATATCTCAAAATTAATATATGATAAACATACATATTATGCAGGGAAAGGGAGAGTTGGATGGTAAAGAAGATAATAATGATAGGAGCAGTAGCGGTAACAACTTTATTAGGGGCAGGCGTAACAAAGGCAGAGGAAGTTACTTAAATGAACTTGAGCCTCCTTCTAATTCACGTAAATGTGATATGATGAAACTAATTAAGTCACGAAGGCGTGAAAATAGGAGGAAGGGAAATTAGATTTGGCATGAGATGTGCTTTTGGTTCGAATAAACGAGAAGGAAAAAATTGATGTGTAAAGGGGGAAACGTAATGAAGAATCATACCAGAAGACCTAATGGGCAATTAATTCAAACCAACAAGAAATGGTCCCATCTAAAGCAAAAACAACGTGAGGATATCTCAAATTGGCTTAGAGAGGCTTATATATCGAAAGTGAAGACTAATAATCGTAGGTTAAAACCAGCTGAACACGAGGATGTTTTGGAACAAGTACTTACCAAAATTCATGAGCGAGAAATTTGGATTCCTGAATATGAAGTAGAGAGGTATTATAAAGAGAAAATAAATAAGTGGCATAATAAGATAGAAAAAGGTGGAAATACCAGAAAGTTAGATTAGGGTGTAGGGGAGATTTTTATAAATATATCATACCTCTAAATAATTGCACAAAATGTTGTTTTTGTGCAATTATTTTTTGCCTAATAAGTGTATAATATATTTATACTGATTTTAAAGGGAATTGTTATGAAGTCCAGCGAAAGATTGCTAGATTTTCCGATCTATATGAAGGGATTTTTAAATATAACTAAGTTAGCGGCTATGTAGGAACTGTATTTCAAATCGGATAAAGGTTTCAAAGAATATGGAGCAAACATAGAATGTGACTTAAATCAAGTGATTAAATAAATTCATATTATCCCAACAGTACAAAAATAGTTTGCAGAAACCGTATAATCTGAAGTTAAGAAATATGAGAAGAATAAATCTACGCCTAGTCCGCTCTTTATCAGGGAACTAGATTTATTTTTAAATTTGTATATATAATAATTGCACATAGAACATTTATTGTGCAATTATTATGTTGAATCTTTTGTTTTTAGGAGATGTATAATGAAAACTATTCGTGAACAAGATAGAATTTATATGAAAAGGTTAAAAGAAATGATGCCATGGTACGTTCAAAAATATGTAAATCGTAATGAACGGACCCTCTCCCCTTCTACTCTTTTAGGTTATCTGAGAGATTATAAGATATTTTTTGAGTGGATATTGCGTGAAGGTTTTTCTAAGAGTAATAGTATAGCTGAAGTACCTCTTACGGTCTTAGATGAGCTTCGTATCGATGATATAGAAGAGAACTTTTTAAATTACTTGGCATTTGAAAATGAAATTATCGGAAAACAGAAAAACGCAACTAATACGATTAATCACAAGATATCTTCCCTTCGCTCTCTTTTCTATTATTTGTCAAATATTGCTGAAGATGAAAATTTCAACCCTTATCTCAGACGTAATGTCATGGCTAAAATACAAATAAGTCGAAAGAAAATAGATATTGAGACAAAGGCAGAACAAATATCAGAGAAAATATTATTTGGAGATGAAATCGACGAATTTAGAGAGTTTATTGCAGAGAAATATGGTTTGCTTGACCATAATACCCTTGCATTAACAAGGTATAAACAAAATAAGGAAAGAGACTTAGCTATAATTAGCTTAATCTTAGCTTCAGGACTTCGAATTGGTGAAGTAGCAAATTTAAAATTAGCAGATGTTGATTTTGTAGATAATAAGGTAAGAGTGGATAGAAAAGGAAATAAAGAAAAGTATGTCCCCTTCTCTTCTATTGCTGCTACTGATCTAAAAATGTATTTAGAAATTCGCGAAAAACGTTATAGAGTTGAAAAAGAACAGGACACATTATTTGTTACACTACAAAGAACCCCTGTAGCTGCGCCCATGAAAAAACGATCTATGCAAACAATGATTGAAAAGTATGCAGTTGCTTTTGGTAAACCACATTTACGTGCACATATATTACGGCATACATTTGCTACTCGATTCCATGAGACGCATAAAGATTTAAATATGACTAAAAAACAATTGGGTCATGAATCCATTCAAACAACTACTATCTATACCCATGTTCAAGATTCCCGTCTACAGGATGCTGTAGAGAAAGCAGACCGTAGAGAAGAATAACATTTTTATATTTTTTCGAGGTGAATATTAATGGAATCTTTTTTAAAAGTAGTAGATAAATACGGTAGTTAGTACGATTAGAGAGGAACAGATGAGATGAATCAAATTTCGTTTGAAGATTTATTTGATGAAGAGAACAAGGAATCTACTGAGATACCTGCTCCTTGTTCTCCACTACAAAAAGATATTTTAGACTTGATTAGTTCTGGGGAAATAAGTGCATTGCAGCTATGTGAAAAGTTAATACTATCAGGCAGAATACCTAATGAAAGATATACGACAAATAAACCTAAGGCTTACGCACAAATTTGCTCAATTCTTGAGGATTTCGTTTCTCAAGGTACCCTTATTTTTATAAATGATGAAGAGAAAAAAGATAGGGTTTATAAAAAAAATTAATGGAGGATTCTAAAAATGGTCTCGATCTCAGTTGATGAGTTTGCTCGTAACTACGTAAAAGCGAATAAAGGAGAAGATTTACAAGTCATAAAGAAAAATCTCAAACAGTCTGTGAAAAACAAAAAAATTGGTGCAGTTTGTATTACATGTAATTCTACTATATGGGCAATTGGTTCTGCTGTCGTTGGTTGGAACGGCTGTTTTAGTTGTATTACAGGAGAAGCAGACAGTAGTGAGGATTATGAGATCGATACTGTGAATTATTAAATGAAATCTAAATGTGGATTTGAAATAAAGTTCGATGATGTAGTGTAGTACTTTCCAAGAGGAAAATGAAAAATTCCTCTTGGAAATAGCGCTATTTTTTGTGCCCCTAGTGAGAAGTATTTACATGATATGTATTACTTTGCGATTGTAGAAATAGCTTGTTTGTAGACCAGTTGTTGCTTGCCATGAACCATCATAAGGACGGTAAATTTATCTGTCGCAAGGATCTGCCCGCGTATTGGAAACCCACTCTTTAGAAATACAGTGATTTCTCCTTTTTTCTCTTTCAATTGTTCATACATATCAAGTTGTAAAGTTTGCATATGGTTCCTCCTTTTTTCATTATCTTACCATATTTAAGCTGCAATACTGGTTCTTATATGTATTTTGTAACAAATGTATCCAGAATCTAAGTAATTTGCACCTATAACCTCATTCGAATATTCATTTTATTCAATAAAAAAAGAGCACTATAAAGTACCCTTGAAATACTATGAGTATGAAATAAATAGCAATGCTTTTCCTTTTCACATGGCGCAGCTCTATCGCGGAAAACATGTCCCTCTGAAAAGGAGTTTGTGGAATAGCCCCGACTCAATATTGTATGTTTAAAAGTTCCTTGTGTGCAAATGAAAGAGAGCACTTCCCCAATAAGTGCTCTCCCGTAAAATATATGGGGTAACATGTTGGAAACCGTTCTGTACCATTATATGATTATCAATTCCTTTTATACCTAAAACACCCTTTAAGGGGGAACGTCAGGATTTTACGCTTTTACAACGTTAGAGGTAAGAAGTCTTGTATATCAATGTTTCTTATTTTGTTAACAGGATTTTTCTATGTAAATTGACCAACAAATAAAAATGTGGTATGTTTACATTGTATTAGATATATATTGAATGTCCATCTAATACATATAGTATAGTTCTTAATTGAATTGCATAAACTAAAAAGACGAGATGCAGTCAACATCCCGTCTAAATAACTGCTACCGTCAAGGTGGTTGTTATTGGTAGTTATTTTTTTCTAAGCCCACCCTTGTGCTTGCGACGGCTACGAAGAGTGGGTTTTTTGCTGTCTTCATTTAGAATTTGCTTTCTCAGAAGATACGCTGAAACTTCGCGTACCACTGCTTTTGCAATTTCTTTTAAAAGTTCAAACAAAAATTCCATGTTATGATCACCTCCTTTCCTTCCAGATGGAAAGAAGGGATAATAACAACCCACCTTCACAATATACAGTTATACTACTATTTTACCATATTTCTAATCACTTAAATAGCATCCCCCTCTTTTCTATGAATCTTTACAACTATTTTATTCATAGATACACACTCTGAATAGTTTACCGTAATCATAATATGTATACTTGTATTTTAGTAGTTTCTAATCTTATTTATATAATTAGAGCTTCGTAATTTTTTATTTTAAAAGATCCGTTCCCAAAATATAATTTCCTATTTTTTACTGTAAATCGATGATTTTTCTGCTTCCTTTAAAAAACGGGTTGTCAGATTGCTTTATATGGAGGGTTTCTTAAAATGGTAATGCAGTTTTAACTAAAAGGATTATATCCTATATATGAGGCTGAAAAACACTTTAAAAAGAAACCGACTTAGATAGCCGGTTTAATATGTGTGTTTTTTAAAATTCGTAACCTAATCTTCTAAATTTTTATTTATGATCTCCTCTATTACTTTTTTGTATCCCTTATACCCTTTATCCTTCGCGATTTGCTTTGCATTCTTAATTACTTCGGGCTTCAGGTATAAACTAACATGTTCTTTATTATTTGTGAATTGTATCAAATTATTTTTTTGTTGCAAATTACCACTCATTAAACAAGTGCTAAGAATTCTAAATATGTGTGCATCATACGGAATGTTTCCAAGCTTACATTTCATAAAGTAACCCTCGTTCTTTTCAGAAACAAGGACATTTGAAACTCCTAAATGAGATATAACATACAACATTACGTCAAATGCCGTATATAAAGGAAATAAAAAAGATGTATCCCCTGGTTTTGTAATTCTCTTCTTATGAATAGATTCATCAGTGAAATGGTTAGATGTGACTTTCTCAGGAATTATCAGCTGTTCATTGTGCGAGTTAATACCTACACGTTTGTTTACATCAATCACTCTTACTTCTTGATCATTCATCTCAGCCGTATCAAACAAAAGAAGGTTACTCGAATACAAATGCATATGGTCATACATTCTTTTGTTTACCATATCAACATTATTCAATTGTCTCTTGAATTCTTCTAAATCCTTGAGGTGATACAGTTTTTCTGTTGTTTTTCCTTTTTCAACTTCTTTAAATGGCAGAGAACCTTGTTTTGCGATGTTATGTACATAAGTCCTGGACTTTTGTAAGTATGCAGCCGCATCTTTTAGGGATAAATAGTCTTTGTATGCTTCTATAATCCGCTGCGCTTCCTCTTCTTCAAAACGATAACCTCCATCGCTTTTCCAGGTATCTTGATTGTTCGGTTCAACCTTTTTGTGCTTAATTAGGTACCTCAGTTGATTTTTACTTAGGCTTGCTTGCTCACATATTTCTTCAAATGTCTTATATCCCAATTCATCACCTCGTTTTACGAATTGATCAGTTTGTTTGTTTATTCCTTCGTCGCAACTCGTATTTTGTAATATCCAGTTCCTTTATAATTAATTCTATCGGATATTCTTTATGCTGCAAATACTCATAAGGGTTATTAAGATAACGTTCTCTAACCTTTTTAAATGTATCTTTTTGAGCTACAATTTCTAACTCATTACCTCTTTCTCGAATTGCATCATATACAGTGCAACCTACACATTGTATATTATTTCGTTGCTTTCTGCATCTCTCTTTGTTATTTTGATTGGTGGTTTTATTGAGTCGCGGACAATTCATACAATAAGTTGATTCTAGGTAGGAAATTTCATTAATAATTTTTCTTCGCTCATCACGCACAAGCATTCCTCCTTCATTTTCAATTTAAACAGTCCGTACTAAATAAAATATTTAAGCTAACTATATAACCCTAATATCAATTATATAAAACAGTAAACATCATGTAAAATAAATAAATTGACAATATCATTTTATACCACAATAAATAACGGGTTTATTGTGGTATAATTAGAATCATAAAACGTAGAATAAAATAGTATGAGTTTAATATTTCATTTTAATAAAGGTTGTGTTTAATTTGAATATAGTAAATTACGAACATGGAAACCAAATTGTAAAATCAAAATCTGACTTTTTTGATAGCAGTCACTTTGAAAAAATTATGGGTATGGGTATCCGAAATATTGACTACTCAAAATTAAGTGAAGAATCTTTGGTGTATTTATTTTTGCATGATGAGCCATCTTTAACTAAAAAAAGAAGTGAACGTACGAAAAAAATTTATTTACATGACCTCTCTCATTTTCTTCGATACATAAAAGAGAAATTAGGAACGATTCATACGTTGACTCACAATGAAATGGAAATCTATTTCTATGAATTGAGTAAACAATATGCTGCTACTACATTACGAAGAAAGAAAACAGTTGTACAGCAGTTTTTACAATATATCTATGATAATCAGGCCGTAGCAGAAGACTACAGTACACGTATTAAGAAAGTTTCTGTAAAAAAAGAAGCGTTGGTAAATCGTGACCTATTTCCTGAAGAAGTAAATCAAATCCTAGATACACTCAAAGGAACCAACTTCTTTATGTATTCGCTGTTCTTCCTCCTTACTACGACAGGACTTCGGATTGAAGAAGTAGCAAATGCAAAGTGGGCGGATCTTGTATTTCATCCTTCACTAAATGCTTACCTACTGCGAGTAGTGGGTAAAGGAAACAAAACCAGGGAAGTTCGTATTTTTGAGGATGTTCTAGATGAGATATACCGCGTTCGTCGTTTGCGAAAACAAATAACAGAACTGGATGTCTCAAGTACTTCTGCTTTTTTACCAAAGGCAGATGGTTCACATTATCGAGCCGACTACTTATCAAAATATGTAGCAGAAAAGATTGAGGAAACCAATTTGCCTTTTCTACGTCATCGAAAAGACCGTATTACTCCTCATACCTGCAGACACTTCTTTGCCAATTACCTCATGGGTAAAGGGGTAGAACTAAAGAAAATACGCGATTATTTAGGTCATGAATCTATTATGACGACAGAACGCTATTTAAGAGAACGTACAAGACGTCAAAACTTGGCCACAATAGATATAGGAAATTCATTGTTTAAGTAAACATATATAATAGGAAGATTCTCGATTCTCATAATCAGTTTCTTTCTATTTTTTTGTATTTCCCTGCGAAAATAGCATACTAAATTACCAATACAGACTTATTATTACAAATTAATATTTTTTTTGACTCATTATACGTCATGTTGATACAACTTATCCTTTTTGCTTTAAACTATCCCTATAAATTAAGAAGGATAAGGTGATGATATGTCTCATCTAAGCAAACGACTTGCAGAGCTGCGTAAAAAACAAGGATACACCCAATCTGATGTAGCATATCGCCTAAATATCGCTCGTACTACCTATTCAAATTGGGAGTACGGAAAAGCTGATCCTGATGCAGATTCCATCATGAAGCTTGCTGAAATACATAATGTCTCCATCGATGAATTATTTGGGCGAAACGCACCTCTCGAAAGTAAATTAGAATTAATTAAAGTAGCAATATCCGATCTGCCTCCACAAAAACAACAAGAAGTGTTAGAGGTTCTTATTGATTATACCTATTTCATAAAAAAGCATTTTACCAAATGAATGTATAATTATTTTTTAGCAAATTTTATAGTATACGTGAGTTTGACGCACTTGTGTAGTAGTAGTCGGCAAAAGGGACTACACTTTTCAATGCCCTGCCCTCGCGGAATAATCTTTGGAAAATCCTGTGTTATCAGTACATTTGATAACACAGGATTTTTTGCAATCTTACTGACAATATAGTTTAAAATTTTGATTCAGTTTTAGCTGTTAGTTTGTGAATCGTTCACAAACTTTTCTTATATTCCAAATTTGATATTTAGGAAATATCCCTAAAAACAACGAATGCGATTGCCTCAATAGAGGCAATCGCATTCTAATTATTTAAGGGTTAACCCATCCCACCACCGGGATCTCCCGATCTAGCTAATAATTGTTCTGAATCTTTTTTAACTAAATTGTTTGGTTGCTCTTTACTACCAGCAGCAGTATAAATGATTCCTGCCGCCAAAACGATACTTGTTAATACAAATAATATTTTCTTCATATAGCACCACCCTTATATATTATACCATTTTTTCTAAATTCTACTACTATTTTTTTAGGGAATTTGCTGTAGAACCTATTACCTGCACACTCGAACAACGCAATCGACTTTTCGATTAAAGTAATATCATTCTTCGCCATTCCTTTATAACAATATTGCATAGGAGTTAAATAGCCATTTTTCTTTTCTAAATCATTAAGAATATTAATTGCATTTTTGTAATTCCCCTTAATGATCTCTAAAAAAGCTTCTTCAGCAGGGTGATAAATGCTTATACCCTCCAACTCTTGTTTGTTAACTAGCTTAATAAAAGCATATGTATTAAGAATCGACTGCTTTCTTTGAATTTCCCTTTCAAAATTACATGGCTCTAATTGTTCTAGAGATTTATTTATATACTTGGATGCACGATCATAGCATTCAAAGGTATAAGACTCTGCTAAATAAACGAGTGCCGATGCCCTTAAAAGATGAAAACACCCTTCTGGACCTTCTAACTCTAGAATTTCCTGACATAAATTCCTGGACTTTTCGAGATCATCTTGCACTAGGTAAGCATATGCTAAACCTTCTTTAATCCTACCTAAATAAGATGTTCTAATAAAACTATCAGTTATCGCATTAACGTCTGGTAATAATACCTCAGCATACTCGAATAAAGAATTATATTTTTCTAAATCATACATAGTGTAGTAAGTTAATATGCCGTATAAAACCTTCATCTCTTTTGTCTTAATTACCTTGCTACCCTTACGATCTTCCAGTATAGCTAACAATTCTTGATTTTTAATACTGCCACTACTTCTAAGCCATACTAATTCATATACATAAGCCCATTCTCTATTCATTGCGAGTGACGAATTTCTCTCTTGATCCACTACTAGCTTAAGAAGTGATAAATCACCTTTTGCATTTGCATACTCCATAGCAATCCTCAAGTTCTTCTTGCTTGTTGTGACAGAACAGAAGGTGTGTAACATCTTTCTTTGTTTATTAATATCACCCGCATACAATATCTTAAATAATTTAATTAAATTCCAAAATCCAAATTGACTTTTCCCTGTTAAATTCTTCGAAAGCGTTCCCGGAGAAATACCAATTATTTTAGCGATATCCTCTTGATTTTTCCTCTGAAAATCAATTTCATCTATAATTTTACCCAAGAATTTATTTAATTTTTGTTCTGGAATTTTATCTTCTCTCTTAAGTTTTTCATTCATAATATTTTCCGATACGATAAACTTAACTAAATCTATACAATTCAATTAAATTTACACAAGTTAGTGCTTCAAAGTGTTCTCGCAACCCCGAAGGGACGAGGGGTATAACACTCCACACGAGGCAGTATCGTTACCTCATATTATCAAGCATTTACTTTACCCATCTTGATAAATTTATCGAAGCATTTAAATCCCTATCGTGATGGCTATTGCATTGAACACAGTCCCATTCACGAATCTTTAAACTCCACTGTCCTTCTGGTTGAACTGAATGGTCGTATTTAACTCCACAACATGAGCAAATCTTGCTTGAAGCGAACCATTTATCAGCTTTTACATATTCAATGCCGTACTTCTCGCACTTGTATGACAAACATTGAAAGAAGAAGTTTAATTTTTGAAATGAAAATGCTTTCGATAGTTTTTTGTTTTTTAACAGGTTTGAGATATTTAAGTCTTCCACAACAATCCTCATTGATTTGGTTTTCACCAATTTAGCTGTTGCTTGATGGATATGGTTATTTCGGATATTAGTAATTTTCCTAGATAACCGAAGGTGCTCAGTTTTAGCTTTTTCATATCCGGCAGATTGAAATTTTACACCTTTTTTAAATCTCCTAGACATATCTCTTTGCGCTGACTTTTTCCTTTTCAAAAGTTTTTTAACCTTAGCATCTTTGTTTATATTTCGTTCTTTAGTACCATTAGAAGCTACAAACAGCTCTTTTAAACCAACATCCACACCAATCGACTCATTGGTTAGTTCTTGTGATTCAAAGTCTTCTTGAAACCCTACACTAATCCACCAGTGACGACCATCAAATGTAACTCTTGGATTTGATGGTTTTTTGTTTCTTGGTAGTTGTTGGCTTGTTTTCACTTCTCCAATAGACTGAATATCAACTACTTTCTTTCCTATAATCAGCCTTTCATAATTAGCATAAAATCCTTGAATTAAATCTTTTTTGGTTTTATAAGAAGTGTGATAACCATTTTTGTACTTTTTGAACGAATTTTTTCTCGCCTTATCAAAATCTTTTGAAGCCTGTTTTGGAACTTGTGCATTGATGTCATTTAACCACTCATATCTCTTTCGCTTCTTGATCTTTGTAAATCGTTTCTGTAAATCTAATTGTGAAACAGATTTTCCAAATAGCTTATAGTATCTATCACTCATTCTTTTACAATAGTTATAAGCGAATCTTGAAGCTCCAGCATGATTTCTAAGCACTTTTTCTTGTTCAGGCGTTGGAATCAGTCTGACTTTCTTCGCCAATATCATCAGAAGTCAACTCCTTAATTATCTGTTTGGTCTTTTTAGAGCGCTTGCCTTGAAGTTTACAACTAAATACTGTAATGATCTGAACAAGGTCTTCTACGACCTCCTGTTCTTCTGTCTTAGCAGTATTGTCAATTACTTCAATCGCTGTTCCGTGTAGTTGACAGATCTTTTCAACCAACTCATAACCGAACCTAACAAGTCTATCTTTGTGCATGACAACAATTTTTTCAACCTCATTGTTCTCAATGCGTTCAATTAACTTATTAAAGCCTTTTTTCGTATAGTTGATTCCAGAACCAATATCTTCGATAATTTCAAATTGATAACCTCGTGCGATAAGATATTGTTTCATTCTATCGACTTGTCTTTCTAGGTCATTTTTTTGACTCGAAGAACTGACTCTACACTAGCCAATTATTGTGCGATTATTCGGGCACTCACCTTTTAGATAATGAAAGATTTGTTCTTCTGAATAGTAACGTGTTCCACCAGCAGTCACCTTTTCAGGTACTAATTCACCTTTTTTGTGCATTCTCCTAAGACTACTAGGATGCAAACCTGTTAATTCCGATACTTGACTAACTCGTAAAAATTTCATTATTATTCTCACCTCATTGAATTTACCATAACACATAGGTTCGGTAGATTCAGTGAGATTTGATAGATTTGATTAAATTTATCTCGTTCAACTAAGGGCGCAATTCCTTAGCCAGTTCTCTTATGAACTTCTCATGTTTTCACATGAGCGCAGACTATTTGTTTATCTCCTTAGAGATAGAGGATTTTTCCATCACCATAGGCTTGTGATGTACTCTCGTCAGTTATACGAGATAGTCGTTGAACGTTCATCTTATCAATTTTAACTTAGATGATTCGATGCGGAAGACCCATTGTTCTAGTGTTTAGGATTTAACCTTGCACCATCTGATTGATTTTTTCTGCTTTCGCAACATTCACGCTCACCATTTCTAGCCACGTTGTAGTTCAATCAGCTTTAGGGATTGCCCGCAGTTAACCCTCACTACTAGCCAATCACTTGACTAGCAGGGCTTACTGATATATTTAATTAACTTTAGTTATAATTGGTTAAATAAATCGTAACAGTTAGTTACCCTTCTAAAAAAACAAGAATTCCCCAATATCCCTCAGTACATTTGCAGAACCCAATATTAGTATATCGAATTCTAATATAAGCATATCAAAAAATATATCATTTGTTGTCGATATAGCAGTATAATTGTATATGCAATTGTGCATAAATTTATGGAATGGCAAACTAAAAGGAGTCGACCATATACGACTCCTTTTAGTTTGCCTATTTCTTAACTTCAGCCCATTTATAATTAAATTCCCCACCAAAATCAGACGTCACTATACCTTTTATAGAAGAACGCTGTAAATACGATCTACCCTGCTGATAGAAAGGCGCTACTGCCACGTCTTCTAATAATATTTTCTCTGCTTGTTTCATTGCTTTCCAACGAGCTTTTTCATCAACAGCTAAATTAGTTTTCACTTGATGAATTAGTTCATCGTATTGTTTATTTGAGTACTTATCGGAATTATAGGTACTATCTGTCGTGAATAAATCTAAAAATGTAATAGGATCAGGAAAATCGGGCCCCCATACATCAACACCCAAATCGTAATCACTATTCAGCAACAATTGAATTTGTTGTTTGCGCAGTTGTGGCTTAACATTGACTGTTAACCCCTCTAAATTCTTTTCAAGCTCACCCTTTAAATACTCTGCATTTCTCTTGGCTAACGCATTGTCACTAGTTAGCAATTCTAATGTTACTTCCTCTTTCCCTAGCTCTTGCTTTGCCTTTTTCCAATCTTCCTTCGCTGCATTCACATCATCTTTTACTAATTTCCCATTTTCTTCTCGGAAATCTTTTCCGTCCGGTCCTTTAGCAAAACCATATGGCACAATACCATCCGCAGGAAGAGAACCATTGTTTAACACTGTCTCTACAAAAACTTTCTTGTTCATTGCCTGACTGATTGCCAAACGAGCATTTTTATTTTTTAGCACCTCATTTTTTTGATTTAAACGCAAGAATTGTACTGTAACTTCAGACCGTTCCTTGAAGTCAGTATTATTTCTATATTTGTCCACAAAATCTCCTGTTAATCCTACACGATCAATTTGACCTGATTCATACAAATTCACTTCCGTTGACTTATCTTTTATAATATCGAAGTTAATTTCGTCTAATTTAACTGTTTTAGCATCCCAATAAGTAGAATTCTTTTTTAATTTGAAACTTTGTTCATGTTTCCAGTTATCTAGTGTAAATGCTCCATTATAAATTAATTGGTCCGCTTCTAGACCATATTGATTCCCTTTTGATTCAAAGTACTTCTCGCTGATTGGTAAAAACGTTGGAAACGTTGTCAAATTTATAAAGTAAGGAACAGGTTGTTCTAATTGTACTTCTAATGTTTTATCATCAACTACTTTTACCCCTAATTCGTCTACAGATAATTCCTTACTGTTTATTTTCTTTGCATTTTTTATATCAAAGAATAAAAACGCATATTCTGCTGCCGTTTCCGGATTCACCGCACGTTTCCAAGAAAATTCAAAATCTTTTGCCGTAACAGGAGTTCCATTTGACCATTTCGCATCATCTCTAAGATGAAACGTATACGTTCTTTTATCTTCGCTAACATCATAAGATTTTGATACACCTGGAACCGGCTTATTCCCCTCACCCAGTGTATATAAACCTTCAAATACATTACGCATCACAGTCATTGATTCACTGTCAGTTGCCTTTGTTACATCCACCGTTGGAATCTCGGCTATATACGGTAAATTAATGGATTGTTTTGTTTCATTCTTGTCAGTTGCCTTTGCTGTATTTTTTGTCTCTTTTTCTCCACTGCTACAAGCTGTTAGTAGTAGACTCGCCCCTAAAATAGAAGCCACAACCGGTGTAACTTTTCTAAGCATCTTGCTTTCTTCCTCTCTAAATGTACGGTTCATTTAATTAATTGAATTATCTATATATTTAATTTTAAAGACTATAAGAAGAGAGTTTTCCTTTCCCTAAACGTATTCCGACATCTTTTCTCATTATATATGTTACCCCTAAACAATAAACCTCTTATAACTTTAACATTAAAAAAGTAGCATTCTAGCGCTTATTGTGTCAATTACTAAAATTAATTTTTAATGAGGGGGTCGCCTTACATGCCCATCAACTTAAGAACGGCTACAATCATAGGCAACACCCAGAATATTAAAAGCTTTTTCTCTTCATATCTGTGAGGCTTCCGTCCACTCTCCTGTAAGGGGTGGAACAGCCGAATAAGAATCGTTGCTATTTCTTGGGTGTCTTTCTGTATAGCTTGATAGGGAAAGACACCTAAGGGATAAGTTTATTTTGTTAATATTTTCAAAAATAGTAACATTTTTACTTAATTATGTTATAATTGAATATGTAAATAATACATAAGGGGATGGGAATATGTTTAAAAAAGCTATTTTAGGAGTTTCATCTTTAGCAGTTGCGGCGGTAGTTGGATTAGGAATGGCACCTGAGGCATCAGCAGGGTCAGCTCCTCCTTTAACTTCCTTAGATGTAGTAAAAATTGAATCAGAACTAGGAGGGGTCGAATATGTAAACCCTAATAATCTTAGTACGGTCAAAGATCACGGTGGAAGTTATTTATACATTTATACAAGAGAAATTGGCTATGGTCACCTTCGTACTGCTAAAATGAATGGCACAGAATTAAAAGAGATTGATCGAACAATGATAGATTTAAATCGCGATCGCATTGTAGATGGCTGGACAATGAAATGGGATGGATCAGGGCACCAAGATGGACGATTTGAATATCAAAACAAGTCCGAGAACTACCCTTGGAATAAAATGTATACAGCAATAAATATTAGATAATAAGTACTTATACGGTGGCCTGTGTAGCAACCGAATGATGAAATTATCTAAAACTAGATCCTAAGGAAATTAATTATAGTTATCTTTTCTTTATGGACATAGGGCACTCACTAGAGTGTCTTTTCTTTATGAAAAAATCCCCACACATTGGTGCAGGGATCTGAAGTAAAATACTCTACAAGCTCACCAATATATGATAACCCACCTATTTCCGTAGGTAAGTTATCACTTTATTGCACACCATCAAAGTATACCCTCTTTTTTTCATAAACTTTATGCAATTATACATATTCGGAACAAATTACATGAAACAAATAATTAATATGGTAAAATAACTATTGTGGATACGTTCTATAAAACAGATTCTATGATTAGAAGGCGTAACACATCTCAATCATATAGATGTGGCGTTATTCTAATCTAATCAACAAAATGATATCAATAATCTTGTATTTGTACACTAACAATCTGGTAAAAATAAATGATTCTGTTTTATAGGACGTGTTTACACGTATAACAATGGGGTAATACGGATAGATTCGTATTAAATGAAAGTGGTTCAAGTTAGAGAAGGCACCTTATGGTGTCTTTTCTTCATTTCTCAACGGACCTGCTGGGGTCTGTGTAGCAAAATACAGTTTATTGCCGTTTCTGTTCCATTACTACACAAACCCCGAACTCAGCTCATTTTTTTCGTTTTGGGGAATAATTAATTTCTTAAGTTGATGGGTGTGTAAGGTGACACTTAGTAACTCAATTATGTATCTTACAATCAACAATGTCCGTGAATTGGAATTGATTTTTAAAACGGAATGCATCTGTAGCAATTACTATTTGAGCATATGGATCTATTTTTTGAATATCCATGATTTCATGGAAGATAAAACCGTCCTTATAGTACCAAAGGTCAACTTCTTCCTGTGTTCTATATGCATTATGTAACACACGCTCTATCTCTTCCTTTTGCTGCTCATCTAATATTGGTTTTGGCACTTTCGTTTGTTCATGAATCATTCTGTGTAAGCCAGCAAACTGCTCATGCATACTAATAAACGGAGCCCACTTTTCTTTTCCTCGCCCTCTTGGGATACGTGTTTCTTTCATGCTCGGTGTCCTCCTATAAGCTGATTTCTGTATTTAATTGTAGAATGTGGCATATATGACACAGCTCTTAATACGCTATTTTTTCCAAAACGAGTACGAATCTCATCACTTTTAAACTTTATTATTCCTACACACATGTAATGAATTGTTTTTACATTTGAGCAAAAGGATTGAATGTTATAGGCTTACTTTCATCTGTATTTAATATTACAATTCTATCTACAAGATTAATAGCCTTATCCAGTGAAATGTTTTTTAAATAACATTGATACCCTAACTCCAATGTTAAAGCAGTAGCTTCACTAAGAAGATATTCATTTTGAATTTCTTCAATTTGTTTTCCTGCATTGCGATATTTGATATATTGTTCTATTGACATGAATTCAACCTCCCATAATTTGTTTCCTTTATATTATTGTTTAGATTTTTTATTACTAAAAAGTATACTTTTTTAAACTATTTACTTGATTTCTCAATAAAAAAAATGAAAATCGCATATAACAAAACAAATAAAGAAATCGCACCAAATATCTTAATAAAAGCAATTAATATATTCATTCCTTCACCTTCTTCCAAACTAGATTAATTAAGTCATAGATTTACTAAAATTATATTAAAGTATTTGAAGTTATCAGGAAATACAAGCCCAAAAATGCTGAAAATCTGTGAAGAAAAGCAGCCAGTAATTACTAAACCAATACCAATAGATAATAATTTCATTCGTAGTTTTCTAGACCTTGTAATACCCCCATTTATTTTAGTGCTGAGATAACATATTATCTTCTTCCATTTCTTCTTGTCTTTCTTTTGCCTCTACACAAAATTTAGCGTATATTAACGTTCTTTCAAGTCCATCATTAGAACCATTGAAATCCTCAATATAACGTTCTTTGCGTCCAGGGCTTAGAAATTCGTTTTCTTGCATATATTCTAACGTTTCTATATCTAATATATTTCGAACTTCTTTCAAATGAGTACTTATTTTAAATGATATAAATAAGCCTATTGCACACAATATCGAACCTATAGTTGCAAATAATAATAGATATAATGAAAGGGAGTTATCTATAAACATAAAATAAATAAAATAGATAATTGCTAAAGCCCATAATGTGGGATGATAAACTCTTTGTATGCTTTTATATTTTTTAATTTTGCTATTATGAAACTCTTTTTTTGCTTTTAGATCTTCTGACATTTCAATACTCCTTGATGATAGTGTGTTAACTTTAACCCATGCAACTCAATATTTCTTAATTAATTTTCTGTTTTCATTACCTGATTCATTTCACCAATTCCTATTATATTACCTTTAGAATCATATGAGAAATTGACTTTAAATACACCTCTATCGGATGTTACTTTGGTAAATTCTTCATTCCTTTCAACTATTAATTTATCTTTACTTGTTTTTAATTCCTTTTCTAATAGGTGATACATCTTATCCTCTTTCTTTTGTTCAATTTCCTTTTGCTTTTGTTCAAGTTCCTCAATCTTACCTACGAATTCAATAACCTCCTCATCACCTTTTTGCCCTGTATGATACATCCATAAAGAACCCAGTCCAAAAAAAGCGATGAGACAAGTCAAAGATATGTATTTAGCTGCACTAGAATCAATCCCAGAAACTAATGTATATGTTAATACAATTCCAGCTGCAATGAATATCGAAATCATCAGTATGGAAAAAGACGTTAGCATATTATCCCTCCTTATTATTGCTTCTCACATTCAATAGGCGTGATGGTTGCTGAACCAGAATTGTTGCTATCAGAACTATAAGTATATAAATAAGTACAATTTTTTTGTTTGTCCCGTAATATCATAACTTCCTTTAGAGCGCTATTTTTTTCTCTGAAAACTCCAGTACCCCCGCCATCATCGACTTTATGAGACTCCAGGATCTCAATTCTAGGTTCTACATTACGCTGCTTCTCTGTAATTTTTATTTTACCAATTTCCTTTTCATTAAGTTGGGCTTCTAGAACGTTGATAGCAGATCCTTTAGTAGTCCTTTGCTCTGCAACTGGTGAAGAACAACTAACTAATGTAGTTCCAATTGTTACTAAAGAAAACAATTTACATATATTTTTTGTATTTACCATGGTATAAGCACTCCTATTTAATTTATATATTAGTTAAAAATAATAAAACGATATATAGATTATACATATGTATTTAATAATGGTGAATGAATCGGTTCGAACTTTTATAGAATTGTGGAAATGCATATAGAATTAAATAGGTTAAAGTGAGATGATTGCAAATAATTATCAGATACACTATAATTGCTATCTCATAGAGTAAATTAAGAGGTGGATATAAAATGAATAAAACTGAACTAATAAAAATCGTAGCAGAAAAAGCAGAACTATCACAAAAAGATGCAGCTGCAGCAACACAAACTGTATTAGATTCCATTACGAATGCACTTGTAAACGGAGAGAAAGTACAAATCATTGGATTTGGTACATTTGAAGTCCGGGAGAGAGCTGCACGTATGGGACGTAATCCACAAACTGGTGAAGAAATGCAAATCGCTGCTTCAAAGGTACCTGCTTTCAAAGCTGGAAAAGAGTTAAAAGAAGCAGTAAAATAATAAATAACAAAAAGGATCTGCATGAGTAGCAGATCCTTCTTTAATTAAAAATAACCAAAGATATTTATCCATTCTGTTGATCGATGTGAAGTGACTCCACATCGATCAAATTAAAGTAATCAAATACCCACATAGTTCAAATAAAACAACGATGAAACAAGCAGAGAAAATCTTGTTAGAAGACTTTATATCCCATATAGTTCAGATAAAACTAGAATTCGGAACACCTGCACCATTACGCGATAAACACTTTAAATCCCAAATAGTTTAGATAAAACTTGCTTAATAATATTGATAAGCTGTCCCGCATAGTCCTTTATATCCCACATAGTTCAAATAAAACAACATCTCCCCAACAATCAGCGGGCTCAGGAGCCTTCTTTATATCCCATATAGTTCAGATAAAACTTGTATTGCGACATTCAATCTTGTTTTCTTTTCGTCCTTTATATCCCGTATAGTTCACATAAAACGGGGAAGCGGGACTAGAAGCCGCAGTTCCTCTGGTCTTTATATCCCATGTGGTTCAAATAAAACAAAGTTATATGCTGCTACTCGATGCCATGCTGAACAACTTTATATCCCATATGGTTCAGACAAAACTTCTTACAAAATCTCAACTTCGGTTGATTGAAAGGTGTTTATATCCCATAAAGTTCAGATAAAACATATCACTGTTGATGAATAGTGTACAACTGATACCTCTTTATATCCCATAAAGTTCAAATAAAACTGGAATGTAGAGTCTGATTTAAGTAGTTCTGTAACCTTTATATCCCATATAGTATCAAATAAAACACGTAGAAGGAGAAGGTGCTACACAAGTAACATTCAACTTTATATCCCACATAGTTCAAATAAAACGCGCTCGCTAGAATCGAAATTATGACCTTCTGCCACACCTTTATATCCCATAAAGTTCAAATAAAACTGTCGAAGATTAAAAAGGGCGGTGTAACCATTGCTCTTTATATCCCATATAGTTCAGATAAAACCCTAGCTATATACAGGTGATAAATCTTATTATACCAACGTTTTAATATGTGTATCAATCAGCATTTTGCAGCAAACCATCGATCGTGGTTTTGTATTCCCTTAAAAAATGCTTTAAGACCTTGTCATATTAATGTTTTCTGCACTTCTGACAAAAACGAGGTTCACTGCAAAATTACGGAAGTACAATTCCTGTTCCTGTTATATTTTCTTTATCAAAATCGTACTTACAATATAAAATGTGAATGTATTGAAGTCCGGAAATATCAATTTCCTTAGTTTCCATTCCGATTTTTTTAACCTGATTCCTAGAAATAGAGGTTGTAAGCTTTTCAATTTGCATTCGTAATAATTTTCGCTTTTTCGAATTTTTTTCCTGTTTAAATAAAGTAAATAGTGTTTGATTCTCTTCATATACAGAATAGGGAATAACTTGATAATTATCAATATCACGTAACAACCTTTGTGCTTCTGTATTTCCCATATCGTTTAGTGGAAGTTTATCTAGTACCTTTAAAGCTTGATAGAATTCGTCTAAGTATTTTTTGCTTAGGTTTTCTGTTTTATATAATGTTTCGACAAGCTCCATTTTTGTTTTTTCATGTAGTTTTTGTCCATTAAAGGGTTCTAAAAGTTTTAAACCGTTATGAACAATATCCTCATCATAAACGGATCCGATCCCTTCTGCTTCTGTATAAACAAAAACATTAGGTTTTGTACCTTCATACTCTCTTCCACGATAACAACGACCTAAACGCTGAAATAAGCTATCTAATGTAGAAATTTCAGTAAATAACAAATCAAAATCAATATCTAATGAAGCTTCTACAAGCTGTGTAGCAATCCAAATGCCACTCTGTTTTTCACGATTTTTGTCATTTGGTGCGAATTTCTTAATTTCTTCTTCTAAAACGGAACGGTGTTTTTGAATAAATTGCGTGTGCAACAATCTTGCATTTTCATTATGTAACAGTCCATATATACGTTTTGCCTCTTTTACGGTATTAGCAATAATTAATACCCGTTTATTTCGTCCGGCTTCACGAATATGTTCTAAATCTTCATCGATTTTAATTTTGCGTATAGATATCCGGTGCCGAATTAGGTCATTGTAGAATTCACCTTTTACAAAATCACTTACCTTGATTTTGCCTCGTTTCTCCATTGTTTCCATAAAAACAGTAGGAAGTGTAGCGGTCATAATCATAAATTTTCCGCCTATCTGGTGAATCATTTCCAATGCTTTAAGTATAACAGCTAAGATTTTCGGAGAATAACCTTGTATTTCATCTAAAACTATCTTAGAATACGCCATTGTAGCCAAGTATTTCTCATACCCGCGAAATAAAAATGGAAACTTCAAGATTTGATCAATTGTACTAAATGTTAACTTTTTACTCAATAAACGAGACTGTTCGTAGATAAGCTCATTGGTTCCGTAATCGTCTTTTAATGTTTGTAGAAAATCAACGCTACCACTGTGAAGCAATCCAGCAATCGCTTGCTCTTTTTCATCAACATATCCCATTCCATTCGTTATACGCTCATACAAGGCATTTAAGCTTACGCGGATAGGAAGCGTAATAAAACCTTTCGCTTCATCAATCCAAAATAAAGCAGATTCTGTTTTTCCCATACCAGTTTGTGCTACAGCCACAATGTTCTTGTTTCGATTCTCGTAAGAAAAAAGCTGTAAATCACGTGGTTTATGACCATTCTTCTTTAGGAATATATCGACATAAGTGCCCACCCCTTTGTCTGCATGATATTCTACGAGCTCTCCTGCAGAAGCTGCATGATCTACACGGTTTAAAAGTCCCTTTACAAGCACAAGAAGAGGATATTCTTTATCCTTTTTCTTAATTGGTTTCCAACCTATAGTTGTAGTATCAAGTTCTTTATTAACAGAACAGCACAATTCTTGCTCCAAACGGTCCATTTTTCCTTTTAAATCTGGTAAAACTGCATTTAGTATTTGCGCATCAAACATTACGTTCCGTACATGATGATATGCAATTGCCTCTTTTACAACCCGTTCTGTACTTTGGGAATAATGAAATTTTAAGAATGGGACACAAAGTAAGGAAATAAAAGCATGAGGAACATTAGGATATTTCTTTTCAATTTCTTGTTTTGTTAAAGAAGATAACCCCATATTGAGTTTGATAAATTGTTGAAATCCCTCATAAATCTTTCCTGCATCGTGGTATTGTGCAGCTACTTGTGAAAGCTCCCAAACCTCTTCTGACAAAAGTGAACCATACGAGTGTTTTAGTAAAGATAAATTTTCTAATACACGTCCTGTATGTTCTTGTAATGTTTCAAATTCTCCTGTTTGCTGAGCCCACTTTGCGTAAATGAAATCTTCCATGGATTTTTCCTCCTGAAAAAAATCCATGCCTACTTATAAGGCATGGAAAAATACAATATGACCATCTTCATCTTCCATATACTGAGGTGAATTTAATCCCTCTCCTTTACGGAAGAATTGTGTTTGAACCGTCTCCCAAGTACGAATTCCTTGTTTCACTTGATATACCGTATTTAAACGGTATGAAATTCCTTTATAATTCATATAATCAAGGCGATCAGCAATACTATAACGTGGTACATAGATATCGTTTTTGAGTGTAAGGATTTCTTTTGTATGTCTTTCATTCAACGTTACTAATTTCACGTTTTCAATGACTGCTAAGTCTTCACGTCGACCAATGCTTGGGGCCTCATTGATATTTTCTAATGCTGTTTGTAATTGTTCCAATACACTTTGTTCTGCACGCACATGGAAAATAAGAGAGATTTCTTTCAACATATGAACATGCATGGGCATGGTTGTTACTTCTTTCGACTTGTAAAAATGATGTGTTTGCAAGTCAAACAGCTTTCCTTCGTGAGTGCCCTGGATGCTGATTTCCATTGGAATTAATTCATTTGCATCTAGTACATAATGAAGGAACCCCTTTACCGTACTGTACGGTGGAAGAGGATAGGTTTCCTTTGCCTTTTGTGCCATTGGTTTCTTGTAACAAGCAGTTTGTTGATATAACTCTACTCGTAATGCTGCATTAGCCGACATAATAATTCTCCACTTGCTCTAATAGATAATCTAGCATACCTTGAATCGTATGGGTTGAGTCGCTTGAAACCAGATTTCGCAACTCTTCTTCATTGGCGAAAACACCAGATAATAGACCAACATGTGTTTGTTCTTGTACAGTCCGTCCCATACTGCGACGTTCTAAAATCTCCTGCAGCATAACAGAATTTAAACAGTATTCACGTTTTCTCGGAAGTAATTGTGCACGGCCTAAGAAATACGGTTGATTAATCGAATACAGCCCTCCAATTACAAACAAAGGAGATAAATCTTCTTGACGACCGCGGATATTACGGTTTAAGGCAAATACAATTTCTAAGAATTCTTTGATACGTCTTGCCTTTTCTTCACGTGGTAAGTCAATTTCTCCATCTACACCAATTTTATCTAAATCAATAGTAATGGTATAAGAATATAGGCTTGTATGCCGCTCAGATGTTGCGATATTTGGATTTTCATTGATACGTGAAGCATGTCCTAAATTTGTTAAAAATTCTAAATCTCCTCGGTACGGTTCAAGAGAAACGGCATGAGACAAACGAACACTCGCTGGGCGCTTGTTCCCCATATCACCTTTTACAGTTTTCATGTAACCAAATAAGTCCATTTCTTCTGACTCTTGAATGGTAGCACTAGGAGAATATTGGACCACATTTTTACTTTTCCCTTCCCCTTCACCTTTTTCACGACCAACTGTATCCAAGTTCCAACTATAACGCTCGGCTCCTAAACGAACCATATCGTATCGAATAGCTTGGCGTGAAGCAAATGTATGAACATCCCCATTTCCACGATTAAATTTCTTTAATTCGGAGATGTTACCGATTCCTTCCCCATAATTTAATGAATCTCCTTGAAACACGATCGTTAATGTTAATCCAGCCATTAGTTTGTTTCCTCCACTTCTTTTTTATAGGGTTTGTCATTTAATCCGGATAGTAAAGCACTTGCAATACCTTCAAATTCATTACTATGTTCCCTTGTAGCATCTACATACATAGAAGTGTTCTTTTCTACTAATAAAAAGGTGCGGAATAATGTTTCAAAGAATTGCTGACGGTTATTGGTAGTTAAAGCATTTAACAGACGGTAAGTAATGCCTGGAATCTTATTCTCCATTCTACGTTCAGTAAGTCTTCTACGGACCTCACGCCCATCCATTAGTGCATACTTGATTCTATTTTGCATAGATTCGTATTGTTCTTCTCGTGTTTCATTAGACATACCATAACACCCCTTTATTCTATTTAAATGAAACATAGCCAAAGTGGCTGCATACGTATCATAACAGGAATAATTGTTATCTACGTTTTTTCGCAATTGATTAGTAATGTCGCGGAAAAATTGCTCTCCATTTAATAATTTACGTAGAATCACGTTCCGAAACGGTGGATATTTAATATGATCGAGCTCTTTACCTCCGCGCTCCTGAAGGTATTGGATGGCATGTTCTGATAAAAAGTTCTGTGTAAGAGTCGTCTTTTTTCCACTATTTTGGAACTCAACAATTAGCATATTTTTAGAAATCCAACCTGCTTTATCTTTTGCTTCTTTTAATGTGTCATATAAAAACACTTCAAAAGGGTTGTTTTGTTTTTTATTGGTAACAAATAAATCATTTACTTCTGCTAGTGCATCAAAATCCTCATCAGTTTGAATAAATGAATAGGTTTCCCCGTCTTTGTAAAGCCCAAAAGCGGAACAAAACATAATTAACCGATACAAATTGGATATAGGAAACGTTTTTTGATTATTCCACGTGTAATTCGTTGCATTTGCTAAACTGACTGCATTCGGAAGAAATACCGCTTCCGTGTAATCAGTAAGGGCAAGTTGCCCCTCGATAACAGGACAATATAGTAATTCATCCTTCTTTAGTTTCGTAATTGTTTGTTTCGCTAACTTTCTAAAATCTGCATCATCAGTTTGCTGTATCACCTTGTTTAAGCCTTCTATTGCTTCGTTAGGATTGGTAGAAGATTGAAGAACAGCAAGAACCTCTTGTTCTAGTAAAATAGGTTGAATGAAGTCTCTTGCAAGAAATTCTTCATGTTCTGAACGATTTAAGGTGCTGCGTGATCTTTGTAAAAAACTCGTTTGACCATGAAGTTCTCCTAAACGAAACCGAATCATATTTAATGTTAACACTTCATTTACTTGTTCTTGCTTTAACAACCTCAGGTAATCTTTTGTGATTGTGTTTAATTCTTCAATGGTTGATACATCTTTTTTTCTGCTAAACAGCTCTTTTAAGGTTCTACCTTCAATCGGTAAACGTTTATTCAGCTTATTTTCTGTACTTTTAATATCAGCAAAGATAAAGTCTTTAAAACGTTTAAAGTTGGATGAGGCGTGTGTTAGATAAGCATTCATCCTATTTTCTTTTTCATTTGCAACAGAAAACATATCAAAAGCATAATTGAAAAACCATTTCGGAAAATCGTGAAGCAATTTTGGATCAAAATCTAGATATGTCTCTTCTATTTCAAATAAATCTGTTTCAGCATGCTCTAAAATACGATAAAACCCCAAAATACCAGTGTTCGTAGCCCAATCTTCTAAGTACAGCCGAATCATTGATACTCCACGGACACGCAGCCGTACCCTTGTGATTTTTTGAAAGATGTACCGATTTGACGAAGGATTTCTAAGTCTTCCTGGTTTCCTTTTAACAAGAATGTTCCTTTATAAGCTTCAAAGTGCTGGTAATGGGGGATGTTTTCAAATTTTTCTTTTACAACTTGTTTTGTTAAATTCATAGGTATAAATTGCAATGGTTTTTTCAGGCCTTCTCCATGATAATTACGCAAACTCATATCACAAATGTAATTGAAACTCTCTTCGTAACCTTCTTCTGTCGGAGCAAGGGGTTTCCCCTCCTTGTCTTTCATAAAAATAGGGGAAAGGGTGCGAAATACTACCGTATCACTTTTCACTTTGACTTCCGGCAGTAGAGATATACTCTTCTTCTGTAGTTTATATCCTTTGTACTGAAAATCTCTAATCTCATTTAAGCCATCTACTAGGTGACAAATGAATTCAGGATCAGGTGAACTAATAATCCAGTCCAGCCCGTTCTGTAGGAGAAATTCATCATTTTTTAAAATATAGTCTTTGAGATAAACAGAAAACGTAAAATTCTTACTTTTTTTGTTCGGTTTATTCTCAAAGACATACAGGTTCTCTGCATATACTGCGTTTGATGTTTTTAGAGCTTCTTTAATAAAACTCACAAACATAAAACGATACGAGAGAGGAATTACTTCGCAAGTAAAGCTTACTTTCAACCTCATCATTTTCCTCCTCAATCTGTAATATATGATTATTATAATGTATTCAAAAACTAAGATTCAATAAACACGTGGGAATAAACGGAAAAACATTCCTGTCTAAAGAAAGTTTTTTCTCGATCTCATATAGAAAGATAAAAATCATGTGGTAATTTCGTAATTTTGCAGTGAACCACGTTTTTGTAAATTGGGCAGAAAATCTTGATATGACAAGGTCTTTAAGCATTTTTTAAGGAAATACAAATACACGATTGATGGTTCGCTGCAAAATGCTGATTGATACACATGTTAAAACGTTGATATAATAAGGTTTATCATCTGTATAAAGATAGGGTTTTATTCGAACTATGTGGGATATAAAGCCGTCTAATCCCCAAAATCTTTGCTATCTCTTTCAAAGTTTTATTCGAACTATGTGGGATATAAAGTACTGGAACGATTCAGCTACTCTTTTAATAAGCGGTGTTTTATTCGAACTATGTGGGATATAAAGTATTCGGACATGACATTCCCGACGCCGTCGTTTTTCGTTTTATTTGAACTATATGGGATATAAAGTCTAGTAAAATTTGTTTTTCGATTAGAAATAAGTCTTGTTTTATATGAACTATGTGGGATATAAAGATAATACATTTTCCGGTGCGGATGCTGTTTTGTACCTGTTTTATATGAACTATGTGGGATATAAATTACCAAAGTACTGTGAAAGTCATAGTCGCGTTCATTGTTTTATCTGAACTATATGGGATGTAAAGAACATAAGTCATTCTTTTATTATTAAAAGCTATAAAGTTTTATCCGAACTATATGGGATATAAAGGCCGTTGTCACATGTTTTATTTGGTATTTATTCGTAGTTTTATATGAACTATATGGGATATAAAGAGATTTAATTTATGTATATGTGGTAGGGAAGAGTGGGTTTTATATGGACTATATGGGATGTAAAGGTGTCTAGCTTTGTTGTAGCTTGTCCGCCCGCGCCGGGGTTTTATATGAACTATATGGGATATAGAGGCTTCTTAAAAATATGAACCTATGACAAAGAAATGAATAGAATCCACAACAAACAAGCAAAAGGCACTCTTACTTCATACATCATATAAGAGTGCCTTTTGCTATTGATTTATTATCTTGTTAAATATTGTTGTAATGCTTTAAGTAGAGTCTTTGCACCTTCAGAACTTAATGTGATATTTCCATTGGCTAGCGAAAAATTATGCTCTGAAATCTCTCCTGTAATCATACATGCAGAGTTAGGTTGATATTTTTGAAGTACAATTGCATCTTCTTGTACAAATACTGCTAATGGAGTTTTATTCTCGATACCCAGAGTGTTTCTTAGTTCTTTTGGTAGAACAATACGACCTAATTTATCAAGTTCTCGTGTCATTCCTGTTGATTTCATCTTTTTTACCTCTTTTTAATCAAAGTGTATATCTAAATAATCATATTATACGCTTAGTTATGCCCTCAAACAATAGCATGCGGGTATATTCTCGTTTTGGGGCATTTGTTTTTCTTAGCTTGATGGGCATGGGGTACAGCCAACTAAATGACATAAAACCCACTCTAAGACATTTTTTTGGAAGTTGAATCCTTGTTTTTCGTACGCTAAAGATTTTCTAAGCTATAAAAAGACAATAAACAGTTTGAATTCCTTTGTAAGGGGTACCGCAAATCGGAAAAAATCATAACATGGGTGTTTTAGCCCATCCCCTCGAAAAGGGGGAATAAGCTTAATTAATTATAAATTTTATGTCATGTCATAAAGTGTGCTTTTTGATATGGCTAAAAAGTGAAGTTTTTAGCCATGTCAAAACTACAACTTAATCACATTTGAAACATGTCAATAAATTTGTATATGTTTTGAAATAAACATTTTTAGAACTATCTCTCTGTTATACTAAAAGAAAAAAGGAATTTACGGATTATGGAAAAATACACTGAAGAACAATTTTTATATTTTACAACTAGCCTGAATCATTTGGAATCTATTAAAGAAGATAGGGAAACATATTGGAATGAATATAAAAAACTACAAGACTGGTTGCAAGAACACCAATTAAGTACCGCTTTTATTAGTTGGGTTGAAAAGAAGTTAGAAAAATAATCCTTCTGTCACTACTCCATAAAAGGTGGGTACAACGATTTTAGCTTATTCCCCCTTTTCGGGGGGATGGGTAAACAGACCCAACATGAGCATTAGTGAATTGCTTGCTTATTGGTTAGAACAATATTAACCAAAAATCCCCTTGCAAGTATAGTTACAAGGGGTAGTGACAGGATTGCTGTCATAGACCACAAAGTATGAATCAATAAAATTATAAAAAGTGAATGAGGCACTTTTGGAAAAGGTTTATGGTAATCATTTTGGCAATTTAATATTTTATTCAGGGGTTTTGGAATCTTCTTGGTTTCTGTAGAAAGGATATACTTCTTCAAAAAGCTGTTTCACTTCTCGGTCAGTCATAGATGCTAGAGATCTACCGATAACTGTATACCCTATTTTCTTGATAAGGAAATCAACACGTTCTTTCCTGTTTTTTGGATTTCTTACTTTAACAGATTCTTTTTTATTCAAATTACATTTTTGCAGAAGCTTATTCGTATTTTTAAATTGTATCTCTCTGTTACTTAATGTGAGAAACATTGGTTTAAAATTAAATGTCAATTTTAAAGGTTCTATATATCTTGTATCTTCCACTACAAAATCAAACTTCTTATAAAACTTCACTAATTTCATTATGAAAAAACTGGTTTGCATACGGTCAGAATGTTCTTTCTTTTCATAAATTGGATAAGGAATAAGGTGAATCACCTCTACTTTCCCCTTAAAAAATTTAATTATTTTTCTCATGAAATATGTTCCATAACCTTTATTTCTTTCTTCTTTTTTTATATAAATTCTAATAACTCCAAATCTTCCGGGCATGGAGTTTATAAAGTCTTTAGCGTATGTATTATCTAATAAAAATTTATCCCTACTATCTTTATTACTTCTATCGACTATTAACAAAGATGCATATCCAACTCTTTTAGAATCTATTATCAAAGGTGTTTTTTCACCATCAGTATTAAAATTCATATCAAGTCCCCCTTTCCACAAAGTAACCTGTCATTACCCCTACAAGGGGTACGGCAACCATTCGTTACTTTTAGAGCCACTCAAAAAAAATGGACTAAATAAGCCTACTTTTTAGTTTTTTTGTATTCGGTAAAGTGAAATTAAAGTTAGAAATTACGTGTTCGGTAAAGAAAACTACTAATTTTTTATTGAATTACTATACCGAAGTCATATTCGGTATAGTAAAACACTTTAAAAACTATAAAAAATGCCGAGTGGCTCCAAAAAGAAGGAATGGTTGCCGTACCCGTAATATAGTAACGTTTTCTGTTCCATTATCACGAACCAGATGTATCTAATTGTGACCAATCACATAGTAAATCATTTTGTCCAGCCCATCCTTCTATCTGTTCTTTGGTCCACCCTTTTCGTGAGCCAAGCTCTACAAATGCCACTGGAAGCGCCGATAATATTTTAGAGCGGTCATTTCGTTTCTTTAACCATACTGACAGTGCAGTAGGGTTTCCAGAGAAGACAACTCTGCTAATCTCTCGGTTGCCATATACTTTAATTGTCATTCACAATCTCCTTTTCTATTTCTTCCCATATTTTGCTCATTTTTGTTGTTTGAAAATAACGCATTAATGTGGTGGCACATAATCCAAATTCTTTTAAACGTCGTATTGGAATACGGCCACCATTTTCCTTGTAGATCCGTTTTAATTTCTCAGTTAATTCTCGTTGGCTATACTTTTTCGGACGATATGAAGAAACAAATCCAGCCCTTTTTCGAAGGTTATCAAGGCCACCAAAACGTAAGGTAAATACATCTACATTATAGATATCATCAGATGCATTTAACTGAGGCCCAGTTGCAGCTGCTCCTAACCGGTTCGAAAAATCGATGTACATTTGAATCAATTCTTCATCCGTTTCTTTTACTCTGTCGGGAGTTTTATTCTTAGGTGTTATACCTGCTGCAATTAGTGCATTATTATAATTTTTGAAATGGGTTCTTATACACTGAGAGCTATACCTCCATTGTTCCATCTTGTTTTTCGAGGGTATTTCCCCAGATTCCTTGTATACCCTTTGTAATATTTTAATTATGTCATCACTAGTGTGTTGAAAATTAGTCAAACTATCTTTTGGAATACCTGCTAACACCAGTATATGATTCCAACGCTTTTTAAATCGGTTTTCATAATATGCTAATGAAGGTACTAATGTTTTATTCCGATCTCTTAAGAATACTTCTTTTTTGGTTGTACCAAGACGTTGTATTTCATTTTTTAGTAATTGCAGCAATTCCTCATCACTTTGTAAATAAACAGTCACATCTATAGGCTCATAGCCTAACGATTTAATAAAATCCGGATAGCTCATTTTAAAATGTCGCTGAATTGTTTTATTGTCAGGTAGATTTTGATCTAATATTAAATCTGAAGTGGTAGGAACCCTCTTATTAATTCGAATCCATTCATGAAACAACTCGCTAATCTTCGCAGCTGATAGTGTTCTTTGATTTACTTTTTCATAACCGGCCGCAGTAAGAGCATTGTTCCAACTCCCAAAAGTTTTTCGTATTGGTGTCTGTTGTGATATCTCTCTGCGTGTGGGAATCCTACCTAACTCTTTTGCCTTCTCTTGTATAATTTTTATCAGTTCTGATTTTGTATATTGCAACATCTCTCACCTACAGTACAAACTGTTAATTTCTCATTTCAACTGCTTCTCTGATTTCTTTTTCTATGGCATTCCATATTTCAAGTATGTCGTATGTATTTGATTCTTCTTCAGATAGACTATTCGATAAATAGCCCTCATAAGACCCCTCCGAATTGCATACATTTTCAAGGTAAAAATCTAACTCATTTTCAAACTCATGTTTCTCTGTAGCATGGCTACCTTCACACATTTCGATATCAACATGTTCTTTTACGATTTCGTCAAAACTTCTCATTTTTCTATCCCCTTTGTATTTGTTTATATAAATAATAACATAATCGTAGACCAATGTCTACGATTATGTTATTACAAGAAGTACAATTAATCTTAATAATGTTATACAATGATTTAAAAAGATAAGGGTGAACTCATGATGGATTTTTATGAAGTTTTTGGTTTAGAAAAAACCTGGAGTACAAAGTTACAAATACGTGGCGATATAAAGCATGAAGTACAATATATGTCTCAAAAATTAACTAAAGAGGGATTCAAAATTCTTTCCATTATTGAAAAAGAAAATGAAGCATTAATTTTATATCGTACACTGTTTGAAGATACTCCTATTGAAGAAGAGGACATGATAAGCATAAATCTTCACATTATCACAAAAAAGGGCAACTTGTATCCTAGACCGTATTTAAGGGCTTTGTATACAGGAGAAAATCGTAAAGAAATTGAACTAGCAGATATTTATATGCAGGAGCCCATGCGAAATTTAGGTTACGGTAGTGTGCTGCTAAGAACATTAATAGATATTGCAATGAACACTGGTGTTGAGTGTATCACTGGATTGATAGTTAGTGATAATGATGAACATTGGAAAGGACAAGTACACTTTTATCAGAAACACGGTTGTATGATTAATGGTAACTACCTTAAATGGGAAAGAACCAATAATTAAACCAAGAAGCAGGTAATCCCTTATTGTAAGATGGGTTGTTAATTAATACGTATGGTACGTGAAATTATATTTATGTGGCTTAATTGTTGTCTCCTAAATTATTATAGATTTTTATATAGATTTTGTGTTATTATGTAGATACAATCTTATATTCATTAAGTATTTCTCTATTGTATGTAGCGTGAAGGACAAACCTTACGCCCTGTTAACTCGGGCGAGGTTTGTCCTTTTTTAATTTTAAGGAGGTTTTTCACATGAAAAAAGTATATAAAATTGGAGCTATTGTTACGACTATACTCGTTGTTGGTATTTTGATCTTTACTCTAACTAAAAATGATGCCGTCAAAAATGAGGTAGCAAAACCAAACAAACCTATCGTATCTGCTGCGAATGCAGAAGCAAAACCTACTAGTATTAAGGATGTATCCAAAGAAGAACTAAAAAATATAATTGAATCCAAAAAAGAATTCGTTGCATATTACTATCAACCTAACTGTCATTATTGCAAGAAAGCTGCACCGGCTATCAACAGTATGTCACAAAAACATGACAGAGCCATTTACCGCATCGATCTTTCTACATCAGAAAATCAAAGTGCTTTCCAAGACTTTAACATTCCAGGTACACCAGTTGTAGTAGCCTATAAGGATGGACAAGAAGTTGAACGTATTGAAGGAGCAATGTCAGCTGCTACATATGATGGATTCTTTGCAAGACATGAATCGAGTACTAAATAATTGGTACTCGATTTTCTTTTCACAGAAAGGATGGAAACCTATGCAGCAGAACGCTCGTATTCAATCTCTAGACATTATGAGAGGAATTGCTATTCTTTGTATTCTCTTTGCTAATCTCCCTACTATGACGGGATTAGACCCTTTTAATCAAAATGGTTATATAGGAATAGATAAAACAATTCGTTTTTTAGTAGACCTATTGATTCAATCTAAGTTTTATACGATTTTTGCTTTTTTATTCGGTGTAGGATTTTATATTTTCATGGACAATGCAGAGAAAAAAGGATACTCTACGAATCTTCTATTTACCCGTAGGCTATATATTCTATTCGTATTTGGGATTATTCATTTTGTTTCTCTTTGGTTCGGAGATATCCTACATGCATACGCTTTGGCAGGAGTTATTTTGCTATTATTCTATAGGCGATCCACTAAAGTGATTTTTATAGCTGGATGTTGCTTTTTATGTATAAGTTATGGACTACATATCAGTTCAGTCCTTCTCTCAAAATCTAATTCCATTAACACTGTACCAGGTTATTATGAATTTATGTTTACTGGTGATAAAAGTAGCCATACAGTTAATTTATTTACACATTACACGAGTCAAGCTAAATCAAGGTTATTCTTCTTAATGACAGAGGAATTTCAGCAATTACTTTTTGGATTACCAGAGTATATTGGACTCTTTTTAATTGGATTATGGGCAGGAAAGCAAAACATCTTCAGGAGAGTTAAGGAATTGAATAGGCCTATTCGTATTCTACAGATTTCAACTTTATGCATATCAGTTCTTCTCTCCCTCCCTATTGTTAATTATTATGTGCATACCAATATCTATTACTCTAACCATGTTCAACTATGGATCCTTTTTGGAGGGAAAAGCTTAGCAATATTTTATATTTGCTCCCTGCTTTTATTATGTGAAAGAAAAAAATGGGTACGAAGATTAAGAACATTAGGGGCAATTGGCAAATTAGCATTAACGAATTATATAATGCAAAGTGTTCTTGTACTTACTGTTCTTTCAGTAGCCTTTGATGATATGTCAAAATTAACATATTTACAGCTCTGTATCTTTGGTATAGGTATTTGTATCATTCAATGTAGTAGTAGCATATTATGGAGTAAATTCTTTAAATATGGGCCATTAGAGTGGTTATGGCGTATGGGTGTCTATAAAAAAATAAGATGAGGACATGCCTCATCTTATTTTTAAATCACCAAATCTGACTCATAAAAACAAATAGATTCATACTAGCATGCACAATAAATGATACTAACAGTCTATTTGATTTTACATATACTATTGCAAGTGCAGTTCCGATTAAAAAGTATCCAAATACAAATGGAAAATCCATATGAATTACAGAGAAGATGATCGCAGCTATGAATATACTTCCTAATGTATTCAATCTGTATGTTAATACGTTCATTAATGCATACCTGAAGACCAATTCCTCAACTAATGGCGCAAGAATAACAACAGAAAGAATTGATATTGGTGAAATTTGAGCGATGCTTATTATATTTGAAGTATTTTCAGATACCTGAGGTGTTTGAAAAAAAACTTTGTCTAATACGCTACCTAAAATTTGCGCCACAAGTACTAATAGAACTCCTTTCCATATCCATGAACGTGAACCTTTAGGAATAGATAATGCTAGTCTTTCATCCTGTTTCCAATCATTTTTACAAACAAATAAAATTGTAATTATTAGGAGAATAAACCCTATCACTTCCCAATGCGCAATGATCTGCATAATTGCTTTATCATAGTTCCCCTGGATATCATACCAACCTGTTTTTGCTAGAAGTTGTACACCTATTACTCCTAGAAATTGTGTCATCAAGAGATAGAGGACAATAACATAAATTGATTTATATATTGTACTGTTTTTCATACATTCTTATCCCTTCCAAATAAAACAACATGCTTATCTTCGAACCCGTCTGTGTGAAGAATCTCGAAGATTTTTCATTCTATCTTCACTCCTGATTTTGATTCCCTAATTATTTTACTTTTTCTCCGAATTTGCTCTCTGGATCTATCATCAGAATTCTTTTTTTGCTTAACGCTAAATTTAAATTTTGTCGAACCTCTAATAAAAAACTTGCTCCGCTCATTCCAGTTAATTGTCCTTCGATGCTGATAATCTCAAATTTTTTCATATCATTATTATTACACTTTTTACAACTTCCATTAATTCCAGAGATCTTATTTTCTTCTCCACACTTTTTACATTTAAAAATCATAAAAATGCCTTCTTTCATAGGAAAATTAAATTTTTAATTAAACTAAATAGACTGAAGCTTTTATTAGACATTTTTCTTTTATTCAGCCTTTTCATAGTCAATACAAACCACGTGATTTTCAAAAATTTCAAAAGTGTTTCCACTCTCAGGATAATCTGCATCTTCGTATAATACATTGCCGCTAAGTTTATGAGTAACGAAATTATTTCTAATTTTTAATTGTGCGTCTTCTATATTTTTCACTTCTACAATAGTTCCTCTTTTCTCTCCACTACTTAAATGAAAAGTAACTCTTATTTTAGTCATATTGCTTCCCCCTAATTTTTTATTGTTAATTCCAATCTCTTATCATTTAACAAATCTCTAAGCAAACTAGGCCTTATTTTCAAAGCGGCTTTTAATATTTCACTTTCATTTTCGTAAGATATTTGATTCATAGATACCATTTTCCATAACTCCATATAAAAATCTTCATTAATCGCGTGGAGTTTAGAATCAAATTTAGAAAATATTTTCTGAGCATATTCCTTAAACGGTTCCTCTATATCCCCATATAGAAGCCAAGTCACACTTCTCTCAGCTTTTCTCTTAGATAGTAAAGAAATTATCTCTATCCTCCTTACATCCGGTATATGAACGCCGTTTTCCCAGCTAATCACCATTTCATTTGAAGCATAACCAACTAATTTTCCAAATTCCTCTAATGTCCAACCGCCTACTATTCTAATTCCGTTAATTCGTTTCCCTATTTGTTTTCTCATTTTTTCAGGTAATTCAGGTAGTGATTTCCCTTGATAAATCCACTCGACAGTAGTGTCCCCCAATAATGCGAGCTGTTTTACAATATCCAATGATGGTAGAGCCAGACCTCGTTTCCAAGAATAAACTGTACCTTTTGGAACGGGATTACCCTCTTTATTTACGAGCCGCTTGCCCAAACCTTCATAAGTTAAATTCTTCCTACCCATAATTTGTATAATTCGTTTCCCGACTTCTTTTTTATCTAATGACTTTCTATCAAATTCCATATCAAATTCCTCCGTAAACCTTATCTGTATTGTATATCACCAATAATTTTTTAAAAAAATCCTTCACTTATATTTAAATCATTTAGCATTAATTGGGTTTATGCAATAATTCCTGAAAATCTAAATAACCACAATGAGTACAAATAAAACGGATCTCTTCCTTAGAGACTTCTTCTTTTAGCGTGATTCTTTCACATCTAGGACATTGTTTATGAGGAGGTTTCTCCATATGTAAATAAATCGCCGTTACGTCCCTTCCCTTCAATTTTTCCTCCTGAATGAATATTTCTGCATCTTTTTCGTTTGGATGTATTGAGAACTCCTTATCTTCTATATAACCAATGAGTTTTGTGGCCAATTCATTATTGTCAATGACGAACAAAGTATAGTTTTCTTCTCTGCCTACTACAAGCTTTACTAGCATATGTTGCACCTCTCGATATTTATTTTGTAGCGTTTAACATAAAAAAGGACAAACCTATGGCATAGTAGCACGATAGGTTTGTCCTCTTCGTTGGATAAGTTCATTATAGGGTCTAAAGCGTCTAATATTTCATAAATAATTATATATCAATATTGGGTTTTTGTACATACATTCTCATGCCTAAACGGCCGTGAATAACCCGTACAATCCCCTACCAGATTCCTGATGCTTTCAGTAACATATTCACCATACTACCAGCACAAAAACTGAAGGCTAAACAAAACAAATTTTTATCCCATACACTTAACTCTTTTTTCTTTTTATTTCTAACAAGTAAAATACCCATGCCTACATACCCTACTACAATAAGACCAATATTTAAGTACAGCTCCCAAATATTCATATAAACCCTTATCCTACCTTTCTATTCAAATTACTCTTTTGTTTAGTTTTTCATTTCCATTGTTTTAGCCGTTTCTTCCATACAATTCATACATAATATACTGTCTGTTTTTGTTTCTCCGTAATATAAAATCTCAACTTTTTTGCTTGTTCCGCAAACTTTACATCTTTCTCCTTCACTAGCTTTTTCCCAATGATATTTGCTCATATGAAATCTTTTCATGATTTTTCCCCTTTTCGTTTAAAATAACGCTTTGGTTTAGTTTTTATTTTGTTCCTCAATTACTTTTAACGCTGCCTTACAAATAGCAAGTGAAGGACTTGGATTAATGACCTCAATATCAACTTCATCCAATTGGAAACGACATCTGTAATCAAGCGAGAACGCACTATCAGTAGTTAGTTCAAACCAAAATTCATGATCATTTTTCATCTTTTCTACTACTTGCCATGCATACTTTATTTCTTCACTGTACGAAGGAATGCCACTTCTACGACCTTCTCGTACAATGTAATTATCAGTAACTTCATAACCTAATACTTGACTAGCAATTAACTTATCAATATCTCTTGGTTTCAATTAAACTCTCTCCATTTCTTAACGGGGTAGCGTCCCGAAAATGCGGATTTACAACGTTAAGCTGTTTATATCATTAAAAATAATCAGCTTAACAACGATAAGAATTTTGAGACAAGTCATATGATACACTCGCAAGCCTTATTTGAATCAAAATCAGTTAAGTCTCAATAGAGTAAACCCTACTGAGACAAGGATTTCTCCCTTAACGTTGTAAATCCGCAAAATCCTGATGATACCCCTTAACCAAATTTAAATTGTATTAATTTAACAATCTCGTTTTAATTCTTCTAAATTCTCGACCATTTTAGCTGTTAATTCATAAATTATTTCCATTGCTTTTTCAGCCGTTATTTCCTTATTTAAATATTTAATGTTAGTCTTTGCGATGCATTCCATATACTCTAGATAATTTAACATCTTAATATTTTTCACTTCTGTAGATAACATAACAATCTACCTTTCTATTCAACTAACGCTCTTGTTTAATTCTATACCTCTCCCTTGCATTAGCGGAGTGAAAAATAACTCTTTCGTTCAAAACTCTTTAACTAATACCATGTTTCTTATTAAACGCTAATTCATCGTTATACTCGTCCACCATTTTTTGTTGTGTTTCCGATAATTCATCATAATGTTCATCTAACCATTTTGCTTGTTCATCAGTTCTCCCTAAATAAGATATAAATACATAATCCATACTTGGTCGTGATCCCCATTTCGGAACTCCCATAGGTATCCATAATAGTTCTTTCAACACCTCTTCTTCATGCACAACCGTCCCTTGTTCAAAGCCGATTCTTGACCGTTCTTTCCTTAACTTTTCACTGGCTCTCACTTGTTTGGTTGCCAGTTGCATATGTCCCCCATATTCACAAGGATAGAACACACCATCAGGCGATAACCATCCTGTTAACCCATTACCCATTCATTTCTCTCCTTTTCTATGCAAAATTCAAAATCTATCACAAATACTATCTATATATATAATTTTATAAATTAATAGGACAGAAAAATATTAGTTTTTGAAAGAAAATCAGCCTTACGCTACTTGCAAATGCTTCAATCCTATTTCAAGCGCTCCTGTTCCACCAAAACCTTGATTGAATAGTAGTGGTACATCATATTTTTTAGCAAAATCTTTTGCAACATCAATAGACACATGACCACATGCACCTTTTTGCACCACAATTACATCACATTTTTTAATCACACTGCGGAATGTCTTCTTGACCCCACCATGATTCTTCCCATCATGGAAAATAACCTTACAATTTCTTTTTTGTGCCAATTTCTCCAGTGTTCTACCGTTCGAACCACCCAATACTAAAATTGTATTCATCAGTAACTCTCCTCACTTTTATTTCCATTTTTTTGCTTCTGGTTCTGGAATTAATTTAAACGTAACTAGAACTAACCATGCAATTGTAGATGTTAAGATATCAAACAAAATCCATGCAACTACCGCTATAACACCAAAGACAGGCAGTAATGCAAGCAAAATAAATCCCGTAATCACAACACAAACAAAGATAAATCCATTACTTTCGCCCTCTAAACCTTGTACAATACTAAGGCTATGCATCCAGCTCATAATACTATCCCAATGTTCTACTAATAGATATCCACCACCAATAAACAATGCCCATCCTAAAATTGTTCCAAGAAACCCCGAACTTTTCCCATTTCTGTATCCAACATAAAAATTAGCAGCTGCGCCGAACAATGTTCTCATTTTTATCTCCTCCGTTTTCCATTTCTATTTATCTTTATATAAGAATTTTAAAAGGCTATAGGTTTATTATATCAGAAGATTCTAAATATTCAATAAATATTTTTAGGGTACTCTTTATTTTTTTTATGAAAGAGTTGTTTTACGCGAAAATTAATATATGGTATCACAACTCTTTCATTTTTTTCATTACTCTACGGGAATTTCCTCAGTATGTTCTATCTTTTGTATCGGTGTAACAATCTGTGCATATTTATTTACTTGAATCTTAAACTCACGCGTTTCAATAAAATTTACTTGTTGAATTTCAAATTCGACGTGAAATGTGTCTAATTTCCCCCCACGCTCAATCTTTTTAATTTTGCTGTTATAAAATGTATCACCTTTTAGAAAATAGGCATGTACAGCTTCTGTTGCACGCATTCTTTCATCACTTGTCATGTTCATTGGTTCAATACCAAAACCTTCTTTAGTAAATAGATATGGTACATCATAACTATTGTTAGAAATCATACGAATTAAGTCTTCCACTGTTTTGGTTTTGGCAATGTACTCTTTTTCTTTTGTATCAAAGCCTTTTTTCTTGTCACCTAGCATTTCCACCTCGTCCTTATCATGTTTCTCCACGACTTTAGACTTTGAATTTTCTATACTACGATGAATGGTGTTATAGATTGTAACACCTAACACAAGAATGAAAATCCCAATCCATATCAGATACTTTTGTGGAAGGTTTTTAACCATCTTTATTATTTTCTTCAATACCTTCACCTCAATCGATTACATTTCGAATTTGAGTCATATATTGACCTGGCGCAGTGTAATTCAATCCTGTTATTTGCACACCTTTATTATTACCAATATGAATCATTTGGTTATTCCCCATATAGATAGCAACATGCCCAGGATTTTGATAAAATATCAAATCTCCAGGTTTTGCAGATTCCAAAGTAACTTGCTTACCTTGCGTTACCTGTGCACCAGTCCAATCACCCAATGCCACATTAATACTCGTTTTAAATACATATTGTGTGAATCCAGAACAGTCTGAGGTACCAGCAGCGGGATTTCTTGCACCTAATACATAGCTTACCTTCCCTTGTCCAATCCATTTCTTCGCCTCTTCAATCACTTTATTTCGTTTATCGGACCCACCGCCAGAGGTCATACTTCCATCTGCACCTTTTTTAAAGAATTTCATAGGATCGACAGGTTGGTCGTTTATACGAATTTGGAAATCTAAGTGAACTGCATAACCATTCATATTTAGTTCCCCTGTACTACGGTTATAGTTTGAACCACCCATTTTGGCAATTACTTGTCCTTTTGTAACTTGTTGTCCGGGCTTAACTAAAATTTCATTTAAATGAATGTAGCGTGAAACGACTCCATTTCCATGATCGATATATACTCCTAAACCGCCGCCACCTACAAAACCTGTATCACTTCGAACAGTTCCTGCCTCCATAGCCCAAACATCGTCACCAGCTTTACCAGCAGTGGTTGCACCAATATCCACAGCATTATGTTGCTGACCATTCCGTACTGCATCAAAGGTGTCTGTAATTCTGGTAGATTGTGTTGGCCATTTCCAACCTTTATCTGAACTCATTCCTCCATCAGCAGTCACACATCCCACATCTTTGTAATTTTTCATTATTTTGGTAACATATGTATAATCCCCGTAACAATAAGGTGAACGCCATCCACATGAGCTTGAACTAGCTTGTGTCAATGAAAATGCCTTTGCTGTATCTTCAGAATACCCACCATGACTTTTCGCAAAGTTGATATAACCAGGTCCCATATTATATCCTTGTAAAGCAAGCGCAACATCTCCACCCGCTTGCGTTAACACGTCTTTAAATTCCAATACTCCAGCTTCAACTGATATATTGGGGTCTGTGATACATCCAACACGAGCATCACCTCTTACTCCCTTACAGGCTGGACTTAAATCCCCGTACGCTCCTTCAGATGCTTGCATAGGATCTCGTCCTTCTCCACCTGATTCCTGCATCATTTGAGCAGCGATAAGTCCTGCATACTCACCGATGCCATGCTTAGTCGCCATTTCTTTAATTTTCGGAAAATAATTCATTACACTTTGGCTCACACCTACTGGTTCACCACCAGGATTAATCGGGCCCACACACATTCCTCCAACAAATGAACTTGGAGCAAGGTGTCCATACATTCCTTCTAACATACCAGCTTCTAAAATTTCTCGCGCTCTTTCTTTTTGACTTTTAGTAAATTTAGCGAGTTCCATGGCTTTCTCAATCCCGTGAGAAGAATAGGTGACTTTTTTATTTGGATTACTGTTAATCTCATCTATTTTTTTCTTAAAATCTGTTTCTCCTAATATCTTCTTTACCTCTGGACCTGAATAGCTTTCTGATTTCGTTTTTTGCCTTTCTACTTTCTTCTTTTCACAAGGTCCATTCTGTCCAGCCTCGCATACTTCTGTTTCCGTATATTCTTCATACTGAACCTCTAAGAAGTATGAGATAGCATCATGTGGGTCGCGATCCGTTATGTCATTATCGTATCTTGCCATATCGAAGGCTAATACTTCTTTCCAATCTACATTTAACTCTGTTGCAATTTGTATATACCTCTTCACTTGTTCTTCCGTTTTGCTTTCATCCTTTGTAAAGGGAACAAAAGAAGCTATAATTACACACACAAGAATGATAAGACCCATCATTAAAGCTGCAGGTACTCCGATTACTCCTATAATTGCTGCTAGAATTTTCGTAACTCCTGCTTTTACTAGTTTAGCAGCAGCTTTCGCAGCTTTCTTCGCTCCTTTTCCAACAAGTTTCGCAGCCTTATTGCGAACCTGCATCCCTTTCTTCTTGACGAAGTGGGATGCAGCTTCTAAAATTGGACTGCTTTCTTTCTTATTATTTGGATCATTCGGATGTTGACTCATAGATTTGTCACACCATATTTACCAAATTCACTACTTCTATTACGTCGATTCATCAACCGTGGATTTGGCGTAAATGGAATTAAATTGTGCGGGTCGTGTTCCGACAAGTTCATGTGTGTCTCAGTGCGTTTTGTTTCATCATTATTATGTGTAACCAGAACCTCATCCTTGGTAACAATACTACTTTCTTTCACTTCACATTTTCTCTCTATACGTTGGTTTGCTTGTAAACGTGTATCTCCATTCCCAAATGGAGAAATACGAGAGACTGTACCATCTTGTGTCGTACCAACCATATAACTGCGGTCTCTTTCCACAACCATTTGAACATTACTAAAACCACCCGCTTGTAAATCAGCCATATAGAAATGCCCATTATCCACTTTGTGATTCGCTGTAAGCGGTGGTTCATTCATCACTCGTCTTTGCTGTAATGGTTGCGGATTTTGATTTCCTACTAGTTTATTTGGATTTACGTTAATCGGACGATTGATACCAATTCTGCCTCCGCTAGAATCCTGAATATAGGCAGAAGCCACTTGTTTCCCACTTCTATATGGGGTGAATTGTCCATCCGTAATGTTTAGATCTTGATACACAGCTTGTCCGGAACGAATACTACTATCTCCACTGCCGTAACGAGATACCACTTGTGTCATGCCACTTGAGTCTTTCGCCTCAATCCATGATTTATTATTTGTTGTCACTAGGCGAATTGCACCTCGTGCTACAGATTGATTTCCTGAAGGATCGGTTGTTGTAGGAACCATTCTTTTAATTTCATTCATTTCTTTTGCTTCTGCGCGGACAGCACCGTTATATGGATTGTATTTGCTAGCCATACGTGCTGTAGCTTGATATGCTCCTACACCGCCAATTACACCTGCCGCGTAGCTTAATCCTTTTGTCACGTTATAATGTCTTTCCGCAGCACTGCTTCCTAATGCAGTATTTACACCTGCTTGAGCACCACCTATCACTTGCTGTATAGCATTTCCGCCTTCTCCACGTACAGTTTGTGCACTATTTGTGTAAGCAGCAGTTACATTCTTAATACCATCCCAATTTACGGCTTGTTTGAAAGCTGTATCTAAGCTTTTTCCTACCATTGCCCCTTGTTGAGTGATACGTCCTACTGCTGAAGTTGGAATAGACATTTTCCCAATGCTTCGCGAGAAATCAGCTGCACTTGTAGTAGCATCTGCATAAGATTGTTCAATTTCTTTAACAGATAGATTTCCTGCTTTCGCCATACTCGCTTGTGTTTGGGTAGCTGTATATACAGCTTTATTGATCACACCACCATTCGATACCCCATGTGAACGAACATCTTGTACAGCACTCATAATACCGCCGCTCACTTGTTTACTTACTGTACCTAATGCTTGATGATTGTTTACTCCTTGTTGTAGTTGAGAAGCAAATGCATCCTTATTAATATAGGATTGTCCATGTAGACTATTCCCACTCGCATCTTTTGCACTTAATGGCATCGCACCTGCATTCACAGCTGCTTGTTGTGCCACTGCCTTAAATTCTGCTCCTTTTTGGTTCAGATGGGAAGCCCACGCTTCCGTTTTTTGTGCTTGGGTCATCGTAGCAGGTAAGTTATTCATAAATGCTGCTTGCTGGTCTGCAGCATATCCTTGTGTAAATGCTTCTGTTGAAGCATTCACTAAATTACCAACATTACTTACCTGTTTAGCAGTTTGACTACCATATCCGTTTGAGAGCGATTGTGTTTGTACGCCATCCACTGCTTTTTGAATGCCTGCGTTTGATATCAATCCATTCAGTTTTGGATCACCCTGTAATCCATTGGATAACTTAGACGCAAACGCATCTTTATTCACATACGATTTATTAAATAAGCTTTCGCCCGATTTATCTTTTGCATCTAATGGCATCGCACCCGCTTGTAATGCTGCCTGTTCAGCGTGGTTTCTAAATCCTTGTACTTTCGAATCCAGATGGTCGTTCCACTTCTTATTCTTTTCTTCGGCAGTCATGTTTTCTGGTAATTGATTCATGAATGCCTCTTTGTGATCTGCCTCATATCCTTTTTGGAATGCATTTGTAGCAGCATTTACTAAATCCTTTGCATTACCATAAGGCGTTTGGTTCCTTTTCATGTTTTGCAAGTTTTCACGATGACCATTTGCGAAATGTGAAAGCTGGTCTGCATTTGTCTTTGCAACTTTTTTTGCAATTTCAGCATCCGATGCCCCTGGAAAAGCTGCTTTCAATCGGTTCGCAATTTGTGAATCCGGATTATTTGCTTTCCAGTTTTCAAAGTCTTTTGTGGCTAAATCTTGTGCAATATCTTCATCTGTTAATTCTGGATATTTCTCACCATTTAGACCTTTATATTCATCGATACCTGCTTTTAATCCTTTTCCGACCTGCTTACCTAAACCAACTACACCTTCCATAGCCGCACCTGTCGCTCTACCTGCTATAGCACCTGTCACACCGCCTACTTTACTACCTGCTGCTGCACCTACTGTCATAGCTTCTGGACCCAACCCAGCACCCATGCTCATTCCAGCTAAACCAGTAGCCACTTTACCAATTTGGCTACCAATCTGACCTGCTTTTAACATGCGCTCCGCACGAGCTGTCGTACCAAGATCAGTTCCAAGATTTGCACCAAGAGCATTTTTAGGATTATCTGCATCATCATTTTTCTCTTTGTCTTCTCGTTTATTACCTATTACACTACTTGGTGTATTTTTACCATCTTGACGTATACCTTTAACCATACCAGCTACACTTGCTAAAGCCCCAAGCCCTAACATTGTTCCTGCTCTATGGATTGTACCCGAGGCATTTGTGCTTAAACCAATAAAGCTCTTTAAGATTTCACCTACTGGTATAAACATCGCAAGTAAAATCAACTTAATTATGGTATTTTCGGTATTTCCAATTAAAATAAGAATCAACCAAAATGTTATGGCATGAATACTTTGGATAAGAACAGTTCCAATGAATTCTTTAATCCAATATAACGTTTGTTGTTTCTTTGCCGGAAAAAGCCACATACCCACCATAAGAGGTCCCATGAGCATTAACACATATAATGATACAGCACGCATTAAATAGAAGAAGTTGGCCCATAACATTAATCCCGCTTCTATAAATAAGGAAAATACAGCAAAAAGATAATTATCCTTATTTTTTTCCATCGATAGGTCGGTTAGAGTTGAACCAGGTTTAAGAGCATCCATGGTTTCTTTCTTTATAGCTTCTTTAAACTCTAAAGTAACCCAACCGTTTATATCAAAAATAAGATTATAGAAGAAGTCTAAATGCCATATACAAATGGACACTATCATTAAATCCTTCGCATACTCAATCATGGAAGTTCGATACGACGGATTAATTGCAGTGGACGACATTTTTGCCCCTGCAATCACGGCGCTTACTAATACGATGAAAGCCGCAAACTTAAACATAATAGGCATACCGGTATCTAAAACACTTTTTGCTGTCGAATCTGTGAATAAATAGCCTAATTTGGCATTATCTCCACCGAAAATCAAGTCAGGAATTGTATCAATCAACTTATAGATTGGTGATAATAAAGTTTTTACCATCGATACAATAAGCCCACCGACCCATTCAATCAATTTATCTAGCACAGTTTCTCCCTCCTTTTCTCTTGTAATCTAATTAACTTGCATATCCTTGCGTTTTTTTCATATTATTTAGCAGCTCTTGTAATACCGCTTCATTCGATTCAATGAACAACATCTCTTTTTCTGACGGATCCGTTTGAATCCAAACAGAACTATCTCCTACACGAAAAATCCCCTCCCCTTTTCCTGGGTTGTTTAAAATAATATCGAGTTCCCCCGCCGTTAAATTGAAGTTCTCTTCAATTTTTTTCTTATCAATTTTGTTTTGTTCGAAGAAGAAGTATGAATAAGTGGCTTGCAAGATACCACGTGCTTTTTTGTTTTCTAAGATACGTACAAAATCCTGACTCGCCCAGCACATTCCGGCATTCCGCTTACGTGCACGACGCGCTACCTTTTCTAAGAAATTAACCGTTTGCTCATAATCAATGAACTGCCACATTTCATCGACATACAGTACTTTACGTTTTACTGCATGTTCTGGGTTCTTGATCCAATGCTCCCAAATATAGTTCAAGATAACGTGGAAGGCTATTGGTTTTAAGAAACCTTCTTCTAAATCCCTAATATTAAAGTTAACAACACGAGACTCATTTAATTGAGTTTCTACGCCACGCCCAAAGTAACTTTGTCCATCAAATAAGGGTTTTGAACCATCCCGTAGAAATGGACGAATAGCTGCGATTAACTCTTCTGCTTTTACATCCTCCCCATGATGTTCTACTAGTACATCGTAGATTTCTTTCAACTCCGGTTCTGGTTTTCTTACTTGAGATTGCACTAGTTGACCATCAATTTTCTTTACATCATCTGTGTATAAAGAGGATGGATGGGATGTAATTTTATGCTTATCAAAGACTTCACGAATCGCATCTTCTAACATAGTTCGCTGAAATACATTCAGTCCTGATCTATCAAAGTCTTGTCCACGAATAATAATGTCAAAGAATCCTAGTAATTCATTGACTTTTTCTAAGACAGGAACAAATCGAACATATTTCTTACCATCTCGTTCCACAATTTCCTTCTTATCATATTGTTCGATTGCTTCTAATTCTTCATCTTTATCTGTAAGCTCCAACTCTGTAACAGACATCGCACATGGATTGATAATGATGTTACTTTCTGGCGAGATATTAAGATTAATCCCTCCTAGCCGTTTCGTTATTTTAACGAATTCTCCCTCTACATCGATAGTCATAGAGTAGGTATCTGCAAGTGATGTTTCACGTGCCATTTTCATTTTCAACTTTAAGCTTTTACCCGAACCCGGAATTCCTGTAACACCAATGTTATAATTAGGCGGACGATATTCATTATTACCAAATGAGTTCAAAAATTCGACTTGTCCTGTAATTTTATTTTTCCCAATCGGAATACCACCATTAAACCTTCCTGAACCAGATGCAAATGGGGCAAATGTACATAATGCTCGTCTATCTATATTTCGGTACGTATCTTGTAAAGTATTCGGTGCTCCTATTGGCATAACTGCTTTTAAACCACTTTTCACCCTATTCCATGTACTTGCAATTTTAAAATGAGAAGCTTGCATTTCATCTTCAATATATTCACATAACACATCCAATTCTTTTTTAGACTCCGCAAATGCAACTCCCATTGTACTTACCATATAAGAATCATTTTCATTGAATTGAATTTCATCCATTAAATTATTTGTATCTTGAATTTTCGCAATCAGATCTTTTTCTTGGTCAATATTACCTCGTGTTCCCTGAAACGCTAAGTTAGACCTTAACATTGTCATTTGCATATCTAAGGAACGCATAGCTTTTGATTTAGGTTCTTTATAAATATCAATCATGACATCCACTTCTCCAGCAGACGTTAACGTATTGAGCCAATTTGTTTGCATCATACGTGGATAGCCATCACGTGGTATATAAAACGGACGAAAGAATGTATTCGTTCCTAATGACTGCTTAATCACTCCATAATCTTCTGCATCAATCTTGATTCCTTCTGGTGCAATAACATCAAAAACAGTCGTTTGATTCTCTAATTGTGTAGGTATCTCATCCTGTTCTTCCTCATCAATCCTTACTTCTTCCGTTTCCTCAACCTCTATCTTCTTTTTCTCTTTTTTCTTCCTATTAAATAACTTCATTTTTACGCCACCCCATGTTTTGATTTCGCTTCTTTTTCTTCAGCTATGACTTGTTTTATTAATTCTAGTTTTCTCTCATTTGTCTCACCAGTTGAATATAAAGAGAAGTTTTCATTTTCTATCAAGTCCTGGAAACGTGCTTTTAACGCTTTACGACGATTAAATGAAACGTATAAGAGTTCAATCAGCTTATCTTTTGTTAGCATTTCCACATTAACTTTTGCTTTAAGTAATAAATTTCTTGACGCATTGTAACGGCGATATAATTCGTTAAATGCTTTATCTACAATCTTTTCTTCCAACTCTTCCTCTGAATCTGCCGTAATGGTGCCAATATCAACCTTATATGGATAAATAATGTAACGTTTTTGTTCATATCGAGGTCGTGAACGTTGCCAACTCTCTATGTTATCAAGAACTTCCTGCCCATATAAAATTGTTTCAGGCGTTAAATCCTTTGCTCCTTTCATGGTACTTGTCATTTTTCTTACAGGATCCGTCAAGTCAACAAACTTACTTTGAATGTATATTCTTGTATTAAATTCCAAAGTAGTTAACCAAGATTCAATCTTGATATCAATCGCCTCTTGTTCTAGGCTGGATAACAAATAGTAGTTAACTGGATTTGCCTCCGCAATAAATACGAAAGTGTCATCGTCATAACGAATCATATGGTTTTCAATCTCTTTGATATCCGATACAAAATCCATGAAGAAATCCACGTCTTCTTCATCTATAGCTTCATCCTGTTTATTTTTTGTAACGTTTTTGTTTTTTCCCGTAGCTCCCTTAATTTGTCCCTTCTTTCCCGAACCGAAGAATGGCTTACCATTCATCTTTCGGTAGAAGAAGAAGCCAACAATGGCCACAACTGCGAAATAGATAATTTCTAACATTTACAAATTCTCCTTTGTCCAATTTGTTGGTTCATAACCCTTTCTCCATTTCCCACGTTCGGAACGACTACGCATCTTTATCATTAAATATCTATCCAAGTACATGTGTTGCTTCTCTTTGTAGATAAACGCAAATGCAAGTACACCAAGTACTGTAGGTAAGGCGGATAGGATACAAATCAAAAAGCCTACAATAGCATTGATAGGTGAGAAAATCCCCCAGAAAAACGGTACATAGATATACAATGCTGCCCCTCCGCCAAGTAAGTAAATTAATTGACGCTTACTCAATACACCAAGAAGCGTTTTTTGTTCCGAAGTCATATCCACCGGGACGGTAACTTTACGCATTCTATTCCCTCCTATACTTATTAAAAAGCCCTCCCCAAAACAGAGGAGAGCTTCCTAAAAACTCTAGACCTAAATTGTCGCAACCCAAGCAGCGATATCATATGACTTAATCATGATAAAACCGCCGACTGCTGCACACGCTAAACCTACGAGCGCTTGTGTACGATTCTCTGGGTTCTTTCCTTGCGCTCCTGATAATTTAATTGCCGCGAAAACAACACAAGCAACAACCCAAATCCCACCAAAGCTAATTAATACTTTTACAAGTGTATTCATACTATCTTGCACAGTTTTTGCACTGGCGCCACTACCTCCACCAACACCACTTGTGAAACTACTTTTTGCCAGTACAAAATCTCCTACTGGTGTTGTCATAAGCTTTGCAGACAACCAATTTAACATATTCTTGCACCTCCGAAAATTTTTGCCCGCAAACGCAAAAAGACCCCAATACACGCACACGTCCCCTAGGGACATGGCGCATATTGAGGTCATCTCTTATATGCGAACTGTTTCATTGCTATTTTATTGTTAAATCTTGTTACAAAAATATTATAGCAATACAATCTATAAAATACAATACTTTGTTTCTACATTTTCCAAAAATATAAAGTAGAAACCTACTTTATTATATATTACTCCCCTATACTTAGTTCTGCTCACTATCTTTCGTGAGGTCTTCAAGTGTAACAAATTCACCATTTTGTATACGATGCTTTGCTTCCCTTGCTTCTACTTTCTCAGCTGCAGTTATGTACTCATCCCCATCTAAAATAGACTGGAACAAATCAAAAATTTTAGGTAACTGTTCATCAGGCGTTTTTTCCAGCATTTGATGCAACATTTCGCGAGTGACCTTCATATTCTCACCCCAATCTTGAAAACCAACCTTACTAATGTCATTTGCATTTCCTCTATATAAAAAGTAGGCTCCCTAAACAAACCAGGAACCTACTTTCTATATACTTCTTCTTTATTACCAACTTTTATTACTGTTCAGTTTTTAATATTGTTTCTACCTTTTCTACACTTAGTTCTACTGCCTCTGCAATCTTCTCTACCGGAAGTCCCAATCGATTTAGGTTCACAACGGTTTGTTGCTTCTCTTTTTTTGCCCCTTCTTCTATTCCTTTTTCTATTGCAAATTCTATCTCTGATTGTCTATCTCTAATTTCTTTTTCACGTGCTTCATATCCACGACGAAAAGACGGATCACTGCTCATATACTCCCACTTCTGCATCGCTTGTTTTAAAGCTGGATCTTTTTCCATTGCGATCGCCTCCAAAGTTTTCGTTAATTCTTCATCCTCGTGCGCAGGAAACAACAACAACCATCGTGTTAATGTATCTTCCCAAGGATTCAAACGTTGCCCTTTCCATTCTTTTGCGATTTTTGGAATTTCTATGAAATGTATTTCCAAATGATCACATATAACCATATCTGTATCATCATCCTTAAATTGTCCCTTTGTATGGAACCCTTCTTTATGCGAGTACATAATGAAATCCACTAAATTGATACAGATAGTTTTTCGTAGGGCTTCATATGCCATTCCTTTCTCTAACTGAGAACCATATATATTGGCCCAGTAATATAAAGAACGTTCTTTCATATCTTTTTTATCTCGGACCTGAATCTCTATATTTACTTTTATACCATTGTCTAGAGTCGCACGCAAATCTAATATGGACAGTTTATCATCCTCATGCTCCATCGGAAGATGCGGATCTTCTATACGTAAAGAAGTAATGGTTTCTTCTAAAGAAGAGTGTAGCACCGCGTTCAAAAAGTTAATTAATATCTCCTCATTCCCTACTACTCCAAATAATTGTTTAAACGCAAAATCAACTCTTAAATTTACTAGACTTTTATTCATAGTATTTCCTCTACCTTTCTTCTCTTCAATATTTTTATATAAATTCCTCTATCTACAGACATAATAAAAAGATAGAATGGTCATCCTATCTTTTTTATCCTTTATGATTATCTTGTTAAAAGAATGTTTTACACTAATACTGCTCTAAACCCCATATATACCAACACCTCTGGAAAAACAGTAAAAACAAAGTTGGAAAATACTTCTCTCTTTTATTTACTGTATATGGTGACATAAAGTAGGTAAAACTGTTAATAGTCAACGCTTTTACAAAAAATCAGTGTATTACTTTGTTGTAAAATGTACGACTTTCTTTTAAATTCACAATGATATTTTTTATAAACGTTGAAATACTGGGGTATATCCGAATTGCATTGACTCATCCAATCCCTTGCCCTGTGTTGGATTCCACGCCGCAATCGTCACGTTATAATTCTCTTTTCTCAATTCTGTCGCAAAAGCAATTAATGCTGCTCTTACTTTCTCGTTTTCTACTAAATCTGAGTCGAACGCTAGATAAATATTTTGTACATCCATATCTTTTAATACTGGCATTGCAATTCTCCATGCATTTACACCAGGTATTGCAAGTACAGTTGTTCCTACTTCTTCAAGCTCTAACGGATCAAATCGTTCCTGAATTAAATCTGAAATTAAATCCGCTTTGAGGGGCCCCTCTGTAATCCATACTGATTTTGCTTTATGTAGCGTACCAGGACTCCAATATTTCAATTGAGGAGTAGGGACAGCAACATGTACAGGAAGTGGTTGTTCACTACCACCAGCACCCGTACCTTGATGCTTATTCGCAGAAGAAATCCATAGATATTTTTGTCCTTTATGAATCTTCAAAACAATTTTATGCCCTTGAAATTGCAACTCTACATCTTTTCCAAGTTCAATCTCATCTTCAAATATACAATCCTCGTTTAAAGTTAATTTCACTTTATTTGGCTGTTGTACAAGCTCTGCCCGCAGACCATTTGGTCCAGTTTTCACATTAACTGTGTTCTTTACTTCATCAACACGTACTTGCCAACCAACAATTTGGTTATATTGATTTCTGAATGGAATCATAATACCTGGAAACCCTGCCAGTAAACGTAGGGACAGTTGTCCTTTATTCATTTCGTGGAAACCTGGAACGCCTTTCCAGCAATCTTGATTACCTAGTTGTGCAAATAGCTTTTCCCATACTGTTGTATAGGTTTCATTCTCTAATACAATCTGCTGTTTTAAAAAAGAACGATATTGACGAATTGCTATCTGTTCTTTTGTCATTTTTCTCTCATTGATTAAATGTGTATGATGATATTGTTGTAATGGCAAAAATTCTATTAATGCACGATTAAAAACATCTAGTTCTTCATCACTTTTTTTCGTATTTGTTTGTACTGGTTGTATCTGAGGAAGTTGATATTTCTTCTTCCCGTTTAAGTAATGAACGTAACTTGGATTACTAGAGTTCTTCCCATACACCCACTTACTCTCTACTCGAGTACACGCTACTTTCTCCTGTGACACATGAATCATACAATTTCCAATACTATTGCAAATTGGGCAAGGGACACGATAAAATTCCCACCAACTACCTCTTGGTTGCGCACTTGTTAAACGAAATTGTCCTTTTTCAATGTTATAGTTCATCATTCTCCGCTCCTTGTATCATTTTAATTACATATGGAATAACATCTTTCATTAGGCTTTCTATATGTTTATTAATATTTTCTCTTTGTTTCTCAAGTGGATACACAAACGAATATGTATCACATACAAGATAATCATTTCTTTGTCCACGATCTATTAATGTTGACTCAACATATGCTTCAAAAGCTCTTGCAAACATTTCATGATTCGTAGACCAATATTTTTTTGTCTTTCTTTTATCTAATTGAACTGCTGTATCAAAGAATACAGAACCATCAGCTTTATATGTAATCGTCTCAAATTTTTGCCCTGTTTTTTGAAAATGATAAGCTGCAAGCATTTGTGCAGCACGTTCAAAATCTTTTTCAATTTTACGTAACATTCGTGACTTTGCTGCTTCAGGTTGATTTTCAAGTCTTCTATGCAAACATGTATGATGCGTCCCTAATATAGCAGATACATTACCTTTAAACCCATCATAACAATCTATTACACTACCGTGAAAATACCATTTGCGATTGTATGCAGCTGTTACATCCACTTCTCTTTCAACTTTACCAGATTTAAATCCATTATTTGTTGATTTTAACTTATCAGCAATAGTTTGAGGTAACTCATGACCTATGCTTTTCAAATTGGAAGAAAAACCTGTGGTACCATTTTGAAAAGCGTAGCTACAATCATATAAAAAATGATCGAGAGCATGGAGCCATTCATGACATAATGCCCCTACACCATTATCACGTGTTAAATTAATTACTTTCGTAGACGGTTCATAGTGGGCTAATGCTGTACCACTTCCCCTTGCGCCGATTGCTAGTCCTAAACGACCACCTAATCCCATATACTCTGGTGGAAGCCCTAAAACTTGTGCTAAGTCATGTAACGCTTCTGATACATGCATGATGTGTTCCTTTGCATACTGTTCGCCGCAATAATGCCCAAATTGCAGTCCCTTTAATCCAAACATAGAAACGAGTTCTTCAGGCTTTGTAGCAAGCAACACTTGCGACCCTTTCCTTTGTAGCGTATCAGGAAGTTTTCTTGTCCAAACAGGCGCTGACTTTTTACGAGTAATTTCTTTCTTCGTAAGCAAGTCACTCCACGTTAAATTATGTGATACACGATTATATGTTTGATTTATACTTTTTGAATTTGTACATAATGAAATGAACTTCTTTCCTAATGCCAGGAGTTCTAACCCACTTGTATTCACAAATTCATCAAACTTCTCTACCACCATTCGTTTAAATGAGCATTTCGGATTCGTGTGTTTTCTAAACTCCGACCATCCATTGTTTATTTCAATTCCATAAGAAATGACAAGATCCACCCATTGAGCTGATGTTTGAACAGACTGTAAATCCTCCCATACCTTTCTACACGCCTTTACATATAATTGTCTAGCAGTTGGTGTATCGACAGGAGGTTTCGTATTGATTCTACGTACTAACAACTGTTTCAACTTAGCTACGTAAGGCTGTATTTCTTTATCCTTTTCTATTTCAAATGAAAATGGCATGAGTACTTTGCGGTCTAGTACATTTACTGCTTCAGCTGCAGATTCTTTCTCAATTTCCGATAATATATCTAGAGAAAATGATACCAAAAATGATTCTTTTAGCGCTCGAATCTCTTTCTTTGCACCAGCTAGTTTTTCCCCTACATCATAACTAAAACGATTTCCGAATTGTCTTTCAGTCCTAACATCATTGACTACATTCTCCTCTACTTGTACATCAAAAAGTTCGAATAATTTCATTTTCATATCTCCTTTTTATAAATAAAAAGACAGTAATTCATAGCAAACTTACACTACGTATTACTGTCATATCCTCTGGTTATATTTTTCTTTTATCATATTACTTTTCTCTATTTTGCATTTTTTTCTTGAACTGTAACATATGCAAATCTTTAGCTCTTTTTTTATCCATAAATCTTCTTTCATCTTCTTGTGTCAGTTTTGGCTTTTCTTTTCTCGGAACAGCAAGTACCATTTCCTTCTCTTCCTTACTCTTTTCATTCATCAAAAAAATTCTCCCGTATCCAAAGTTAAACACTCACTCCATACAAAGAAAACAAGTCTTCTTTTGAAGGATTTATGGCATGTAACCAACTATCGATCTGTAAAAAGTCCCCTTTTTTTAATTTCCCGCCCTTTTCAGCACGTTTTGTAATTTCTAATACACCATGATGTTGTACGAGTATCATCATGTCATCTTTACGAAAGATACTTGCTACATCTGATGATTGTATGTTGTTACGACGTAAAATTGGCTTCCATTGTGTAAGAGAATACCCTTCCACTTCTAAGAAACCACGAATCGCAGTAAAACGAATGCTCGTACCTCTAAAACATTTTTCTAACAAAAAAAGAAAGTCTCGTATAGATCCGTTGAATCGGACGTGATACAAATAGACTTTCCCCGCTTGTTTAACTGCTTGTTGTGATAGATTGGATGGTTGGATTGCGAACTGATAACAATCACGTTCCCAAAATGCCCCCTCTTTTGTTATTTTCATCCGTAATGCACGTAAACCTGGAATAAAATCATTAGGATGCGCAGAACAAAATATAGATACCTCAAAACTCATTTTCATTTAAAATCCCCCTAAATACATATTTTTTAATAAAACCCTTCGACTTGAAGACAACACAAAAAGGGCTTCTTCAAGTCGATTAAAAATGTGTACAGCAAAATAAGCTATATACATTAAATCGGCTCAAAGAAGCCCTTTCTCATTGAAACAAAATAAAAACATGTTTCTACTACTCAACCACTACACAAAGGTGTGGGAATAAACGGAATCAAATAAACAATTAATATACCCTTATATTAAAAAAAATAATCATAGATTTCAACAACTTTCTAAATAAATCCAATTTAATATAAACATAATTTCCCAATATGGGTAAAATTATGTTATAATCAACCATAAATGAAACATACGTTCTTAAGGAGGGGTTTTTAATGTTTAATATGTTTAAAAAGAATGCTAATACTAATGAAGCTATTGTTATGACTAATGGTGACATATTTGATTTATTTTTGTTTCCTACCATGCGTGAACAACAATATCATCTAGTTACAGAGAATTTTCACAATATGGGGTATAATCATTATTTACTATACGTTGATAGTGACAAAAACTTATTACACATATATGATGAAATCTCTTCAACTACTGGAGGAACAAGTGCAATTAACAGAATTAACGATTACTTAATTGAAAAAGTATATGAGGCTCTAAATTTAGGGAATCCAAAGAAGGCAAAAGCACTTATCTATTTCCCTGAAATGAACAGTACAGGAGTAGGTATCGTAACATATGGCTACCATGCTGACAGAGAAGAATATGACTTTGGACATGATATCAGTGAAAGTAATAGACATGAACCATTCATAAAGTTAGCTCAAAATCACAAATGAATTAACAACATTCTATCACTTTCCTTGTTAGGGTATTCAAAAAGACAAAAGTACTAACTTTTGTCTTTTTATATTATATATTTTATTTCAGAGCTATCCATTCATAACTCACCCAATCTCTCGGTTTCTTATCATATTTTATGCGTCCTGTTGTGCAAAATGAAGCGATTACCCATTGAATCAGGTTCATCTTTGCGTATGGATCAACGCACTCTTCTAGCTTTTTCAATTGATAACCTGTACTATTTTTTTGCCAAAGCGCATACATGCGAAAATGTGTAGTTGTGACTAGCCTAGCTTTTGTTGTTACTTGCCATTTCGCAATTTTTATTAAATCTTCTTTTACTTTTTGCTCATACTCTTGCTTGATAGTTTTATAATTCTTGTTTTTATTAATTAAACCATTTTCAAATGTTTGAGGCATGTGGTGTACTTCATATACAGTTCCTTCTTCCTCCCCTAATATATTAGACTCAACTAGAAATATATTTTTTAGCTTAAGCTGTTCCGTTAATTCTCTTCCACTTTGTAAAAATGGTTTTTTTACCTTTTGCAATAAGAGAACTTGAACAACTAATGCAAGCAGTAGGGGATATTCTAACACAAACAGAAACGAAATAAACATATTCAAAATATATACTGCCACTAAAGCATAAATTGTTAGGTAAATATATTTTTCTCTTTGATGAATTACTCTACTATTCAAGCGATAGTACCTCCGTTGTGAAATAGGGTGAAAGCAATATAAACCACTGCTCCTAACAAGATAGAACAAGCACCCGGAAAGCTCTTAATTAGCTGTATTTCTTGTTTAGGTAGTTTTACTCCAAAGATAGAAGCAGCATGCTGGAATTGGTCTTTAATAGCCCCAGCAAAGCCTAAAATTTTTATTAATCGGTACACACTCGCAATCCAGAAGAATGAAAGATGAAAAGCAGTTAATATAATTGCAGTTAACATCGCTGATTCTTCAACTACATTACTAATGTACAAAGCGGCAACTATTAACATTTTTGTATCCCCTGGTGACGAGAACTTAAACATTTCTAGTATTAATCCGCATACCATTGCCATGACGAGTACAATCCCTATCTCTTTTAGCGTACGCACATGTCCAAAATAGGTTATTACAACGCCTAACATCAAAAACAGTGCGTGCCATGCGTTTTTTGTTTTTCTATACTTTAAATCTGTGAATACATTAAGAAACATATAACTTAAGAGCAATCCTATACAATACATGCCCATATTTTTTCCTCCTCATAATGATTATCTTTTGATAAAAGACTCGTTATATGTNNACATATAACGAGTCTTTTATTCTCTTTATTTATAAGTGAGGAACTATCTTATTTTGATAGTTCCTCATCAAATATTCTTTTAGTTCCAGTGTTCCACATCTGCATTACTTGCTGCTTTTGTGAAACGAGCTAGAATTGTTTCATAGCCACCTTGAATTGCTTTCCATACAAACGGCCCAATTACTAACACTAGGATAACCGCTAAGGCAATAAGCATCCCGTTTTCTGATGATAATTGAGAATCTTCGTTTTTTAACCAGTTCTTTACTTTTTTTAACATTACGTATTTCCTCTTTTCTAATAGATTTGATTTATTTTTATAAGTTGAAAAACTATCTAACCTGAATTGATCTACTACTAGTTCCAGTGTTCCACATCTGCATTACTTGCTGCCTTTGTAAAGCGAGCTAGAATTGTTTCATAGCCACCTTGAATTGCTTTCCATACAAATGGCCCAATTACTAGCACTAGGATAACCGCTAAGGCAATAAGCATCCCGTTTTCTGATGATAATTGAGAATCTTCGTTTTTTAACCAGTTCTTCACTTTTTTTAACATTGTGTTACTTCCCCTTTTCTAATGGATTTGATCTATATTTATAAGTTGAAAAACTATCTAACCTGAATTGATCTACTACTAGTTCCAGTGTTCCACATCTGCATTACTTGCCGCCTTTGTAAAGCGAGCTAGAATTGTTTCATAGCCACCTTGAATTGCCTTCCATACAAATGGTCCAATTACTAATACTAGGATTACTGCTAGAGCGATTAACATCCCGTTTTCTGATGATAATTGAGAATCTTCGTTTTTTAACCAGTTCTTCACTTTTTTTAACATTGTGTTACTTCCCCTTTTATAATGAATTTGATTTATTCTTATAGGTTGAAAAATCAATTTCTAATTAAGTCATTTGCAACCGCTCCTTATATCTCTCCATACAAACGGAGTAAGTATGAAAACTGTTATGACCGCTGCTGTAAATATAAGAGGATTCGTTTCAAGATAATCTTTGACTATCATGCAGATTGCGTCTCCCTTCTATATACTTGCAAACCCTTGAATTAAGGATTGAACTACAATTACCATTGGATATACCACGATACAACCAATAACAACGACATTATATTTATTCATTTGCATTGGTTTATTTTGAATAAGGTGGTTATAATTTTCATGCTTTAACTCACGCATCATTTTAATTTGTGAGTCCATAATGCGAATACTCTGTACCTTGTCTGTTTTTTGTGCTTGTTGTAAGGCAATCGTAAATGTATTCACTTCTGGGATATCTAAAGCATTCGCAAAATTTTTAAAAGGCTGATCGGAACCAGCATACATTTCTAATTCAGCTGCAAGTGTATTCACATATGGACGAATATAACTTCCTGCATACAGCTGCGTCTTTTTAACTGCTTCTAGTGTTGTATGTGTCTTTAATATTTGACTGAGTGGAATCAAAAACTCAGGTAATTCAAATCGTCTTTCTTCTTTTGCTTGTTTCATTCTCATTTTTAATAAATAGTCTGGATAAAAGTAAAGAAATGGAGCGATTATTATCCCTACTTTAAACAAGTAATAGTCATGAAAAACAGAACAAATGAGAAAGATAGATGTAAAAATGATAGGATAGGCAACCTTCATCTTTAAATACTCTTCTGGCTTTGTCTCTAGACCTGCTGCATCTAATTTCTTTTGAATGTTTTCTTTCTTTTCTTCTGTTAAGTACTTGTGTGATAAAGAATGAAAGGGAGAAAGCATCATTTGATTCAAGTTTTTCTTTTCGATTTTTTTCGCATTTTCTACATAATTGGTAAGTACACTTCCCCTATCATTCCTACTTTGTAGGAATGTAGAAAAAATCCAATATGCTAGTACAAATACGATAAGGCATAAAAATGCAGCCATTCTATTTCCCCCTTTCTGTCGGATTGTAATTTGCGATTTTTTCTACTCTCGTTGCGACTATAAATAAAATGAGCATATTAACTGTAATTGCAATCTTTCCTACCAAAGAACCAGCTAAGAAGCCATACGCCTGTTTCGACATCAACATGATAATAATTGGAATCGCAATGACTATTAAACAGTTCTGTAGAAAAGCTCGTTGGGCTTGTGACAAACTGGAACGTAATCTTGCCAAATACACCTTCTGTTTTTCGAAATCTTCTGCAATATCTAGCAATACTTGAACTGAATTTGAACCACCTTCACGGTTACATACTTCTAACATTTCATGAAAGAAAATGAGTTCCCTAAAGTGGAATGTGTCATTAAAGCCTTTAAATGCACGATGCATGGTTGTCCCACCCTCTAATAGCAATGTGACCTTTTCTATTTCCTCTTGAATACTTTCATGCATCATCGACTTCACTTGATGTAACACCACTTTAGGGTTATTACTAATCTGCAAAGCATTCGCAACAGCTTTCATATAGATAGAAAGACGGTCTACAACAATTAAGTAATAACGTTTCTTTCTTCGATACACCATTAACCTTGGAATAATGAATCCACATAGAATAGAAATCAATGTGAAAGGATCTTTACCAAAGCTAAAATAGACAATTCCAGCAATCACAGCACCAGAGGAAATGGTATATGCCCAATACATACTCTTCGTTAGCTTCCATTCGTATTTATTTGCTTCTTGTATCACAGAACGTGGAAAATATTTTCGCACTCCACTTATATGACGTACTTCTATACGTCTTTTATCTTCCTCGTTCTCTTTTACAAATTGCGAAAGCGCAGAACCTTTTGACTTTGTAAAAAGCAAGGCGAGTAGAAATACGCATATGAATACAAGAGCGATACAACCATATGCGAATAAATTATGCATGTTTTATATCCTCCTCTGGGAGATAATGTTGATATAATGCTAAGTCAACCGTGGACTCTTTAAATACCTTTGCCATAGCTTCTGACATTTTTGATTCTGTTACGTGTTTCCCATGTATTTTTACTATTTTCCCAACTTCATTTCTTTCTTCATGTGTTTTATAAAACTGAGAAAGTTGATTAAATTGAATTTGTCCATCTATGTAATCCCCTACTTCAACCATTTGGGTTATATAGCGTTCAGAGTCTTCTTTCTTTTCAAGGAATATAACAAGGTCAAAAGTTTGTGCGAGTAAATCATATATCTCCTCCGCATCCATTCTTGCTCCACTTTGTAAGCACATAAGCATGAGTCGCTTGAATGCTTCTCTTGCACTTCTGGCATGAATAGATGTAGAGCCTGGATGACCTGTTTGAAAAAGGTTAACCGTTTGTAATGCTTCCTTACCACGCGATTCACCAACGATTAATCGTTTCATACCTTGACGCAACGCATTTGTTAATAGCCTGTCGTAACCAATTGCATTTTCTTCTACCTCAGATGATCGACACTCCATTGGAACAAAATGATGTTCTGGAAAAACACGGTGTAGGTATAGTTCTGGGTTGTCTTCTACTACAAGCGTCCTATCATCCTTAGGAATGTGTGAAGCCAAATACTTTATAAACTCCGTTTTACCAGTACCTACGGAACCAGCTATTAATATATTCATTTTTGCTTTTACAGCTGCACCTAAAAGATCTAGCATTTCTTTTGTTGCTTGATTTGTAGATAACATACGTTCTTCGGAAGCACGTAAATGATTTGCATTTTTACGTATGGTAATTGTTGTACCTAAGCCTGCGATTTCATCTAATGCAATGTTGAAACGAATATACGGGAATACACAATCTACATACGGTTTTGCTGTATTCAATGATTCAGAAGTACTATTTACGATTTTATAAGCTAGTGATTTTACTTCTTCTTCCGTTTCAAATCGAACAGCAAATGTATTCGCACCTTCGCCCATCTTCTCGTATTTAATCTCTTTTGTACCATTTATATAAATATCCGTTACACCTTCATCATCTATAAGGGATTGAATGATGCCGAATCCTACAATGTCGTCACATATAATATCTAGTAATTCATTCGCTGGTACATCTGGTACTACAAGTTGGTTGTTTAAAAGATAGCTTTTTATGACTGTTTCTACTGCTGCACGCTTATCCTTATTCATAAACGATTCGCTTAACATAGCCCGATGATCTTTCACCAAATAAGCCCGTATTTCTGTTGTATAATTCTTAATTAATTTTGTAGTAGTTTCTCCCAAACGACGGACTGATTTGGAGAGAAGCATATAACCAAAATGATAGAGGTCCACTCGGTTACGTTTTATTAATGTTTGTTTTGCTTCTATATAGCTCCACATATCTAGCATTCCCCTCCCTTACCGAAAACCAAATAGTCCTCTTCTTGTTTGTCCTGTTTGTGCTCCTAATTGCGCTTTAGAAATATTTAATCCTGCAACATCCATAATAGAATGCACTCTTTCATTAATAAGAGGCGAACCGATTTGCATTGCCCATTCGTAACTCGAACGATCTTGGTCATACGGAATGGTAATAGAGATATTTTGAAGGGACAGGTTTTCTATGTCTCCAGCAAAATTTTCATCTCCCATATTTAGTACGTGGAACATATGCGGTACAGTAAGCTTTGCTTCTTCTAGCATCCTCAATTCTTTTTGTAATGCTAATGCACCGCGTGGGTTGCTATTTAAAATGTTAATAACCACATCCGCTTGATGTAAGATTGGATAACTTAATATCTCAGATAATTCATTTGGTACCGACAAAATGACATAATCATAAGGGGCATTCATAAGGGATTCCATAAATGTTTTAACGAACATTTCCTTGCTTTTAATTTTTGGGAAATCTTGTTGATGATATCCCGCAGGAAATGTAAGAAAACTCAAATTATCATGTAGCTTTTGTAGAACTTTAGGTGATACTTTCTGCACGGCCAAATCTTGTTTTGTACAGATATAGTGTAAGATGTTATAATCATTTTCTTTCTTTACTAGTTCTAGCATGTTTTTACTATCGTGATGTAATCCCGTCACAATCGAAAAACTAGGTCTTACTTGGTCTGCCTCCACATATAAAACCTTTTTGCCCAAATTCGCTAATTCACTTGCCATCGCAATACTTACTGTACTTTTTCCTACATTCTCATTTGTTGCATAAAACGCTATGATCTTCACTTGTTTGTCTTCCATCTTCCGCACTCTCCTTTCTTATTTCTCTTGCCCATAGTGCTGCGCTACATATTCCTTCACGTTATCTGGAATTGGATTAGCTGAATTTTTTTCGATGTATTCTAAGATATTCTTTTGATCGGATATTACAGAAAAGTCGTTTGCAAGTTGTACATCTTTTCTCTTCGCTTCTTCCTTTTTCCCTACTGCGACCGGCACAACATCTCCAATAGATTTTGCACGGTTTAAGTATTGTAACTGTTCAGGCGTAACAGCTAATGTATACAGACGTGTTACCTTTGGCTTTTGATTTGGATCCTTTTCTTTCTTTTCGTCTTTCTTATCCTCTTTGAATGCATCTTCTGTATTAGCATCTTTTGCAGCAGTTACTCGTACACGCTGGAATAGCCCACCGAATACAACCTTTTCATTGTCACCATTTTTTACTGTTTGCTTAAAATATAAATCTACGTAAGTATCAGGAATGATACTATTCCCTGAACTTGTTTCGATATCAACTAACAACGGAAAAGCAACTTCACCGCTCTTTAAATTCAAAATTGCTGAATCCGGTAATTCTTCTTTCTTCACTACTTTATCTTTGAATAAATAACTATTTTTTGTAACTGGTTGTCCGTCTGTCGTCCATTTCCCAATGACATCGCTCTTTTTGACAGTTAATGCATTGGGCGGAATTGCGTCACCAGGTATTGTACGTTCAACAAGCATTTCATCTTTTATTTCTGTATGGGCTGGAATGTCCCCCGCTGCCAATACGATTTTAGTTGGCTTAACCGCTTTCTCAACGGAATAATAGTTATAGCCGTAAATACCAGCTACAGTAGCGGCAGCTAAACCCACCGCTACAATCTTTTTCTTTTGAAATTTAGATGGTTTCAATGTGTATTTCATCCCTTTCCTAGCTTTAAACACAAAAAAAGGACACACCGGTGGCGTCTCCGCCTTAGGTGTGTCCTTTTAGCTTGTTCAAAGTCTATATTAAAATGTTGGATTTGCTCTTTTTTATATTACAATATCTACATTACGATATACGGTGAATAATGTCAATATTTAATCGAAAAAAATGTATTTCTTTTTCTATTCCGCCTAATTATTCTACCAACAAAAACCCTCAAAAACGTTGTCATATCAAGGGTTTTAAGCTATTCATACTACTAGAATTATGATATAATATTATTAATGTAACATATAGGCGTAAGGGTGGACGGTTTTCTCCTTCTTTCCATTTTGGAATGGAAGGAGGTGAAACATATGGATGATATCTTTGAGTTTTTGAAGGAAATTGCGAAGGGGATTTTACGTGAAATCTCTGCGCATACCTACAAAAAGAACTTTTTAGAGGATAACAAAAAGTCCATTCCGCGCCGACCAAAGCATAAGAATGGACTTCGTAAAAGAAAATAATTTATGAAAACCGCCATCCTTATGACAGCAGTTACATAGACGAGATGTTAGAGCATCTCGTCTTTATTAGTGTATACGAAAAAACTATGTCTAATACTTCTACACACATTATAACATGCACTATAGTATATGTCATTTGAAATCCTTTGACTATATTCGATAAAAATATAACAAAACTTCTAAAATGAAACTAGCTTCGTTCCTGCGTCGAAATATTTTGCAGGTGCATATCTTTTCCCGTTTTGATCCTCAAATTTGCTCCCAATATATACAGATACAATCATTGCTAGGACGCTAATACAAATCATGCGTATTATACTTTTCTTTTTCTTCTTATTCATTTTCATTATCCCCTTTCTAGACAAAAAAAGGCACACCCCTATTAAGGAGTGTGCCGTTGGTTTGTCCATTAAGCTACTAGTTATACTGGATATTTAGTTAATTCATTTATCCTATTATACAATATATATCGCTTCACATAATAGCAAAACGCACAATTCATATTCTTATTTCCCATTTTTCATATAGAACCAGTCTATCGTATCTTTTATAATCTGCTCTTTTCCTTTCCAGTTCCAGCCTGGTTCTCCTGCCGGAAATGGGTCATCCGGTAAAACACTTCGTCGTACAAAGTCATCGTACGCAACACCTTGTACTTCTACTTGTTTAGACATGCAGAGACTCATCTGATTTACGCCAGAAGGCTTCGTTTCAACATTGAATGTATACACACCGTCTTTTTGTTTCATCGGTGCATACCATTTACGCTTGCCGTCGATTATTTTTTCTTGTCCATCCCAAAGCGGCGATTTAGTAGGTTTCTTAGTATCAAAGACATGTCCCGTGTATTCACTAAGATACATATTTTTAGGCAAGTATTTCGCTGTTAATCCTGTAAACTCGGCTTGATCCAGAGTTTGTGTTGTTTGTAAACCTTGATCCGCAAATGGGTATTTAGCAGTCGCTTCTGTAAAAACTCCTTTATAACTTGGGTCCCATTCATTTCTGTATTTTCCATTTATCTCATATGTGAATCCGTAACCAGAACGGAATTTAGAAGGGAGCAAATTATCTATGTTTCCGTTTAGATACTCGTAGTATGTTTGAGTTGTCGTTTCTTTTTCAGAAACCCTTGTGGTTACTGTTTGCACAACACCCTTTACGCTTGTTACTCCACATGGTGCGCTTTCTTCTGTCGGCTCAGCAACTGTTGTTTTAATAAGGTTATTGTCGTACGTAACTTCTGGTATGTCTAATAACCTATCTCCAAGTGGATTTATCTCCGCTTCTAATTTTCCTTTTCCTAGATATGTCCAATCAAAATATAGAGTTTTTCTCATCTCTTCTGTTAAAGTAACTTTTTGCTCTGCTACTTTTTTACCGTTATGACGCAGCACAACAGTGGTTTGTATAATGGAATATTTCTCCTCTTCCTCTTGCAATCTGTTTAGTTTTCCCTTATATTCCTTTAATTTTTCTTTCGCCTTCTCTAATTTACTCTTAATTCTGTCTAAATTATCTTCATCCCAAGAGCAATCCCTGTCTCTCAAGTGTACATTGCCTTCAGAATCTATTTCACGAACCGGGTCTCGGCGACAAGTTCTAAGACTAGATTCAGCGTTTTCATATTCTGGCGTGAGAGCATCTACTTCTTGCTGGTACTTTTTAATGTTCCCCTTAAAGATTTCCCTAAATTCATCGCGTTCTTTTTTATATGAAGCTCGTGATACATCTACACGTGTTTGTACTTTAGTGCCTTTTTTTGCTGTCGTTCCTTCAATACGGTCAGCCGATAAATCGATATTATATCGATATGGTCTTTCGTCCGGATTAGGAGGAACTTTCGAGTCACATTTTCCATCTACATTAAAGTTTACTGTTTTCTCGTTCGATGTACGCTGTACACCATCCACAACCTTTAATTTCGCTGTATATCGACCACACATTTGAGGTTGCCATTTTATACTTTCCTTACTAAAATAACCAGGATCCCCCTCGTTTGGCTTATCTCCATCTTTTTGGGGTTTCGAACGAATATAATCCTCTTGATGATTTACATTTTCTCCATCTTTCGTGATATCTAACATCCACTTAACACGGTTACGTTCACCCGCAATCGATTGATATGGATTTACCGTATTATCAGAAAAATCCCTATCTTTATATCCTTTTTCCTTAGATACATACTCAAAACCATCGAAATTGAAAGTAACAGGCTGGTCTTTTGCACCACTAGTAGAAGCCTTAAATCCCTTTATTTCTGGTTTGCTCGTACGTACATACCACAAACTGTATCTGTTTACACCCTCTACACCACCAGCTCCTGCATATCCACCTGACAGATAGGCGACGTCACGAATCCAGTAAAAAGTACCTAAATTTCTAGAACTCTCAAATGTAAAAATCTTATGCTTAGTCATATTCTTTAAAACAAATTGAGGGTTTCCCCAATATTTATCAGCAATAATAGAAGCATTCATTCGCTCAACTTCTGTAACTAAACGGTCCCCTTGGGGCACATCGCTATTTAAATATCCTTCGTTAGAAATCCGAATATAGGGTTCACTTCCATCTGCTTCTTGCACTAAATTTTCCCGCGGGTTACCGTAATTAAAAGAACCATTGTACACGGCCGGATAATGAATATCTGCAGTGTAATAGAGACTTCCTGGCTCACCTTGTCCAGGTGGAGTATAGCCACTACCTGGACGATAATATTTACCAGGCATTTGTAACTCACCCGATGTTAGAAATGTATCTGTGTCTCCATTAAAAAATGGAACATCAACATTTTTTGCATCTGCTACTGTAGGTAACGCTAATAAAATAGAGGTACATAATAATAACGCTTTTCTTTTTATTTTCAATTTTTCCCCTCCTAAAACATAAAAAAGGACACACCTGTACCGTTGGAATGGTACGTAAGGTGTGTCCTTCACGTATGTTTAATTAATGTTATTTATTTTTATATGATAATTTAATGCTATCACAATTTTTAAGCTAAAACAACACTAAATCTATTATTTAGGTTCAACTTCTACATACATTGTATGATCTGCTGTAGAGTGACCAACACGGATTTTAAAATTATCCTTTTCATAGTTATTAATCTTTTGTTCATCAATCGTTTCTTGAATTTCTTTATCCAAATTCAATCCACTTAAAAATGTAGTCCACTTTTTAGTTAACTCTACAGTTGCAGGATTATTATCCAAGAACAAAAGTTTAAAGTTGTTTTCCCCACCTAATGCAACAAACTGTGCTCCAATGCTACCCGCTGGAAGATACATATCTTTATCTACTATATGTACTCCCCCTCGAAGATTATCATATTTTAGGTTTGTATTATATTTATTGTTAACTTCTCTTAAAATGTTTTGTGCTTCCGGAGATAATTGTTTCTGTATCTCTGGATTCTTTAAAGCTTCCGGATTATAGTCAAACTTCTCTTGCGCAAGATTTTTATCTAATCCTGCTGGTAAAGTAGGTTCAGGTTTTTGTTCAGGTTTCTCTGCTGGCTTTTCTGGTTGTGTTGTTCCACCATCTGGTTTTTCAGCTGGTTTCTCTGGCTCTTTTGTTCCAGCATCTGGTTTTTCAGTTGGCTTCTCTGGCTGTGTTGTTCCACCATCTGGTTTTTCAGCTGGTTTCTCTGGTTCTTTTGTTCCAGCATCTGGTTTTTCAGTTGGTTTCTCTGTTGTTTTCGTAATTGCATTAAATAAGAATTGTGAGTATTGCTCACGGCTTACTACAAGCTTAGGTTGGAACATATTATCTCCTGTACCAATAGTAACAGCATTGGATTGTAAAGCACTAATTGCATTTTTAGCCCATGAATCTGCATCCACATCCTTGAATGTGTGATCAGCTTTCACCTGAAGCTTAAATGCTTTTGTTAATACTTGTGCCATTTCCTCACGAGTTAATGAATCCTTCGGTCTAAAGTTCCCTTTTTCATCCCCTGTGAAGATTCCCATTTCTGTTAAAGCAAGAATTTCTTTAGGGAACATTGTTGTTTTTTCACTTACATCATTATAAGGGTTTTTATAATCATTTTTCACTTCTGGTTTGAAGTAACGGAACATTAGGGCAGCTACTTGCTCACGTGTCACATCATCACCGAAGCCAAATACACCGTTTCCATATCCTTCTACAATCTTTTTATTCGCTAAATCTGTAATCGCTTTGGCAGACCAATGATCCGCTGGCACATCGTTAAATTTTAGAGAATCTGTAGTATCCGCCGCTTTAGCAGAAAAGTTCCCTGCTCCAAATAGTGCTGTACCTGCAATTGTTAATGCTGTTGCTGTTTTTAGTAATTTGTTCGTCATGTTTATTCCTCCATTGTATGTTCTATTTTAGTAGATTCTTATATTTTACCTAAACTACCAATTACATCTAGATAGTTTAACATATTAATAACTAAATTTAATTGCGCTTTAGAAACTTTAAAACGCCGCTGTTCTATATGGAAAATATTACCATTTAAAACTAGGCTTGTAAAGTGTTTTTCTAAAAAAATATCAAAAAAAGATTCTGCTAAACAAAAAACCTATACAATGTATAGATTTTTTAGAAAAAGTTAAGGGAAATGTCATCTACTTTATTTAAAATAAACTTGTCCAACACCATCTCGATTCGCCCAAATAGGTACTTTAATGGCGTCTGCTCCTATTAATTCAAAGATGTGGATTTTGTATTCAGCCTTCAACTTGAATGAAAGTGGCTGATTATGGTCTACACGCCCTTTTGTGTATTCAAATTTCCAACCTTCCATTTTCTCTTCTTTCATTCTTTTCTCGATTTTCGGGATTAAATCCACCGTTTTTCCGTTATAAGTATATTGAAATCCACCTTTTTTCTCTGCAAGTTCTACTGTACTAGTAGCAAAATCATGAGCTTTTACCATCTGTATACCATATAAGACCCCCTCAGGAATCAAGCAAATAAACAGTAACGATAACGTTAATAATAATGCGGTTGTAATTGTATTTTGCATGTTCTTTTCTGCACCACCTTACAAATTTATTTGGTTACAAATCATTTTACATTCCCGCCAATTCGCTTAGTCCCTGATACCGCCTCGTAAATGACATCATTACGCGATTTACTTTTAATGCTCCCTTTTTGCTCACTAAACGTTTTCAAATAACTCCCTGCCTCTACATCACCTTCAACAGCAATCATGGCTGGTTTCCCGTTCGTAACATGGATATTATAGTCACGTTTTGCTGCTGGATCGCGAAATGCAGTATTTTCCTTATAGGCTTTGTCAAATTCTTCTTTTGCTTTCTCAGGATTTACTGCAATCTCTTCTTCTGCACGTAATGTGCCTACATTAACAGCTTTCGAAATAGCTGTCTTTCCACTACGATCTAAAGAAGCTCTATTATCTGTATGTGTGGTATCTCCTATAACCATATCCATTACAAAAAAGATACAGATACAAAATAACAATGCAGAAGCTGCTGTCACGATAAATTTATGCATCCAAAACTCCCTCCTTCATTAATTCGTTGTTTTTCGGAATCGAAATCCGCTCAAAATGGAATTTTTCTTTTGATTCAACAGTTCTTTTGGTAATAACAACTCTGTTATTTTCTTTAATATGTTTTCTAGTTCTTTATGATAATTCCGACTAGACAACAATGTACTGCTACTTAGGTGCGCTTCAAAAACATCTTCTGTTGGATATGCAGGAATAGTTGCTACTAGTTTTTCACCAAAGCACTCCTCAATTACTTCATGTTTTACTAGAGACTGCGAGAACCTGTTCCCAATGACAAACGTTTTATCAAGGGATAAGTATCCGATTAATTTCCGTTCTTTCGGCTGAAGAGGATGAGCAATTTTCAACATTTGGTGCAGGTCTGGTTCAGCTACAAAAAATATATAATCTGCCATTTGACATACATCCTGATAAAAATTCTTATCCCAATCATTCCCCGCATCAATGATGGTTACAGGAGCATCTTGGTTAGCTAGCATGACTTTAATAAAGTGATCAAAGTCATTTTCCGTTTCTGTAACACATTCCTTATCCACAATTGGATTTTTCACAATCAGATTTATTTTGCCTTGTTTCCATTTCGGGATAGACAATATATCCGTTTCTTTCTGCAACATGTCTTTAAGGCGATGCAGCATAAATTCACTTCTATAGTTTTCAGGAGCATGCGTATATCCCTTTAATAACGGATAGGTGTACCCCTCATCATATAAATTCTCCATATAATTTACGTCTATTGCCAGCTCACTAATGTAGGCAGCTAATAAGTGTGAAACAAACGTAGCACCGCTTCGCTTATTCATACTCGCAACTACTATTGTCTTTCTAGGAATTGCAATACCCACTTGTTTCTCATATACAGGCTCGAACGATAACTTATATTGCTTTTTGATAACAGGCTCCTTTACTTTTTCCTCCTGTTTAGCAGCAACCTTCTTTTTAGTGACCTTTGTACTAGAAGCTATATTACCTATTTCATCTTCTTCTGGAACACTATCGGATTCCTTTTCGTCTTCTGCAGAAATATTTGGTATTGTCGGCCCTTTGGGTGCTTGATTCTCTCCCACAATTTCAGCCACATTTTTTATATCAGACTCTTGCAGCAGCTGAGGAATCACCTTATTATCGAGATCAATTTTACGAGAATTGAAAATATCATAGATTCCTAGATAAATAAGCTTCGCCAAAAACTCATCATTATTTTCACGTTCTGTAAACACAACGATACGGATATTTCGGTTAAAACGGATATCACGTAATTTTTGAAGGATGATTAATTCTCTTTTATCTTCATTCCCTGCATCGATATTAAATCGTTTGTCATTAATACATAAAATATCTGGTTGTTCGTTATCCAATATTTCGTCCAGGTATTTAATATGCATGACATCACTATCAGATACCTCAAATCCTGCTGCTAAAAAGTCTTCACGTAGATAAGCAGCATATGTAGTATCGCTTATGGCCAATACTATTTTTTTCACCATAGAGCCTCCTCCTTTCACATAAGTGTTTGCACCTTAGAGTAAGATCATATTTTCAAGTGGGATGTTCGCGTTTTTATGTATGCTCTGAATGATTTCAGTCAACAAGTACTCGATTTCTACTCCTGATAAAGCACGAGGTGCAGCATCACTCAAATTATATTTCACACGAATTTCCAAACGGTCTTGAATCTCCTCTAAAGGCACATTTTCAAATAGACATCTGTAATATAATACGTTCTCTTCTATGCATTTCTGGATTTCCGTTTTCTCTTTATAAACAACTATAACTTGGGCAATTTCTATAAATGGATTATCAATTGTCGTCTTACTGTTCCAAAATAAGTTCCAGATTTCACTGTTCTCTTCCGTTTGCACAACAACACCATTTACCGATGGTGTAATTTCAAAAAATCGATCCACTGGTACTTTTGCAAGTGATGTGATAATGCTCGGTTTTAGTTCAAATCCTTTTTCCATTCTTTCATGCTCAAATGCTAATTCAGCCCCTGTTAATGCTATTTCGCGGAATATTTGTTCCATCAATGGACGAATCCCCTCGTATGTTCGTACCGCAAATACACTAAATTCTTGTGTCTCATCTGTACGAATCAATTCATATAAATCAAATTGACTGGCGTTATCGATTGCATAAGGCAATTCTTTAGTGAAGTTTGGATCTTCGTATAAACTATCTGAAATCTGTGTGTCTGGATGGTTTAAAAATTCCAAACACAATTGATATCCTTTTAAAAATGCGTGTTTTGCCGCAGCTGGGAACAAAGTTTCAAAACGTTTCACATCTTTCTTGAACCTTTCTTCTTCTACTTCGTTATTAAATTCCCTTTGCTGTAGAATATTGGCTTGATTGCCAAGTAATAAAAAATAGTGATTAATTAGGGTACTAATCCGTTTCTCAAACTTCGGATTCCCTTCACAATACTTTGCGAATCTTTCTTTACTTACTTTCACAATTTCATTCATAGTTTTGCAGACTTCCTTTCGTTTTTGGATAAATAAACAAAAAAAGACACACCGATGGCAGGTAATGTGCCGTCGGTGTGTCCGTAGAGCAAAGATTTTGTATTTATTAATTTGTATATTTCTTTAAACAACTTATGTTCATGTACAAGATTATCGTTACTAATAAAAAAAGTCAAGCGTATATTAAAAGATATGCAAATATACATATCAAATCTTCTTCTGTGGGAATATTTGTTATTGTCGTCTCTTTGGGTGCTTGATTTTCGCCCTTCACTTTCTCTATACAAATGGTTTAATTTCAAAAAATCAGTACACTGGCACTTTAATAATCACCAAACATCTAAGTATACTCACCCTTGATTCCTATTTATCTTTATGATTTGAAAAAATTTCCATCATATCGTGATAATCAAATCCCATGTTTAAATAAGTCCCAGAAACTTTATAGTTTTCTAGAGTTATAACTGAAACATCCACAGTCATATTTGTATTTTCAGCGATTTTCAGTACATGTTTTTTGAGTTCTTCAAGTTTTGATTCATCCATTTCATCTGTAGCAGAATTTTGTTGTTCTTCTTGATCTCGGTCTTTCATCCATTTTGGAAGTTGTTCTTTACGCACAATATTAGGACTAACTATTTGTGTTTTCCCTCGTACAACTTTCTGTTTTTGACCAAGTTTAGACATCTTTTCTTCAACTACTTTGATGACATAGTTTTCAGCAGCAACTAAATCAGTAGTTCCAATTGCTTTACATTTTGCTGCAACATCAAGAATTGCCTTAATAGTTTTTTTATTAGTTATTTCTCGTTCTTGAATCTTTTGATTCATTAAATCAAGAATTGTAGATTCGGAGATACTAACAGTATCATTTTCTTCTTCTTCTTCAAAAATAAATAATGAAGTATCTTTCTGAAGTAAACCTTCTGGTATTGTTTCGTCATTGTGCAAGATGGATTTTTCACTGTGCAAGATGCATATTTCATTTTGCAAAATGCATATTTCATTTTGCAAAATGCATGATGACACGGTTTCTTCTTGTTTCAGGTCATGTTTTGTTGTTTTTTCTTCCACAATTTCTTTATTATTTTCTTCTGATTTTTGAGCTAGAGTATAACCTTCTAATGCATAACCAAGTTCATGTAAGTCAGATGCAATTTTTGTAAGGTTTATTTTATACCACGTTGTTCTATCCCACTTTTTTGTTGGATCAGGATTGTTTCCTTTTTCAACCCATCCTTGTTTTGCAAAATTATTAATCGCTCGGCTAATTGTAGAAGCACTTCCCCAATTCAATATTTCAACTAAAAGCTCATCACCAGTTTTATAAAACCAGCCATTTCGGATGTTCTTTTTCTTTTTATCGATTACAGATTGTTTAGTTTTCCGAGCTTCCAATTGTTTAATCTGCAATTTAAGATTGTTGTCCATTTTTTCTGTAATACCAGCCCAAAAAATTAAATTGTTTAATAGTGCTGCATCGAAATGCTTTCCTGTTAATGCAACTAATTCTTCTTTAATTACTATGCGTTGCAACTCTCTAACTTCTTGTTCTTCCATTACTTCCGTTAAATTTGACATACTAAAAAATCCTCCATTTTCCACCCCGCCCGCACAAAAAATGGGTATAGGAAATTAGAGGATTGTTATTCACATTTTTTGTAGTTTATGCTATCATAAAGATAGCAATTAAATATGTGAAAACAAACCTCGTGTTCTAATTTTCATCGGTTTTGTAGGCGGCTAAACTTACGTGAACCTTTGAAAATTCCCTCGGGGTTTTTTTATTTGTTTAAATTTATATATAATTCACATTTACATTTGCAATTTATTTACCTACTCTTTTTATGATAGCAAAACTTAGTGGAAAAAGGAGATAATTGGTACAGTGAACCGCAATGAAATAGTTGGCGTTATTTCATTAAGCTGATGAACCTTTTTTTTGCTTTTTATATATTTTTTTGTAGTTTGTGAAATAAATAGAAATATAAATTCTTGTTAAAGTTATAATATATTTAATTTTTTATAGTTGCAAGCCGATTTTTTTAAAATCCATATTTTTTGATATAGTGATAAAAAACGAATATATAAGACAAATTCCCTCCAACCTATTAATCATTAATGCATTCTAGGTTTTAAAACACAATTGTTCATCCCTTCCGATAAACATCAAATATTTCTGAGAATCACATAAATAATGAAGTTAGAATATATTATAGAATATTTTAGTTCTAATTTCCATTAAAAACCCTATATATCAACGTTTATTAACAAAAAACCAATTCCAACTTATTATAAATGTAGAAATATAATTAAGAGAAAAACTTAGATATACAAATAAAGCGTAGTCTAAGTTGAATTACAAAGAAGTTAGAATGAAATATAGTAAATCTTTATTCTAACTTTACCGATACCAGCTATATCGTCCTAAAATATAGCTATTCATGAAACCATTAAGTCATAATATTAAGCAAAAAGCAAAAAGCAAAAAGCAAAAACCAATAACCTCAAGCCCTTCATACGCTAATTTATAGAGCTTGTGAAAAAGTTTCATAGTTATATTTTCAAATGAGAGCATTTAATGATATATGAATGATAGCTTTATATAAAATCCACTTTTTATTTTAGGCTGCAAATGGACTTCCTTAAAATAAACTTAGAACTATTCGAAACTAATGTAATCACTTAAAACTAGAACGGAAATTAGTAAAACTCTATTCTAGATTCTTTTAAAGCTTGATATATAAGTGTTTGATTGCATTTCATCTATTCTGGATTATTAAACATGATATGGATTATAGAGACAAAACTTAGAACGAAACAAAGATATCACTTCAATATATATTCTATCTTTTGAAGCGATTAACTAATTTGGATACTCTAAGCCGCTCCAAATTAATTCAAATTCGTTAATAATATGTTTTTAAATAACTAACAGTAATTATTCACTTTATGTGTAGGGTAAAAATAGTTACATTACAGAAAGAGCTATACTATGATTACTGGATCTATTAAAGAAACAATGAATTGTTTGGGATGGAAATAGAAAAGTACGGGATATTATTAATCAACAAATATAGAATTCAAATTAGAAAAAGTAGATTCTAATATTGATAGAATGCTTGCTATAGCAGGCTTCTCAGCAATTCATTTTATTCTAGGTTATGTTTTTCTAATTAATTAATAGTCATAAACATTAAAAAAATCTAAGTCACTATGATTATTAGACGTTCAATAATTGGTTTAAAGAATTAAGGTCAATTTATATTAAACTGATAACTTTTTGCATAAAAAATGATGTTATCGGCAATACTTATAATAGTTTATAACAGAAATGGACTGCGAACGCTTAGTCCTTCAAGAATCCCACCCATTAAACCATAAGGATTAGGGCTTGAGACTTTAGTCGTGGGAATGTCAATATGAATACTGGATCTATTAAGGAAACATTGAATTGTTTGGGTTGAACATAGAAAACTATGGGATAGTATTAATAAATGAATATAGAATTTAAATTAGAAAAAGTAGCTTCTAATATTGATAGAAAGCTTGCTATATCAAGTTTTTCGGCAATTCATTTTATTCTAGGTTATGTTTTTCTGATTAATTAATAGTGGATAAACATAAAAAAGTTCTAAGTTACTATGATTACTAGATGTTCAATAATTAATTTAAAGAATTGAAGTCAATCTATATAAAATTAAGAATTCCTTGTATAAAAAACGATGCTATTGGCAGTACTTTTAATATTCTACTAATACGTATAGTTATAATGCGTTTGTTCCTACAAGAATAGAATCCGTGCCCAGCGGATTTTTTTAAAAATAGATATATTTTTCTTTTTTGACCTAAAAATAGATTCTTCGAATAAAACTTGGACGCATTTGAGTTATTGATAATTAGCAAATGTGGAATAAAAATTAGATGAAGTTTATTCTAACTTACGTTAAACCCTTGATAAAACAACGTTCTTCGATATTTTTCTTATTCTAACTTACAGACTGTCGTTTTAGTATAAATACAGAACATAGAAATAATCTTAGAAATGAGAAAACATCCGTAAATTCCACTGAAAGATATTGCATTTGGAATTCATAATAAAAGTAAAATATATTGAGATTTTCTATTTTTTCTATGTTAGAGTTTGATATACAATGAAAATATGAATCCAATGTAGAATATAATATGGAACGTGGGTATTCTAAGTTCAATCGTTATTTGCAGGGAGGTCTTGGCATGAGTGATAATAACGAAGTGCAAGAAGAAATCAAAGAGTATAAAATGAAGGAAGTCGCGGAGCTAACGGGGCTTTCTAACGACTTATTGAGGGTCTATGAGGAAGAATTCAACTTACAGATTGGTAGAACTCCAGGTAATCATCGACGATATACCGAAGAAGATATAAATTTGTTCATCTCTATTAAGAAAAAGATACAGGAACAGAATTGGAGTTATAAAAGAGTTCGCGCTTGGCTAAATGGTGAGGATTTGCCGCTCGCAGCTGAAGAACATCAAGTTAGAACAAACCTAGAAAAAAAGGTTGAACTCCAGACAGAATTAATACAAGATTTAAATGAAAAATTAGACCAAAGTATTAAATTACAAGTAGAAATGGTTCGTCAAATGCAGGACTTGAAATTAGAAAAAGAGCAGCTACAACAAATAGTAGAACGAAGAAACCAGGATCTCATTGAAACATTAATTCAAGAAAAAAGAAAAGAAAGACAAGAAAGAGTTGAATCTGATTCTAAGAAATCTATATTCCAGAAATTATTCGGGAAGTAATCTTTGAACGGTGCTTAGGATCAGAAATAAAAAGTAGCAAGTCATTTAATAGACTTGCTACTTTTTTTGTCCATTTTTCATAAGAATAAGTTTCAATCAACGAATATAAATAGAATCACTAGTGGAATAAATACTGCAATACTACATTTCGGAAACATCCCCATAACTATATGCTGAACAACAGACATGATATACTTCCGAAACATATTGCGCTTATTAAGCCGAATATGTTTCGGAAACTTTAAACCCTTGATACATAAAGGTATTGATTAATATACCTTTATGTATTATAGTTATTATATTAAATACTTCCGTAATTATTACCGAACAATATCCTGCTAATATTTCGGAATGATTTTTATTTATTATTTTCTAAAATCAGTATTGATACATAAGATTCACATTTGTACAAAAAGGTGGTGAACATTTAGTGTCAAATATAACTATGAGTACGCAAGAAATTATTGATATTCTATGTGATACCTTAAATGATGGTGTTTGGGCCTTACGCGTATTATATGCAGAAGGTGCTATGCATAAAGAAGGACTCTGGAAATGCATCAATAAATATCATAAAGAGTTCCAATTAGATAATGATGGTGTGTATGAAGGTGAGAAACTTCCATCTAGATATTCACTTGACATTATGACAGCTCGACTAGAAGGCGCAGGTTTAATTACTTTTAAACAATTAGGTAGGGTTCGAATTTATGAAGTGAGTAAATTAGGACTAGTTATAATTACAGAACTTGAAAAACGTGCTAAAAATACAAATTAACAGTTATTTATAGAGGAGGACTTACATATGGCAGGTAACTTTTCAGCGATTGAAAGCCAAGGAAATATTAGTTTGAAATTTGGATTTCTAGGATTAGGAATGGGTGGTTGCGCGATCGCAGCAGAATGCGCTAATAAAGAAACTCAAATTAAAAACAATAAATACCCGTATCGTGCTATTTTAGTTAATACTAACAGCCAAGATTTTAATAAAATTGATATTAAAAACACTGGAAACATTAAAACAATCCAATTGGAAGGATATGAACAAGGTGCTGCTCGTAATCCTCAAGTTGGAGAAGAAGCATTTGTTAAACATGAACAAAAGATTTTTGAAGCAATTAAACAAGAATTCGAAGATCGTGACTTCATTTGGATTACATGTGGACTAGGTGGAGGTACAGGTACTGGCGCATTACTAAAAGCGATTGAAATGCTTTATGAGCATGAATACAATTTTGGCTTATTACTTACCTTACCGCGTGATGCAGAAGCGTTAAAAGTATTAGAAAATGCCACTTCACGTATCCGTAAAATAGCTATGAATCAAGAAGCATTCGGTTCAATCGTGTTAATTGATAATGCAAAATTATATAAAAAATTCGAAGAAGAAAATCCAAGTGCACTTGCAAGTGAGTATACTAGCTACAGCAACAGATATATTGCAGATGCTCTGCATGAAATTAACTTGGTAACTTCATCTTTCACACCATTTTCAGATACACATTTTGATGCAAGTGAATTTGCACAAGTGATCAATACTCCTGGTGTATTATCACTAGCGAAATTAGAACTAAAATCAAATCAATTAGATACTGAGAATCCACTAGGTTATTTAACCCAATTAGGTAATGCCCTAGAAAAAGGCGTACTATATGACACTGAAAAAGAAGAGCTTGAAGGCGCTAAAAAAAGCGCTCTATCTATTGTTACATCGCAATTACGAGCAGAGCGTTTATACAATTTCTCTTTCTTAAATCAAATCGAAAAATTCCTGAAAGAGAGAACACCTTACGTTGACGAACGCCCGGTTGCTCCTTATGTAAATAAAAACACTAGAAACAAAGAAGAAGATATGGTTCGATTCTATTCTGTTGTCGCTGGATTGCCGTTACCAAAACGTGTAAGTGACATCATTGATGAAATCACTAGAATTAAAGAAGAACGTGAACAAGCAAATTCAAAAAAATCTAATGCTGTATTGAATAAACTATTTGCATTTGATGATTCAACAGAAGATGATAAACCTAAAAAGAAAAAACTTAATTTTGGTGCAGAACCAGAAGTAACAACTACAGAAGAAGAGCAACCAACGAAAAAGAAACTAACATTCTAATAATAGATTCATGTAGGAAGAAGGTCGGAAATGGCCTTCTTTTTTTGTTAGAAATTCTAAAAAGATTCTTATAAGGGCTAAATAGTTAATTCATAAACTGTGAATAGAGAAATTGATATTTAGTATTATAAAATACCTGACATTTTTGTCCCTATGGAGGGACAATTTTTATTAGGTTCGACCATTATGAATTTTTTGTCCTTCTGTAATTGTCCTTTCGGAGGGACAAATTGTACCTTTCAAAAACCCCTAAGTATCAGTACATTGAAACTCATCGAGATAGAAAAACAAATCCCAATTTCTATGTAGCAGACTTACTAGCCTTAAGCGATGAAATTCATTTTAGAAATGAAGTAGAAATATCAAATTGAAATATGTTATGTTTTAAATAGTATAATATGTTATTTTTACTGAATAACTGTGGTGAATGGGTGTGAATAAAATGAACAAGAAATCTTATAAATATAATCGAGGTGGTACTAAACAATCCTTCTTTCTTAAAGAGGAGGATATGTATGTACTAACGATTTTGTATTACAAACGTTATTTAACAACTAGACAAATGACTATGCTCTATAGTGCAATTCGAGGGGTATCGTGTAAAGAAGGAGATATATTCAAGAAGTTAAAAAGGTATTGTCAATATGGCGGACTGTTAACTAGAAAGATAGATAAAATTGAGGGAAGTGTTACAAAAAGAGCTGTCTTTTCATTAAAAGAATCGGCGATTCAATTTTTACAAGAAAAGGGGCGAATACCACAAAACGCTTCTACACGCGAAGTACATATAGATAAGTTGTCTAATCATACAATGTGTTCAAGAGAAATATTGACTCAGACATTGCTCCAGGTTTCTCAAAAAACACAGGAACAATCATTATTGAAATACGTTGATGTACGTTCATTTTTTATTCAAAACAATGTATCTATTAAAGAGCATAAATTTGATTTTGTTCCAGATGAATTTATATCTTACAAAGAAAAACAAGTGTATATTGAAATGGATATGTTGACTGAAACACATGGTATCTTAATAGAGAAGACTGCAAAATATATAGAGTACGCTAGGCAGTCAAACGAAGACATTGCTTTAGTATTTGTTTTATTTGACCAATCCATGTATGGTTCAAAAGATGTGAAACCTCCATATGGTAGAATGAAAAATTTACTATTTGCTTTAAGGACGTACCACGAACAGCTTATGTCTATACAGAATTTAAGAGTATATGTATGTTCTTTACATGAAGCGGGAAATGTGATTTCTGATTTCTTACTAGGTGCAGATGATTATTTTGGAAAAGAGTATTTTGAACAAAATATTTTACTTCCTTTGTCAAAGCGTACAGTAGGAGATGCTGACTGGCGTTATGCATTTGTTGAAAAGGTACAGACATTTAAAGAACTCATTGATGGTGGTCTGCGCCGAGCATATAGAAGAGATAAGGATGTCATACAAGACTTCTTCTTCATTTTCGGGCATGAAAATGAATATCGAGCAATTGCTAGATTAGATGATGTGGTGTTTTCTAGAAGGGAGGGGGATACTGCAATTCCTCTCGTAGTGATCTATCCTAAGAGAGAGAAAAATAGGGATATACTTCTCATGGACACGTATGATAATGTTTTATTACTCTCTACAGGGAATGAAAGTGTAAATATCGACACTGATGAAAACATCATGGTACGTGCTGCTAATAGCCAATATCCAAGGAAAAGAAAAAAGAAAGAACTCTATTAATAACTTAATTTCATAATCCCGCAATTAATTTATATTGATTTTTAATTTTAAAGGTGCTATGATATCGATTGAACATATAATAAAACAAAATCAAATCAGAACATATAATTAAAAGGCAAGCGACACACGCTGTTTTACAGTGGGTGTCGCTTGCCTTTTTTTATTTGGAGAAAGGTGGAAAAACATTATGAATCTAGAAATCTCAACAATTATTGAAACTGCTGCAACACAAGAAAAGGAAGTACTTATTCCCATTAGGCAGGCATTAGCTAATCCAGAATTAGTGTTGGAACATATTACAGAGGAGGGCGCAACATTTAGTGTTTCTTTACAAGATATTAAAATCCCTAGCAAACCAAATTTCTACTGGTATAACGTATTAATTGAAACAGCACAAAATAAAAAGATTGAAATTAATTTAGCGGTACTACCCGCAGATGAATATGAACAGCTATGCTCAAAAGCTAGTATTGATTTATACCTAAAGCAAACAGAAGCTGCCGCTGAGTTTTTCTTAGAAAAAGCAAAAGAAAAGTTTAAGCCTGAAATACATAACCGATTTACATTACATCAAAAAGCCCAATTATTCCTCTAGAGGGCAGGTGCGTTAAATGGATACATTCAAAAGGAAAATACCATTACTTGTAACCATCACACTTATTTGTGGGTTTATTATTTCGTTTGTTGTAGGGTTAGTGAATTATATAAAGCTGCTATATTATGCTTTTGAGCCACCAACACACACGATAGAGATTACATATGTACCACTAGTACTCATGTTTTTCTCTTTAGTATTAGGTGATCTTAGTTTTCGTTTTTACAGTCGTATTCCTAACTTACATGTAAAGAATGGGAAGCTCATTCTTTTAATTGCTTCACATATTGCAGTTGATGTTCATTTTTTGTGGTTTGCAACTGCCCCGATTCATGCGAAGGTTATCCCATATCTTTCTGAAAAAGCAGCATATGTGAATTTCGGGGAGTATAAAGCAATCGGGGAAGTATTAGCTGGTAACTTTCATACATTAACCCTAATCTTTGTATTTTTACCAACAGCATTTATGATATTGTTCACTTTATGGTATAGCGGTCATATCGTTCGATATCGAAATGAAATTTTGGATTGGATAAAAAAATATGAATATAAAAATCAAAGATTACAAAAGTGGTTTAATAGCCAAGAAGAACAGGTTTATCCAGATGTAGAAATTGGTCCCCATATTGAACATAAAGAAATGGTTCGAATCAAAGGGAAAGATAGAACGTTAAATGGAATTATCGTGGGTCCAATTGGTTCCGGTAAAACAGCTAGTTTGATTATCCCGATGATTAATCAAGATTTACACTGGATGGTTCGTTTTATCAATCAATTTGAAAAAGCCTATAAGAAAAAAGATTACAATTCAGAAGAAGTGAAAGGAACCTTTTTAAATGGTGTTACAGTCATTGAACCGAGTAATGACTTGTGCCAAAAGGTATTTAAATTAGTGCAGGCACACCAGATTCCTGAAAGTTCCGTTTACTATATTGATCCAACGAATCCCGACACGAAAAATATTAATATCTTGCGGGGACCAGTGGACAAAGTAGCTGAGGTATTTGCGATGGTTATACAAGGTCTATCTGAATCTAATAACGCATTCTTTGAGCAGGCACAACGTAACCATTTGAAGCAACATATCTATCTACTTAAGCTGCATAACCCGCAAAAAGACGTGACCTTTGATGACCTCATACAAATGTATGATGACGTTGAACGAGTACATCGAATGCATGTACTCCTGAAGGTACAAGTAGAGAAGCTGCATGATTTTGTGCAGAGTGGAGCTGCTACACGTGACCAAAAGAATGAATATAAAATTATAAAAGGGATAGATGAGTGGTTTGACAATACCATTCGGGAAAAATTAGATAACCAAGGTGAACCTGCTGTTTATAAAACAGGTAAATATCGGACGCAACCGATGCACTATGACCGAGAAGAAGAATATGTAAAAGGGTTACGAAATATCTTGAAAGACCTTGCATCGAACGTATTAATACGAAGAGTTCTATTTGGTAAATCAGATTTCGACTTTGATATCCATTTGGAGCAAGGTGGTATTTTATTAGTTAATACAGCAAAAGGGGAGCTTGCAGACCTATCTAATGTTCTAGGGAAATTTGTACTGCTTAGTATGCAGAATGCTGTATTCCGTCGTGAGCCAAACGTATCACCGTATCACCACTTGGTAATAGATGAGTTCCCGGATTATGGTATGCCAAGTTCT
>NZ_NVPR01000107.1 GCF_002551815.1 Bacillus sp. AFS098217
AGCCACTTGGGTACTTCTCTATAATGGCTCCGCAGGTAGGACTCGAACCTACGACCGATCGGTTAACAGCCGATAGCTCTACCACTGAGCTACTGCGGAATAATGGTGGGCCTAAATGGACTCGAACCATCGACCTCACGCTTATCAGGCGTGCGCTCTAACCAGCTGAGCTATAGGCCCCCAATAGAAAAAGCGGGTGAAGAGAATCGAACTCTCGACCAGAGCTTGGAAGGCTCTTGTTTTACCACTAAACTACACCCGCATAAAATTGTAAATGGTGAGCCATGAAGGACTCGAACCTTCGACCCTCTGATTAAAAGTCAGATGCTCTACCAACTGAGCTAATGGCTCATTTTGAAAGTGGTGCCGGCTAGAGGACTTGAACCCCCAACCTACTGATTACAAGTCAGTTGCTCTACCAATTGAGCTAAGCCGGCTTGCTATTTCAAAATGGTGGCTCGGGACGG
>NZ_NVPR01000108.1 GCF_002551815.1 Bacillus sp. AFS098217
ACTTGACCAACGGGCCAAAAGTTGTAATACTGTTCCCAAGCTTCCAACCGGGCTTGAACCGGTGACCTCTTCCTTACCATGGAAGTGCTCTACCAGCTGAGCTATGGAAGCATAATGGCTCCGCAGGTAGGACTCGAACCTACGACCGATCGGTTAACAGCCGATAGCTCTACCACTGAGCTACTGCGGAATAATGCAAGCCTGGCAACGTCCTACTCT
>NZ_NVPR01000109.1 GCF_002551815.1 Bacillus sp. AFS098217
ACTTGACCAACGGGCCAAAAATGCTATGGCGGAGAGCAAGGGATTCGAACCCTTGATACGCTTGTGACGTATACACGATTTCCAATCGTGCTCCTTCGGCCAACTCGGACAGCTCTCCAATCAATGGCTCCGCAGGTAGGAATCGAACCTACGACCGATCGGTTAACAGCCGATAGCTCTACCGCTGAGCTACTGCGGAATAATAATTGCCTGGCAACGTCCTACT
>NZ_NVPR01000110.1 GCF_002551815.1 Bacillus sp. AFS098217
CTGACCGCTTCTATGCATGGTCAGATGCTCTCTCCCACCTAAAAAGAGGGGGTTTTATTTTGTGACGGAATTTGTGACCTTGCACCTATACTCGTTTATATTCTTTTACAATCGATTTCCCTTTTTGGTTAAAACTAGTATGATATTCAACAACACTTATTTCACACCCAGGGCCAATTGTAACATTGTTTCCTCTTACTATTTCAGCTATTGTATGTTCTAAGTAAATGTCGTCCCCTTCAACAATTGATGTTTGAAGGGGACCAATGCGACTTGTAAAAGGAATAAATCTAGCCTTTTTTCGTACAGTAATCTTTTTCCCTCCTATTTCTCTCACTTTACTTCCTTCATAACGCAGTGCGATTTGAATATTTTCAGCATTTAGAAGTCCTTCACTTTCAAGGCCACCTGTTAATAAAAATTCTTCGACCTCAATGTCTCCTTTTACATTCAATCCCCCTTTAATGTCCACAAAATTTCCAGACAGTTTACCATTCGCTTCAAACATTCCCCGAACTTTTGTTTTGTCAATGTGACAATCATTCTGTACTTTTGTATTACCGTACACTTTCACATATTCAGCGTATAAACTTCCTTGCACTTCGCTATCTCCATACACAACGTAGGCCTTTGCCTTCATATCACCATGGACATGGCTTGCTCCATATGCTTTAAACTCATTACAACTAACGTGATTAGAAATTGTTCCTTCTCCTCGAATCTTCACTTTATTATAAGCCCCGCCTGATGAACTGCCAGAGCCATTTAAAGTGAGACTATGCTGATTTTCCATATTCATTCCTCTCTCCCGCCAAAATTAAACTTGCTGAATTTCTTTTACTTTTGCATTTTTATCGACATGAAGTACCCCTGTATATTCAATAAGTCCAATCTCACAATTTGGCCCCACCGTAACATTGTTACCTCTTACTGTATTGATTTGTACGTGGTCAATATCTATATTGTCACCCTCTAATAATTCAGCTTCTAACTGCGATCCAAACATTGTTTTAAAAAGTCTACTAAATGCAGACAATCTCTGCCTTACTTTAATCGTTTGTCCACCTATCTCTTTCGCTCTACATGTACCATGAATATCAATATCAATTTCATCCGCACTCAGTAAACCGCCGATTGTAAATTGTCCTTGTGATGAAAAAACATCCACTTCGCAATTACCATCTATAGTCGCTTGCCCGCGAATCTTCAATTCTTCTCCAGTCAGAGTACCACCAATTGTCCCTTTACCAGAAATCTTCATAGTACTAGCACTTACATCTTTTGTTATTGTTGCTTTTCCATCGATTCGCATATTTTCAGTTTTTACTTTACCATCAACTTTACCAGAGCCACTAATTCTTGTACGCTCACTTTTTATATCACCGTTTACATTACCTGACCCGTTACATTCAAAATCATCACATTCAATATGTCCATTAACAGTTCCTTTTCCGTTTAACTGCACTTTATGAAACTCTCCACCATTTGAAGAACCGTAACCATTTATAATTAAATTTTCTGTACGCATTATTTATCCTCCACTACATCAGTTTTGTTTTTAATGCTTCTGTATAATTCATGATTGTTGTACGTACGACTATCTTCGTGCCTTTTTCAAAAAATAAATCATCTACATTTGAAACTAAGAAACATGTGGAAATACCTAACTTACGAACTACAACTAATTCGCCATTCTTTTGTTTGATGATTTCATAGTGCTCACGCAGCACTTGTAAAATCATCTTACCCTCTTCTAAACTAATTTCTCCGGATTGAAGCAGTTCTTCTAAAATGTATACATAAAGAATATCAACAAATTGAAACTGTGCTGATGTATTCGTTTGTTCTATATAGAATTGTATAACCGGTTCTGAAGCAATCCCTTTACGTATTACATCTTCTTTTGTTAAGTAAATCTCTGTGACGCTTGGCGAAAACATATTTGCTAATTCATCAAGAGACAAATCCTCTTTCATCGTTTGAATTTTATCAATACGATCTAATATCTTTTCTTTCGGAAAAAATGTTTCTTGGCCCGTAAAAGTCGATTTCCTTACAAACCAATCTTCCGGTATTAAATTTTTTCTTTTCCATCTATATAACTGTCCATATGAAATACCAGTCAGTTCCAATAAATCCTTTTTTGAAATTAAATCCGTACTCAACTGTATAACACTCCTTCCTAATAACAATGTAACATAACACTGTTACATCGTAAATGGGTATTTATAAAAATGTGCGTAACCCCCTTCAAAATCGAACTTTGATTCCATACAAAAAAGGCCCTTTCAGATTTTATTAAAAATCGAAAGAACCCTTATTTATTAAGGTTTAAACCATATATTATAAAAATCAATCCAGCCCTGTGAATTAATCATTATATTTTGCACTTTTTCATGTGTACTTATGTGTTGTTTATTGCGATATAAAGGAATAATATGAATGTTACGTAACAATGTGTCCTCGATATCGCGTAACAGTGTGATTCGTTTCTCTAAACTAGATTCCATAAAATACGGCCGTAATTGTTCATTGAAATCAAGAAAACTATGTTGATGAATAAAGCTGTTTTTGGAAAGAAACATATACAGCAAACTACCTTCTGTTTGTTCGCTAATTGTAGCGCTGTCATGAATAATATCTGCCTGCTGTATCGTTTTAATCTGTAATAATTCTTGTGCATCAAGAAATTTTATGCCAATGTTAATCCCGTATTGGGCACATTCTTTTTGAATCCAATGTGCATCTTCGACGTGATCCCGTTCTTTAAATGTATATAAATATAATACTTCATTACTATAATCACTATTTTTAATAAGAATATGAATATCCTCTTCTAATTTTGGTATAGAGCCATTCGTTAATACTAAATTCTTCGCCACTTCACCACGCTCTCCCTCTAACTCTTCAACTATTTCATGACTATGAATAATTTTATATAATGCTTTTCGAAATGTAACATCTTGCATAGGGCCTTGTTTGTCAATATTTAACGTTATGTATGTTACATTAGATTCCAGTTTAGAAAGTTCTTTATAATGCTTTTCTATGTCATTATGTTGCGCTTTTACTAAAACATCATATGTATCTATACTTTGTGGCATATTCCATAATTCAATCCGATCCAGAAAGGGCCGTTCACGAAAATACAGATCATGGGCTTCTAATACAAAAATATCATCATTATTTTCACACACTTTAAACGGTCCCGTTCCAATTAAGTTGCATTCTTCATCTTCCATTACAATAGAACATTGTTCTGCACTTAAACCATATAAAAATAACTTATTTTCTGTATGTAAGTGAATTTCCACAATATATTCATCTACAATATGCATTCTTTCAATATGTTGTAACATCCACAAATGCGGATTATTCTCCTTATGTATAAACCTATTAAATGTATGAACAACATCATGAGCTGTAAATCGTCTCCCGTTATGAAATGGAACACCTTTACGTAAATAGAAAGTCCATACTTTTTGATTACCATTATATTCCCAGTGAAATGCGAGTCTCGGTTCTACTGTATTTGTGTCTTCGTTAACATATATAAGTGTGTCATAAACATGTTTCACCATATGACACTCCGAACGCATAGTAGCGTATACAGGATCCAAAGAAATACCGAGCTTCATTTCAACTTGTAAACGAAGTACATCTTTTCTGCCTTGAGAAGTCATTTCAATTTGATAACCAAATATAGAATCGATCCAATTTTGAAATTGTTGTCTCAACGAAGAGAAATAGGGGCTATATTGCTCAACAAATGCTTTTCCGCCTTTTACATCCCCTTGTTTCGTTATTTCTTTCCCCTTTTCTAAAATTAAAGAAATAGGATGTTTTTGAAACGATAACTTTGATCGATTCCCTCTCCCGCGGCCAGGAAACCAACAAATCCAATTCAGTTCTTCTAATTTTTTTATAATAAATTTACTATTACGATCCGTGCAAAACAATGCTTCTGATATATGTTGTAATGATATTTCTAATTTCTCTCCCTCTGTTCTCCCTTTTCCATACTGGAGCCACAGCTGTATGTATTGCTCCAAAATAATCATACGAATCCCCCTAAAAGATGAAAAATCCCGCTCTTTCATTCTACCCTTTTTCATTTCTTGCTTCCATCTTATGATTTCCATATAGAAAGGAGGAAATGAAGAATGAATCATCTTATAAAACGTTATAGTAAACCAATCTGGATTCGATTATTAGGAGAATTATTAACTCGGACAACCGAAGCCATGTTGGCAATTATTTTTATTGTACATGTTAATCACGTTCTAAAAGGTAATGTGTTTCTTACCATGCTTCTTTTTGGATTACAGCCACTTTCTGATATTGTTTTTACGTTATTTGCTGGAGGGGTAACAGATCGCTACGGTAGAAAGAAAATTATGTTACTCGGATTGTTCTTTCAAGTAATTGCAATAAGCGGATTTGTTTTTGCTGAATCAGTCATATTCTTTGCTTTGCTATATGTTCTGAACGGTATTGGTCGTTCTTTATATATTCCTGCTCAGCGTGCCCAAATTGCTGATTTAACAAAACAAGAAAAACAAGCCGAAATATTCGCTGTTCTTCAAACAGTAGGAGCTATCGGTTCTGTAATCGGTCCATTAATCGGTACCTTTTTTTATACTAGTCACCCTAAATACTTATTTATAATTCAAGCTGTAGCCCTCATCTTGTATGCCATTCTCGTATGGACACAGCTACCAGAAACAGCTCCGATGATTCAAAATGAAAGATCATTAAAAAAAACTACACGGAAGCAGTTTATTTTTAAGCATTATGCTGTATTTGGCCTTATGCTAACCACTCTTCCAATTAGCTTTTTCTATGCTCAAACTGAAACCAATTATCGTGTATTTGCAGAGAGTATCTTCCCAAATTTCCTATTCGTTCTCGCATTTATTTCAACTTGTAAAGCTGTAATGGAAATCATACTACAAGTCGGTCTTGTTAAATGGTCTGAACAATTTCCGATGCCTAAAATCATTGTCATTTCATATGTTTGCTATACCTTTGCAGCAATTGGTTATGGTTATTCTACAACATTATGGTCATTATTCTTCACATTGCTTTTCTGGACAATCGGGGAAAGTATTGCTTTAAACCACTTACTTCGATTCGTTTCAGAAATAGCGCCAAACCACAGACGTGGATTGTACTTTTCTATTTACGGAATACACTGGGATATTTCTCGCACTTGTGGACCTGCTATAGGAGCCATTATATTGAGCCATTTGAACGGTAGTACTCTATTCTACATTTGTGCTTGTTTATTAATAATAGGAGGAATCGGTCAAACATTCTTTATTCATTCATTAGAACGAAACAAGAAAAAAGAGTTGTCCTTATAATATTGAATTGATTGAAAATACAAGTTATTTATTGGAGAAGAAGAGAAAAAAAGATAGATGAAGTAGAAGATTCTACTACTTCGTCTATCCTTTTTTGTATTATGAATTATTCAGCCTTACATTCAATTACTTGAGTTGATATATATACGACAGAATCCTATTAGTCCTTACATTATATGAATAGAAATTTATTTCTCAAAATAGTTCTTCATTATATATTTCATTCATATACCATAACCCAATATCTTTCTCCAATTTCTCCTTCTTCAACAACTTTCTTCCAACCATTGTTTTCATAAAATTTCATTGCTTTTTCGTTCTCAGATACGCACTTCAATCTTAAAGGTTTATTCATTTTTTCTATGGAGGCATGAAGCAACTCTCCACCAACACCCTTACCGGAAAAATCGGGATGAACAAATAAATTATGTATAAAGTTTTCTGGCAAATATAAAGAAGCAAATCCAAGGATACGATTGTTTTCTTCTGCTAAAATAATATATTCTCCTACAGTATGTTTATCAAAATCTTCTAGAGTCATTTCTTCCATATCCGCCCAATGGAAACTTTTACGTCGTGATTCTAAATATATCATCCTTAAAGCAGGGTAATCTAATTCATTTGCTACTCTAATATTCAAATTTTCACTCTCACTTTCCTGAATTTCTTTTGAAATTTAAAAAGGCAATAATTTGTTTCAGGCGTTTAGATAGTTGGCTTCCTTTCATCAGAACTCTTACAAGTGGTTACGCCAAACTGAGAAAGAGTATAAATATTTTTATACAATTTTTCATTATTTCAGCCTACCTTATCATCTTCCTCCTTGCATCCAATCCATTACACTGCTTTTCAAGTCATGCGAGCACCAAAAAGTAAGTGCTTGTTCTTCCCCAAACTCCGCTACTAAATGTTCAACATATGACATGCCTAAGAAATAGCCAAGTCGATTATATCCAAAATAACGTCCTCCCGATAATCGGAACCATTCTCTTTCTTTTTCAAAATTCCATCCCGTGTTGTAATCCTCTAAAAATTTCTTCTTAATTTGAGAATTCTTATTCGTGTAACACTGTAGCCATGCTTCTCCTTCGTTATTGTATGAATAATACACCGCATCATGTAACTCGTTTACAACTTTTTTAGAAAGATATGTTGCCACCCCTTCTCGATATAAACTAACCGTTACATCTGTCCAATCAGCACGTCTCCAATCCATTCCGTTTCTATCTAATAAAGCATTGTGATATATATGCCCAATCTCATGTGCGACAATGACGCGAAGGTGCTCTATATTAGGAGATAGCTTTTCTGCTGCGAAAAATATTTGACCAATGATTTCTCTTTCAACGAATGCATTCGAGCCAAAACCGCCGACAAATAAATGAAATTGTAAATCTAACTCCAAATCAAAACGAGCGATATAATCATTCATAACATCTTGGATAATACCTGGTAACGTTTCAGAAATAACTAGAATGTCTTTTAATTTATCAGGATATTTTTGAATCGCTTCAGAAAGCCGTTCTGTTGTTTTCGGACAATGATACATGAAATATTCTTTGAAAGCTTCTGGATATGTATCGTAATACTTTTGTAAGTCATCAATTGATACTTCACTATTCCTACACAAACTTAAAAAACTTGGAATCGTATTATTTATTATCATCGTATAGCGTCTCCCTACATCATTCTGAAAAAATTTTCATCTATACACCTTCTCTTTCAAACGATATGACTCCTTCTTATAACATCATTAAAAAATAGATCTGCTCCCAAAATTAAAAAAGCTGCTCTATGAAAGAGCAGCTCCAAATATGTATCTCTATACTTCAATATCTTTCCCATCTTCAACGATATGGTAAAGTAAGTGAGCTAAATGATGAATAGGGCCATACTCTTCCTCTTCTTCATCCGTTTCACCCTGGAATTCAAGATCATTTAAATACAATGCTAAAAATTGATAGAATAATTTCAAATCAAATCCGTAGCAAGCGCTTGGCTCTTCATGATCTCCTTCATATTGCAACATTAAGTATTGTTCATTTCCTTCTGCGTCTTCTGCATCAAAGAATACAAAGAAACCAACATTTGTGTCTAAATCAAATAGATGACGAGTACCGTTTTCTGTTGCTTTATTGAAGTCCTCTTCACTTAACTTATGTACTGTTGTTGCTTTTGCATTGTCTTCTTGATGAAAGTTTACTGTAAATGATTTCAATGCTGACACCTCCTGATTGTATAACAGTAGCATAACAGATTAGACAAGATAATACAAAAAGGACCGCATACAAAATGTAAACAGTCCTTTATCATTTATTATTTTATTGCTCTTAATATTAAGCTCACGATAAAGATTAATATAATTGCACCAATTAAAGCTGGGATAATGGCAAATCCACCTATAATAGGACCGAATGTACCAAATAACGCTGTACCAACCCATGAGCCGATGATACCAGCAATAATGTTACCAATAACCCCACCAGGCACATCTTTTCCAGTAAGCAAACTTGCAAACCAACCTAGAATACCTCCAACAATTAAAGACCATATAAATGCCATATGATTACCTCCTTCATTTTATAAAACAAAAATAATAACCCTAAATCATTACTTACCATTAGTTATGTTACTTTTCTTGACAAGTTATACTTTTAGCCTGCATATACTAGAGAAACACTCAAACAGACCACTCTTAATACTCCACATCTTTTTATCCTCTGCCCTAACTATTCATGATTTGGTTTGGTAGTGAATGTATAATAAAAAACAGGACTCCCAAATATATATACAAAAAAGGAACGAGTGCTTTATTTTATTTTTTAAAATTCAGTGAAATTAACAATACGTCTACTAAAGGATGAATCCATATTAAATAATGTAGATTTATTATTATAAAATCTATCCAAAGTTAGAAGGGGGATTATCAAAGTTTGGATGGCTATTCCTGAGGATAAAAAAACAGATGCTGAGGCATTAAATTGTAAAGAGATGATAAGACACGTTCTTGTAGCCAAATACGGTTATCTACAAATACTAGAAAATCAAGGGAGTGTACAAAATCCATCATATCCTTTTGAAACAAGACCTTTTACATCTGTTCAAGATGAGTAACATTTTCAGTTGCAATTTCTCTTGAAACGTTACCGTAATTCGCAACAATTCCAATACTAGGCATGGTTTGTCTGCATAAATTAAGGAAACAGCATCATCAATACCAAAATCTCTAAAAAAGATCATTTCCTTATAACCTTCATTCCCCCTCTTCAGTATATTCTACTACTATTATTATGCTGAAAAGACAAGACGGTGAAACAGTGTAAAGTAAAAAAGCCGCCTATTTATTGGCGACTTCCATCTTTTTATAAGAAAGATATGCTAATACATTCTTACTTGTATTATATTTCGGATTGTTTCCTTTTCTAGGCTCCCTAACATGTGTTTTTTCAAAGCCAGGAATTTCAGGCATCTTCTCCAAAAATTCAACAATCTCTTTTTCAGTTCCCTCAATACGTACGCGAATCATTATTATTACTACTCCTCAATCCTTGTTTTCTCTATAATAAGTATAGCGTACTTAGGAAAGACTGCAAGATAATTATCTTTTTAATGTTGCACTCTTTTGACACACAAAGAGTGCCATCTCTGTATAAAATGATTCTACTTTATTATTTTCAAAATGAATTTTGAAAAACTCCTTCATTTCATTTGAAGTTTTCATCATACAATCTGTTAGCTTTATACGTTTTTGCGGTGATACGTCCATCATGTCACACCACCAGTCAAAATTAAATTGCTTTTCAAATGTAAGACATGAATGCATTTGTAAACCGTGCTTTTCTAATAACGAAATCCATTCTGTTTTTTTTAGCGCCCGTTGATGGCTCGGATCTCGTTTCTTCTCAATAAAATTATAAAATGTATCATATTCTGTATGTTCTGGGGAGACATTATCAATTAAAATAAAGAGTCCTTTTTCTTCTAGTGTGCGGTGTACCTCAAAAATAAATTGGGCAGGGTTTGAAAAATGATGCGCCGCGATGCGACAAGTAATTGTATCGAATGATGCGTTAGGAAATGGTAAATTCTCTGCATTTCCTACGACAAATGATACATTTTCATGTCCATTTGTCTTGATAAACTTTTTCGCATTTTCTAACATTTTTTCTGTTAAATCAAGTGCGACGATCTCTTTAAAAAGTGGAGCTAATACATTAGCAACATGTCCACCACCTGTAGCGATATCAAGAAGACGAATATTTTTGCGAGCTTCTACTTGCTGAACTAAATATTGTAAATCCGGTCCTTTTGCATGAATGTTACTTTTTACATATTTTTCAGCATTACTACCAAATTGTGTTTTTACAAGTTCTTCGTTACTCATTCTAAATCATCTTCTTTCTACATATATTTACATATTATATTTTTTATGTAGATATTCTTTATTAAATTTTATCAAACACTGATAAAACAATAAATACTCATTTGTTATTTTTCTTAACTTATGATTTAAAATGTAGTCTTTTCAAAATAAATTTTAATGGACTTAGAGAAATGAATAAACTATTGTTGCTATTTAAGAAAGATTGGTAAGTTTTCTGATTGAATAACTAAGGCTGTCATTCCCATCTTGCTTCCTGATGAATGTCCTTCACCCTTATTCCACAGTACTCCTTCTCCACTTTTGAGATTAATTCTCTTTTCGTCTTCTCCTGCTACCCATCCTTCCCCTTGTACTACTATGAATAATTGTGGAACAGGTGCTTCATGATAACCAACAATGCCATCAGGATCAATATGAATAAAGCCTATATTAGTTGCTTCTTCTGTTTTTAATATTTTTGAATAAAAAGCAGAAATTGAATTATAATTTCCAATTTCATTACTATCTTCTTTATTAAAAATATATAATTCCATCAACTTTACCTCCACATTCCGACTCTTTTATTACTTAATTTTACATTATGTCAGCAATATTGAATATAATTTCCTTTTCGGTCAGCTCTTCATCATCTAACGTCTCTTTCAGTTTTGCTTTCGTTTTAGGATTTTTAACATTAGTAACGATACCATTCATTTGTTCATCCCATTTATCTTGTGATTTTCACTTTCTAATTTGCGAAGGTTTAAGATTTAACTCTTCCGCAATCTCAACAAGTGGCTTCTCACCTTTGCTTACTTTGTAAATTTCAAATGCTTTGTCACGATCTGGGCTTCTTTGTCTAGCCATATTCACCACCTCGCGGTAATTCCGTTATAATTTTTAATTACAATAAACCCTTCTCTTTTATCAACATTTGAAAATTATATTATTTAAATGTATAATCACATTAAAAGTCCTAACATTTCGAATTGAGGTGACGATTATGAGAAGCTTAGGTTCATTAGTGACCTCTACTGTATGTTCAGTAATCTTGATAATTTGGAATGCTTATACCTTCTATGACAAATTCATAACAGGAAATGCATATTTTTGGATTAGTGGCGTCATAGGTGTGTTATTCCTGCTATTCTTTATCAGAGACATGCGAGATATCATCACGAAAAACTATAGAACTTCAACACAATAGGAGCATTAGTAATTATAAATTTCATTTAAAAGATTTAAAATTCATGTTTTGGTTGTTCCCAATCATTGGTTTTTTATACGCTTATGAATTCTTCTCTGGGCTAATATTCCACCAAGAGTTTCACCGGCTCAAGTTAATATGCACAATAATAATGATCCTGGCATTTATGGATATTAGAAAGAAACTTAAAAACAAAGATTATAGAACAGCATGATATAAAAGGAATCCTTAACAGGTTCCTTTTTCTATACAAAATAAAAAGCAGCTGCTAAGCTACTGTAATTGCTAATACAAATGGTATTTTTAATTTTTATTTACAATTTATTCAAAAGACTAAAAAATCATTTTATTTATATATATAATAATCATTAAAAAGGAGGTGTAAAAATGAGAATTGGATTGTCTGTAAATACAATGTATCAACCTGAAAAATTAAATCCTTCAAACGTTGTGGGAAATGATAAAAATAATTTCTCTACCACTAAAGTTAAAGACAACAAACCAGATGATTCTATTACATTTGATATTCAATCATCTGAAAAAGAAACAAAACAACCTAGCCATAAGTTTACTGAAGTAGATTTATGGAAGATGTTAAAAGACAAAGGTGTACCATTATGGATTATTTTAGAGATTCTAAAGAAATTCCGTGCAGAAAAAGACAAAGAAGCTAATACTGCTAATGCTACAAGCAACACTTCTAATACATTTGAACCTGTAAATGAAACTAGATTAAATGAAGTGATGTAACTAAGTTATTATAATTCTTAATATCAAGGTACGAGAAAAGGAATCTTTTAGGGGTTCCTTTTCTCGTACAAAATAAAAAAGCAGCGGATTCGTTACTTTATAATTTGAAACCTATCATTGAATTATCTATTCTTCTTCGCAACTCTAACCCCTTCTCATGTTCTAACCTAATAGCAGTAGCGCTTTTCCATTTATCTAAATACCTTTCCGTCTCATACGTATATACATTGTCGTCGTTTCATCTCGGATTTAAAGTATTAATGATATATATTTCATAAAGTGCTAAATCAAAATCTGATTCCTCATAGAATCCTACCACATAATGAAAATTATGATTATATCCTTTTATAACCTCTTGTTCTTGCTCTTGTTCTTGTTCTTGTTTAGTTTTGAAATAAAGTTTGTTCAAAAAAATACCTCGCAAACTCATATTTTATGATAAATAAAAGGAAAACATTTTGAAAAAAGATTGATCAAAATGTTTTCTTCTTCAGTAGATTTTAGCTTGGTTTTTATAAAAAAGTTGAATCATTTTCTACCTGTGTTGTTCCACAATCGCGCCCGATTATGGAAGATCATTCTAAAAGTTTTGCTGTACTTATCTTGCAGAATAGCCACCCGTTAATTCAAGCGAAAACATTCACATTCTGCAGAAGAAATCACTTCACAGAAACCATCAATAACATATGTCATAGGTAGGAATTGATTGCATAAAAGAATAAACCTTTCAATTCACGAGGGAACATGGCCCCTCTGTTAGCAAGTTGGAAAACTAATTGCCAAAAATCAGCCTGGATTGATCAATCCTTTACCTAGCATCATAATCATAAGCATATTGGTAAAGTATAGAAATGAAGCTAAACGATCCTATATGATTAACTTTTAATCCCAAGCCTTTAACAACAATGATATCCAGGATTTCCTGCTATCTATCTCCTCTTTTACTTTCGGTTCTATTCGTTTATAAAGATGGATCTTTAGTATTTCTCTCGACTTTATTAATCAATCGACGAATAATAAATGTATATTAATTAATCGATTGATTAATAACAGAAAGGAACTTCTAGTATGAATGATTCTGATAGTAAAAAAGCACCCGGAAGACCTGTCAAAGATAAAGAAGTGGCAAAAATGGATCTTTTAAACTCTGCTACTAAGCTTTTTTCCACAAAGGGATTTGAGGAAACGAGTCTCCGCGAAATTGCCATGGATGCTAATGTAAATATGGCTCTTGTAAAGTACCATTTTGGTTCAAAATTAGACTTATGGAAAGAAGTGATATCCGAACTCTCCTATAAGGTGTTACAAACCAATAACTTCATCCTAAAAGATGTAACTAATGCCTCTAATATGAGGGCCTTATTAGTCGAATTATTCGACAAGCTGGTTGACATGAGTTTTCAACATCGAGAATTCAGTTTGTTTATCATTAACGAAACCGTTCAACAAGGTGAAAGATTTGACCATTTATTTGATAAATTAATCAAGCCTTTTCACGACCAAACTTATCCTTTTATTGTAAAAGGGATCGAATTGGATGTTCTTGCAGACCAGCATCCGGAGGAACTCATTGTCATGTTGTTATCATCCGTTGCATATCAACAGGCCACCCCTCATGTTTTGGGGAACTTTACAACTGTAACAAAAGACAGAGAGAGATGGAAACAAGTTATCAAACACAGCTTAAAAGTAAACTTTTTAAAGTAGTGCAGATAGGTAAAATTTTTCAAGCAAGAACAATCACTAAAATAACATGCTCTTTTGAAAGGATGTTTTTAATGAAAAAGCTTAATGATATTCCCCAACCTAAAACGTTTGGTCCATTAGGTAATGTACCTCTACTTGATAAAGATAAACCGCTCCTATCGTTTATCAAGCTGGCGGAAGAGTACGGTCCCATTTTTCGGCTTCAAACTCCAGGAGATACCGCCATTATCGTTTCTGGGCATGAACTGGTAGCAGAAGTCTGTGATCAGTCACGGTTCGATAAAAGTGTAGAAGGTCCTTTAGCAAAGGTTCGTCCCTTTGCTGGAGACGGGTTATTTACAAGTGGAACACACGAGCCTAACTGGAGAAAAGCCCATAATATTCTGACGCCTACATTCAGCCAGCGGGCAATGAAAGATTACCATGCCATGATGGTCGATATTGCCGTACAGCTCGTTCAAAAATGGGCACGGCTTAATCCGAATGAAGAGGTGGATGTCCCGGAGGATATGACCCGTCTTACATTGGACACGATTGGTTTATGCGGTTTTAATTACCGATTCAACAGTTATTATCGTGAGACTCCTCATCCTTTTATCACCAGCATGGTCCGTGCTCTAGATGAAGCGATGCATCAAACACAACGATTAGATATACAGGACAAACTCATGGTGAGAACTAAACGTCAATTTCAGCATGATATCCAAGCCATGTTTTCTTTAGTGGATAATATTATTGCCGAACGTAAGGCCAATGGAAGCCAGGAAGAAAATGATTTGCTTTCCCGTATGTTAAATGTGAAGGATCCGGAAACGGGCGAAACACTGGATGATGAAAATATTCGTTTCCAAATCATCACCTTTTTAATAGCCGGGCACGAGACAACAAGTGGATTGTTATCCTTTGCGATCTATTACTTATTAAAAAATCCGGATAAATTGAGAAAAGCCTATGAAGAAGTAGATCGGGTATTAACAGGGCCCACTCCGACATATCAACAAGTTCTGCAGCTTAAGTATATCCGGATGATTTTAAATGAATCGCTGCGTCTATGGCCTACCGCACCAGCATTCAGCCTTTATGCAAAAGAAGACACGGTGATTGGTGGAAAATATCCGGTAAAGAAAAGAGAAGATCGGATTATGGTTCTTATTCCACAGCTGCATCGAGATAAAGATGCATGGGGGGACAATGCAGAAGAATTCCATCCCGAACGGTTTGAAGATCCGGATAAAGTTCCTCACCATGCTTATAAGCCATTTGGAAATGGCCAGCGGGCATGTATCGGTATGCAGTTTGCCCTTCATGAGGCCACTCTCGTACTGGGAATGCTTCTCCAGCATTTTGAATTCATCGATTATGCGAATTATGAGCTGGACATTAAACAAACATTAACGTTAAAGCCAGGTGATTTTAAGATAAAGGTTCGATCCCGAAATCAAGCTGCCATCCGTCCATCTGTCCTAACACCTGTAGCAGAGACGCCGGAGGACCACAAGACGGAACAGCAAGTTCAGAATGCAGCTTCTCTCCAAGGACTCAATAATCGTCCGCTTCTTGTTCTTTACGGCTCTGATACTGGAACTGCTGAGGGTGTAGCACGGGAACTTGCGGATACAGCGAGTTTGCATGGCGTACGGACTGAAGTATCGCCTTTAAATGACCGAATTGGTAACTTACCGAAAGAAGGAGCCATTCTCATTGTTACTTCTTCTTATAACGGAAAGCCACCGAGCAATGCTGGACAATTCGTACAATGGCTTGAAGAACTACAACCTGGTGAGCTACAAGGTGTTCATTATGCGGTGTTTGGCTGTGGAGATCATAACTGGGCCAGTACCTATCAGAATGTCCCGAGATATATTGACGAGCAGATGGCTCAACAGGGAGCCACAAGGTTCTCAACACGCGGAGAGGGAGATGCAAGTGGAGACTTTGAGGAACAGCTCAATCAATGGAAACAAAGCATGTGGTCGGATGCGATGAAAACTTTTGGATTGGAGCTCAATGAAAATGTAGAAAAAGAACGCAGTACCCTAAGCCTTCAGTTTGTCAGTGGCCTTGGAGGGTCTCCTCTTGCTCGTTCGTACGAAGCAGTGAATGCAACTATTGTGGAAAATCGCGAACTCCAATCAGCTGGCAGTGATCGGAGCACTCGGCATATCGAGGTGGCCTTACCGCAAGAAGTTACTTATCACGAAGGAGACCATCTCGGAGTGCTTCCACACAACAGTGAGGAAAATGTCAGCCGCGTTCTCCGTAGGTATAATTTGAATGGAAATGATCAAGTAGTGCTGACAGCAAGTGGACGAAACGCAGCTCATCTGCCACTTGATATGCCTGTTAGTTTACGTGATCTTCTTAGCTATAGTGTGGAAGTGCAGGAAGCAGCAACCAGAGCACAAATACGGGAACTGGCATCTTTTACGGTTTGCCCTCCGCACAAACGCGAATTGGAAACTTTAGTGGAAGAGGGAATTTACCAGGAGCAAATATTAAAGAAACGTATTTCCATGTTAGATCTTCTCGAAAAGTACGAAGCATGTGAAATACCGTTTGAGCGGTTTTTAGAACTTCTCCCTGCACTCAAACCGCGTTACTATTCTATTTCAAGCTCACCACTCGTTGCCCAGGATCGCCTGAGTATTACAGTTGGTGTTGTAAGCGGACCTGCACGGAGTGGACGAGGCGAATATAAAGGGGTCGCTTCTAACTATTTAGCTCAACGTCACAACGAAGACAATATTGCTTGTTTTATTCGTACTCCACAATCAGGTTTTCAGTTGCCAAAAAATCCTGAAACGCCAATTATCATGGTTGGACCAGGAACTGGGATTGCACCATTCCGAGGGTTTTTACAATCACGGCGCATCCAGAAACAGCAAGGCGTAAAGTTAGGAGAAGCTCATCTATATTTCGGTTGTCGTCATCCTGAACAGGATTATCTCTATCGTACAGAATTAAAAAAAGATGAAAAGGATGGCATATTATCCTTACATACAGCTTTTTCGCGTCTGGAAGGACATCCAAAAACATATGTACAGCATTTAATGAAACAAGAGGGAGACAAATTAATTTCTTTATTAGATAACGGCGCTCATCTTTATATATGCGGTGATGGAAGTCGAATGGCTCCGGATGTAGAGGATACTCTTTGTCAAGCTTATCAGCGAAATCATGGGGTAAGTGAACAAGAGGCAAGAAATTGGTTAGACCAATTGCAACGTGAAGGACGATATGGAAAAGATGTGTGGGCTGGAATCTAAGCTCCGTATTAGACAGTATTAGACAGTAATACACAATATTTAAAAACAAAAATCCCGTATCCTTTATTGGATTTGGGATTTTTACTTAAACATAGATATCCAATTTTCTTTAAAGGTGTTATTCCACGAACTAGCCCGTTTGTTGAACAAGTAGGGACGGATAATGGCCGTTCTCGCCTTCAACTAAACCTTTTTATATACCTCGGTATAAGCGAATTTCAACTGTTTCCGTAATTCTATATTATCTTCTTCTAGCTTTTTAATTTTTCTCTTCAGAGACGCGATAATCACATCTTTGTTGTTCTCATTTACCTCACGTTTAACCTGTTTTTTTGGTGTGGGCTTGGGCTTTCTGTTGCCGTAAGGAGTCAATACGTTCTCTGATTTTTCTCTAGGATTTCTTCTCAGCCATATTGCTGAGCAACTTCAATCATTTTGGATGTCGATTGAATATAAATCTCATATTTGGTAGTATTCATTTCCTTCCAAGCCGACTTATCGAATATAGCAATCTCTTGCTTATGAGTTGCAGCTCGTTTATTCTCTCCAATTCTGTAAGTGAAGTAGATCAACAAGAAAGTAGCAAGCGTACCTGCCAAATATCCCATGAGACATCCGAACCCAAAAACTGCACCTCCAATTGTTAGACACAGTCTAACAATTGGAGGTGCAGTTTTTGATGCTTTATTTATACATTTTAAGTGATCGTAGATGACGATGAATTTCTTTATAAAGTTCTTCAGCGGATTCTTGATACTTAACATTCTCTACAGCTATCTCCCTTAATGTTTCCAATTTTGAAATTGCACCTTCAAAATTGTTATTAAAAATTACCTCTTTATCTTCCGCAGTAAATGCTTTTGATTCTCCCATACAATCCCCACCCTTCACATTATCGATTCGACAGGAAAAAGGAAAATCCTTCAAAATAAAACCCATCACTGAAAGGTGACAACTCTAGAGGGGATTGGAGAAAAAGAGAAAACAAATAGTAAAGAATCTCTTTCAAGGTCAAGAATACTCTCAACCTTCTCCAATTCCTTTAGGGCAAGAAGTTCACCTTCAAAAAATACTATATTTGAATAATAACATTGTAAACATTTGACCTAGACATCCCTCATAACTCTTGTGTATTCTATTATAGAAGAATAAAGTAAGACTTATTCTTTGCCATTTTAGGAAAGGTTCTGCTGGAGACGGCAGAACCTTTTTTCGTGAACTAAAAAGTAGAATAAAATAAAATTTTTGTTCAACTTAGTCTTCCAAAATACGATAGTAGAAATGTTGCAATATGAAATTAATCTTATTTTTTGTTTTAACGTATTTCCGAAATTCATCCCCATCTTCAAACGCGTGACGGGCAAGAACCCAGCGGCAAGGTGGGGGGAATTTCGGTTAGGCATAGACTAACTGATTTGTAAGAACTTCCAATTGTAACGGGTTGCACCGTTTCACCAGTGGCATATAGGAGTTGAATCGTAAATGGTGTGTACTTCGCAATTTTTGCTTTTCCTTGTTTGAGAAGAAGCCGTGCCTTGCGATTCCTGCAAGGCATGAGTGGTTCTCCTCTTACATTCTTGACAAATACACGCAGGTTTTGTCCCTCCTAAGAGTTTGTTTCCCTTCGCCAATGTTTGTAGGTGCCCTCAACTTCTCATGCAAGAAGGCTTGTGGTTGACCGTTCCTTTCCAATCAGAACTGTTACAGAGCCACCATAGAGCCGAGAACTAGGGAATCATTCTTGGGTTATGCAACCTACGAACGGAGTCCACGAAAGACTGAGGCTAGACAACCAG
>NZ_NVPR01000111.1 GCF_002551815.1 Bacillus sp. AFS098217
TTTCGACTTAGGTTTTTTTGTGTTCATTTTTATTTGCCAAATGCCATAATCTATAAATTGAGCAATGCCAAAAGTGAAAAAAGAATAAAGAAGAGGCTGTTTAAAATAATAGCAATTTGTTTTGGCCTTCCAGGTTTTCCGAAAGACCCTAAAATAATTCCGATAATGGGACTGATTATTTCTACAAGAAGCATAAGCTTTAAATAGTGAGAATAGAAAAAGTGAGATGTTATAAAAGAGGATCCAATCATTGCAGCAGTTATTGCGATAAAAAACATAAATATGACAATATGTTAAGTTTCCGCATAATTAAACCACCTATAAATTAGTGTGAATTTATAACAATAGTATCATAGGCGATGCTTAAATATACAAAAAGTGGTATTATTTGTGCCTTGAATTGATTACTTTTTCGTGTGCTCAGATTAAGAGGAGTATAAAATTTGATTAAATCATGGTTAAGGTATTCTATCGCTAAACCACGAGATCTTCATACGATACATCTGATCTTCCTACCCCAATTTCGTTTTTTACTTGCATATATTTTCACTTCTTCTTTTGAATATAACTAAAACACGAACGTTAACGATAACTAATAAAAAAACATTCGATTATTTATTGACATTGTTTATGAAATATTGTTAATATAGCCATAGAAACAATAATATATAAGACCTCATATAATCGCGGGGATATGGCCTGCAAGTCTCTACCTAACGACCGTTATTCGTTAGACTATGAGGGAAAGTCACTCGGTATTTTTCTATTCACAAGGGATACGTATGCCTGAGTAGAGCGCTTTCTCTCATAGTAAAAGAGAAACTGTTCTATTTCAGGCTTTTTTTATTTGAATCGGGGGGATTCTAATATGAAATCACTAGTTGGAGTCATAATGGGAAGCACGTCAGACTGGGAAACAATGAAATATGCTTGTGACATTTTAGATGAATTAAATATACCGTATGAGAAAAAAGTTGTATCCGCTCATCGGACTCCGGATTATATGTTTGAATATGCAGAAACAGCTCGTGAGCGTGGATTAAAAGTTATTATTGCTGGAGCTGGTGGAGCAGCGCATTTACCAGGAATGGTTGCAGCGAAGACAAATCTTCCTGTAATCGGTGTCCCAGTTCAATCAAAAACGTTAAACGGCCTAGATTCGTTATTATCCATTGTCCAAATGCCAGGAGGGGTTCCAGTTGCAACTGTTGCAATTGGTAAGGCTGGTTCAACAAATGCTGGATTACTTGCTGCACAAATACTTGGATCATTTTATGATGACATACATGATGCATTAGAGTTGAGACGAGAAGCTATTGAGAAAACTGTGCGTGAAGGTAGTGAGCTAGTATGACGAGAATCATCTTACCTGGAAAAACAATCGGCATTATCGGAGGCGGCCAGCTTGGAAGAATGATGGCGCTGGCGGCTAAGGAAATGGGTTATAAAATTGCTGTTTTAGATCCAACAAAACATTCACCATGTGCACAAGTTGCTGACATTGAAATTGTTGCAGCCTATGATGATTTGAAAGCGATTCAGTATTTAGCAGAGATAAGCGATGTTGTCACATATGAATTTGAAAATATTGATTATAGATGTCTACAATGGCTTGAAAAACATGCGTATTTGCCACAAGGCAGTCAGTTATTAAGCAAAACGCAAAATCGTTTTACAGAAAAGAATGCAATCGTAAAGGTTGGTTTGCCAGTAGCACCATATAGATTAATTCAGAAGCACGATGAACTTTTAGAAGCAATTACGGAACTTTCCTTTCCTTGTGTGTTAAAAACAACAACAGGAGGATATGACGGTAAAGGGCAAGTTGTTTTAAGAAGTGAAGCTGATGTTGCAAGAGCAAAAGAGCTTGTCGATCAAACTGAATGTATTCTAGAAAAATGGGTGCCATTTGAAAAGGAAATATCCGTTATTGTAACTCGTAGTGTAAGTGGGGAAACGAAGGTATTTCCAGTAGCAGAAAATATTCATGTGAATAACATTTTACATGAATCTATCGTTCCAGCTCGTATTACAGAAGAACTTTCTCAAAAAGCAATTACTTATGCAAAAGTACTTGCGGATGAATTAGAACTTGTGGGAACACTAGCGGTAGAGATGTTTGCTACAGCTGACGGTGAGGTTTACATTAATGAATTAGCACCAAGACCTCACAACTCAGGGCATTATACACTTGATGGATGTGAAACGAGTCAATTTGGGCAACATATTCGAGCAATCTGTAATTTACCTCTTGGAGAAACAAATTTGTTAAAACCAGTTGTCATGGTGAACATTTTAGGCGAACATATAGAAGGGGTCCTAGGACAAGTGAATAGATTAACCGGGTGCTATTTACACTTGTATGGAAAAGAAGAAGCAAAAGCACAGCGAAAAATGGGGCATGTAAATATTTTAAATGAGAATATTGAAGGTGCTCTAGAAAAAGCGAAGAGTTTGCATATTTGGGACCATCAAGAACAACTGTTGGAGGGAAAAAGATGATTAGTCGTTATACACGCCCTGAAATGGGTGCGATTTGGACGGAAGAGAACAAATTTAAAGCGTGGTTAGAAGTTGAAATTTTAGCTTGTGAAGCATGGGCTGAGCTTGGCGATATTCCAAAAGAAGATGTAAAAAAAATTCGTGAGCATGCATCATTTGATATGGAGCGTATTTACGAAATTGAAAAAGAAACACGCCATGACGTAGTTGCTTTCACTCGTGCTGTATCAGAAACACCAGCATTAGGTGAAGAACGTAAATGGGTTCATTACGGTTTAACATCTACAGACGTAGTAGATACAGCTTTATCTTACATCTTAAAACAAGCAAATGAAATCTTATTAAAAGATTTAGAGAACTTTACTAGCATTTTAGCTAATAAGGCGAAAGAGCATAAATACACGATTATGATGGGAAGAACACACGGTGTTCATGCAGAGCCAACAACATTTGGTTTAAAACTTGGTCTTTGGTATGAAGAAATGAAACGTAACGTAGAGCGCTTCAAGCAAGCTGCTCATACAGTTCGTGTTGGTAAACTATCTGGTGCGGTTGGTACATATGCAAATATTGATCCTTTCGTAGAAAAATATGTTTGTGAGAACTTAGGATTAGAAGCAGCGCCAATTTCTACACAAACGTTGCAACGTGATCGTCATGCACATTACATGTCAACACTTGCATTAATCGCAACATCCATTGAAAAGATGGCAGTTGAAATTCGTGGTTTACAAAAGAGTGAAACACGTGAAGTTGAAGAAGCTTTCGCAAAAGGTCAAAAAGGTTCTTCTGCAATGCCACATAAACGTAATCCAATCGGATCTGAAAATATGACTGGTTTAGCTCGTGTTATCCGCGGTTATATGATGACAGCTTACGAGAATGTTCCGTTATGGCATGAGCGTGATATCTCTCACTCTTCTGCAGAACGCGTAATTTTACCAGACGCTACAATCGCGTTAAATTACATGTTAAATCGCTTTGGTAATATCGTCAAAAACTTAACTGTATTCCCAGAGAATATGAAACGCAATATGACGAGAACATACGGTTTAATTTATTCTCAGCGCGTAATGCTTACACTAATCGATAAAGGCATGGTACGTGAAGAAGCTTATGATATTGTACAGCCTAAAGCGATGGAAGCTTGGGAAACACAAGTACAATTTAAAGAGCTTGTAGAAGCTGACGAGCGCATTACAAGTAAGTTAACGCAAGAAGAAATTAACGAATGCTTCAATTATGAACATCATATGCAACACGTTGATACAATCTTCGAACGTCTTGGATTAAATGAAGCGTAAAATTTCATATGGCACAGAATAGAGTCATTCTGTGCCATTCTTTATAAAAACATTATTCACATTTTTCAAACTACAGGGGGCTTGCGAAATGCAAAAGCTAGAATTGCTGTATGAAGGTAAGGCAAAAAGAATTTATCGTACAGAAGCAGCAGATATGGTTTGGGTAGAGTATAAAGATAGTGCGACTGCTTTCAATGGGGAGAAAAAAGCGACGATTACAGGAAAAGGTCGTTTGAACAATGAGATTACAACTTTATTGTTCAGAAAGTTACAAGAAGTGGGAATTAAAACACACTTTATTGAGAAGTTATCCGAAACAGAACAACTTGTAAAAAAGGTGAGTATTATTCCATTAGAAGTTGTCACAAGAAATGTAATTGCAGGTAGTCTTTCAAAAAGACTAGGAATGGAAGAAGGAACTGCTCTTACAACGCCAATTGTAGAATTTTACTTCAAAGATGATGATTTAGGAGATCCACTTGTAACGGAAGATCATATTCGTGTGTTAAACGTTGCAACACCAGAGCAAGTAAGTGTATTACGAGAAACAGCTCTACAAATCAATCAAGTGTTGATTGAGCATTTCGCAAGCTGTCGTGTAAGATTAGTAGATTTCAAATTAGAGTTTGGCGTAACAGAAACAGGGGAAATCATATTAGCGGATGAAATTTCACCAGATACTTGCCGTTTATGGGATGAAACGAGCAATGAAAAATTTGATAAAGATGTATTCCGTCGTGATCTTGGGAATTTAACAGAGGCATATGAAGAAATTTTAAAACGTTTAGGGGGAGCTTCACATGTATAAAGTAAAGGTATATGTAACATTAAGAGAGAGTGTACTAGATCCACAAGGAACAGCAGTGAAAGGTGCCCTGCATAGCCTTTCTTTTACAGAAGTACAGGATGTTCGCATCGGTAAATATATGGAGTTAACAATTGATAAATCAGTAACTGATCTGGATAGCAAGGTAAAAGAAATGTGTGAAAAACTATTAGCAAACGTTGTAATGGAAGATTACCGTTACGAAGTTGAGGAGGTTGTCGCACAGTGAAATTTGCCGTAATTGTATTTCCAGGTTCGAACTGTGATGTTGATATGTTTCATGCCATTAAAGATGAGCTTGGCGAAGAGGTAGATTATGTTTGGCATGATGCAGAGAATTTAGATGAGTATGATGCGATTCTTTTACCAGGTGGATTCTCTTATGGCGACTATCTTCGCTGTGGTGCTATTTCTCGTTTTGCAAATGCAATGAAGGCAGTGCAAAAAGCTGCCGAGCAAGGAAAACCAATTTTAGGCGTATGTAATGGATTCCAGATTCTTGTTGAATCAGGATTGTTACCAGGTGCATTAATGCGAAATGAAAATTTAAAATTCATGTGCCGAACTGTTCAGTTACGTGTTGAAAATAATGAAACAATGTTTACATCGCAATATAAAAAAGGTGAAGTCATCAATATTCCAATTGCACATGGTGAAGGAAATTACTACTGCGATGAAGCAACCCTTAAAGAATTAGAAGAAAAGAATCAAATTGCATTCCGTTACGTAGAAAATCCAAACGGAAGTGTTTCCGATATTGCAGGTATTGTAAATGAAAAAGGAAATGTACTTGGCATGATGCCACATCCAGAGCGTGCTGTGGATGAACTTCTTGGCGGTGCTGAAGGTTTAAAAGTCTTTCAATCTATTTTGAAACATTGGAGGGAAACATATGTCGTTAATGCTTGAACCAAATCCAACACAAATTAAAGAAGAACGTATATATGCGGAAATGGGGCTAACGGACGAAGAGTTTGCCATGGTTGAAAAGATTTTAGGGCGTTTGCCGAACTACACAGAAACAGGACTATTTTCTGTTATGTGGTCAGAGCACTGTAGTTATAAAAATTCAAAACCAGTTCTTCGCAAGTTTCCAACAACAGGAGAACATGTACTACAAGGACCTGGAGAAGGCGCAGGGATTGTAGATATCGGTGATAATCAAGCAGTTGTATTTAAAATGGAAAGTCATAACCACCCTTCAGCAATTGAGCCATATCAAGGCGCGGCAACAGGTGTTGGAGGTATTATTCGCGATGTGTTCTCCATGGGAGCACGTCCAGTAGCACTATTAAACTCACTTCGCTTCGGCGAATTACAATCACCACGTGTGAAATATTTATTTGAGGAAGTAGTAGCAGGGATTGCAGGATACGGTAACTGTATTGGTATTCCAACAGTGGGCGGAGAAGTACAATTTGATCCATGCTATGAAGGAAATCCACTTGTAAATGCGATGTGCGTTGGATTAATTAATCATGAAGATATTAAAAAAGGGCAAGCGCATGGTGCTGGTAATACGGTTATGTACGTAGGTGCTTCAACAGGACGCGATGGTATTCACGGTGCAACTTTCGCATCGGAAGAACTATCCGAGAGTTCAGAAGCAAAACGCCCAGCAGTACAAGTAGGCGATCCATTTATGGAGAAACTTCTTATTGAAGCATGCTTAGAGCTTATTCAATCTGATGCTCTTGTTGGAATTCAAGATATGGGAGCTGCTGGTTTAACATCGTCTTCTGCGGAAATGGCAAGTAAAGCAGGAATGGGTATTGAAATGTATTTAGATGATGTACCGCAGCGTGAAACAGGTATGACGCCATATGAAATGATGCTATCTGAGTCGCAAGAACGTATGTTAATTGTCGTGAAAAAAGGTAGAGAGCAAGAGATTGTAGATTTATTTGAAAAATACGGCCTTGCAGCAGTTGCGATGGGGAAAGTAACAGAAGACAAAATGCTTCGCTTATTCCATAAAGGTGAAATGGTAGCAGAAGTTCCAGCAGATGCATTGGCAGAAGAAGCACCAATTTACCATAAACCATCAAAAGAGGCAGCGTACTTTAAAGAGTTCCAAGAAATGAAGATGGAAACACCAAAAGTAGATAATTATAAAGAAACATTGCTAGCTTTATTACAACAACCAACGATTGCAAGTAAAGAGTGGGTATATGATCAATATGATTATCAAGTACGCACAAGCACAGTTGTTACACCAGGATCAGACGCGGCAGTTGTACGTGTACGTGGCACAGAGAAAGCATTAGCAATGACAACAGATTGTAACTCTCGCTACATTTACTTAGATCCTGAAATGGGCGGTAAAATTGCAGTAGCTGAAGCTGCGCGTAATATTGTATGTTCTGGCGGAGAGCCACTTGCAATTACAGATTGCTTGAACTTTGGTAATCCGGAAAAACCAGAGATTTTCTGGCAAATTGAGAAATCAGTAGACGGTATGAGTGAAGCTTGTCGTACATTAAAAACCCCGGTTATCGGTGGAAACGTATCAATGTATAACGAACGTAGCGGTGAAGCTGTGTATCCAACGCCAACTGTTGGTATGGTAGGTCTTGTTCATGATCTAAAACATGTAACAACACAAGAATTTAAGCAAGCTGGTGATTTAGTTTATGTAATTGGTGAAACGAAAGCTGAATTTGGCGGAAGTGAATTACAGAAGATGGTATATGGTAAGATCTTTGGTCAATCACCAAGCATCGATTTAGAAGTGGAATCAAAACGTCAAAAAGAATTACTAGAAGCAATTCAAGCAGGACTTGTTCAATCCGCACATGACGTTGCAGAAGGTGGATTAGCAGTTGCAATTTCTGAAAGTGCAATTGGTGCGAAAGGCCTAGGTGCTACTGTGAAATTAGATGGGGAAGCAACAGCAGCCTTATTTGCAGAATCACAATCCCGCTTTGTTGTAACGGTAAAACGTGAACAACAAGAAGCGTTTGAGAAAGTAGTAGAAGCAATTCAAGTTGGAGAAGTCACAAATACAAATGAAGTAACAATTCATAATGAAGAAAATGAAGTATTACTTACAGCAAATGTTGATGAAATGAGAAGGGCTTGGAAAGGGGCAATCCCATGCTTGCTGAAATAAAGGGGTTAAATGAAGAATGTGGCGTTTTCGGAATTTGGGGGCATGAAAATGCAGCACAAGTTGCGTACTACGGATTGCACAGTTTACAGCACCGTGGGCAAGAAGGCGCAGGCATTGTCGTCAATAATGGGGAGAAAATCGTCGGTCACAAGGGGTTAGGTTTAATATCAGAAGTGTTTTCAAGAGGTGAGCTAGAAGGATTAAACGGAAGATCTGCAATCGGACACGTACGATATGCAACAGCAGGCGGAAGTGAAGTAGCGAATGTGCAACCACTACTATTCCGTTTTTCTGATCATAGCATGGCATTAGCTCATAACGGGAATTTAATTAATGCAAAGATGCTTCGCCGTGAATTAGAGGCAGAAGGAAGTATTTTTCAAACGAGTTCAGATACAGAAGTACTGCTTCATTTAATTAAGCGTAATACAAAAGGTTCACTAATCGAGAGCGTGAAAGATGCGTTAAATAAAGTAAAAGGTGCATTTGCATATCTTTTACTAACAGGGAACGAAATGATTGTTGCGCTAGATCCGAATGGGTTTCGCCCACTTTCCATCGGGAAAATGGGAGATGCATACGTTGTAGCATCTGAAACATGTGCTTTTGATGTAGTGGGTGCAACATATATTCGCGATGTAGAACCTGGGGAGCTACTTATCATTAATGACGAAGGTATTCAAGTAGATCGTTTTACAAATGAGGTAGAACATGCAATTTGTAGTATGGAATACATCTATTTTGCACGCCCAGACTCCAATATTGCTGGCATTAATGTTCATGCAGCACGTAAAAGCATGGGGAAACGTTTAGCGATGGAAGCGCCTATTGAAGCGGATGTTGTAACGGGTGTACCGGATTCTAGTATTTCGGCAGCGATTGGTTATGCAGAAGCAACTGGAATTCCATACGAATTAGGATTAATTAAAAATCGTTACGTTGGTCGTACTTTTATCCAACCGTCTCAAGAATTGCGTGAGCAAGGGGTAAAAATGAAGCTCTCAGCAGTACGAGGTGTGGTTGAAGGGAAACGGGTTGTTATGATTGACGACTCTATTGTAAGAGGAACAACAAGTAAACGAATTGTTCGTATGCTTCGTGAGGCTGGAGCGACAGAAGTTCATGTTAGAATTGCTTCCCCGCCTCTTAAGTATCCATGTTTTTATGGAATTGATATTCAAACGAGAAAAGAATTAATCGCAGCAAATCACTCTATAGAAGAAATCCGTCAAATTATCGGAGCAGATTCTTTAACATTTTTAAGTGAAGATGGTTTAGTAGATTCAATTGGACGCCCATATGAAGGGAAATACGGCGGCTTATGTATGGCTTACTTTAATGGGGATTATCCAACAGCTCTTTATGATTATGAGCAAGAACTTTTAGAAAGTATGAAATAAGAAAGCGGAGAAGCTTCTACTTTACTTTAAGTAGAAGCTAGCTTTTTCCTATATATACATCAATTAAAAAACGGACATAAACCCCCTCTTTTTAGGTGGGAGAGAGCATCTGGCCATGCATGGAAGCGGGCAGGGGCTTTTTCTGCCACATGCGAAGTAAAAACAGAAAGAGCAAACGAGTGTAGGTTACTTTTACTTCTGCATAGCAGGGAGTTAGATGCCAAA
>NZ_NVPR01000112.1 GCF_002551815.1 Bacillus sp. AFS098217
TGAATCAATTTCATAATTCTCAGCCCTGATGTACCAAGGGTTTTGAGAACACAAAAAAGGAGTACCTCCCCAAATTCTTGTATAATGGTAGTTACGACACAAACCAAAACAAGAAAAGAGGTTGACTCCCTGTGCCTATTATACGACAAGAAAGCCTATTTGACATTAAAGATTTATATGATTTAGAACCAACGAGACGATTCGAAGCGATTTTTTCGACATTGACAATTGAACCTGTCCTAGCCACTGTTTCGAAACGATCAATCTATGGTGCTCCAACAAAATTAAATTATGCAGCGATGATCTATGCCCTCGTTGCTCGTATTGTGGAACGCATTCCAACGATTAAAGATCTTGTGAAACGATTACGACATGATTTTATGTTTCATCTGGAGTGCGGGTTTTTATTTTCTGATCGCATCCCTTCCGAAGCTTCTTTTTCACGGTTCACCCAGAAATTAAGTGAATCTAATGTACTAGAAATCGTTCAAGAAACCTTACTTCTCCAAGCGATTCAAGAAGAGTTTCTTACAGATGATGTTGTTTCTATTGATGCGACACATTTTGAATCTCGAGACCAGGCAACTTCACAAGAAAAGAAACCAAAACCAGAATCAAAAAAATGTGGTCGTAAACCGAAGGCTGAACAAGAAGCCTTTCAACAAGAAAAACAAAAACGAGAAAATCAAAAAAACATCTACGAAAAAACAATAGAAGATCAACTAGATATCCGTCTAGAAACCTTACGAACAGAAATCCCTATGCATCCAAATTGGGGCATCAAGAAAAATAGTGAAGGTAAAAACACCTTTTGGTTTGGCTTCAAAGCCCACTTGGCGGTTGGTTCTAAGAGCCAATATATTCTACAATCTCTCATGTCTTCCGCAAGTTTACATGATGGAAAAGCCGCAATTCCTTTACTAAAAGGTATACAAGAACGACTTTCTTCGTTGACCATTCGGTATGGCGTGTTAGATGCGGGGTATGATTACAAAGCGATTTATACACAACTTCACCGCATGAAAACGAAAGCGATTATTGCCTATAATAGACGCAATGAAGAAGAGTTTATTGGTTTTGATGAATATTTTGCTCCTACTTGCGTACGCGAACATTCGTATCGCTACGACAGCTTTGATGAGAAATATCAAACCTTGAAATATACACAACCAGATGAGTGTAAAACTTGTCCGTTAGCGACAGATTCTCTTTGCCAAAAAGTCTTCAAAATCAAAATGGAGACAGATATTCGGAAATATAGCGCTCCGGGTCGTGGAACAGAAGCATGGAAAAAGCTTTACAATCAAAGAAGTGCTGTCGAACGAGTAAACGCATACTTAAAAGAATTCTTTCAGTTAAAAAATGTCCGATATCGATCTGGAAAACGAGCAAAAGTACATTTCGATCTTGTGACGCTTGTTTATAATGCCTCAAAGTTGGCTGTAGATCGAATCAATCAAAAAATGAAAGAAGTGAATCAAGCCGCTTAGTATTTTCAAAAAACATACTTCTAAAATTTTGCCAATCCAACTGATGAAAAGAAACAATTATGAAATTGATTCA
>NZ_NVPR01000113.1 GCF_002551815.1 Bacillus sp. AFS098217
CTGGCCATGCATAGAAGCGGTCAGAGCCTTTTTCTGCTACATGCGAAGTAAAAACAGAATGAACAAACGAGTGTAGGTTACTTTTTATTCTGCATAGCAGGGATTTAGATGTCGAAAAATGAAAATGGATTCATATGAAGGGGATCGATGAAAATCAATCAAACGTTGTTTCTTCATTCGGACTAGGATTTGTATATGGTGCAACGTTAGTTAGTATTTTATCAGCAATTATTGTTGGGGTAATGTTATAAAAATGAAAAGCAATGAGCGAGGGCCTATTGCTTTTTTGTATTCCAGAATATCAATGATAGAGATTTGAGGGAGAAATTAACATATGACTTATTGAAAAAATTATGTTGCATTTCATCTAGATAACGCTTACAATTTGTTTGTGGGTGGTATCAGTTTCATACTTTCAATCGAGTAGAGAAGGAAAGACCACTAATTATAAATTGCAATTTATGTAAACGCTTACTGATTTTATGTTACAGTTTGAAGTAAATAGTATGTTCGAGGTTCTTATTTTTTTATCAATAATGGTCAGACGTCATTCGTTGGACAACCAATAACTCATAGGAAGTGGAGGATTCACACATGAAAATAGTCATGTTTCTAGTCGGTTTACTTGCTGTATTTGTACTAGGTTTTCTTGTAAGTTCAGATCGGAAGAAAATTAAATATAAACCAATTGCAATTATGCTTGTTATTCAATTAGCATTGGCATACTTCTTATTAAATACAAAGATTGGGTATGTGTTAGTAAAAGGAATTTCAGATGGCTTTGGAGCTATTTTAAAATATGCGGAATCTGGTGTTAATTTTGTATTTGGTGGAATTGTAAATAAAGGAGAGTTTACGTTTTTCCTTTCAGTATTACTTCCAATTATTTTCCTAGCGGTGTTAATTGGGATACTACAACATATTAGAGTTTTACCAATCATTGTTAAAGCAGTTGGATTTTTATTAAGTAAAGTAAATGGTTTAGGAAAGCTTGAATCTTATAATGCAGTAGCAGCAGCAATTGTTGGTCAAGGGGAAGTATTTATTACAGTAAAAGATCAACTTAGCAAATTACCAAAAAATCGTTTATATACACTTTGTGCATCTTCTATGTCAACAGTATCAATGTCAATCGTCGGTTCTTACATGAAAATGCTTGATCCTAAGTATGTTGTAACAGCACTTGTTTTAAACTTATTTAGTGGATTTATTATCATTCATATTATCAATCCTTATGATGTAAGTGAAGAAGAAGATATTTTAGAATTGCAAGAAGATAAGAAGCAAACGTTCTTTGAAATGCTAGGCGAGTACATTATGCTTGGATTCTCTATTGCAGTTACAGTAGCAGCAATGTTAATTGGATTCGTAGCATTGATTACAGCAATTAACGGTGTATTTGATTCTATTTTCGGAATTACATTCCAGAGCATTTTAGGATACATTTTCTCACCATTAGCATTTATTATGGGTATTCCAGCATCAGAAATGTTGCAAGCAGGACAAATTATGGCAACAAAATTAGTAACAAACGAATTTGTTGCGATGATTGATTTAGGAAAAGTAGCTGGCGATTTATCAGCTCGTACAGTAGGTATTTTATCAATCTTCCTTGTATCCTTCGCAAACTTCGCATCTATCGGGATTATTGCAGGAGCAACGAAGAGTATCGATGACAAACAAGCAAACGTTGTATCTTCTTTCGGATTAAGACTTGTATATGGTGCAACGTTAGTAAGTATATTATCAGCGGTTATCGTTGGGGTTATGCTATAAGAATAAGAAAAGCAATGAGCGCGTGAGCTCATTGCTTTTTTATTTACTCAGCAGGAGGAGTAAACGTACGTTTTTCTAATTCCGCATCTAACATAAATAAAGCGTTAGAATCACTTGTGATGCGTTTTAATTTCTGGATGATACTATCGAATGAAGCTTCTTCTTCGACCTGTTCGTCAACGAACCATTTTAAGAATGTAATTGTAGCGTGTTCACGCTCATCCCAAGCGATATCAGATAAGTTGTAAATACGCTTTGTTACTTCACGCTCATGCTCAAGTGCGATCTCAAATGCGCTTAAAACAGATTCATATTCATTGTTAGGGTTTTCGAATCCAGTAATAATGGCGCGCTCTCCGCGGTCATTAATGTAATTGTAAAGTTTCATTGCGTGGAAACGCTCTTCTTCTGCTTGTACAAGGAAAAAGTTTGCAAATCCATCATAGCTTTCTGCTGTGCAGTAAGCAGCCATTGCCATGTAAACATGGGCAGAGTAAAATTCAAAATTCATTTGGTCGTTAAGCGCATCGTGTAATTTAGTAGATAACATAAATTCTCTCCTTTGTATGTTGTCGGAACCATTATATCATAATTGATAAATATTCTCATTTGTTTTCGAAACGATTAGAAAGCTTCTCCACATGTGCTTCCATAATATCTTGTAAGTCTAAATCATATTTTTGAGAAAGAATAATGAGATTGGCAAGTACATCCCCAAGTTCTTCTTTTAATTCAATTTTTAATTCTTCTGTTTGCTTTACTTGTTCATCTGGGCGATCACGTCCAATTTCAATGGCACGCACAATTCGTGAAACTTCTCCAACTTCTTCTGTTAAGAAATTTAAGCGAATAAAAGAGTTATACTGTGACCAGCTTCGTTTTTCGTAAAATTCCTCAACCCATCTTTGAAATTCGGCAATATTCATTTCTTCCTCATCCCCTCAATATGTTGTACAATGTTCATTGTATCATGACAATATATGGTTTTGGGGTGTGGATATGAGAAAGATTTGTGTGTTTGCAGGTTCGAATCTAGGAGAACGACCTGAATTTAAGGAACAAGCAATTAAGCTTGGGGAATTACTTGTGCAAAATAATTGTGAATTAGTATACGGTGGTTCATGTGTTGGTTTAATGGGGGAAATCGCCAATGAAGTGCTGCGTTTAGGCGGACGTGTAACAGGTGTTATGCCGCGTGGTTTATTCCGCGGAGAGATTGTCCATAAAGGGTTAACGGAACTTATTGAAGTGGAGACAATGCATGAGCGTAAAGCAAAAATGGGAGAACTTGCTGATGCTTTTATCGCTTTGCCAGGTGGCTATGGAACATTTGAAGAGTTATTCGAGGTTGTATGTTGGTCACAAATTGGAATTCATGACAAGCCTGTTGGAATATTAAATGTTAAAGATTTTTATAGTCCAATTCTGCAAATGGTCGATCGTGCCGCAGAAGAAGGATTTATGAATTCATCAAACAAAGGATTAATTGTTTCAGCAACTACTGCTGAAGAGTTATTGGCGAACATGAAAAATTATAAACGACCTGCAATGGGGAATAAGTGGAAACAGCTATCATAATCTAATACGTAAGCAATCGAATGAAAAGCGCATGTTCCTTTTTCATAGAAAAGAACATGCGTATTTTTACGTGTTTAATTGGAAAAATACAGCGTATATAAAAAGAGGCATCCCTCTCGTTTTGGGATGCCTTTATATTTGTTTTTCGAATTAATTTAAGAATGCACGTAGCATCCAAGCGTGTTTCTCTAGTTCTGTGTAGATGCCAAGTAGTAAATCAGACGTCATTTCATCGTCAGCGCCTTGTGCGATTTCCATCCCTTTTTTCAATTCATCTAACATCATTCCGTAGTCTTTCATAATTGCTTCAACCATCCCTTCGGCAGTTTCTCCGTAAGCTGCTTCCTGAACAGAAGATAGTTCTAAGTATTCTTTCATTGTTGCGACTGGTTTACCACCAATTGCTAAAATACGTTCTGCGATTTCATCGATATGTCCAGCTGCTTCTGTATAAAATTGTTCGAATTTTTCATGAAGTGTAAAGAATTGAGGTCCTTTTACATACCAATGGAAGTTGTGTAGTTTTGTAAATAATACGTTCCAGTCTGCTACCTGTTTGTTTAATACTGCGATTACTTGTGTGTTCATATGATCAATCTCCTTTTGAGTTATTATATTATATCGTTTACTAATTTATAATCATTATAATCTAGTAAATGATATAAATCAAGTGTTTTACAAACATTATTTTTGAACATTTTTTTACTATATACATCAATTAAAAAACCGACATAAACCCCCTCTTTTTAGGAGGGAGAGAGGATCTGGCCATGCATAGAAGCGGTCAGTGCCTGTTTCTG
>NZ_NVPR01000114.1 GCF_002551815.1 Bacillus sp. AFS098217
ACAGCATATACAGCTCATCCAAGCGAAAATGGTGGCACATACGGTGGCCGTGTATTAAGTGCAATGGGTCATGACCTAACAGCAAATCCAAACATGAAGATGGTTGCTGTTGATCCGAAAGTGATTCCACTTGGATCAAAAATATGGGTAGAAGGTTACGGAGAAGCAATCGCTGGTGATACTGGCGGTGCAATTAAAGGGAACCGTATCGACGTTCTAGTTGGCTCAAATTCAGCTGCTGACAAATGGGGACGTAAATCTGTTAAAGTGAAAATTTTAAAATAATCTATATGTAATGAAGAATGGCTGTTAGGAGATTCCTAACAGCCGTTTTTGAATTGTTAAAAAGGATATACTGTTCGGCCAGTAATGATTTTATAAGCGCTGCAAAATTGGTTTTGTATATATTGTAGTGTAGGTTCATCTAATGTTTTTTCGTCTACTATGGAATGGAAGGAACGAAGTAGGCAGTTTAAAGCGAAATATAACTCTTCTTGTGAACAATCTTTTTCCTTTATAGATGTAGCTAAAATGAGTTCTTTTGTTAAAGTTGAAAAATTAATGGGAGCTTGTGTAATTTCCATAATATCCTCTCCGATCTTATTTTTTATCATATATATGTAAAAATGGACAAACTATGTCTACTTTCTATTTTTGTTAATATAATTTCATTTACCAAATTGAAAGAACTTGCATTATGACCATTAAAATTGGTAAGATTGGGTATAATAACTAGATGGAGTATATTACATAAAGAGAGTTGAAGTATATGGGAGAAATGCAACGTGAAAAAGTTGCTGTCATCATTGGACCGACTGCTGTAGGGAAGACAAAGTTAAGTATTGATCTTGCGAAAGCGTTAAATGGTGAAATTATTAGTGGAGATTCGATGCAAATCTATCGTACGATGGATATCGGGACCGCTAAGGTGACGACAGATGAAATGGAAGGAATTCCGCATTATATGATTGATATAAGGAATCCAGAAGAGTCATTTTCTGTGGCGGAATTTCAAGAGCTTGTTCGCGGTCATATTCGAGAAATTACAGAACGCGGGAAATTACCGATTATTGTTGGTGGCACTGGCCTTTATATACAATCTGTTCTATATGATTATCAGTTTACAGATGAAGCTGGAGACTCTGTATATCGAGAACAAATGGAAAAACTAGCGATAGAACATGGTGTGGAATATATACATAAGAAACTACAAGAGGTAGATCCAGAAAGTGCGAATCGTATTCATGCAAATAATGTAAGGCGTGTCATTCGTGCATTGGAAATTTTCCATACGACAGGACAAAAAATGAGTGATCAACTTGAGCAACAAGAAAATGAATTATTATATGATGTTTCATTAATTGGCTTGACAATGGATCGTACAATGCTATATGATCGCATCAACTTACGTGTCGATCATATGATTGGACAAGGTTTATTGCAAGAGGTAGAGGCTTTATATGAAAATGGTGTTCGAGATTGCCAATCTATTCAAGCAATCGGCTACAAAGAGTTATATAATTATTTTGAAGGTCACGCTTCTCTAGAAGAAGCAGTATCGCAATTGAAAACAAATTCACGCCGCTATGCAAAACGTCAATTAACATGGTTCCGTAATAAGATGGATGTAGCATGGTTTGATGTTACGGATGGTGAAAAAACGGCAGAAATTTTGCGATACACAGAAGGAAAGTTACAACTAAAGTCGAATAATAAGTAAGTAGAGAAAAAGAGGAGGATTCGACATGAAGCAATCAATCAATATTCAAGATCAATTTTTAAATCAACTCCGTAAAGAAAATACGTTTGTAACGCTGTACTTATTAAATGGTTTCCAGCTTCGTGGGTTAATTAAAGGTTTCGATAACTTTACTGTTTTATTGGAAACAGAAGGTAAGCAACAGCTTATTTATAAACATGCTATTTCTACATTTGTACCTCAAAAAAATGTTTCGATTGAATTAGAATAGTAAAAATGTTACATAGAAAAAAAGAGCGAGTTACTCGCTCTTTTTATTTTGATTTAAAATAAGATGTTTTTAAGAAACGAGATGCTATGCGATTCTAAATATAGTAAGTCTTATATTTGTATCGCCGGTATTAGGGATTGTAATTTCGCTAAGTGTAGATTGAATGGATATGCTTGTGCCAGCTGTTAATGTTTCAATTGTTGTAAAGGAAAGAGAATCTCCTACTACATTGCAAGAGAAATTATCTGTTGCTGCTTCTCTATTTTGGGAAACACCAACTCCAAGTGGGGCACATCCAGGAGCGGTTGTGGAAATAGAAAAGCTAATTACATATATACCAGTAGTTAAAATGGTTAGTTCATCTGTTCCATTAAAGGAAATATTTATTAGATTAGATGGTGTACTAAAAACGAAGGTTTCAGATTGAGCAACGGTTTGCGGCTGTGAATTTTGTAGAACGGCTGTTGCGATAGGGAAGCTAGCGCCGGTAGCACCAGTAGCACCAGTAGCGCCAGTGGCACCGGTAGCACCAGTAGCACCAGTAGCACCAGTAGCGCCAGTGGCACCAGTAGCACCGGTAGCACCGGTAGCACCAGTAGCACCAGTAGCACCACGAGGTCCGGTAGCGCCGGTAGCGCCAGTGGCACCAGTAGCACCAGTAGCGCCACGAGGTCCGGTAGCACCGGTAGCGCCAGTAGCACCGGTAGCACCGGTAGCGCCAGTGGCACCAGTAGCACCAGTAGCGCCACGAGGTCCGGTAGCACCGGTAGCGCCAGTAGCGCCAGTAGCACCGGCAGCACCAGTGGCACCGGTAGCACCAGTAGCACCGGCAGCACCAGTGGCACCAGTAGCGCCAGTAGCGCCACGAGGTCCGGTAGCGCCGGTAGCGCCGGTAGCGCCGGTAGCACCAGTGGCACCAG
>NZ_NVPR01000115.1 GCF_002551815.1 Bacillus sp. AFS098217
GAAAACAAAGAGAGAAAATAAGTAGCGATCACCTTTTGTTCTTCATAGCCGTCACTTATATGTTGGAAAATCAAAATGGATATATATAAACCCTTTCTTTTTAGGCGGGAGAGACCATCCGGCCATGCATAGAAGCAGTCACTCCCCCATGCCAAATGAAAACAAGGAGAGAAAACAAGTAGCGGTCACCTTTTGTTCTTCATAACAGCGACTTATATGTTGAAAAATCAAAATGGATATATATAATGACAAATAAGGAGGTTGTGCAATGAACGTACGCGCAAAAATAGACTGGATCGGCACACCGAAGCCGTATATATATAAAGACGACGTTACATACGATGCCACTGCCATTGATTTTTCACTCGAGCAAGACGATAATCGCTATAAATTAATCGTACTCAAACACCACGAAAAAATTCATTATAAAATTGTACAATACGGCATCAAACCTGGATCACAAAAACCATTTCCGATTGATATACCATTTCAAGGAGAAATGCTCCCGTTAGTAGAAAGAATTCTACAAGATCCATATGTACAAGCTTGTCGTGTTTTATAGAAGCAGCGATATATCAAGAAAGACTACCTCTTTGTAAAGAGATAGTCTTTTCACATTTTAATGCGTTGGACCAGATATTTCTTCTGATTTCAGCGTATTATTCGCAGCGATTGAATGATACAATATTTTTCCATCCGCACTTACTGTAACAATATGTTCATTGCTGAAGCTTTTGAACTTCACAGATCCATCACCATAGCGAATATTATATTCTTCGTACGTCGTTACTTTATATTTTGTAGAACTTTGGCGCTCAACTTTGCGCACTTCAAATTTTAATAAATCCTCAGTAATTCCCTTTTTCTTTAAATATTGCAGATAATCGCGGTCTTCTGTATATGATTTCCCACTCTTATCATAGTCATTTTCAATTAAGCTAAAGTCATTTAAAGAAATAGCACGCACGTTGTTATAAATGTGAGTACGAACAAATTCACCAATCGCAGCATCAGATGTTTGTTTTGGGAATTTTAAATAATAGGAGCTTTGCTCTCCAATTTTTACACTTTCAGATTTCACAACTCCAAAATCCGTTTGTTTTTCCAAATGTACCTCTACTGTTTCATCTGCTGGCACAGGTCCTAGTTTATAACTTCCGTGATCTAACTTTCCACGCTTTTTGCCGTTTACAAAGACACTAACGCTATTTTCGTCAGAAGAGATTGTAACATAGTTTCCTTCAAGTGGTAATTTCACATCCACTTTCCCATCTTTTTCTCCAGCTAGCTCAACTTCCTTTTCCGTTTCCAATTCAGTAAGCTCTGCTTTTGCCTTTGCTTTTACAACATACGTGCCAGGAAAATAAGGTCCGATTTCTTTAGAAGATTTCTCGCTAGAAATATCAGTTGCTTTTTTATCATTTACATATACTTCCGCCGTTTTTGCAGTTGTGCTGACGTTCATGAAATATGATTTAATGCTGAACTTATATTTCGGATATAAGAACCATTCTTTCCCATCTTCTACAATTTGTCCATCCACAAAACTCTCTTTATCTACAAGCTTTTGATCTACCGTTTGCTTTTGTAAGTAAGATAATAACTCTTTATTATAAGAAGGATTATCCTTTAAGTAACGTAAATAAGATTTAATATCTTCTGTTGTCATTTTTAAACCTGGGTCATCCGATTTTACAAAAGAAGCAATTGTATTTATATCTTTTTTATTGAAAGCTTCAATTAATGTATTGATTTGCTTTTCTTTCGAAAATTTATATGCCCCGAATTTATATGCGCCAAACAATGCAGCAGCAAACAATGCAATTACAATTAAGATCACAATATTTTTCTTACTCTTCTTTGGCTGTACTTCCTGATATACATCCGCTCTCGAAGCAGCCATATTTTCTTCAATCACTTCTACTTTACTTCCGCATTCCGAACAGAAGTTCAAGTGATCTGCGACTTGTTTTTTACACGTTCCACAAAACTTCACAACGATTCCCTCCTACTTTCTTGCCAATTTCATTCCAGCGAAAGCGGCTACATATGTCAGGATAAAACTACCGATTATTAAATAGATCCAGTTGCCCTGCATAGATAGCATCGTTCCACTCATTCCAAACATACTTGTCAATTTCCCTGAAACATCAATTTGAAACTTGGAAAGAATATTTATTAAGAGCATCATAACTGTATAAGCACCACTACATACAGCAAGTGTTACATATATATTAGCTGCTGATATTCTCGCTAATTTTTGTCCTGCTCTAAACATAAAGAAGAACGGAATAATAAGCAGTAACAATCCATAATGGAATCTACTATTTACATCTTCTATTCCTGCAAGTTTTTCTGGCCCTGCCCCTTCAGCAATTGCAAGCTCCTTTAACCCTGTTCCATTAAAAGACATACCAGATACGAATGAGAACTGTATTTCGTTATCTTTTTCTTTTTTACTCTTACGTGAAAAACCTTTTTCAAAAGCAGGACTTGTTACTTCCACTGGCGCAAGATGAGCCATATTCCATACTTGTGGTGTCAGCTGCAGTGTTAACATCACACGCTGTGACGTTGTAGATGCTAATTCTTTCAATGGTTTCACACTATCCTCTTTCATAAAGAGAGCCATTACACATAAAATAACAGCTGTTAGCAAAAAGCCTTTTACCACTGCTGCTACTCCGTAATAAAGTGATGCTCCATATGGAAGTAACTCACGGAATGCTTCTGCCATATTGTTTTGGCTTGTATGAGCAATCATTCCTAATAAACTAAAAATCGTTCCACATATAAATCCACTTACTAAACTTTTAAAGGAAGAATACCCAACTCCTACCGTTACAGCATCCATTCCTGGAACAGCAATTGATTTAGATGCAATGAAGCTAACAATAAATAAAAACACACCATAAGTAATACCGACTGTAGCTGCCATTGTCACTTGTTCACCAATTGTATGAGCAACTCGCTTCTTTCCAATCCATATACCTGTTCCACCTAAAATAATAAATGGAATTAATAATAATAGTAAAAATGGAGTATGCCAATATAAAGAAAGAATTATTCCATCTGTATCTCCGGCTGAAAAACCAAGTAAATGGTAGTTTAATAGTGTTGCTGTTGCTCCATTATAAAAACCTGATAGCATATCTAGTTCACGAGCAAACTTATGAAGAAGTTCCTGTGTCATTGTTGCAAATACAAAACTTCCAATCCATCCCGCAAGTAACATAAGAACACTCGCAATAGCTCCGCCAATTAGACCCGTTCTTAAACCACTCTTATGTAATCCCAATTCAACTTTAGTGCCTTTTTCCATACTAGGTAACTTTACGATATGCTCTTTTTTCTTCACCGTAAATAAAGAATGACCGCACTTTTGACAGTACAGATTTTGGTGGGCATTTTCGTCCCCACAACCGCGGCAATACCTAGCGTTATCTTGTTCAAGGACTACACTATCTGTAACCACCATTGCCATACTTCCTTCGTTAGGACAGTAGTTCACTTCTTCTCCATGTTGATTCCCACATATGCGACAATACATCTTGCTCACTCCCCACCTTGCTTAATACCACAAACTGGACAAAAGATGGATGTTTTTGCAATGTGCTCATTACATGATGCACATACAAATTTTTCCTCACTTCTCTCTACCGCTAACATTGGATTTGGATTCCCACATGCTCCGCAAAACTTATCACTGATTGATAGAGAACCACCACATTCACACGTCACTTTCTCTCCCTGTTGCTTTTGCAGTTCAACAATTCGCTTTCTTGCCTGATAAATCGTAACATCGAATGCTTGGATTGGAGCAACTAATGGCTTTAATGATTCTTCCTTTACGCCAGTATCTCGAAGTTGAACATACACTTTTTGACCAAGCTCTAATAAAACCTCTGTCTTCTTCTGGAGCTGTACTTGTATTTCCTTCTTCAATTGTGCAATCTCTTGTGCAACTTGCAGCTTCACCTTTCCTTGTTCAATTCCTTCTTGCAGCTTATTCATACCGCTACCTAGTTTCGCCTGCAAATCTGACAAATCCAATCTCCTCCTCAATAAAAAATCATATATTTTCCCAAGTATATGTTACCATATTTTCCTTTTTCTGTACGACCGAATTCATTTTTTCTGTTTTCGTAGCTTTTTGTTTATAATGGTAGAGGAAAGAATTCTTTTGTACGGAGGAAAACTATGCTGCAACATTCAATTACGAAAGATGAAATTATGATGATTGCGAATGAATTTGTTCAAGGACTGGATCCGCATCAAGCAGCCGATCAAGAACACGTTGCGACTGCTCGTCATTTGTATCGCAGCGGCGTTGTCTACAATGTTGACTTCGATGGTTATACGTTATCAGGTACCGTAGATGCTGAAGGAAACGTGTATAGCGTTCATATACCGATTCGTAATATCTCAGAAAGCTATTGCGATTGCTTCGCGCCAACGCAATGTGAGCACATGCTCGCTGTTTTACTATCTGCCGCTTCTAGTTTTGGGCAAGTGGGCGATGTATTAACCTTGTTTAAAAATAAAACGAAGCCAACGCTCCCTCCGATTCGAACGGCGCGACAAGTATTACAATCGTCCGCATTTGAAGAAACGGATTATAAAAGCTGGCAGGCGTACTTTGAGTCTGAATACGAATCGTTTAAAAAAGAACAAGCACGGCTCACATATAAACAAATGTATTTTCTTATGAGTATCTTTACAGACTTTTATATGAAGTTAGAACGGAAAGCACCGCGCATCATTGTGATACATGAACTATTTAAATTACACGGTGCACTTTATTGTTTTCAAAAATTATTAGAAGAAATCGGGGATTTTGAAGCAAATAAAACCTACTCTTATCATCAACCAATTCACGTCGTTCGCCTATTTGTTGATAAAGTGGAATCACTTGTACGTGACTTTAAATCAGAACCTATTCCCGCTGAATGCGAGCCCATTTTACAAGAAACAGCTCGCCTCGTGCACACCATTTTCTTCTCAGTCGATTCCTATACACAGGAGAGATTCTTTATTTACCGGCATATATGGGGAGAACTCTTAACAGAAAAAACCTGGATACAGGAAGAGCAGAAACGAATTGATGCAAAGATGCACCCGCTTTCAAAAGCACTCGCTTCTTCTCATCTACTCTTTTTACAACAAAACGATGAAGCCGCTATGGAAATACTTGAAAAGCAACCAGCTTCAGTTGTTAGCCTTTATTTTGACTGGCTAGAAGAGTTGCTGAACACCATACAGTGGGACCGCACTAAAAATTGGCTTTCTTTCACATATAAACAGGTGAAGAAAACAATTCATAATCAGACGGATACGATTTTTGTAAAAGATATCGTTCGTTTATTTATCATGATGTATGAAACATATGCGACACATACAAATGAACAAGCGGGACTTGAAATGATTTTGCAAGAACTATTACCGTACAGCTTCACAAATTACGAACAATATGTACTAGCAAAGAAACAATATTATACATGGACAGAACTTCATCTCTTGCACGGGCCTCAGACAATTGAATTGTTAAAAGAGCCACTGAAAGAAGTTGAAAAGGAAGCGCCCGAAGCAGCCCTTCCGCTCTATCATCTTGCAGCAGTGCAAGCGATTGACGAACGGAATCGTAAATCATACCGCCGTGCCGTCCGCTACTTAAAGAAATTACGTATGCTCTATAAGCGCTTGAAACGAACAGATGAATGGAATGTTTTCATCATCCAAATCGCAAATTTACATTCACGCTTACGTGCACTACAGGAAGAATTACGGAAAGGAAAATTAATCGATGATCATACAAACTGAAGTAACAATTAGGCTCCAGCATGTCAGTCAAGGTTGGTTCCTTTGGGGAGAAGATGCAGCCGGCATTCTCCTACCTGTAGCAGCTTGGAAGCAAAACGCCTTCACATGGCACTCCACTTCCTTCTACGGTACCTTCTTGAAGGAAGTTACACATGAGGGACGAAGCGGCATTATGTTAACAAACGTCCAAGCATTTGAGTATATCGCAAATAAGCCGATGAACTCCTTTGCTGAAATGCAAATAAATGGACCAATTACTGCCCTTACGCCAGATGCGAAAGAACTATGGGATGCCTTTGTAACTGGAAGCTTTATACCTGATATGAAGCGCTGGTCAAATCATCCATCATGGAAAGTTAATTATGTTTCAACTGAAGATGATACGCTAGCATTGCTCTTCTCTCAGGCAATTAATGAAAGTATTCTTCAAGACGCTCGCTCTAATGATGGCTGGGAAGATGCAAAACGACTATATGAGCACTATGACTTTACGAAAAGACAACTTGAGACAGCGATGCATGAAGAAGATTGGCTCCGAAAGATTGGTTACATTGAGGATGATCTTCCCTTCACAATCGGTCTTCGTCTCCAAGAGCCGCAAGCTGAATTTGAAATGTGGAAACTGGAAACAATTATTACGCCAAAGCGTGGTGCACACCGAATATATGTATATAGTGGCATCGATTCACTACCAAAGAGATGGCATAATTATGAAGAACGTATTACAGAAACACAGGAAGGATTCAGTAGGCTAGTTCCATGGCTTAAAGAAGATGACCATTTCAGGGAAGAACTCTATGAAACAGAAGCTTGGAATTTCTTAACAGAAGCAAGCAATGAGCTACTAGCAGCTGGCGTTACCATTTTACTACCATCTTGGTGGCAAAATTTAAAAGCAACAAAACCAAAGTTACGCGTCCAATTGAAGCAAAACACAAATCAAACGCAGTCTTTCTTTGGCATGAACACTCTCGTCAATTTCGACTGGCGTGTTTCCACAAATGGAATTGATTTGTCAGAGAGCGAGTTTTTTGAACTTGTTGAACAAAACAAGCGACTCTTCAACTTAAATGGACAATGGATGAGACTTGATCCTGCCTTTATTGAAGAAGTAAAAAAACTAATGAAACGTGCAGATAAGTATGGCCTTGAAATGAAAGATGTCCTGCAGCAGCATTTATCAAACTCAGCAGAAACAGAAATCATCGAAGAAGATAATCCATTTACCGACATTGAAATTGAGTTAGATGGCTATTACGAAGGGCTCTTCCAAAAGCTACTTCATATCGGAGACATTCCAAAAGTAGAACTACCCTCTTCCTTACAGGCGACACTTCGTCCTTACCAAGAGCGCGGTGTAGAGTGGTTATTATATTTACGAAAGCTTGGATTTGGGGCATTGTTAGCGGATGATATGGGGCTCGGAAAAAGTATCCAAACGATTACTTACTTGTTATATATAAAAGAAAATAGTCTCCAAACAGGCCCAGCTTTAATCGTGACACCAACATCTGTACTTGGGAACTGGCAAAAGGAATTTGAGCGTTTTGCACCTAACTTGCGCGTACAGTTACATTATGGAAGCAATCGTTCCAAGGGAGACTCTTTTAAAGAATTTCTTCAAGATGCAGATGTTGTATTAACTTCTTATGCGTTAGCACAGCTTGATGAAGCGGAACTGAGCACACTATGCTGGGACTCTATTATTTTAGATGAGGCGCAAAATATTAAGAACCCGCATACAAAGCAATCAAAGGCCGTTCGAAATTTACAGGCCAATCATAAGATTGCTTTAACCGGTACACCGATGGAAAACCGTCTTGCAGAGCTATGGTCTATTTTCGACTTCCTAAATCACGGATATCTCGGAAGTTTAGGGAAGTTTCAGCGCCGCTTCGTAACACCGATTGAAAAAGATCGTAATGAAGCGAAAATCCAGCAAGTGCAGCGGTTCATTTCACCATTCTTACTGCGCCGCACAAAACAAGATCAAACGGTCGCATTAAACTTGCCGGACAAACAAGAACAAAAAGAATACTGTCCGCTAACCGGTGAACAAGCATCACTATATGAACAGCTCGTGCAGGATACCTTGCAAAACGTTGAGGGGCTAAGCGGGATTGAGCGACGCGGTTTTATTTTACTCATGTTAAATAAATTAAAACAAATTTGTAATCATCCTGCGCTTTATTTAAAAGAAGAGGCACCGAAAGATATTGTGCAGCGTTCTATGAAGACACAAACACTGATGGATTTGATTGAAAATATAAAAGATCAAAACGAAAGTTGCTTAATCTTCACACAGTATATCGAAATGGGCAATATGTTACAGAAGATATTAGAAGAAACATTTGGTCAGCGTGTCCTCTTCCTAAACGGTAGTGTACCGAAGAAAGAGCGTGATCAGATGATCGAACAGTTCCAAAATGGAACATATGATGTCTTTATTCTATCCTTAAAAGCTGGCGGTACAGGGTTAAACTTAACTGCAGCAAACCATGTCATTCACTATGACCGCTGGTGGAACCCAGCTGTAGAAAACCAAGCGACAGACCGTGCTTATCGCATCGGTCAAAAACGATTTGTCCACGTTCATAAGCTCATTACAACTGGAACACTTGAGGAAAAAATCGATGAAATGTTAGAACGCAAACAATCACTAAACAACGCGGTTATCACAAGCGACAGTTGGATGACAGAACTATCAACAGACGAATTGAAAGAACTACTCGGTGTTTAAAATCTATATATACATCAATTAAAAAAACGACATAACCCCCTCTTTTTATAAGTGGGAGAGGGCATCTGGCCATGCATAGAAGCGGTCAGGGGCCTTTTTCTGCCACATGCGAAGTAAGAACAGAAAGAGCAAACAAGTGTAGGTTACTTTGTATTCTGCATAGCAGGGATTTAGATCTCGAAAAATGAAAATGGATTTATATAGTATAATGTCGTATATTGCCGAACAGTCGATATATGAAAAAGGAGCTATTCCTAATGGATTAGCTCCTTCTTCTATGCCAAAACCAATTGCTGATTATAATTCCCGTCAATCCACCGCACGTATCCAATACTGAATCTTGCCACATCGGTGTACGATCACCTGTAAACCATTGATGAATTTCGTCGAATGTCGCATAGCCCGCTACGCAAAGCAATGCAAATATAAAAGTACGCTTTCTTGAATAACCCGATCGGTATAAGGCGTAGTATATTAATGAACCAAGCATAAAGAACACCATAAAATGCGTTCCCTTACGAATGAAGAACTCAATAAAACCACCAACACCTTTATTTGCAATACTAACTGGTGTGCCTCCGCCATAATCAATGGATACCCATGAAAAATGTTCTTTCACAAATTCCACATTCACGTGCTGCTCGATATTTGATCGCATATCCTGCTTCTTATATGGCTGTGCTGAAGAATAAAAAATAATCCCCATCCATAATAAAACGGGAATCCAAAATAACCATTTACGATTCATTTTTTGAGGCTCCTCTCTTATTCTTCTAAGCGTACCAAAAAAAAGAAAAAAATTCACGCCAAAATATTACCGTTTCCCCCTATATATATGACGAAAAGGGGGTGAAAAAGATGGCAGTTGAAACGATTGTAACGGATTTGACTTTACGCCTTGTATTAAACGATGGCCTAGACAAAAACGGGAAAACAGTTTTCAAAAACAAACAATTTAAACGAGTAAAACCAAATGCTGATTTAGGAAAGGTACACGAAGTAGCACGTGCACTTTCTTCATTGCAAGAATTGAAGCTCCATGCTGTACAACTTGTGAGCACAGCCGATCTTTCTAACCTGTAAAATTTTTAATACAAAGGAGGTCATAAAACATGCAAGTACTCGAATTGATTTTCGCAAAAGAGGATGGAAAAACTGTTGTTTTCTCCATCGACAATCCAACAACACCTGTAAATGAACAAACAATTACCCAAGTGATGGACACGATTCTTTCCTCTTTCATTTTCCTATCAATTGATGAAAACACTCGCAAAAAGGGAGCACGCCTTATTGAAAAGACAGTATCAGAAGTAAATATTGCTCCTTAACGAAAGAAGACGAAGCTGTATCACTTTGCAGCTTCGTCTTTCTTCTTCGGCATTTCAATCGGAATGAAAATACGAGAGAATCCAACTGAAACATATTTATAATTTTCTTTTCCCATTGTAAATTCCGTTGTATACGTCGAGAAGAAAATATAATCATTACGCTTTGTATAATGATCAATTAACAATCCTACTTGCGGCTGTACATACTTCTTCCCTAACTTATTACCAATTTTCGCAAGCTCTCCAACAAATCCATCTGGATTTTCTTTTTCAACTTCCGTTAACTTTTTACTAATATCATTGTGATTCATAAATTGCTTTGCCGCCCACTCTGTATATTCCCCTTTACTCGGGTTGCTGTTTGCTAAATAAACAAACAGAAGGACAACAAGTGCCAAAATAATATATTTCCACTTCATATTCCATCACCGCCTAACTGTTTCTATTTTCATATATATGTACAAGCGGTGCAAATTAGAAAACCTACCATCCATAAAATATCCTTAAATCAATAGAAACTTTACAAATATTTACAGAATTTTAAAATTATTTTTATATTTTATCTCTATACTAAAATATGTAAACTAATACTTTTAAAGGAGGCTGTTCAGTTGCCTTACCCAGTTAGTCTTCACGCCATTTCTGATACTATAATAATGCTACGGCCTTATAAAGATCCTTTTTTTCGCACTCAAATTCATACCACTAACGGATTTCTCTACTCGCCAAAAACACCATTAGAGTTAATAAAAGAATCTATTATCTCACACAATTATTCCACATACGAAGGAAGACGCAAAGCAATTATTGAAAAATGGAATTTATGCCAAAACACGCCTATCCCTATTAATCATCGTCGCTTCATTTGTGCCATTCCGACAAAATCACCTGCTGCTTGGGATTGCATCTGGGTATTCTATAAAAGTATTAAACACATTAAAAAAGATAATAAAAAGCGAGCCATACTATATTTTCGTAATGGAGATATCGAAACTTTACCTATTAGCTATTACCAAATGATGCAGCAATGGAGAAAAGCCGGTAATATTTTGGCTCAAATGATGCTCGATGATTTTCATAACAATTTCTAATAGAAATAATAAAGTGGAGACAAGGTATTGCCTGTCTCCATTTTATGTTTACTATATTTCAGACCGCATCTTCTTTAACGCCTGCCGATATATCCATCTCACTTGATAATACGTCATGCCCATTGCCTCCCCAATTTCATGCATTTTCTTCCCCCCGTAAAAACGCTCCGAAATAATATATCTCTCCCTCTCGTCTAACAAACTCATATAATCTCGCACTTCTGACGACACTTCTACTCCGCATACAAGCTGCAACATTTCTTGATCAAAACATATATGCCGCTTTTGAAATCGATTTTCTTTCTTTAACTTCTCTAACAAATACCCGCGTACCATTACAAGAGCATATGCTGAAAAACTCCCTTTCTCTGCCTCGTACCTTTCATATGCAACCCAAAGCCCAATTAAACCGCATTGATAAAACTCTTCATAATCTTTATACAGACAAAGCCTTTTCATTTGGTTCTTAATCATCTTTTCATACAAAGCAACTGCTTCTGTAAAAGTGACCGGCTTCATTTCATACCTGTTTCTAAAAGGTATACCTCTTTGTTATTCCGCGGTACCTTTACAATATAAAAAGATAATAGGAATTTCATGGTGAGTTATTTGAAATTCTGTATAGGAAATTTTAAATTTGACTAGGGAAAATTTAAAATTCTAAGCGCAGTATTTTAAATAAGGACAAAAATAAAAAACGGCTCTTATCAAGAGCCGCTTTTCATATATTACTGACCAAAACTAGGTGTAAAACCACTTAAGCTACCAAATCCAACAGACAGGATAAAGAAGATTACAATTAGTGTTGTTGCTTGTTTTCTGCTTAATCCCGCTACAATTTGTAAACCTAACCCCATTACAATTAATCCCCAAATATTGAAAACTTCAAACGCTGAAGCTGCGCCATGGATATATGTACCTGGCTCAAATAGAGTAGCTAAACTTGTATAAGAGGTTTGGATATCTCCACCAAGTATCATTCTTAAAATGAAATTCACAATTACACCTAAAACCGAAATTGTATACGTGTATAAGTAAAGTGATAATAGCTTCATATATGGTGTATCATTACCCATAAACATCATAATTATTTTATAAATTCCTGCTGCAACAAAGAACCAAAATGCTGTCCCAAATGATCCTACGATTATTCCTGTGCCAATCCCAAAATACCCCATCATTTTAGCAGCTTCTGGATCTTGCACATTTTTCAATACTTCTGGATTATTCATCGCTTGATACATGCCAATTGCACTAACAACTGACACCAGAATAATGAAAAGGAAAAACGCTCCCCAAACAGGACTCTTCGTCCTCATTCTCTCAAACTGTACTCCAGGTGATGTAATCATTCCTAATAATGATGGCTTTTTCCCGCTTACATCTTGCGTGTTAACATTCGCTTCCATTCTAACGCCTCCTTTTATTTGTATAACCCGTTCTAACGGGCGGTTCACTTCCTCTTTACTAGAGGCGGTGAACCGCCCACTAGAACGATATGTGTGTGTATAAATCTATTTTAATTTTCCGACATCTAAATCCCTGCTATGCAGAATAAAAAGTAACCTACACTCGTTTGCTCTTTCTGTTTTTACTTCGCATGTGGCAGAAAAAGGCCCTGACCGCTTCTATGCATGGCCAGATGCTCTCTCCCACCTAAAAAGAG
>NZ_NVPR01000116.1 GCF_002551815.1 Bacillus sp. AFS098217
GGACAATATATACAAAATCCTTCTAAATCTTATAAGCAAGTGAAGATGTCAGATATGGAACGTATACACCATACGAACAATTGGCAGTTCTTACAAATCGGTTAGGCTATGCCTAACCGAAATTCATCCCTACCTTACCACTGGGCTCTTGCCCGTCACGGGCTTGAAGATGGGGACTTCTTTAAACTTGTTACTAGTTTATAAACGAGGAGATATAAAGAGTATATTCCTACATAAGCCCCCGTGGTGAGAAATAATGGATTCAACAAAATAGCGTGTATGGTTGTCATAAATACTAAACCACGTATTAACACATCGTATATGTGTAAAGCAATTATAGTACCGAGTATATACAAAGAGCAGTATGCACAAACGTCTAAAACAATACGGATTTTAGGATGTACTGCAAATAAAAGAAAAAGAAATGATAAAACAATAGGAAGCAAACCTATGATAAGCTTCAATTCATTTCACCTCTATGACAATATTGCCGAAATTTAGGCAGTCTATTCTCAATGGCTTGTACATAAGTTGAAATAGAGAGGGTGATGTTATGAATCGAGGCTTTTTTTATGTGAAATTAACAAGTGTACGCAAGTTAATCTTATTTATTATCATTACGGTGCTAGCGACTTTTTTTCTTATTAGTATGTTAGTTACTTCAATGAAAGAAACAAAGTCAACGTATTTATATAATTGGTTGAATGAGTTATCGATGAATGGGTATATGTATGTGATTGGAAAGGAAAATCATTATTTTACACAAGAATATCGAAATTTAAACCAAGAGTTTTCAATTTCATCATTTCTATTTTCGGTGGCGACGAATATTCGTTTTGATGATGTACGTAGCTTTGTTGGGAAAGAACTTCCGGGCTTTGGAAAGTACGATACGGAAATCGTTATCGCTGGTGAAGGGACGAACTATTCTAATTTACCGATAGAATCGAGTGTTCCGCTTGAAGAAGTCGTGAAAGAGCGGACAGGAGAAATAGGACAAGCTCCTAAGAAGGATGCAAATCAAGAAAAGAAACAACCAGCTCAAACAACAGGGAAAAGACAAGTTGCTTTTATTTATCATACGCATAGTTGGGAGTCATTTTTACCATTATTAAATTTGACAAATGATCCAGATCCGAATAAGGCCACGAGCTCTGTGACGAATATTTCTATACTTGGGGAACGATTCCGTGAACAATTAGAAAACGAAGGGATAGGAGCCGTTGATGATAAAACAGATGTCGGGAAAAAGTTGATTAGTAATGGATTAAATAGTAACAGTTCTTATAAAGTGTCTCGAGAAATTGTACAGGAAGCAATGACGAGTAATAAAGAATTACAATACTTTTTTGATTTGCACCGAGATAGTGCTCGGAAAAATGTTACAACAAAAACAATTGGGGATAAATCGTATGCGAAACTTGCTTTTGTAATTGGAAAAGGGAATAAAAATTATGAGAAAAACCTGCAATTAGCAACCGCGCTACATGAAGCGATTAATGCGAAATATCCTGGAGTAAGCCGTGGGGTTATTCAAAAGGGATTTCAAACTGGAAACGGTGTTTACAATCAAGACTTATCAGGACAAGCGATTTTAATTGAGGTGGGAGGTGTAGATAATACATCTGAAGAATTAAATCGTTCAATTGATGCGCTTGCCAAGGCGTTTAGTGAATATTTTTGGCAAGCTGAGAAGGTGAATGGATAAACGTAAGCTTGATGCTTACGTTCTTTTTTTGCTTAAAAAAGAACAAAGGGAAGATTATCTTTATTCTACTGTTGCGAGCAATAAGCTTCTTATCTCAAATTTAAGGGGGAATGAAAAGTTCACTTTATTAACACAATTTTTCTTTCATTATACTAATATCGAAATTTGTCTATTTATCCTGAAGAAAATAGAAAGGGATTTTCTAATAAAATATCGAAATTTTCTTTATAAATAAAATTTTTATACTATAAAAATTGATAGGGTGGTAGGGATGATTCGAGAAATTCGAGTAGAGGACGCAGCAGCATTTTTACAATTAGGAAAACGATTGGACGAAGAAACGATCTTCATGCTATTAGAACCAGGTGAACGGAATACGACAGTAGAGCAACAAGCGAAGATGATTCAACGTTTTATAGAAAATAATAATTCTACAATATTTGTAGCCACTCATGAAGAACAAGTGGTAGGGTTCATTTTAGCTAACGGCGGGAATGTGCAAAGAAAAAAGCATGTTGCAACAATTGTGATTGGGATTTTACAAGAATATAGTGGCCAAGGTATTGGAACATCTTTGTTTAAAGAAATAGAAAACTGGGCAAAATTACATGATGTATGGCGTTTGGAATTAACAGTAATGGCCCACAATACAAGAGCGCAGGCACTATATAGAAAAGCGGGGTTTGAACAAGAAGGTGTCAAGAAAGCTTCTCTTATCATCGATGGAAAGAATGTCGATGAGTATTATATGGCCAAATTATTAAAATAAGAGGTCGTTTTATGAAAAAAAGATGGGCACTACTGAGTGTCGTAGTAGTTGTGATTGTAGTAGCAGGCATGAATTATAAAATGTATAAGGATAAGCAGGCGCAAGAAGTCAATGCTAGTGTAGCGTTTCCAAAAGAACAAGAAACCATTACTAAAATGGAAGGAGATATTGCGGTTGTAAATAATCCTGATTCCATACTTGTACTTGTAAATAAAAACAGACGGTTACCAGATCGCTATAAACCGCAAGATTTAGTCATTCCGAAAGTACGTTACTCGAATGAAGGAGATCAAGAGAAGAAGAAGATGCGGAAAGAAGCGGCTGTGGCGCTTGAGAAAATGTTTCAGCAAGGAGATCAGGAGCGGATTTTTCTCTTTGCAGTCTCTGGCTTCAGATCTTTTGACCGGCAAAAAGCATTAAATACAATGTACAAAATACAAGATGGGGAAGCGAAAACAGCGATGTCTAGTGCGGTTCCAGGAACGAGTGAACATCAGACGGGACTTGCAATGGATATTACATCACAATCTGCTAAATTCCAATTAGAGTCTATTTTTGGTGATACAAAAGAAGGGAAATGGCTTGCTCAAAATGCACATAAGTTTGGATTTGTTATTCGGTATACAAAAGAGAAAGAATCTATTACTGGTTATCGGTATGAGCCTTGGCACGTACGGTATGTAGGGAATCCGCAGGCTACGTATTTATATGAGAATCAACTCACCTTAGAAGAGGCAATGAAGTAATCAATTGAGGGGAGACGGATCAGATGGTGATGTTATATAAGAAAAAGGCATACGCATATATTACAAGGGAAAAGGAAGGCATGATGCAATTACTTGTTTTTACACATCGTGATATGCCAGAAGCAGGTATACAAGTTCCGGGCGGTACAGTTAATGAAGGAGAAAAATTAGAAATAGCACTACTGCGCGAAGTGATGGAAGAGTCAGGACTGCGTCATTTGTGCATAGAACGTTTCATTGATGATTATATTATCTACGTGAAAGAAAAGCAGGAGTATCAAAAATGCCACTTCTTTCATATTTCTTTACTAACGGACGTTAAGGATACATGGGAACATATAGTAAGTGCGGGAGAGGAAGATGAGGGCCTGACATTTTGTTATAAATGGATGGATATAACAAAATGTCCTATGTTAGCAGGGAAACAGGGTGAATTTGTACATTTGCTAGAAGAGATGTATGTGAAATGAAAATTTGTTTATACACTAAAAACGTTTTAGACGGATTTTGTTCGTCTAAGACGTTTTTTATTTTCATTGAAATGGAAGGTTTTTGAAAGTGAAAGTTGAAATTCTAAGTAGAGTTTTTATTTGTCGAAACGAGGAGAGAGCGAAATGATTAAAGTTAATAAGTAATAAGATAAGATTTGAAACTAGGGAAGAACTAGTAAGGGGAGAAATTTGATGGAGATTCAATTTAATAAACTATTAAAAAAAGAATTAACAATTCATGATATACAAACAGCGATGGAAAATGGGGAATTTACTTCGAAAGAGCTAGTTATGTATTATCTTCATAGGATAGCAAAGTATGATCAAGACGGTCCGAAAATAAATTCTATCCTAGAAATCAATCCAGATGCAATTTTTATTGCGGAAGGATTAGATCATGAAAGAAAGATAAAGGGTGTTAGGGGGCCTTTACATGGCATTCCTGTTCTCTTAAAAGATAATATCGAAACAAAGGATTCTATGCATACAAGTGCAGGGACAATTGCTCTTGAAAATTATGTGAGTAGTCAAGATGCATTTCTTGTTGAAAAACTACGTGAAGCGGGTGCAGTCATATTGGGGAAGGCGAATATGACAGAATTAGCAAATGGAATGTCTTTTGAAATATGGGCTGGATATAGTTCAAGAGGAGGCCAAGTTATTAACCCATATGGCTCAGGTGATGATAACCTTTTCGTTGGTGGCTCGAGTACAGGATCGGCAGTAGCTGTTGCTGCAAATTTTACCGTTTTATCTGTTGGGACAGAAACGGATGCTTCTATTTTAAGCCCAGCCGTTCAGAACTCTGTAGTTGGTATTAAGCCTACTGTTGGTTTAATAAGCCGAAGAGGGATTATACCTTTCACATATGCACAAGATACAGCGGGACCATTTGCTAGAACAGTAACAGACGTGGCAATTCTATTAAGTAGTTTAGCAGGGATAGACCAGCTTGATCCTGCAACTTATAAAAGTAAAGGGAGAGTTCCGCAAGATTATACAATGTATTTAGAGTCTAATGGTTTAAGAGGAGCTAAGATTGGCGTATTTAACAAAGCACCTGTAGACTATTATGAATCTGGCGAGTATGATGAAGAGCTATTTCAGAATGTGATACAAACATTGCAGGATGAAGGAGCGGCAGTAATAGAAGATATAGATATTCCGTCTTTTCATAGGGAATGGAGCTGGGGAGTTGTATTGTATGAATTAAAGCATAGCTTGGATAACTATCTTTCTAAGTTACCTCCAAGTATTCCGGTGCATTCTATTTCTGAATTAATAGAATTTAATAAAAGTATAGAAGAAAAAGCATTAAAATATGGGCAAAATAAGTTGGAATTAAGAAAGGATTTTCCTAATACGTTAAGAAATCATGAGTATTTAAATGCAAGGTTAGAAGATTTATATTTTTCCCAGGAGCAAGGAATTGATCTTTCCTTAAAGAAATACGATCTTGATGCTATTCTTTTTCCTTCATATATAGGGTCAACAATATGTGCCAAAGCTGGTTATCCTTCTATAGCGGTACCAGCTGGATATATGAAAAGCGGAAGGCCTTTTGGAATTACTTTGGCAAGTACCGCTTTTAGCGAAGGGACTTTAATTAAGCTTGCATATGCGTTTGAACAAGCTACAAAGCATAGAAGAACTCCGAATTTATCGTAAATATATATACATCAATTAAAAAACCGACATCCCCCCCTCTTTTTAGGTGGGAGAGAGCATCTGGCCATGCATAGAAGCGGTCAGTGCCTTTTTCTGCCACATGCGAAGTAAAAACAGAA
>NZ_NVPR01000020.1 GCF_002551815.1 Bacillus sp. AFS098217
AATTGAGAAAAAGACATTTTCAAAGCCCTCCTTTATAGTAAGGTGTTTAACTGATTGCCATATACCTTCATTACATGAATAGTTTTGATTATTGTACTCATCTAAAAATACCAACCTTCTTGTACGCTTATAATTTTATTATGGGAAAGAAGGTTTAAATGGGACTTAACTACTTCTTAACTATGTGAATGTACTGTTTCTTCCTCTTGTATTTGAGAATCTGAAATATCCTAACCGTTGAACGAGCTGTAACAAAATACTGTATCAAAAATAATCCGTAACATTATTATTAAAATACCTTTTTGTTACACAAAAATTGGATAAATGAATACAGCCCATTGCGAATAATACAACCGGTCTTCTTATAAATAGGCGATATGCATTATCATTTTTTGCTTTTGCACGTGTGATAAAGATATAAAATCCTATACCAAATAAAAAGGGAACATTGTAAAAAATCTTCCTTCTACAAATAAATATAAAAAACGTTGATATGATGCATCAACAGAGTTTGGCGATGGAGAATCTACTTTTAAAAGAAAAAAGGGAACATTCACTAGCAAAATCCCTATCAAAGCAAATCCTCTTAGATAATCTAATATATCTATCCTATTGTTATTAATTTCAGTTTTCATGTTTGTTTTCTATGCTCCTACATTCAAATTTCATTGATTTTTGTCTCTTTACTATTCCATTGAGTGATGCTAGCGTTATTTTGTTGTCAGAAAATTCTCTGTTCTTATTTTTGATTTTTACTGGAAACCCTGATATATCCAAATTTTTCATATTGTAAATTCTTCACCTCAGATTATCTTTCTTCTATCAAATTTGAGAAATCCTATTCATAATATTCACCTTTAATTTTTAATTTTCAATTTTTTAATAACTGTTTTGATACTGATATTAGCATGTGACTGGCTTTCGCCTTTTTACCGTACACTTTTTGAACGTTTTTTACGTCTACAACTGGTTTGTTCATATATATCCTCCTACACTATTTTCTTTTCCTATTGTGCGTTTTTTCGAAATAATCTGCTATGGATTAACCTTACATTTACCTTACATCTTTGTAAGATAAACGAAACGGCTCGATATGTTACTTGTAACATATCGAGCCGTTTGTTATTTTAAAGTATCTCAAAAGACGATATGAAAGACCTATAACTTTTTCAACATTCGCACTTGGATCTGCATCTAAAAATGGTGTAGATTCACCTCTTACCGTTACACTAACTGGCATCCTAACTTCCAATATCAATAATAATATTTCTATGACATTTCAAACAGGTGATCGTATTTCATTAAAAGTAACTACAGGAAGCTCTAATGCTACAACAGATACTGTAATTTGATATTTTTTTAATGTTCTACGGTATCTAAATAAGCGAGAAATTGTACGTTATATCAAACAGTAAAATAAATATCCGGTCCCTTAGCGTACAAGGAACCGGATATTTTGTGTCCAAATTGTGACGTAACGTACAATTTTCTTTTTTTGATATGGTGCCCCCTATAAGTTAATACAATTCCAGCTGCAATGAATATCGAAATCATCATTATCGAAAAAGACGTTATCATATTATCCCTCCTTATTATTGCTTCTCACATTCAAGAGGCATGACAGTTGCTGAACCAGAATTGGTACTATCCGAACTATAAGTATATAAAAAAGTACAATTTTTCTGTTTGTCCCGTAATATCATAACTTCCCTTAGAGCGCTATTTTTTTCACTGAAAACTTTGGATAGGCTACACTGAACTAGANNACTATGACGAAAAATAAAAGGGAAAGAAGAACCTTTACAGCGGAATTTAAGCACCAAATGGTTCAACTGTACCAAAATGGTAAACCAAGGAAAGACATTATTAAGGAATATGGATTAACCCCATCATCATTGGATCGGTGGATCAATCAAAATCATACATCTGGCTCGTTTAAAGAGAAAGATAATAAGACCGCTGAACAACTAGAATTGGAAGCGTTGAGAAAACAAAACAAACAGCTTCTTATGGAAAATGATATTTTAAAGCAAACGGCGCTGATACTAGGACGAAAGTAAAAGTAGTGAAGAATAACCTACATAAATACTCGATATCAGCAATGTGCAATGTCCTACAATTAGCAAGAGCGACGTATTATTATGAGGCAAAACAAGCACAAGATACAGTAGATGAATTGTCACCACTCGTGAAAGAAATCTTCCGAGAGAGCCGTCAAAACTATGGAACACGAAAGATAAAAGTAGAACTAAAAAAGTTAGGGTATGTGATTTCACGTCGCCGTATTGGACGAATTATGAAGGATCAAGGTTTAGTATCTAACTAATGGTGACCTCTATTAGAACAAGTTATTTACTTATATTTTCATTGTTACTGAATCCTACTTCATGAGAAGTTTGTTTATATCCAAGATTGCCTCGTGTGAAAATAAGAACAAGCAAAGCAACAATGCCTAATCCTATCCCGACAAATAAATCCGAATTTTTCAAAACAGGGTTGGTCGAATGAGGTTGTATCAAGCTAAACGTATTTATACTCGTATGAGCCAGCATGACAATAAATAAGTTACCGCGATGGCAGTTATACATCCAAGTGAGAATAATAGAAACCGGCAAACACAGCAAAATAAAAAGCGGCAAATGAAAATAAAGGAGAGAAAGGTCAGAACCTGGTCCGCCCTTTTGTGCAACCGTTAAGAAATGTGGAAGATGCCAAAAAGCCCACAAAACACCCAGTAGTAATGTTGCTTTTAACGGTCCAAACTTTGACTGTAATCGAGGCAAGGCGAACCCCCGCCATCCGATTTCCTCAGGGAGTGGTCCACCTCCAAAGAAGACAGCTACAAAATAGATGGGATAGGTCACAAAAAATTTAGAAGTAAGACCTTGGAAAGTGGGTATCCCTCCATTTAATATCACCATCCCCAGAAACATCACAGCAGGGAGGACGATAAGAGTAAACAAGTACCACTTTAAACCAACTTTAGTCTGTCTGATGCTTTTTCTAATGTTTTTCCATGATTCTTTGCCTTCAATAGTTCGAAACATGATATATGCTGCTAACATAGGTCCTACAAATGCATTGGCAATAAAGAACATATCAAACGATTTTGTTTTAGGAAAAATACCCCATTGAGATAAGATAAATGGAATTAATACAACCCATGAGAATAAATATGCCATTAAAAAAAATGAAGTTAACGGATGGGATTCTAAAAACCTCCTCAGACCTGTTGACGAATTTTTCGACTTTGTTAAATACTTCAACATAATCACCCCTTCAACGAAAAATACTTCGATATGTACTAATTCTTTATGTTTTCATAAAATGCCTTTTGATGTGACATAAAGTTAAGCAATTTGTAAGAAAGACGCGATACTAATAAAACCCCCTAACTTTGCTACATTTTGGGATAAGTTAGGGGATTTTATTTAGCAGGGAACGCAACATCTAAGTTTGAAAAATAGATTCCAGTATATTAAATACAGTCAAAGGGAATTCAATAATGGATACAATTTTTTAGCTTGATGGCGATGAGGTAGCGTCAGGAAAATGCGGATTTACAATGATAAGAGGTCAATCATTATTAAAGCCAGATTTCTCTATAAAATATAAGAAAATCTGGCCTCTTTTTAGAGCTAACACAACTATTAAAGGGAAATTAACCCTATCCTTGTTTCGATGATGTGTGTTATGAGCTTATTATTCTATTTCCTTTCCGAAACACAAAGATTCATCTTTCATTGCCTCTGTTAAATTTGCCCTCAAATCTACCAACCATTCCGGCTCATGGTTCCACTTATCTTCTATTGATCTTAATACACGTACATACCCATACAAATTAGCAAATCGTCTACAAGCTGGTATTAATGACATCATATCATCTGGGATCTCAAATTCAGTACGATATCCGTCCAAAAAGCATTGTTTTTTCTGCTGAAACTTTTCAGGCAAACTACAATCTTGCAAACTCTCAAGTGATTGTTCAATATCCATCACGTACCAGTGATACATGGAGTCGTCAAAATCAATAACGTTACATGATTTAGACTCTTCATCATAGAATACATTATCGTATTCAAAATCATAATGAATCAGTCCAAAATTGTTTTTAGTCATAGGAATTGAGGAAAAATAATCTTGTAATAACCTAGTTTCCTTCAAAGCCGACTTTTCATCTGGAAAATCAACTAGAATATTATGAATCCAATTTAATACGTCGCTATATGACCATCGTTTGTTTTTAGAAGGTTTATACTCACTCGATAGCTGATGAAGCTTTCCTAATGCTTTTCCATAACTGAAAATAACCTTATTACTTAAATCAGTCTTGTTAATCTGTACACCAGATACACGTTTAAAAACAGAGGCAAAATAATCACCCCATGGGGTTTGCATTTCTAAAAGTTTCTCCCCATTCCTTGATACAACAGCTTCCAAAACTCCATACCGTTTGGAACGCAAGTAAGAAATAAAATCTAATTCTGCTAAAATATTTTCTTTGTATTTCTCTGTTCTTGGAGAAAATCTTAAAAGCTGAGTCTTGCCTTGGGATTGAAATGGATAAATCGCATTTGAAGATATTCTATAATACTCAAACATATCAAGCGATTGTTTATCGTATTCCCAATTTCCCAATAGCATTTCCGCTAAATCCACATTGTTAAAGAGATATTTTAATTTCAACATAAACGGACAACTCCTTATTTTTTATTGTTTCATTTTTTGTTTAATTTTTTCTCGAAATCTCTTCTCCTAGTATTTAATCTTTGTAATTCAGCTAACTGTTTTTGATAACTATTAACTCTGCTTTGACTCAACCTTTTATCATTTATGGCTTTTTGAATGGCACAGCCTGGTTCTTCTCGATGTTGACAATTCTTAAATTCGCAATCGTAACTCAATTGTTTGATTTCCTCAAAACTTTGGTCAAGAATCTCTTCATCTCCCCAAAGTTGCAATTCTTTAACACCAGGAGTATCTACAATTATGCCGCCCGTTTGAAGGAATATAAGTTCACTATTAGTCGTTGTATGTCTTCCTTTACCCGTAGACTTACTAATTGCCTGTATTTTTTGTTTTTCATCACCAACCAAGTAGTTAGTTATTGTTGATTTCCCAACTCCGGATGATCCAAGAAATATAACTGTCTCTCCACATCGTAAATATTTTAAGAAAACATCCATATTTACATTTTTTTCAGCACTGACAGAAAAAACAGGAACTTTATCTGCTATTTCTTTTACTTGGATTATATAATCGTCAATACTAAAACATAAGTCTGCTTTGTTTAGAATAATTACCGGTTCAATTCCACTGTTAAAAACCAAAGTCAAAAATCTTTCCAATCGACGAATTTCAAAATTATTATCTAAGCCAATAACAATAAATGCTGTATTAATGTTTGAAGCAATTACTTGTTCTTCTGTTTTTCCTCCTTCAATAACACCTTTTTTAAATTTTCTCCCTCCAGAGATAGGAAGCTTCCTTACATAAGCATTTTCTCTTGGTAAAATAGCATGAATGAATGCATGATTATTTTCTTTAATCTCATACACTACCCAATCTCCAACTGCCGGGAAATCTTTATTTAATAGAGCATTATACCTAAACTTACCAGTTATTCTAGCTGTAATAATTGATTCCCCTTCAACCGTTATCAGATAATTGTCCTTTTTTTTGGATGTAACTCTACCTGCTTTTAGACCTTTTTGTTTAAAGGATTTAAAATGTTCCTCAAAATTAGCATTCCAACCTTGTGAATGTAGTTGCATTAAGTTTGCCTCCAGTTATAAATTTTGAGAAGAATAACTGGAATTTACATTTATATAAGAGCATTTTGTTTAATACGAAAATAGACAATAAAAAGGCCACAGGGTATATAAAACAACCCTGTGGCTACACATTCCGTTCTTTACAAAAAGCCAATTCTCACCATCGCCATGCTCTTTTTATAAATAAATCAAAAACTCTATTTTTTTAATCCGCATGAGTGAGATGCAATAAATATAATTCCAAGGTTATCTTCATTAAATTAGTCATTGCTTAATCTCACTCCCTTCAGTAATTGTAAGAAAATTATAACATTTGAATCATTGAAAAATCAATAGCTTATCCTGTCCAAGAGCAAATATTTTTTAAAAGAAGGAAATCCCGCTAAAGTAAACTTTCTATAGAGTGCAGCTCTTGACACACTTGTAATTTCACAAATTTGATTTACAGTCATATTTCCTTCTTTATATAGCTTTACTGCATAATTCATTCCTGCGTGATTCTTATGATACTTCTTTAACCGACCTTTAAACTTTCCTTCTTTCTTAGCCAACTCAATCCCTTCACGTTGTCGCATTCGAATAAGATCTCGCTCTAATTGGTTAACACCAGCCATTACTGTTATTAAGAATTGGCTATATGGATTATCTTCTGATAAATCTAGCCATGTATCCTTGAGAGATTTTAGGCTTGCTTTTTTACTTCGTATTAAATCAATCAATTCAAATAAATCCTGCGTACTACGAGTAATCCGAGTTAAGTCTGTAACATAAATAATGTCACCTTCTTGTAAATCCTCTAACATTTTTTGAAGTTGCTTCCGATCCTTTGTTGCTCCAGAGACTTTTTCTTCAAAAATAATATCCATTCCGATTTCGTTCAGTTGTTGAAATTGCCTTGAAGGATTCTGGCTAGTCGAACTGACTCAGCATCCCTTATTATGGGGAAATTACGTTCTTATTCAAGACAAAACAGCTTAACTACAGCCTTACGTGAAATGGGACGAATAGAAAAAACGATCTTTATTCTTAATTACATTTCGGATGAATCTCTAAGAAGAAAAATACAAAGAGGATTGAATAAAGGAGAAGCCATGAATGGACTGTCAAGAGCTATATTCTTCGGAAAACAAGGAGAGCTTAGGGAGCGAACCATACAGCATCAATTGCAAAGAGCCAGTGCCTTAAACATAATTATCAACGCTATAAGTATCTGGAATACTTTACATCTAACAAAAGCAGTTGAATATCAAAAACGGTCAGGTAGTTTTAATGAAGAATTATTGCACCATATGTCACCTTTAGGCTGGGAACATATTAATTTACTAGGAGAATACCATTTTAATTCGGAGAAAATGGTCTCGTTAGATTCTTTAAGACCATTGAAGCTTTCTTAACGTTGTTAAAAATGGGGGAATCGTCTTGGAAATTTGCTTAGTGTTGTAAATCCGCATTTTCCTGACGGTATCCCATGCCCATCAACTTAAGAATTTTATAACACCCCAAAACAAAAAATTGTACATTTTCACCTGGAAGTTTCAATTTTCTCGTTTTGGTGTATTTGCTTTTCTTAGCTTGATTGTGATGGGACGGTACCCCACATCCATCAACTTAAGGATTTAGACTATTTTTGAAGTTAAAAGCACGTTACTATTCTCTTATGTTAATGAGAAAGGGTGACGTGTTTTTTATGAATATGAACCAAAAACAAGAATTATCTTTATTTGCTGAAGAGTTATATCGATATATGTCTCCCGCTACGCTTAATCAATTAGCTATAGAAGTAGGCGGGATGAAACGAAAACGTAAGTGCCACGGGCACCATTTCTTATCTTTGTGTGTATGGTTAAATCAACAAGTCGCTACTACCTCTCTTACTCAACTTTGTAGTCAACTCGAAACTTCAACTGGAGTTTTATTAAGTCCAGAGGGACTTAATCGACGATTTAACTCGGCTTCTGTAGCCTTCTTTCGAACTGTATTTACTACACTTCTACAAGCTAAAATTGGAGGAGTATCTAAGATTACTCATTCTCTTTCTGCTTATTTTAAGCGGATTCGTATTCTTGATTCTACAACCTTTCAAGTTCCAGATCGTTTCGCAACCGCTTATCCTGGTGCTGGAGGATGTAGTCATAAAGCTGGTGTGAAAATTCAATTAGAGTACGATTTGTTGAGTCGCGAATTTTCTGATGTGAAAATTGAACCAGGAAAACGAAGTGATCAGGCGTATGGTGCCACTCGAACAGGCATGACACAAAAGAATGAACTATATATTCGTGACTTAGGATATTTTCGTTTACAAGACTTTAAGTCTATCCAAGATAAGCAAGGATATTATTTATCACGTCTTAAGTTACCAACTAAAATATATAGAAAAGAATTCAAAACAGTGGTATTTAAAACAAAACCCGCTCAATTAAGACCGGTATATGTACAAATTCATTTGGAAGACATCATGAAACAATTACAACCTGGCCAAGTGTATGAATTACGTGATGTATATGTAGGGAGTAAAGACAAACTGCCTACTCGCATTGTGGTTTATAGATGTACCGAGGAGCAAAAACAGAAACGCCTACGCGATCGAGCGATTCGCGAAAAGAAAAAAGGGATTATATATACAGAGCGTACGAAACTTTTACAAGGAATTACGGTATATATGACAAATATTCCTACGGAATGGGTACCAAAAGAGAAAATCTATGATTTATATTCACTACGTTGGCAAATTGAACTGTTATTTAAAATATGGAAATCTTGGTTTCAAATTCATCGTTGTAAATCTATTAAACAAGAGCGATTAGAATGTCACCTTTATGGACAACTCATTAGTATTTTATTATGTTCTTCTACTATGTTTAAGATACGAGAACTCCTGTTACGTAAGAAACAGAAAGAGCTAAGTGAATACAAAGCGATGTACATAATTAAGGATTATTTTCTACTTTTTCATCAAGCATTACACAAAAACACCCAAGAGCTATCAAAGGTTCTCCTTCGTCTGTTTAACCTCCTACAGCACAACGGACGGAAATCTCATCGATACGAGAAAAAGACAGTCTTTGATATTTTGGGTGTTGTTTATGAGTATACCACTTCTACTCACCAGGTAGCATAGTAAAAAAATTGAAACCCGTCAGGGTTTATTTGGTATGCGTACTTTTATAAAATCTATAAAAGATTATAAAAAACTACGTGGAAAGACCAAACTTTATATAAAAATACACTTTAAGTTGATGGATGTGGGGTGCTACCCCATAGATTCTGTTTTTTCTGGTAATTTCTTCGTAAATTGATATAAAGCAATTGCTCCTAAAATAACAAGTATACCTTCAGGAGCATCTAATAACACAGTTTTCCATGTTCCTGAAATTAATAACTCATTACCTGTAGAAGATTTATAATATCCCTCTATATAACCGATAGTAAATTGAATTACAGATAAAAAGATAAATAAACCTAAACATCTTCGAATCCCTTTTTTATTTGTAAACATATTTTCCCCTCCTTTATAATTGCATATTGATATATAAAGTTATTGTAAATATTATTAAATTTTCTGTCAAGGTGACCGGAGTAGAAAGGATTTTTAAATGTCCTGTTATTTTTTAGGCTAGTGGTCCCGCCGCATTGCTAACAAGCTAAAATTTTATAGTACCCCCAGAACGAAATTTTGTGCTAACTTGTAACAAAAAAGCTCATTTTTTCGTTTTGGAGAACAACCAATTTCTTAAGTTGATGGCAATGTATCGCAACTATACAGAAGAGGAAAAGAAGCTGCTTAAGAAATTCTATAGAGTACTGGCAAGAGAGTTTCATCTAGATATAAACAAAGATAGTGAGAAGCTATGATACTTGTGAATAAATTAAAAGTTCAATGGGGCTTGTAGTAGTCTTTATCTACCATAATACGACAAATTTTAAGACAAAAGAAGGAAATACAATTCATTTATTAGATGGCTTGATATAAAAAGAGTAGGTAATGTTACACCTACTCTTTGAAAAATATATTTTTTAGATTTGCTGAAAGATTGTAGTTCAGTAAGCTTTTTAATTAATGCACCATTATAGGTTTTTTGAGAAGAAGGGACTATATTTATGCTTTAATCGCCATTCATAATCGGACTTAATTATTTGTTCTAAGGAGTACTGAGGTTGCCATCCTAATATCTCTTTTGCTTTTATACAATTTGCTAAAACATTAGCAGGATCACCGTTACGTCTTTCTACAAATCGATAGTTTAATGTTTGTTTCGTCACGCTCTCAACTTTTTGTGCAATCTCTAATACAGAATATCCTTTTTCGGTACCTAAATTGAATAAATTCGAATCATTACCAGATAATAAATATCGCATACCCAAGGTATGTGCATTTGCTAAGTCTAAAACATGAATGTAATCTCTAATACATGTTCCATCTTTTGTGTCATAATCATTTCCGAAAATTAATAATTCGTTATTTTGTCCTAAAATGGTTTTATTTGCATTTGGAATAATGTGAGTAGGATTTAACATCGCTAAACCATTTGACGCATCCAATTCTGCTCCAGCAACATTGAAATACCTGAATATTACATATTTCATGTCGTATCTATTAGCTACCCAATGAATTAATTTTTCTCCTGCTAATTTTGTTTCTGCATATGGATTAACAGGTGATGTTGGTGTGTTTTCTGTTGCAGGTGAATGGATACAATTGTCACCATAAACAGAAGCTGTTGAAGAGAACATAATATTTTTAATGTTATTTTCAACCAAGGCTTCTAATACCATTTGAAGACCCAAAACGTTAGCATTATAATAATCAAATGGTTGTTCCATACTTTCTTTTACAATTATTTTACCAGCACAGTGTAAAACAGCATCCACTTGTAGTTTGGATAATAAAGCAGAAAATTCTGTTTTATTCGTTACATCTAATTGGTAAAATTCAGCTCTATTGTCAACAGCTTCTCGAAAGCCTGTGCTTAAATCATCGACTACAATCACATTAAATCCGTAATCTAGCATTTTCTTTGTAGTATGCGAACCTATGTATCCTGCACCGCCAGTTATTAATATTGTCTGATTCATATTTTTAAGCTCCTATTATAATAGTATGTACTGTTTTTTATTTGACCATTAATTAATAATTTGATGTATTTTTCCGAAATTATTGTAATGATCTTCCAATAATATAGCATATTATTGGAATTTGTTCCATGCAGGAATTAAGTTTAAAGGGGGCTCATCACATCGCTATCAGGCTAATAAAACAAAATTCCCTAAAATACAAAAATACGCTATTCTTTCTGTAGAATCATAGGAAAGGATGGCGTTTTTGGCATGAACTTATCGGCTTTTGATGAACTAGAATTGTTTTCTAAAGAGTTGCACCGATATATGTCCCCTGATGCTTTAGATCAATTAGCTAGAAAGGTAGGATTTGTTCAACGAAGAAGTAAATATAGCGCACAAGAATTAGTGGCTCTGTGTGTTTGGTTAAGCCAAAACATAGCTCATACTTCATTGACACAACTATGTAGTCGATTAGAAGCTAACACAGGCATTTCTATGAGTCCAGAAGGACTCAATCAACGTTTTAATTCTCAGGCTGTTCAGTTTTCACAACAACTCTTAGCGCATTTACTTCACCAACAATTTTGTTCTTCTAGCAAGATTTCAACTTTGTATACAAACTATTTTCGGCGTATTCGTGTATTGGACTCTACACATTTTCAGATTCCAGATAAATTCACCTTTACATATCAAGGCTCAGGTGGTAGTGGTCAAAATGCTGGCGTGAAGATTCAACTAGAGTATGACTTACTAAGTGGTCAGTTTCTCCATGTTCATGTAGGATCAGGAAAGCACAATGATAAAACTTATGCTTCTACTTGTTTAACATCGCTTCAACCGAACGATGTATGTATACGTGATTTAGGATATTTCGACTTAAAAGATTTACATACTATAAGCGAGTGTGGCGCTTATTTTATTTCACGATTAAAGCTCAATACACGTATATATCAGAAGAATAAAGAGCCTGAATACTTTCAAAATAGAACAATAAAAAAGCATTCTGAGTACATCCAATTAGATATGGAGCAATTCATTGACCAATTACAATCAGGTGAAACATATGAAATTCCTGAGATTTATATTGGAATGTATCAAAAGATTAATAAACTGACACTTCCACCCCTAAAGGACAAGTTGGCTAACGCCAGTGAAATTTTTACTACCAAAGGTAAAGTCTATTCCTTCCACTCGTAAAATAACCAAGGTAGCGAAAGAACTTCTATTCGCTGAACATCTAGGGGTATTGCTAACAAAAAATAAACTACTTCAAAACGATAAAATTGAGAAATTTTCACTTTTTATTTTGGGGCAATTCTTAAGTTGAGGGCAATGGGGTCACCATACATTTAATAATAATTTCAAAATAGACAAAAACACTTGTCTTCGACAGAAGGACAGGTATTTTTGTCTATTTTATTTTCTATATGTGTTTCATAGCCTGACTAAGCCTAGTGAATTAAGGAGTTTCTTTGAAAGTAAACCTAAATGGTATTATTGACGAAATTAAAGATTATTTTAGTTTATGGTGAGAAATAATAAAATAAAGAAAGTGAAATAGCTTGTAAATGCTGCTATAGATGCATTTACAAGCTTATGATTTAAATGGTTACAATGTTATGTTTTAAATCACATTTTTGTGTGTAAGTTAAAGCATAAATTGTCCAATTTGGACAGTTTATGCTTTATTTTTTATATGGACAATTTTGTTTTATTTAGTATAGTTAATTCACTTATCTCGGCTGAACCTCTTAAATCTTTGAATATATAAAAGGCTACAGAAATTTTGCTTAGCGTGGGTTTTATGTCATTTGGTTGGCGGGACCCACATCCATCAACTTAAGAAAAGTAAACACCTCCTAATAAAAAAATCCCATAGGTGTTTTGCAAATCCTTTAATTATCCATCGACTACAATCGTACATATTTTGCCGACGCTTGTCGTTTGCATAGACGCAAGAATAAAAAATCAAATAAAAAAGATAGAGATACAAATCTCTCTATCTTTTATCAGTGGGGATGGAAGTTTCACTTTATTCTTTTTATCTTTAACTTCATTATATTTACCGTGAATTCAAGTTTATCAACAATCCCTTTTTCAAAAGTTTTATAAAAAGCATTATTTGATATTGCAATAAAGAACAACATAAGAAAAAACACTTTTGCATTCCCATCTACCGAAGTACCTTTAATTCCCCATTCCTCCAGTGTTTTCCCTCCTATATTTACTATAGAAAACGCCCCAGAAATATATGTAGCAAAAAAATGTACCTGATAAAACCTTTTTAAAAATGTATTTGAATCATGTCTCCAAGTATAGATAAAGTGTAAAACGAATGAAAATATGGCTGACAATATACTAGATATTATTAACATACAAATAAATATTTCTACTGAATCTGGATCTATAAACCTAGTAACAAATGAATCTGCAAAATTAATAATATCCATTCCGAATATTACTGCAAAAAAATACAAAATCGAATAATATAAATAAATAAACATATTGCTCATCTCCTGAAAAATAATGAATTTTAAATTACTCTTAGAAGTCAGCTGAGATACGTGTAAAACTAAGGTCATAGGGATACATTATTTACTAAAAACTATTTTCTGAATATATTTGTAATATAAACGTTCGTTTTTATTTAAAAATATGAAATACCCTAACTGATGAACTAGATGTAACAAAATACTCTATCAAAAAATAATCCGTAACATTATAAGTGCAATACCTTTTTTCCATATCAAAACCTCATGTTAGAAATATATATATAATACAGGCTGTGAACTGAAATTACATGTATCTTGGTCAACAAACCCATCTTTTTAATGCTTTTCTTTCATACACTCTCGCTAATATAGTCTACTTTTCTAACAATTGTAATTCAAACTATATTTTTAAAAAATAAAAACCATAAAAACCAAAATTTAACGCCTCCCTAAGAGAGAAGCTTAATTTTGTTAAGGGATATAGCCATATTTTTAAAACTCACTATACTAAGGAGTCCCGTCAACCAAATGACATAAAACCCACGCTAAGACATTTTTCGGAAGTAAAAACTTTGATTTTTGTACGCTAAGAATTGTAACTAAAATGAACGTTTTTGTTACAATGTTAGTTTCAAGAAGCGTTAGCTTTTATTTAGCCAATTTAGTTGTAACAAAATAGTGTATCAAAAATAATTTGTCACATTATTAATCATAATCCTTTTTGTTGCGCAAGAAATTCTATTATATCAAGCTTTCTTTTCCTTAGCGTGGGTTTTATGTTAGTACGTTGGCTGTACCCTAATATAAGAGAATAGAAATGTAGTTTTAACTTTAAAAATAGATTCTAGTTACTTATATCAACATTTCTCATGAAATACCATTTTGGATTCTTTTTATGCAGTTTTATCAAATAATATACACAGAAAACAAGTGCTATTGCTGAGATGATAAGATAGGCCTTATCCTGATAAGCCTCCATGTTAGCATTTGCATAGAATAAATGCTCTTTCCCCATACTATCATCGTTAAATTTAAACAGCGTCTCGGACGCGTTATAAACTCCATGAACTACCATGCTTTTATATATAGAATTACTATCAACAGCAACTAAGAATAATAAAAATCCCAAACAAAGAGCATACGTCAAAAATATTGGTTTAAATCCACCTAAGGAATGCATAAGAGAAAATAGAATAGAAGTGAAAAGAAAGACAAATAAAAGATTGTATTTTTTCACGAGCCATTTCGTTAAAAAACCTCTAAAAACAAGCTCCTCTGCGCCACCTTGAATAAGGTAAGTAACAAAACATAATAAAACATATGGATAAACATTAAAATTAGAGATTTGCTCTGTAAATCCAATTTGAACATTAAACATAAGAGCGTAAATATAAATACCTACAAAATTGATAAATAGACCAATTGCTACACCACTAAATATATTTGCCATAACTCTATATGACCGATCTCTTGTAAATCCTATACTCGAAATCGGATTCTTAAATATGTAAACATACACTAACAACAGTAGCCATATTCCAATAAAAGTACGCATGACCCCTACAAAACGATATGCAGAACTAGTTTCTGGAATTAGATTTTGAATAGGTTGGAGCAAAATGCTCACTGTTGCTTGCGTTCCATAAAAGAGAACCATTATACCAACACCGCACAACAGAAAATATATCCAATTAGGTATTTTATCTATAAATTTATTATTATTTTTGCCTACTTTATTTTTAAACATCCATAAGCTTTCCATACATGAATCCTCCTATATATTATCTGGAACTAAATTTTAGGTAATTGTTATTACTTTATATGCCCCTATTATCATATCGAAACAGTAAATGAACCATCTAATAATCTTACATAAACATGACAGTTTTGTAAGATAGCCCATTTTTAAACGTATCTCGAATGGACGAAAGCTCTGTTTGTTTCAACTCCTAAGTTGACCGACATGTAGCATGCCCTCGTAAAGGAATTCAACATGTTAGATATGACTAATATGTTAGGCATTTTTACTGTAATTAATCTTAAAGAATCTCCTTATTTCTATAAAAAAAACACTTGTTTTAAATGTTTTTTTCATTTTTGTTTTCCTTCCTTAGTAAAGTTTAGATTACATTACTTAAACGTAATACTGTAAAAGAATAAGCACCGAGAAATCGCCGTAACTTCTTTTTGTCTTTTCACATCATGTTGTTCTTCACTCTTTGCTTATACCTTTTACTACCGACTTATCTAAAATAGGTGCCGGGAAGTTCATTGTATTTTAAATATCTTTCATTTCCCTTTCATAAATGTTACAAAAGTCTTGCAATCATCTTATTTCTTTGCTGATGTAACGGGAAGAGTAAACCAAAATTCACTCCCCTGTTTAGCGTCTGAACGATCTCGTACACCAATTTCGCCTTTGTGCATTTCAATTAATGATTGTGCAATGGCTAATCCAAGTCCAGATCCCCCAGATTGTGAGGTTCTTGATGGATCTGTTCTAAAAAAGCGTTCAAATATGCGCAATTGATCACTATAAGCAATGCCTTCTCCTTCATCACGTACAATGAATTGAACGTGATGCTTCTGCTTATTTTCCTCTACAATTAACTCAATCGTTCCAGACACTGGAGAATATCGAATTGCATTATGTAACAAATTACTGATAACCCGTGCTATCTTACAAGGCATAATCCAGAGCTTAGGCAATGTATCAGAAACTTGTAATTGCAAATGGATCTGTTTTTCTTCTAATAAAATAGAATGTGAATCTAGTACTTCTAATAGAATACGATCCATATGTGTGAAACTTGGATAAAAATCTTCTTGTCCAAGTTCTAACTTAGAAAGATCAAATAAATCATTAATTAATCCACTTAATCGTTGTATTTCTTTATGGATTGTCGTTAAGTACTACGTTTTCATTTCGGGATTTGCAATCACATCATCTTGTAATGCTTCAATCATCAATTGTATGCTAGCCATAGGTGTTCGTAAGTCATGTGAAATATTCGCAATGAGCTCTGTACGTGCTTTTTCTCCTTCTTCTAACTTCGTAAACCCTTCTTTTAATTTTTTAGCCATTTGTTGAAAAGCTGCCGCTAATTCTTTAAACTCTTGTGGTCCTCGTCCAATTCTATACATCGCTCCAAATTGTCTATCGCTAAATTGTTTTGTTAATGCAATTAAATTTTGAATAGATTCCGTAATAGAACGTGTTAATAACCAGTAAATTATCGTTGAAAACGCCATTGCTACGGTTACAATTCCTATAAATAACTGTGTTTGTTCCGGCCTAAGTAACATTTTCATTTCGCTATACCAGATAGCAATCAGCATAATGCCGGTGCTTAATAGATTCATCAATAACAATTGATTTCGTAATTTCATATTGTATTCCCCCCAGTTGTCTTAAACCAATAATCTGTGCTTCTCTAACTCTTCATATAGATGATTCATTAACACAGCTACTGTCTTCCTCTCCTCGTATCCAAGCTCCCAAATTTGTTGAAGAATTTGAGAACGTAAAAATACATATTTTAAATGTTTTTTGTAATACAAGGCACCTTAAATATCCTTTGTTGTAAAATGAAACTAATATCAGTAAACACATCTTAGCTTAAATACCTTTCAACATTCTTGCAAAAATATAACAAAATTCTTTCAAGAATATCACTAAAGATCAAAAGGCTTAATTGAAATTGCGAAACTCACTTCTCAACAAGGCTGGGTGGATGAATGATTGTGTAGATATGATGAAATAGGGAAAAGTTTATAATCTGAAGAACTAATAGATATAAAAGTTTCATCCATGATACGATGACCATTAAATCGGTGAGAACTCTTTGAATTGAACAACTTTATCCCCCTATACAATTAACAAAAAAATACCTAAAAAATATAACATACCTCACAATTCTTCCTTGTAAAATTAGGAACGATAACTTTGCCGCAAATAAAAAGAACCATAACCTTGCCGTTTCGGCAAACTTATGGTTCAAATTACATTCTTACGCTCGACAAAACAGTTTGGCTACAGCACTTCGCGAAATGGGAAGAATTGAAAAAACAATTTTCATCTTAGACTACATCTCAAGTGAAACATTAAGACGGAAAATTCATCGAGGATTAAATAAAGGTGAAGCTATGAATTCTCTGGCCAGATCTATTTTTTTTTAGTAAGCGTGGAGAGCTACGTGAACGTGCGCTACAGGATCAGCTCCAAAGGGCAAGTTCATTAAATATTATTAATGCCATCAGTATATGGAATACGGTATATTTAACCAAGGCGATAGAATATAAGAAAAAGAAGGGTTTCATGCAAGAAGAATTGTTACATCACATTTCACCGCTAGGATGGGAACATATTAACTTCCTTGGGGAGTATAAATTTAAATTCAAACAATCAACTACTTTAGAATCATTAAGACCACTCCGGAAGTAAAATACCAAAGCCGAAATTCCTTAACGTGGGAAAATCGGCTTTTCGTTTTCCAAAAAATGTATTAGCGTGGGTTTTATGTCATTTGGTTGGCGGGACCCCAACTTGTAAAAACTATCATTTTATTTGTCCGATTTTGCTTAACGTGGGTTTTATGTCATTTGGTTGACTGGACCCCTTTATACGGTGACCCAAATCAAGATAATTACCTGATATTATAAAATGTAGAATATTCTGTTAAGTTATGTTTTTAAAAAAAACAATGTATGTTGTATTCTAATTATAGGAGATACTGGATTAGCTTATTACATAACTAATATATGTATCTCTATTATCATATTAAAAATTATAAACAATGGAGGGTGGTTTTATGAAAAAAAGGTATTTATCCAAAGTCGCTTTATTTGCATTATCTACATCAATTTTAATCCCTACAACAGGTAGTCCCGTATTTGCTGAAACGCAACCTACTACAACATCAAAGCCTACAGAAGAAGTAATTTACGATAAAGAATACCAAGAAAAGCTTAATAATATGAAGCCGTTTATAGAAGCTTATGATAAAAAAGGAAATCTAATTAAATCCTATTCTGAAGAAGAAATTGAACAGCTTCAGCAAGAAATATTAGCTCCTGATATTTATAAACAACCTGAAACTAATGGGGAACCTTTTACTGCTACTTATGATGAAAACCGTAACATGATTAGTTCATCAGATACTAATCTTCTTAACGCTCATAAATCTGCTTTAGAAAAAGTAAAAGCGGCTGGTTTGACAGTCTATAATTATGAACCAACACAATTTGGCAGTAGTATATATATTGGTGGCGGAAGTGGAAAACTTTTTTCTAAACCTCAGAGTGTAGTAATTGATGCCAAGAAAAAATTCTCATCAATGGCTGTTCGAGTAATACAAGATGGTTCAGAAGTAGGAAGTATAAAAGTTGGTGGTTTCTTAGGAGGAATAAATGTTCCAATAAGTAAGTTTACATCCAGAGGAGGACAATATAAAATTCAATTTCAGAATTTAGATCCGAATGGATATACCATTTTTCTAAATGGTGGACAAGTCTATTATTGATAGATGGGCATGTATGGTGACCCCTATTATGGAAGTTTGGTTGTGTAGATGAAGGTTGAGTTATACAAAGGATAACTGATCGCAACAAATGCGTTCCAAAATCGAAGTGTATTTGTCATCGGTGAAATTGTTGATTGTTATTTGAGTAGTTAAAATGAAAAAGAAAAGAGCGTTCTATTAGGAACGCTCTTTTGTTATAGCACTAGATTAGTATTTTCAGCGCAATAATCTATAGCGCGATGTTTTAATTCTTCGTAGTTCTCTAGTCGTTGTTTATTAAATAAATTAGGATTTAACCCTTTGTAATATTCGAATACTCTTTCTCCTTGATCGGATATAAAGTATATACCGCTATGGTTATTTCCTGGTTTCTCTTCGGGATCAAAACGTTTTAAAATATTCGATGCTTTTGATTGTGAAATAATCTTTCCTGTAACATATGCGTTAATGGCCATTATTTCTTTACTAGTAACGTGATTGTGAGTTGAACCAATACTCATAATGTAGCCCCCTGTATTTCAAAGTTGATATAAAGTAATTTTAACATCAAGGAGGAAGTATTTATATTGTTGTAATGAAAATGAGAACTATTTTTTTATGATTTCTGTAATAGTAACTAAGAATACTGAATTTCAGATGGTTACTAGTTTTTGTTTTTCTATTTCGAATCAATTTTATGTAATCATTCTGTAATATTCATTTCGTTTGTTTAATCATGAATTAAATTTTTTAGTTTGTCTCTTTAAGGGGGAAATTGCACAAATTTTAAGTGTTCTTTTGCATCTTGAGTATACATAATAAAGTTATCTGCTATAGATTTTATCATTACTGCAGTAATGATAATGGAATTAAGATATTCAAAACTTAATGTCTCTGAACAAGGATCAAGTAAAAGAACAAAAAAACACCAAATCTCTATTAGCCATGTATATAGTCGTTGTAATTATGACTTTATATTCTACTGACATTGCTAAATGCACTAAAAATTTTATTTAAATGAAACCGAACAAATTATTTATACAAGGAATCCAATTGGATTCCTTTTTTATATCTCTCTTTATAATTATCAGAAAATTGTTGAAAAACATTTTTTATTTCCGCCAAATACTTTACCGCACTTCATTTCTTGCTAATATATACATAACCATATCCAAATAAAATATACCAGAAAGCGGGGAGAATTATGGTAAATCAACTGAAAACAAGCGATAAGATTACACATCTTTTAAATAACTGGTATCAAGAAATTCGCGCCCAGCACACTAAGGAAGCAAAAAACTTAAAAAACGAGATCGATAAGTACAGTAAAAGCATTAATGAAGATCCAAACTTACTATTCCATTACTCACTTCTTACTTTCCGCTTTAATGTTTTGATTGATCATTTAAGCATCACACCAACCAGTTTCCAAGCAATCGATGAACTGGACATACCAAAAAATGAACTCTTATCTTATTATTACCACTTTTTCAAAGGGATTCACACAGCACTCATTTCAAATAACAATGAAGCCTGGGAACACTACGAAAAAGCCGATGCACTATTACAGCATGTTCATGATGATCTTGAAATAGCCGAGTTTAACTATCGTTTCGCTAACTTTTATCTTCATACCTACCAACCCCTATTAGCGATTCAGCACGTGACGAAAGCTAAATAAATTTTCTCCAAACATAATGGTTATGAAAATAATGTAGCCGCTTGCGAGAACTTATACGGTTTAGCATGTATAGACATAAGACAATTCCCTGTAGCTGAAGAAAAATTCAATTCTGCAATAGATATTTTACGTAAAAACAATGAGGATTCCCTAATATTAAGAGTCCGAAATAATTTAGGTTTTTTATATAGCAGCCAAAACTTATCCGCTTCAGCGATTCGGCACTTAACCGAAGTAACAACTAATATTCCTGGTCATTTCAAAGCCCTTTTCCTTGAAGCTAGAGAACGTTTCAAACTCGACGAAGTTAAGCATTCGGACGAGTTAATAGAACGAGGATTAGCGATTTGTGAGCAATTAGATAACAAAGAATACCTATATCACTTCAAGCTTTTAGATTATATGAACAAAGGTGTTCCAGCTGCTATTCTCGAAGAATTATCTTTGGAAGCTATCTCATTTTTCGATAGGCAACAACTATATAATTACACCCAAGAATACGCTGAAAAATTAGCAATCAAGTTTTACGAAGAAAACGACACTGTAAAAGCTAGTAAATACTTTTATATGAGCCTTCAAGCTAAAGAAAAAACTTTCGAAAAGGGAGCGTTAAAATAATGAAAAAACTATTTGGAACAATTTTAGGTTTATCACTTTCAGCTGCTTTATCTATAGGATTAGCATTCCCTTCACAATCAGAATCCAAAGAACATATTGATTCGACTAAATCTAGTACAATCATGTACATGCAATCCAGTCACGGTGACTCCTGGTAATATAAAGAGATTCTATATCATGAATTACGAAAAGGGCACTCCCTCAATAGAGCGCCCTTTTTTAAAACTCAATAAGGGGTACCGCCCCATTGCTATCAAGCTAAAAAAATGTATCCATAAAACGAAAAAAACGTTATTCTTTTTGTAGAAATATACAAAAAGAATAACGTTTTTTTACAACTTGGGATAGTTAATGCCCTTAAGTTTATGGGCATGTAAGGTGACCCCCACATGACTTTTCTTCAATATACATAATTGCATATTTTATCATTTTATTTATATATTGCAATTAATACTTTTCCACTATACAATTAAGATTGTGAAAAATGTAACAAAATTTAGCAGCAGCAGATCCGGTAGAGAATTAGAAATCGTTTATTTCCAGAAATCAATTCCACAAGTCTTTATGTATCCTAAATAAACAGAGAAATAAAATTGAACGATATTTCTATGCTTCTCCAGCGCTCTGGATCAACTAGACATTCTATCACAAAACTTTTACTACTACACAAGGAGGAAAGTAACTTGAAAAAAATCTTTAGTTGCATGATTGTTTTACTGTTTATGTTCACTTTTTCTTCGTCAGCATTTGCTCATGAACACCCTGGTTATTCTCATGATTCTACAATAGGATATGAAAACCCAAATTGGATGAAAAGCATTAACGGTAATACGAAATTAAGTCAATTATCAATTCCAGGTACACACGATTCCATGGCTTATAGTACTTCATGGAGCGCTCCAGCCGATATCGTCCATACACAATCTATGTCATTAAAAGCGCAATTAAATTCTGGAATCCGTTTTTTAGACATTCGTTGTAAATATACAGATGGAGCTTTTGCAATTCATCATGGTCCTTATTATTTGAATGCAATGTTTGATGACGTACTAAACGAGGTTACTACATTCTTAAAAGAAAACCCAAGTGAAACGATTTTAATGCGAGTGAAACAAGAATATAGTTCCGAATCGAATGATGTATTTAATAACACACTTCGCAGATATATGGATCAATACCCTGGATTCTTTTGGGATAGTCAAGACGGCACAATAACTAATCCAAAACTCAAAGAAATGAGAGGTAAAATTGTTATTCTTCGCGATGTTGGTGGATCGAATATTGGTATTAGTTATGCTTACGAATTTTATAAACAAGATAAATATTCTCTGTCTACAAACTGGGATCTATATGCGAAATGGGAATCTGTAAAAGAACACTTGAAAGATGCAAGTCAGCATTATCAATGGAGGGATGAATATAAATCTATAAATTATTTAAGCGGTAGCGGTGGTTCATTCCCATACTTTGTAGCAAGTGGACATAGCAGCCCTGGAACATCTGCACCTCGCCTTGCTACCGGCCTTACTACTCCTGGTTGGAATAGTTCATATCCAGACTTTCCTAGAACAGGTTGTTTTTTAGGAATTTGTACCATTTCGTTTGAAGGAACAAACGTTTTAACAACTGATTATATAGCGAATAACAAACCAGCATATACAGGAATTATTGCTGCTGATTTTCCTGGTAAAGGTTTAATTGAGAATGTAATTAATTGTAATAAGAAAATAAACTAAAAAAATCATCACGATCACATTTCACAAGTCAGAATCTACTAGAGAAATCAATTAGGGGTATGGCCGAGATACGTGTATTATCTTAACTAGTTACAAACATGCTATTCATGGTATACAAAGTAAAGAAAACCTTCCTAAATGTTACACTGTAGACATGATATCTTAACTCTGTAAACAACGTATTCAGCGTAACGATGTCTTTACAATGAGAAGGCATCAGATAACATTGTTAGGTAAATCGATCATTTTTCAGGTGTCGGGCAAAGAGGTTAGAATCTGATGCTGCGAGGCTCATTGTCAAGACGAATACGTTGTTTATATGGCTACAATGAATAAACCATTGATAGACAAAGGTTTTCTATTTTCGAGTTAAGATAACGTGTAAAAATAGGTCATAGTCTTACTTTTATTTCCAGATACAACCTATTGAACTGATAAATAGGGTTGGTGACAGGGGAGCAGGTACTCCCCCTTTTCGGAGGAGTGAAAAAAACATCCAATAACGTTTTTTTACACTTGGGGGTAGTTGATATTCTTAAGTTGATGGGCATGTATGGTGACCCCTATATATAAATAATTGGAAGTGCGTTTAAATTTACCACATAATTTACATGCAGTAATTATGATTCCATTTCATGCAAAACAGGCAATTCATCTTTGTATGCAGGAAGCTCTATCCACTAAAAATTTACCTTATAAATATCCGCTGCAAATTCCTTTAATAATCCCATATTCGTCACTTCAAAACACCCATTATTCTTTTTTATTACACTTTTGTCACAAAGCGTATTTAATGTTCGCAGTAAGTGCCTATAGCTTGTTCCTAATAATTCCGATGTCTCAGTTAAATTTCCATTAAATATAATCCTTTGTTCATAATGAGTAACCCTTTCCCCGGTCGCAAGAATGTAACTTGCTAGTCTATTCTCAAGAGGATACAGTAAATTAATTGTGCTATTTTTGGAAAGTCTATTTAATTTCTGAGCCAAAGAACTACAAATACATCTTAAAAAGGTTGCATCACGAATCAATTGCTCTCTCACCTTTTCTAAAGGTAGACCAATACAATAAGAATCTGCCATCACTTGTACGTTTGATGTTGTTTTTTGAGAGTGAATTAACTCTACATCTCCTAATATTTGCAATCCATCATAAAAACATAATAATACGGATTTCCCGTTACTTAATGTGCTATATGCCTTTGCTTTACCTTCAACAAAGAAATATAAATAGTGAATATCTTCATTCTCCTTACAAATATGTTCATTCTTTTTAAAGAGTAATAGTTCCATATAGGATTTCATGTCATTACTAAAAAATGATTCAATATGATTCTGTCTTACATAATCATCTAACTTATGAGAATTGCTTATTTTCTTCATAGATCCCCCACCTCTGTAACTCTTTTTCATTATAAAGAAAATTTCTTCTTTTCACTATGACATATGTCATAGTAACTCACGATTTAATCATGATACATTACATGTAAATTTGTAAGGGGGAAACGGAATTGTATAATTTACTCTCAATTATTATAGGTGCTTTCATCGCCATTATGATTCCTTTAAATGGCATCTTATCTGAAATTACAGGGAATTATATGTCTAGTGTAATGATTCATCTCGTTGGATTATTTGCCATTGTTATTGTATTACTTGTTAGCAAATCCAAACTTCGTATGCAGCAAGGAATACCTCTTTACCTTTATAGCGCAGGAGCTATCGGAGTGTTTACCGTACTGTTTAGTAATATAAGCTTCTCAGCACTTGGCGTCTCTATCACAATCGCTTTAAGTTTACTTGGGCAATCTGTATCATCTATTATTATCGATCATTTCGGTCTATTAGGGATGAAGGTTGTAAAATTTGAAAAGAAAAAAATGATTGGATTACTTCTGATTTCTTCTGGAATCGTTGTAATGACTATTTTTTAATGGAGGGTGAAATGATGCTATATATTTGTATCGCTATTTTAGCTGGGGTTTCTATTGTAATTGCAAGAATTATTAATGCTAACTTAGCAGCAAAGATTGGAATTTTCCAAGGAACGTTTTTCAACTATATTACGGGACTATTTTTTTCTTTTATATTTTTACTTTTTAGTAGCGAATCTCTTCATGTATCCAGTACTACATTACAATCTATACCGTTCGCAGCCTATTTAGGCGGTTTAGTCGGTGTTATTGTAATTGTATTATCAAACTATATTACTCCTAAAATATCTTCTTTCTATTTAACATTGTTGATTTTTGTAGGGCAATTATTTATGGGAGTAGTAATTGATTTCTTTACATCAAACGATGTATCTATCGGTAAAATAATCGGTGGGTTTTTAGTATTACTTGGACTCACTTATAATTTATTGGTCGATAAAACATATGAGCCCATAAAAAATAGTAAGGTACAACTCTAACAGCATGCCCAAAAATATAAAAGGAATACCTTCAGGTTCAACACATCAAGTTTATCTCTTCTTTAATAGATTTCCTTCTAAAGACAAGGAATTTCAATACAATAGACATAATAATCATTCCGATTCCACAAATGATAAAGATAAAATTTATAGAAATAAATATAGACAGAATTCCAAATACAAAAAGAGATATTGTATCCGCTAAATAAAGCAAAACCGCATTAAAACTGAACCCTCGCCCTAACATATCTTTTGGAACGAGTTTTTGTAATATGTATACTCTTGTTAGCCCTGCTAACGGTAGGCCAATTCCGACTATAAATACTCCAACAAAGTAAAATGGAATGTTAAATGTAAATCCAAGTATAAATATTCCAATACCCCAAATGATAGACGCGATTGTATAAATAGTTAAATTCAAGTTTTTCCATATGAAAGGGATAATCATATTTGTAACGATTACTACGTATCCAAAGAACCCTTGAATGACGCTATAAATCTCTTTACTCTCTTTTGTGAACTCCTCCAAAGATAATAATAATCCGACTTTCCAAATCCATGTATTCATAAAGACCATTGTAAATGTAAGAAGAAATAAAAATGTAATTTGTCTATTAGATTTCATCCAAAGCCAAAATTCACGTAATGAGAGAAATACTTCCTTTACATGTTTTCTTTTTGTAGCCATCACGTCTTCTGTTACATTCATTTGGATAAGAAAAAGAGCACTTATGAAATATGTAATCGCATCAATAGTAAAAAAGTGAATAACACCGACTGTCTTCATTAATAATATGGAGAGAAATGGGCTAAGTACAGTAATCCCCCTCGTTACTGAATCATATAAACTATTCGTCATATTTCGTTGTTCTGTAGGAGTTATAATTGGTAACAGCGCTCGGTATGCCGGATTAAAAAAACAACCGCAACATTGAATAAAAAAGCTTATGATGATCATATACGTGTAGGTTAAAACATCGAAGTAATAGCTGAAAACAAGAGAAAGAATGAGCGGAATACGAATTATATCAATCATAATTAGCAATTTCTTTTTCTGCACCCAATCGGCTATAACACCGCCCACTAGTCCAAGCAAAAGATAAGGAATCGTTGTCGCAATTACCATTCCTGTTGTATATAATTCTGATCCAGTTAAATCATAAGCAAGAAAAACAAAAGCTAATCCAGTTAATATATCGCCTAAGCTAGAAACCCCTCCTCCCAGTAAGTAATACATTACATTTTTATTTTTCAAGATGGCTTTATACAATATGCTCTCCTCTTTCATATTTTATTTCGGAATAAATTTATGAAAGATCTCTGCGATAGCGAATTTTCAAATCTTTTTCATTTTCAAACGCTGTTGCTTTACTTTGTTGTACAAAACCTCTTGCTTCGTAAAAAGGAATTCCTTTTTGATTCCCTTGCATTACAGAAACCCACTGTTCTGTTGCACCTTGTTCAATTTGTCTTTCTGTAATTGCATTTAAAAGCATTGTTCCAATACCTTCTCCTCTTCTACTAGGATTTAAATACAGCACAAAAAGCTCTCCTACTTCTTCACTTGTCATACCACCTCCGCCAGCACCAACTACTTCCCCATTCTCTAAAGCAACATACCAGCCATCCCACCCTTTAATTGACAGGGTAACTTCATTATAAATTCGTTCAAATTGATAGAACTCCTCAATAACCGCATTTATATACTCTTTTTCTCTTAAATCAACATATGTATCACGCCAACCATCTGAGCACACTTTAGAAATCCCTTCCACATGACAAACCAAAGCTTTTTGAATTCGAATCATTTTTTCATCTCCCTAAATTTATAAATAACATTTTTAATTGATAATAATTCTGAATTGTCATAAAATTATATTAACATTCAAATATCGAATATGTAAATATGAAATATTTATTTTTAGGAGGTTTCTATGAAAAAAGAATTTCTTACAACAACGTACCCAAAAGCAAATATTGACATTATACAATCTATCGGAGTAAATATTGCTACAAATATATTGTTAGTTGATTACCAAAAAAGCAATAATACCATGGCTTCTCCCTGGATCACAGAAACTGTACCCAAGCTATCACAAGCATTCCATGAGATTTTACTCTCTTTACGCTCCGTGCTCGCTCATGGTGCAATACTCAGGGAATTTATTTTAAAAAAATTAGATTTAACGGATTCTACACACTTAGAATGGGAACCTTTCATTTCTTGGTGGGAAAGCCTGTCTAACGAAGAAATCGAAGAGTTAATTACATATGCAATTATTGAAAATATAAATTATTACTATGCTAACTTACCTAATGACAAGAAAATAGATCAACTATTAAATCGTATTCAATTTGATGAAGAAAGTTTATCTAATACACCTACAAGAAGAATTGCTTTAGCTGCGGTTTTAGAAAGTTGGGGCATTACACCTACTGAAGAAAAAATATCTTTTTTTCTAGATTCAAATGAAGTGAAAATAAAAATCATTATCCTATTAAAAGACTTTTGGAAAGCTGCATTTAAACCTGTATGGCTCAATTATTCGAATACTTTGTACCAGGAAATTACGAAATTACAATCTATTTCTACCCATACATGTAAAACAAATGATGAAATTGTTTTTTTGATAACTGGACTATATCCTAACAATACATGGGTTGAAACAATTCGTTCTTCTAAAAACATTACTTTTATTCCAACATTACATATGGGAAACTTTTTATCTATTTTTAAAATAGATGAGATACTATATATTTTGTTTGAACCAAAATTAACAACTAAACTACAAAATGAAGAAACCAATACTCTCTTGAATATTGATGAAATCATCCCTGCTGTTACAGCTTTAGGTGATCAAGTACGTTTAACGATATTAATGACACTTGCTAATAAACAAGAATTATTCGCTCAAGAAATTATCAATGAGACTGAATTACACCAAAGCACTGTATCTCGACACTTAGCCGTGTTAGAAGGTGGTGATCTTATTCATGTGAGAAAAGAAGGTAAAACGAAGTATTATTCTATTAATAAAATTACGGTTGAAAAAACAATTACTTTTTTAAATCATATAAGACGTTAATCAAAAACGTTCGACAATCTCATATTTAATGGTAAAAGAGAGGTGTTGGTTTGGAACAAAGTTTGATTAAAATCTCATAAAAGTACAAAATGACACTGCAACAGCAGTGTCGTTGGTTTGGAACAAAGTTTGATTAAAATGGTGCTGCAAACGTTGATTTTATAATAAAAGAAACCCTCGCATTTTGAAAAAAGGTTGATCAAAATACGAGGGTTAAACTTTGTTATGAAGTTAGTTTTTATAAAAAGTTTAATCAAAACTCATTTGCTTGTTTAATCCTGATGTAGGATACTTCACTACACAAAAAATATAACAATAAAGTCGTTTAAAAATCTAAGTTTTATTCAACAATAGCGCCCGATTGGCCCTGCTTGTTATTTGACTATTACTTTTCCATCCATCCCTTTCTGGAAATGGTACCGACATATCAGTTCATATGTACCGGGCTCATTAGGTTTCACGGTAATGGTTTTTTCTTTTCCCGGCTGGACTTCGGCGTCAATTCCGAGCTTTTTCACTGTGAAGGTGTGCTCTTTCTTACCTTGGTTTTTCAATATCAACTTTGTCGTTCTTCCAATCGGAATAGTGATGACATTCGGATTAAAGTAATCATCGTTCAACTCGACCTCAATCATTTTCACTGACTCAATGGGCTGTGTTACGACGCCGGATTCGGCAAATACACTGAGTGAGCCTGGAGTTGTCACAACCACAATCATCACAAGCAAAACGACAAATCCAGTTAACCACTTTTTCACAGACATTCGCAATCCTTCCTTTCCTAAGCACTATTGTTTTCCAATTCATAAAATAGTATCACTATAAATAGAGTTCCAACGTGCTTCAAATAGTAACTCTTTTATCTGAAACAGTGACAAAGAAAAAAGATCGACTCTAATGGCGATCTCCTAGAATCCATTCTTCTTCAATTAACCTGCACCATTCGTTTATGTGTTATACTTCACATTCAAACAAAATATTTTCATCATCTTCAAGTTAATATTCACTAATCTGGTCCGATTGTTGAATAGAATGACCCGCATTTTTTTAACAACTTTATTATTTTTCAAACGACTTTATTGTAAAATTCCCCACCTACTATTTGTAAATAACTCATGAGATAATCTCCTTACATACTACATGTGAAGATTTTTTTATGAAAAGACACCTATTAAAGAAAGAATGGGAATCTTCTTATCACGACAAACGATAGGAAATTGGTTATTATATGGGGCCGATTGTCGGTTAGTGGCTTTGTATGAAAGGATGCATGAGCATCTACTTACTCGAACCATCCTTCATGCAGACGAAACAACCTTCCAAATCTTACGCGAACCTGGGCAGCAACAACCAAGTCCTATCTGTGGTTATACCGTACAGGACGAGAGGACATCCCTATCGTTCTCTATGACTATCAACCTACAAGAGCAGGGAAACATCCGAAACGTTTTTTAGCTAGTTTTCAAGGGTATTTACAAGTAGATGGATATAGTGGTTATCATCAAGTACCAGATGTTACCCTTGTGGGATGTTGGGCACATGCCAGACGGAAGTTTAATGAAGCCTTAAAGTCTTTACCTGATTCACAGAAGGGGAAAAAAGTGAAGTAAACAAAAAAGTAACTCCAAAATCAACTTTTATATTTTGGAGTTACTTTACGTTTACTTTTAGAATGTAATAAAAATTTAAATCACGCTACGCTGCGATAATTTTCTTGTTTTTCTTTTTGCTGATTAGGTGATTGAATGAAAATAGCGATAATAAATGACACGACACACAATACGCCAATCACCATAAAAGTTGGTTTAAATCCACCTAGAATTACACCGATAAAGGAACCTGCGAGTGCTCCAAAACCAAAGCCTTGATACACGACCCCGTAGTTTTTACTATGATTTTTTAGACCGAAGAAATCACCAACAATGGCTGGGAAAATAGTGATATTTCCACCAAAACAAAAAGCAACACTTGCTACACAGGCTAAATAAATGCCATAATTTAAATCCACAAAACTAAGAACAAAGACAGACGTAGCTATAACGACAAACGTTGCAGTAACAATTTTTAAACGGCCGATTTTATCTGACAACGGCCCCAAAATGATTCGGCCAATCGTATTAAAGATTGCAACTATAGCGACAGCATTAGCTGCTGTTGCTGCGCTAAGCCCTACGAGTTGAACACCAATATCCTTTACCATACCAATTAAGTATAAGCCACTCATACATGATGTAAATAGCATGATAAATAACAGATAAACTTGTTTTGTACCTAGCATTTCTCTTGTTGTATAATCACGACTTTTTGTTTCATGAACTGTATCTTGTTCAGCGGCTTGATGGATAAGACAAGCGCCTATCACTATCATAACTGTAACAATTAAGCCCCAATATAAAAACGCTTGTGATACACCAACTGAATCAATGAACTTTGCATTAATGTATTTAAAAATTAGGCTACCCGTACCATATGCGGAGACAGATATACCAGCAATTAAACCTTTACGCTCTGGAAACCACTTTAGTAAATTGGATAGTGAAGTAATATAGGCTGTACCATCTGCGTAACCTACAACAACTCCTGCTAATACATAAAGCATTAATAATGAAGAAACTTGCGAACTAAGCATCAAGCCAATTCCTAAGGCTAATCCGGATACCATAATGAGTTTACGAAGTCCCAATTTCTCTTGTAATTTACCTGCAAACAAAGTTGAAAATGCTAAAGAAAAGCTAGTAATTGAGAAGGTTATAGCAACAGCGTTAAGACCCCAGCCGTATTTGCTCACTAAAGGCTGATTGAATAAGCTCCATGTATATATCGTTCCAAGTCCCATTTGTACAATGACTGTACCAAGGACAACAAGCCACGGATTAATAGATGATTTTTTCATACCATCCACCTCTTTCGATTTGATAGCTTCATTGTATAGGATGTAACCGATTCCGTAAGCACTTACAACACAGAGCGTCAAATATATGGAATCAGTTACAGAAAAAGAAGGATGAAATGCAAAAAGCTGCTCGTTAAATACGAAGCAGCTTCTTTAATTCTTTTGCATAAGTACGGCTTACAGGTACTTTTGAATCCTCTTTCATAAAAATTATAAATACCCTTTAACTATAATAATAGCTAAAGGGTATAACAGTACGACTTTATGTTAACGCCACAATAGTAAATAGCAAAAAGAATAAACATATATTACAACACGCTTGTCAAGGCGACTGATTTGGGGATACAAGAAAGAAACTGATTAATGAATTCATCGATTTCTGCTTTTGTAATAATATAAGGGGGTAGTAAACGAATCGTATTGCCATTTGTAACGTCCACAAGCATACCCTTATTCAGTAATTCCAACTGTAGTTTTTGTACGTTTTTATTCGTATCATGAATACTAATTCCAAACATCATCCCACAATGACGTACTTCTCTAATAAAAGAAGGGTTTTCCTCCTGAATTTTTTGAAGTTTTTCATTTAAATATAAGGACATTTCATAAGACTTTTGCATTAAACCATCATCAATTAATGTTTTTAATACAGCTAAACCTAAAGCCGTACCGATTGGTGAATGTGCGAATGTTGTTCCATGATCACCTGGTGAGAATATATCATAAAGTCGGGAACCTACTATTATTCCTCCTAAGGGTGTACTGCCTCCCGCTCCTTTACCAAATTGAATAATATCAGGTGTAATATCAAAATGTTGATAAGCGAACAATTTTCCAGTTCTCCCTATACCACTTTGCACCTCGTCAACAATAAATAACATATTATACTGTCTACAAAGCTCTTCAACACCTTTTAAATATCTACCCGACAAAGGGTATATCCCACCACTTCCTAATACTGGCTCTACCATAATAGCAATCGGATTTTCTTTGAGTATAGTTCTTTCAAGTTCCTCTAAATTCTCTCGTTCCACTTCATATACAGGAATAGACATACGAGGGAAATTCTGATACACACTTTCTTGTCTTGTAAAGTGAAGAGCACCTAATGTACGTCCATGAAAACTTTCTTTGAGTACAATCACTCCATCACGTTTTTGATTTGTTATATGTCTGTACTTGTGGATTAGTTTTAAGGTTGCCTCGGTAGCCTCCGCACCAGAGTTTGTGTAAAAAACTTTCCCATCCTTTAAAGAATAATCGACTAATTTTTTTGCGTATTCAATAGCAACTGGGTTTAAAAAATGAAAAGGAAGATGTAAGCATCTTTTAACTTGTTCAAAGGTAGCTTTTATAATATTAGGATGATTGTAGCCTAATATATTCACTCCTACACCAGAGAATAAATCAAGATATTCTTTACCATTCACATCATAAAGCTTACAGCCTTCGCCCTTTTCTATAGCAACCGGCATGCGGTGGTACGCAGACATTACATATTCTTTATCTAATTGAAACCAATCAGTCATGCATGATTCCTCCTAGGTGTAATCATAGTGTCTTTACATTTTCCAACACAAAAATTCGGTACAACTGCTGAATTGACTACACCGTCATCCGATTTACATGTTAGAAAAAATATATGAGCATAGAATTTTTGTTTACTACCTTTCAATAGTTTTATATATTTTCAATTATAATTTATTAGTATTTATTCATAGTAAAGTGTAAACATAAATACTAGTTGCAAATGCTTACCTTGATACGATTCTTCTATTATTTTATTTAAAAAATAGTTTAGACTATAGAAAAAAGTATAATAATTGTATATTACTGAGGTGCTTTCATAAAAAGAACACCTCTTGTTCTTCTTACTTCCCTTAACGGCGATAATTTATTAAGATTAAATTGTCATATTAATTTTCGGACTACTTCTTCTAATGTCATTCCTCTTGATCCTTTTACTAAGACTGCATCTTCCGGATTACATACAGAGAGAATTTCTGTAATAGCTTCTTCTTTTGTAAGAAATGCTTTTACGGTTCCTTTTGTATATCTAAATTTTGCTTCTTGTGCAATCATTTTTGCGCGTTCTCCAATTGTAAAAATATAATCTATTGTATTAGGATTTAATATTTGACCAATATTCCGGTGATAATTTTCTTCTTCTTGACCTAACTCCAACATGTCGCCTAACACAATAATTTTCTTCTCATATCCTACAAGTTGTTCAAATGTTTCTATTGCTGCCTTAACAGAAGAAGGGCTAGCATTCCAAGCGTCATTAATAACCGTAGTTCCTAATTTTCCTTTTAACATTTGAAAACGCATTTCTGTTAATTCCACTTGTTTTAATCCTTGTTGAATGCTTTGTTGATCTAAATTGAATTGCTGACCGACTTTTATAGCAATAATAGCGTTGTAAACATTATGTTTTCCGTGGAGAGGTATGAAATAAGTTACTTCATCGTTTAATGTAAAATCAATCCCTGTTGAATGTTCTTTCATAGACACAGGATAAATGTCATTTGAAGAAGATTCACCAATTCTAATAAATTTAATTTGATTCTCGTTGGGCAATGCGTGAATTTTTTCTTTTAAAAGTGGTTCATCCCCATTGTAGATAAGTAGACCTTGTTCCTTTAAGTTCATTACTATTTCCAACTTTGCATCTGCTATTGCTTCTCTTGAACCTAATGTTAGTATGTGCGATTGTCCAATCATCGTGATAACAGCTAAATTGGGCTGAGCAATTTCTGACAAACGTTGGATTTGTCCACGTTCACTCATCCCCATTTCTAATACTACGATTTCACAATCCTCTTCAATTTCTAGGATTGTTAACGGTAAACCGATTTGGCTATTCAGATTTCCTTTTGTTTTATGAACCTTGTAAGTTGTACCGAGTACAGAGTTAATCAAATCCTTTGTTGTTGTCTTTCCGTTACTTCCTGTAACACCAATTACATGAACAGACAGTTGATTTCTGTAAGAACGTGCCAATTGTTGCAAAGCTATCAACGTATCATCTACAAAAATTAATGGAATACCTTTAGGTGGATTTGGCTGAGATTTCTCCCAAAGAGAAGCAATAGCACCTTGCTGTATAGCCTCTTCCACATAATCATGTCCATTCTTTAACCTAACAATTGGGATAAATAAATTTCCAGGTCTTATCGTTTTTGAACTAATAGAAACCCCTTTAATAAGATAATTATGATATTTAGTCTGTAAACCTTCTCCGATTACCATTTGCTCTATTTCAAGTAACCTTCTTTGAATCAAAATTGGCACTCTCCATCTATGAGTATTTTTTATTATCTAATCTACTACTTTTATTTCAATAAATACTCTTTTACGAAATGAAAACTACTCTCAGCCTAAATCTTTATTATTAAATTAAGCCAACACGAACAGAGAAATCCAATTAAATTAACGAAGTTCAGTCTAAAACATTTTTCTACTGGAACATCTACGGCAACATTACTAATCTGGTTTAATTATATTAACTGTGAAATAATAGAAGAACGCGGGATATTTTTTGCTCATACGACTATCATGTGCTGTGTATATTCATATAGGCTCGAATGAACTGAATAACTAGAAACGGTATTTATTTTATCGTAATAATAAGATTTTTAACCAAATTTCAATACTACATTTTAACGCTATTAGAAACCTTCGCTCCTTCTAACCTGTAACGCTATTAGAAACCTTCGCTCCTTCTAACCTGTAAGGAAGTTTCAATAATTATATCCAATAGCTTGTTATAGGATATTCCCGCCGCATGGGCGCTTTTAGGCAATAAGCTATTTTGGGTCATCCCCGGCAATGTATTCACTTCCATAACATACGGGATTCCATCTTTTATAATCATATCTACCCTAGCATAAACACTACATTTTAATGATTTATAGCAGGTCATTGCAGCTTCAGCGACACGTTCATGTGTTGTAGCCGGAAGTTCTACAACCTCTTCAATCGTAGCGATATCATCGTATTTCGCATGATAATCAAAAAATTCAGCCGTATGTTGAATCGAAATGATTGGTAAAAGGTTTCCGTCCAAAATAGAACATGTAATTTCTTCGCCCTTTATATATTTTTCAATTACTAGTTCAGAATCCCATTTGAATACCTCTTCAAGAGAGGAAAGTAAAGAATCCTTATCGTATACGATCTTTACCCCTACACTGGAACCACCTGAATTTGGTTTTACCACTAACGGATACCCCATTTTATCTATTTCATCAAGCTGAAGCTCTTCCATACTTGAAAGATGAATCCAATCTGGTGTTTGAATGCCCTCATAACGAATCATTTTTTTCGATACATTTTTATCCATACAAATACTGCTTGATAGCATGCCACTTCCGGTATATGGGACGCCAAGGGTTTCCAGTGTACCTTGAATCGTACCGTCCTCCCCATATTCTCCATGAAGTGCTAACAATGCAATATCAAGATTTCTTCCCTTTTCAACAAGCTCTTTTTTATCATTTAGTTTAATAGGCACTATTTCGTACTTACTCTTATCCAAATGCGCAATCATTTCTTCCCCTGTCATGAGGGACACTTGTTTTTCGGAGGACACTCCTCCCATAATAACGCCAACTCTCATTTTTCCAACTCCTAATTTTCATTTTTTAAAGTATCACCAATTATCTTAATTCCAGTGAGAATATCTTCTTCCGTTAACCGAGAGAATCCTAATCGAAACGTATTACTTCCCCTTCCATCCGTGTAAAAGACATCTCCAGGAGAAAAAACAACTCCCTTTTGATAACATTTTTTCAAAAGTATACGTGAATGTATTCCTTCTTCTAACTCTATAAAAAGATGGAGTCCGCCATCTCCAGTCATTCTTTTAAATGGAATGTATTGATTACAAGAATGAAGTGCTAGTTCATATTTTTTCTTATAAATTGACTTGGCCTTTTTTAAATATTTTTCGAAATAGCCATCATGTAAATACTGATAAAGCACTGCCTGATCCAATGTGGACGTATGAATATTACGTGCCCTTTTCATACTTTCCAAGTAGTGGATTAATTTCTTATCCGCTAAAATCCATCCAACACGTAAGCCCGGAAAAAGAACTTTTGAAAAACTGCTAATATAGATAACATTGTTCCCGGATCCGGAAAAGGTCAATAACGGCGCCAAATGTGAACCTGAATAACGTAATTCCTCATTAAATCCATCCTCTACAATTGGAACTTGATATTTTGAAAAAAGTTTCATAATTTTAGACCTTTTTTCAGAAGAGGTGACAATCCCAGTAGGGTTATGGTAAGACGGAATTAAATATGCAAAATCAAAATCTGTTTCGGACAAACTTTTCTCAACTTGACAAATATCGATACCATCATCCTTCATCTCCATCCCGTGGATTTCATATCCATGTAATCGAAAAAGCTTTAATGCAGTATGATGGGTAGGATTTTCACAAATAATACGCCCGGATTTTTTAGCTAAGGAAGACAATAAAATATCCAGACCCTCAGTGAAGCCATTCGTGATGAGGATATCTTTGTTGGAAATGTCTACCCCTTTCATTTCCATATAATGAAGAAGGTAATGAATTAGGGGTCTGTAACCTTTGGCATATCCGTAGTTCAAAATGATATCTCCTTCATTGGATAACCTCGTCAAAAAAGCCCTTTTAAAATTTTCGACATCAAAAAGTTTTTCATCTGGGGCAATGCTATTGAATGAAATCATACCTTTTTCCCAACGAACACCGTGCTTCATTAAATCTAATTCATCCGCTTGCAAGGTAACTTCATTCAGCATTCCTTGCCAGTTTAGTTCGATAGATGGTGATTTGGTTGCATCGACTTTCCCTACAAAATTTCCTTTTCCCTTTATTGCATAGATTAGGCCTTCTTGTTCTAAATCTGCGTAAGTAGTGAGAACGGTCGTTCTACTAACCGATAATAATTTACTTAATTCTCGGGTAGATGGGAGCTTCTGATGCTCCAATAGTTGGCCTTTCATAATCATTTTTTTCAAATAATCCTTTAATTGGATATAAACCGGACGATTGTCTACAAACTTAAAATCATTAAACACTTCCTCGCCCTCCTTACTATCATTTTCACATAATTATATCTATCTCAAAAGGTCCACCATATATGTATTTTCTTTAACTAGTGGTATGGTTTAAAACACCATTCATACAGCTTTTTTACAAACAGCATGACTTTATTTTACATCTACACCTATTTTCATTAACCTACAATCTTACAAAATTTAAAATTATAAAATTGATTCTGTAATTCATGATTACAGAATGCAAAACAAGTTATTTATAAATGCAAGAGAGAAATCTTTTTCTCTTCTTCCTCTCAAATCAAAACAAATACTCTCACTAACTAAGAAAAGAACCTTAAATTTTTCCATCCACCAAAATTTAAGGTTCTTTTTTACAAATCCAATAAAAAAACGACTTGCACCTTAAAATCATTTAGTATGTAAGTCGTTTTTTATTCTTTTCTATTCCCCATGCTAAGTTTTTTATTCCACGGCTCATTTTTTAAACCACTCTTTTTTCATTTAGTCTAACAATCCCAACTACTTGTATCTCATTTCAAAGCTCTCTTTCTTTCCATCCCATTCAATTGTGACAAGAAACATTTCTTTCTTATCATGCACTGCACAACCTGAACATGACGATTTTAATTGAATCGTCCCCCTATCAATAAATCCCGCTCCCTCTTGTTTACTACTATTATCTTCAACTCTCCATTTTACGTCATTGATTTTTTCTCTATCTTTTCCCTTGTAAATAATTGCGCCTTCTCCAGATTCACTAGTATCTGCTTGTGAAATTATATACTTGCCTTTCCAATGTTCACTTTCTCCAACATATGAATAGGTGCAATCACACCCACTTAACGACCAAAAACATATCATTACACTAAACAGCATTATGATTTTTTTCATACCTTCCACCTTTTTTAGATTTTATTAGGATATCATATCTCCATAAATCAATATAAAAAAAGGTGTAGTTATATTTTTTTTATTCCTACAAAATAAGTACACTATAAATACTCAGGGAATGTTTTACAAATTTTTTCTTGTTCCATATCATGTCCAAAGAAAACAATTGGTTTTTCATCTAAAGCAATTTCCTTTAATCGTTTGATAGATTGTGAGGCCATTTCTGAATCGAATCCTGCGAATGGAACACCCTGCTCAAAGTTTTCTTGTGTGTAAGATGCATCAATTGTTAGCAAAACAGAGCCTGATTTTTCCGTTTTAACGAATACTGATTGATGCCCTGGGGAATGTCCCGGCGTATAGAGCAACTGAACACCTGGCATTACTTCATAATCTCCCTCAATCATTTGATAGTTCAAACCTGGTAATATGCATTCCTTTAAATATTCTTCTCTATGTAAAGCAGCATCATGTTCAGTTCGTTGCACAATAATTGGTGTATGGCTGAAGCTTCCATTCCCACCAGCATGGTCAAAATGCAAATGAGAACTAATAACACAAAGAAGCTCTTCTGGCGCATAGCCTACTCGTTTTAAAATATTTACAATTCTATCACCCGGCTTCATTTTAGGAAGAATCTGTCCTTCAGCAAATGTTCCCTTAAAAAGATCTTCATTATCTACAGCGATTTCCGGCATTCCAGTATCTATCAAAATAGGACCTTCTGTTGTTTCCAAAAGATAGCACCATACTGGTAAGTTCAGAAGTTTACCAGGGGCAAGCATACTATTAACAGAAGAATGATCCAACATGCAGCGGCCAGCTGGTAAAAAGTAAAGTTTTTTAACGGTCATTCTATATCCACCTTCACATAGTGATTTTTGGAAATAAATACAGTAACACTTCCGCTAATAAGAGACTTTCTCCTTCTAATTCTTTTTATTTCACCATAAATTCACTGTTCACAAATACCCTATAAAATGATATAGCCCTACTCTAAATTGAACATTATAAACCCTTGTTTGCATTTTCCTTTACCCATCTCCGCATAATCTGTAATTCTTCATTTGAAGCAGTTCCTTCCCCATATCTTACTTTTTCATAGATAGGAATAATATCATTACTTTTGTGGATACGAGAAAACCATTGTTGAACCGTCTCTTGTAATCTTCTCTTTTCAAACTTCGGTAATGTCAATTCCCATTTGATTAGCATTGCTCGCACTTCTTCTACTGGAAGTATTAAGCTATCTCGATTCTCTTGTTCTTCCTCTCCCTTAATTTTTTGTATTTCTTTTTGCTTAGAACGTATATTATGAAGCGGTTGTTTCTTATTTTGTATACGACGAAAGATGAAAAACAAGATTAAAATAATTAAAAAAAGAATACCAATTTGTATGAAGATATTTCCGGTGTTAATCCCTGTAAACTCTTCGCCATCATTTTGCAACTTATTATCTCGGGGTATTCGTTTAAATTTCCCCTTCTCATAATATCCATCTTTATCAAAATCAATTGTATCCTCTATTTCAACTCCTGATCCTGAATCCTTCTCCTCCCCTTTCCTCCAAAGTCCCGCCCTTCCTTTTTCAATGCTCTTCCCTCCTTTAGATAAGAGTAGTTCACCTTGGTTTCCCTTTGGATTAGAAGAATCTAGTACCTTTTCCTTCGCGAAAAAAGCGCCTTTTGTTATTCCAATCGCTAATACAAAGCACGCACTAATAGCTATGAGACAAAATATAACGCGTGATCCCCATTTATATTTCTTCATACTCCCCTTCCTTTACTTTACAATTTGTATCCATCCTTTTTGTTTTTCAGGTGGATGTCCAATAATTAATGGGATACAACCTGCTTCTTGTCTTCGAAAGCCTGTTTGATAGAAAAAATGTGCATTAAGTGGTGTATCTTTTTCTGTTAACGAAGACAAAAGATCCATTGCTTTATAGAGTTGTTTTCGGTGCTTTCCTCCCCTTAAATGAATGACACCTTGTTCACGTACCCCATTAATCCATAGTTCAAAAGAGGAATCTTGTGAAATTAACTCTCGGCATACACCGGCAGCTACTTGAATTAAATATTCCATATCTGTACGAAGCGTATATCCCGTTTTGCCTAATATATTTACATACAGTGCATACCGGTCTCCTTGTGTATATTCATACTTTTTTGCACTAATAACTCCTGTTTTCGCAGTAGCTCCCCAATGAATGGAGCGAAATGGTTCTCCTTCATACTCTTTCACACCTACTATTTTTGTTTCATCATATAATGGAGAAACAGCGGCTCTGCGAAATCCATGTTTCCATGTTGTCATTTCCGGTATCGTTACTTTAGACATTTGCGGAAGAATATGAAATTCAGGAAGTTTCTTTCGTTCAATAGGCAAATAATAAGTCAGAAGACCGAATGGATCTGATATCATAAGTTCCGCAGTTTGCCAACCTTGCTGCCCTCTTTCATTCGAATTCCCCTCTAACATAATTGTTATCATATCTCTTCCTTCTATTTGAATAGGAATTTGATAAGAATGATGAGAACGTTGCATCTTCTGATTCGTTTCCCACTCTATTTGTTCATCAGAGCGAAACTGAAAAGCTGCTTTAAAAATCGGGAAGCGTGCCTCATTTATAATTTGCACTACACACTCTCCTGTTTCTTTCATAAATAATCTCTTTTGATTTTGAGAAATCTCCCGTCTCACTCTCATGACTGCTTTCATATACATATATATAAATCCTACTAGCAACAAATAAAACAAAAAGGCAGCCACGATTAAAAATTGATTTGTAAATACTACGAGTATAAGACAAAGAACTCCAATCCCCCCTATAAAGAAAGGCTCCAACAACAGACTTTTCTTTTTTATGATTTCGTTCATACACTTTCCACTGGAACTGCGATTTTTTCTAAGACCCCTTGCAGTACATCTACTTTTGTTGTTTTCATATCCCCTTCAATGGTTAAAGTTAATCGATGGGCACAAACTGGGGATGCTAAAGCTTTCAAATCATCAGGAGTTACATATTCTCTACCTTTTAATAAAGCTCTTGCTTGTGCCGCTCTCATAAAAGCTAACGATCCTCGTGGACTAACTCCAATTTCCACTAGATCATGCTTTCGCGTCGCTTCCACAATATCGAGCAAGTACTCTTCCACCTCATCGTGTATATGGATTCTTTTAGATTGTTCCTGCAACTCCAATATGTCAGAAAGAGATACAACACTTTGTAAATCGTTAAATGGATTGTTTTCTTTAAATCGTTTTAGCATTTCTTTTTCACATGTACGATCTGGATACCCTTGCCGAATTGTTAATAGAAATCGATCTAACTGCGCATCTGGAAGTGCAAATGTTCCTGCTGATTCTAACGGATTTTGTGTAGCTAACACAATAAATGGATTTGGTAATACATGCGTTACTCCTGCAATCGTTACCGTTCGTTCCTCCATTACCTCTAACAAGGCTGATTGTGTCCTTGGAACAGCCCGGTTAATTTCATCTGCTAAAACAAGATTTGCAAAAATAGGCCCCTTCCTTGTTTTAAAATTACTCTCTTTCATATCAAAATACTCTAATCCTACTACATCACCAGGCAACGTATCAGATGTAAACTGGATACGTTGAAAGGCTCCAGCAATACTTTTGGCAAGTGTTTTAGCAAGCGTTGTTTTCCCTGTTCCTGGTACGTCTTCTAATAAAACGTGTCCATTTGCAACTAGCGCAATCATCGCTAAATCAATTACCTCTTCCTTGCCTACAATAACTTTAGAAACATTTTCTTTAATTTTTTCTAATATAGACATACACCGCATTCACCTTTCTTTTTTGTTTTTTGATTATTCTGATATTTTATACCATTTTAGCACACATCATCTTCCATAAACTAGAAATAAAAAAAGCCCATCTAATTGATGGACCTTTTCATTCTAGATAAACTTTCTATTTCTTTCTTCACGTAATAACTGAACACATAATCTGTGTTCTCGGTAGTCAAATCATCTTAAATGCTACTTGTCCTATTAGCAAAAAAATGATGGTAATTAATAATTTTTTAGCAATCTTTAATGGAATTTTAGGTAATGCAATTAATCCAATTTGGGAACCAATTGCTGATCCGATTGCCATTGCAATTGCGTAATTCCATTGGACAAATCCTGTTTGATAAAATATGATAAATGCTCCACAACAACTACCAAAAATCAAAACTCTTGTCAGTTGAACTGCTTTCATATACGTGTTTTTTTGATTCATGTAATGTAGAATTCCAAATGTTGAAGATCCGGGACCAAATCCTCCATCATAAGCAGCTATAAAGAACGGCATGGCATTACTTACAATTGTTGTATCTTTAGCTTTCCCCTCAACAGAAGATACCCATTGCTTATTTTTCAATGTAATAATTAAAGCAAATATCAATAAGATTAAGGCCATAATATTCATTGTTTGTTCTGTTACATGTGAGGTAATAAGTGCGCCACTCATTCCCCCAATAATAGCAATACAGACATTCACGATTATTATTTTTACACTTAGATGCTTATTTTTTAATAAGTAAAATATGCTTGTCAGTGCAGCGATTCCTGATGAAAACTTATTAGTTGCAATTCCAATCTGGATAGGTACGCCTACAAGCATCATAGCCGGTAAAGTGATTAATCCTCCACCTCCTGCTAACGTTCCTATAAAGGCAGATACAATTCCTATTACTAGTAGAGTGAAAAACAGTGTGTCCAAGACAATCCCCCTCATCCCAAAAGTCAACCCCATGTAAATTTTACCATATTTAAAGCCACTGCATAAAAATCGCATAGCTACGATTTAATCTAACACTTTATTTTAATACGACCGTCTATTCATTACATATAATGCAAAATCCAAAATAACGAGCTAAATAACATATTAATTCACAGGTTAATTTGCATAGTAAATAACACGCAAAAAAGCTCAAAGTCCCTATATGACTCTGAGCTTTACTTTTGTATAAGACTTATTTCATTAAATCCACTCTTTTCCATGTTCACGAATGAATTTAATGTCGTCTTGATAATGTTCAAGGTGTCCTTCATCTATCATTTTTTGAAAATTCATATCGCCTTCTTTAGCTTTTCTTTTCATGTATTTACATAACCCTTCTAATCGTAGCAATACCATCTCCAAATAATCTTCTTCCATATCCTCACCGTAGGATTCAAAAAACAATTTAACTCTTTGTTTTATACGGTCGGCATGCTGTAATGAATTATAATAAACTGCCTCACCTGTTTCAGTATGATAAACTCTACTTAAGGGGACACAAGTGTAAAGAGTATAGGCTATGTCCCAAAGTCTTGGACCAGGACCAGCAACATCAAAATCAATAATACCTACTGGTTTTTCGTGATTAAAAATAATGTTGTATATTGCAAAATCATTGTGGCATACAACCTCTATTTTATTTGGAGTATTATCCATTGGTTTCCAATCATCTGATAACGGAAAGTCACTCACAGCATCATGGTAAAGACGGAGCATCTTCGCTATTTCTTTTAAAACATCATTAGACCACATGTATTCTTTTAAAGGATAATTACCAGCTTCTCCTTCAATAAATGATAATATCTCTCTATCTTTTTCATCAATACCTAAAAACTTTGGTGCATAACTAAAACCTTTGTTTTCCAAATGATTTAATAGCTTATGAATTTTGGTACTGTCTGGCTTTAATTCTCGTCGAACAGTACTTTCCGAACGATATACGTTTGAGACATTCCCTCCCGTTAGCATTTCTTCGTTTTCGTAGTTTGACATCTGATAATTCCCCTCCATTATTAGAAAACTAGACACTCTTAAAACAAATGCCGATTGTTCAACAATCCTGCTCGTTAACGGAACAGGAACCATTTTACTTGTCTTTATATTTTAACATAACTTTCCTACTCCTTTTTTAACACCTCGAATAGCAACTTGAATCAAATCTAAAATAACAAAATGGCAATGGTTATGGCCATCCTGATAATTGATGTGCTATTGCACTTGTTAATTCAACAATGAAAACAGGATAAACCTTTACATATCAACAAAAAAATCGAGTATAAAACCTTTGTGATTTTATACTCGATTTAACCTGCCATTTATACGGTTTCTCCACGTTATCTGAACTACTTAGATTTTGTTTTCTATATATTGACATCTGTATAGTTGTAAAACTTACAACATCATTAACATTCTTTTTTAACTGACCTTGTAGCCTATATACATATCAATATTTTCCTATATCTCTTTTTATTTCTCAAAATGAGCCATACCAAAATTTTCATTAAATCTCTTACACCATATAGAAACTAAACCATATGCATCGATATCTACTTCTTCAGGAATTGCATAGTTTTGAGATCCCTTGTTTCCCTTTAACTTACCTAATTCAATATACTGATAGTTTTTAACATCTTCATTATTTTTTAAACTTTTCGCAGGAACCAATACCACTCGAACATCTGGACCATTAGAAGTTTCAAAATTGGTAAGCCTTAGAACGCGCTTTCCATCCGATAGTTGATAGATCGTTGCTACGCCTGTCGTTTCATGAATACCATTCTGAAACTGCCCTTTGCTTATTACTCGTTCTTGTTGTTGAACTTCTTTTGATTTTATTTCTGTTTGTGGCAATGCTTCATTAATTTGCTTATCAATAAATAATTTTTCGGGACGGAATAAAAACCATAAAATTCCTCCAACCATTACAAATCCTGCAATAAGTAATACAGATTTTATTTTCATAAAATAATCTCCCCTGTAACATAGTACTTATATGTATGTTAACAAGAAGGTCTTTCATTTTTATAACATAATTATTACAAAAGTCTTTCAAACGCCCTATTTCTTTTCTGATGTAACGAGAAAAGTAAATCAAAATTCACATCCCTGTTTCCTATCCGGACGATTTAATGAAAATTAAAAAAAGTCTAAAAAAACTTGAAGTTTACGCTGCGTCATTTTATATACTGTTTAGTAACTACTATATATATCCATTTTGGTTTTTCGACATATAAGTCGCGATTATGGATAACAAAAGGTGACCTGCACTCGTTTTTTCTCTTTATTTTCACTTGGTATGGGGCACAGGAAAAGGATCTAACCGCTTCTATGCATGAACGGATGCTCTCTCCCACCTAAAAAGATGGGTTTTATGTCGGTTTTTTAATTTGAATTTATATATTTAGAGATATCTAGATAAAAGAAATTAGGAAAATAGGAGGTTTTTAGATGAAACAGGGAGATATTATTATTTATGGAAGCGTCATTATAGGTGCAGGGATTGGACTGACACTGGATAATGCATTTCCTGGTGTACTGATTGGCTTAGGAGCAGGATACTTACTAAAAAATTTTTTTCGTAAAGAAGAATAAATGTGGAATGAATAAAACAATTGTTAACGATAGAGTCTTAACGTACAGAAAGGTAGGTTAATCAGTTGATACACATTAATAAGGTTGGGGAGCTGACAGGTGTTACAGTAAGAACACTGCGTTACTACGATCAAATCGGATTATTAAAACCAGCATCCAAAACAGAGGGTGGCCATCGTTTATATACCAATGAAGAAATAAAAAAACTACAACAGGTTCAATTCTTAAAAAAGGTTGGATTTCCGTTACATGAGATTAAGAATATGCTCGCTTCCAGTGCGTGGGATTGGTCAGATAGTTTAAAAAGTCAATTATCTTTTGTAATAAAAGAACAGGAAAATTTAAAGAAAATAGAGTTATCCTTACGGGAAATGATACATGGAATCGCGATAGAAGGAGAAGAAAACTGGATCGCGATTCAGAAGATTATGCAATTATCCAGTAAAGATAAAGAAATACAGCAGTATTATCGTGAATCTGTATTTAAAGACAGAGAAATAAAACTATGGGAAAAGGTTCCCAATATGACAAGTGACAGCTCTGATTCACTAGAATGGATTGCTCTGATAGGTCAGTTAAAGCGTTATATGGAGGACGGCCCAAAAGCACCCAAAGTCCAAAATATCATTAGAAGAATGGATGAAAAGCGCTTAGAGGAGTTTGAAGGTGAGGATGAATTTTTAGATAAGCTGTGGAAAATAAGGATGTCGCCAAAGCAATCAGAGAAACTGAGATTATATCCAATTGACCAGGATGTGCTTGAATTTATAGATCAGGCATATGCCATTTTTATGGCTGAAAAGAATAATCCCCAACCGAAATAAGGGGGAAGAATGATGAGTACAGAACTACTTCTCCTAATAGGGGGATTGGCCCTATTGGACACGCTAAGCCCTGCCACATTAGGGGTAACAGTATATTTGCTTTTAACAGATAAAGAGAAACTTACCAAATGTTTATTGGTTTATTTATTGACGATAGCAGGATTTTATTTTGCTGTTGGAGTTTCACTCATGTTAGGATTAGATTTCTTGCTTGAGATTATTTCTGGCGTATTTCAAAATCGAATCGTAAGCTGGACGTTCTTTATTATTGGGGTGATATTGTTCATAGCAAGTTTTTATGTTCCAGCAAAGAAAAGTTCCGACCTACCTGCACCAAAATCAAAAAGCATTCTTTCAATGGTTGCTCTGGGATTCACTACTTCATTAATTGAAGTAGGTACTGCATTTCCTTATTTTGCAGCAATTGGCATAATGACTACTTCTAATCTATCATGGGTGGAATGGTCTTCTATTTTAGCTGGATATAACTTTATCATGGTGTTGCCTTCCCTCGTGCTATTTCTCTTCTACCTCCTGTTTGGGCGGTGGATGCAAACATCTCTTGAGAAGCTTCGAGTGAAAATCGCTAATAATACAGGATCGGCTCTTTCGTGGATTATGTGTATAGTTGGACTCATCCTGATTTTTAATAGCCTGGATTATTTGTAGGATGTTTGACCAGAGTATGGGGTACACTTTACTTCTATGCATGGCTAGATGCTCTCTCCCACCTAAAAAGATGGGTTTTATGTCGGTTTTTTAATTGATGTATATATAGGAACCAATTAAAGCTAAGAATCTATTATATTAACATAATAGATTCTTAGCTTTACTCTAGCAATTCGTCTATACATTTCTTTTATTTTTCAGGCATAAACCATACAATTTGTTGTACTCGAACAAAACATGGCACTTCTTTTTCTTCTAATACAATATGATCTGGTTTCACACTTCTTAGCGTACCATTTACACTACCACGGATTGTTTCAACTACAATTCTTTGTCCAACAATAGATTGTAATGTTTGTACAACGTATGGATCAACTAACGCAACTACTTCACCGCTTATCTCATAACCATCTCGAAAATAACCGTACACATCTTCATAGGAATAATACATAAAGGTGCCTCCTCTTTTCAAGATTTGCTGTAGTGTATGTTTCGTTCATTTAAGAAGTGCCTATCTAAAAGAAAAAGAGATGCCACATTATGGCCATGCCCATCAACTTAAGAATTTTGAATTACCCAAAAAATGAAAAAGAGCCAACTCATAAGAGTCAACTCCTCATTGTGTCAATTATTTTAGTATTAATTTGCCTTCACGATTGCAGAGGAAGCTTGATCATTCCATGTTCTTGCACCATCTCCCATACTAACTGTTGTTAAATTAAGATATTTCCCATTGTTTACAATAGCAAGTGCACGTCCTTGTGCATTAATATGTTCATAAATTGTTGTATAATCTCCAAATGGGTGCGTAAGGATAGAGGAAAGGATGGCGTTTTTTATGAATCTTTCAATTCCTGACGAACTTCAACTGATTGCTGAAGAATTACAACGACATATGTCTCCTCATGTTCTAGAACACCTGGCTAAAGAACAAGGATTCGTTCAGCGAAAGAGTAAATATCAAGCAAAGGAGTTAATTGCTATACATTTTTTTGTTTTGGGGATATTTCAAAATATTAGCTTGATGGACATGGGCTGCATTCCAAGAAACAAAAAAAGACCGGCGCTTAACAGGCGACAGTACAAAAGAGTAACAAACCATGAGATTAACAGACAAAGAGAGCATTCGCCCTCTTTGTCATCATAACTTAAGTATACTATATATATTTGATGCTTATGCAAAAGTTATTAAATCTTACGATACAATCTCAGTATCTTTTTTTAGGACCTGCTCACTTCGACGGATACTGGTAAAAAACAATAAGAAAAATGCACTCATTATGGTGTCTTTTCTTTATGGAAAATGCTTCTATACAAATAAAATACTTAACAAAAGTCTTTCAAAGCAGCCTCTTTAAATTATTTTACTTCTATTGTATAACTTCCTGTTCCACCGCCATATTTATATACACTCAAGTAATATTTCCCTGGGTTCGCATAATAATTTCCAAGTAATTTATTTCCGTCGCGTTTTGTTGTATAAGCGGCATAATTATTAAGATCTGACTCAGAATATAATACCCAATTCATTCCAAGGTTTTGTTCATTCGTAACGGTAATCTGTAAATCTTTCGCTGTCTTCACATCAATAACAAACCGGTCAACTTGATCTTGATCACTTAGGCTACCTCGTAATAATGTATTCAAAGATAGTGGATTCGCTGTATCAAATGTATTATTCGGTTCTTTTTCTATACTAGGATCTTCTTCCGTATTCACTCCGCTAAACACAACATCATATTCAAATTGCCCAGCGGCATTGACGCGGTAATTTACGAAATAAGCCGTCAATGTTTTATATCCGCTCCACTCTTTTTCTGAAAGATGTTTCAGCATATCATTCGTTGCTTGATTCATCGCTTTCCAGTCCTCAGCTTCTCCTTTTGACGTACTTCCTGTATATGTTCCTTGTAGTGTAAATGTATTAAGGAATTGTGATTTATTCTTTGTTACCTTCACATTTTTTAACTTCGCTTCATTTGTAATATCTGTCGTAACATCTGAAAGCGGTTTTGTAGCATGCTGTGCTAAATAATCATCTGATACTTGCGGAATTGTATACTTATCACGGTTATCAATCAGCATTTGCATGTAAGATTGGTAGTCTTGATTTAATTGATTATCTTTACTTAATGTAGAGCGGTACGCATCGTAACCTGGAACATCATTTGCACGAATTAAATCGTGTATTTTATCAAACATCTCAGGACGATTATTATACATATAAGATTGCAATGCAAACGAATAGTTATAAAAATCCCACGTTCCGTATTTAGCATTTAATGTTTGCTCCGCCGTATATCGTTTCGCTGGATCATTAGATAATCCGCCAATCATACTTTTTCGCGGTACAACGCTATCTAATCGCGTTGAGCCTGCAAAGAACTCCGCATTTCCTTCTTCATACCAAGTCAAGCGTTCATTTTGATACATGTCTCCTTGTCCCCATAATCCTGGAACTTCGTATCTTCCTTGTAAATAGTGTGTAAACTCATGACGGAATAATTCTTCTAAACTATAAATACTTTGCTCTGGTGTACGTTCATATGTAAAGAACGTTCCGATTCCTTCAATGTAAATGCCACCATTATTCGTTTCATAGCCGTACAATTGACGGTTAAATTGATATTCTTCCGGACTATTATAAATAACCATTGTTAATACATCATCAGCATGTCCACTTTCAAGCGGCTTATCGCTACCAACTGTACGATAAAATTGAGAGCGTACTTCTTTTGCCGCCCAATATAAACGTTTAATTTTCTCTTCGCTAACTTTATCCCCCGCTTTAAAGATGATTGCTCCGTCATCAAATGTATACGTTTTCGGTAAATATTTCTTCTTACCATCTTCTCGAATTTGATCTAAATTTATTGTTTTTCCGTTCACATCTACTCCACCATAATTTGTAGTAATTTGTTCTGCCGCAACAAAATATTGCTCCCCTAAATATGGATAAATCCGCATCGCTTCTGTAGTAACTTGCTGTCCTTTTGCCTGTGTACTATGAAGCTTGCCGAATCGGCTAGCATAGTAAATTCCATTATTAATTAACCATCCGTTTTTGTCTGTTACCGTACCAATGAGTGCAAAACGACTTATTTCATTAATAAAGCTATCGATGTTCCTATACCACATCGTATCTTTTGGTTCTTTGCCCGTAGCATGCATATACGACTGAACATCATAATCAATTCCTTTCATCAAATTATATATAGCATCGCCTTTTGTTCGATCTTCAATAAACGTAGAAAGATTATCGTTATATTGTTTGAAGATTTCACCTGCATATTGAATAACTTCAACATCAGCTGATGCGTTTCCAATCAGCATGCCATACGATGAAATAACTTTGTTTTGTTCCGATGTGCCAAGTTTAAAATTCGGGTTCTTCGCAATTGTTTTTAAAGCCGGTAAACATTTATCATGATAGCTACGCTCGTTTAGTTTGCTTAATTCATCATGATAAAAACCTAAATAAAATGCCGCACGTAGGGTTTCTACTAATGTCTCAATTCCTTTTGAATCATCTTTCGTATAAGCTTGTCCTTGTTCTGCTAGTTTATCAATGATTGCTTGCATCCGGCTATCATCTTGATAAAACTTTAGACTATCACTATTAAACTGAAATAACTCCGGAATTTGATACCATTTAATTGTAACAAGAAGATCAGTTAATTGTTTGTTACTTAATTGATTCAACTCAGCCATTGAATATTTTTTTTCTTCAACTAGCTGTTTAGCATTCTCTTTTGGCGCTGGTGGACGCTGCGATAAGTCTGCTAACTTTAATCTTTTTGTAAAGGATGTACTTTCTTGTACATTCGAGGAATGTGCTAACCCATCAACGGATTTCTGTATTCCTATCGGCTCCATTTGTAATACATTTTTTGTATGTTTCTCTTTTGTCTCTGCTTGAATTTGCAATCCATTACATGATATAGTAACAATTCCAACACCAAGCATCAGTTTATAAAATTTCGAGTATTTCATCATGCTATTTTCTCCCTTTCTTTTTCAAAAGATATTAAAAATCCTGACTTTTTAAATCGAAACTTTCTTTTATGTAGCTTTACTAGATAACGGCATCCCCCAGTGGTACCTGTAAAATCAATAGTCAATATTTTCATCTCAGCTACTGCTAAATTAATTTATCCTCCCTTCCTTATTTCATATAAGAAAGAACCATGCCGACATTAAAATTCACAGAAAAGACACGATTTAGACAGAATAATCAAATTATTTATACCCTAATAATTTAGTCATGTAGAAGTTATTCGACATAAAATGCTTCCTTTGAAATTTGAAGATGTCCACTCGATTCCAAATTTTGCACTTTTTTCCTTGTATCAAATTTATTAGAAATAAAATACAGACTATGAACCAAAATCACATGTATCTCGGCGGCCTTCCAGTATACACGCCACTGAAAATTCCAAAAAACGATACAAAATCTATGAGGAAGGTTAGTGCAATTTGACCTCTCTTAAGCACATTCCCAATATATAACAATTAATAATCTTATTTTCGAATACGTTGGATAATACTCTCAATTCTCTCTTTGAATATCGTATTTTCAATTACATCATACATCTCAATTTCAGCTTCTGTAACTTTCAAAATCAATGGATATTGATTTGCATGAGCATACGCTATTCCTTCTTCTTTAGCAAAAGAATCATAGTATAAATCTACATCACAATAATTTCTTAATTCACTAGCAATGGATAACATATATTTAGGACTAACAAATTCATCCCTCATTAATAACACTTTGTCCTTTAATACACTTTTACTATCGATACACTGTAACCCTTCTAAAGCTAGCAATAATCGTTCTAATCCAAACGCTAATCCTACTGCTGGTTCGTCTAATACACCAAGAGAAGATACAAGTTTGTCATATCTCCCTCCTCCCAGTACAGCACCTATTTCTAAATCTTTTATAACTCCTTCTAATATATAGCCTGTATAATAGTTAGCGCCTCTTGCTAACTTTAAATCAATCTCTATCCGTTCTAAAACATCTTTTGACATATATGAAAAAATTGTTTCGAGTTCTTCAATTCCTTGTTGTGCCACAGATTGCTGATCAAAAAAACTCTTCATTACTTCTAACTTATGAAGAAGATTTTCTTCTCGTTTCATCTCTTGGTTCAATCCTTGAATACTATTAATAATTAAAGATGCTGTGCATTCTTCTATACCATTTTCAATTAATTTATTAATGCCCTCTAACCCATCTTTTGTGACTTTATCTGCATAATCTAATGCAGATTGTATCCCTAAAAGCCCTTCTTTTGAATGTATATCAACTTTTTGGGCGATTCCCTTAATTAATTGACGATGATTGATTCGAATCGTAAAATTTTCGATATGTAATGCTTTTAATAATGTATTTGCCATCGTTGTAATTTCAGCTTCTGCAAGTAAACTACTTGTACCAACCATATCTGCATCACATTGTGTAAATTCCCGAAAATGACTTTTACTAGGTACATCATCACGAAAAGAGGGACCAATTTGATATCTTTTATATGGTCTTGGTAAATTAGGATTCATGGTGATTACCCTGGCCAATGGCACTGTTAAATCATACCGATTAATCATATGTTGTTGCTTCGTATCTTTCATATGAAAAAACAACTTTTCGCCCTCTCCATGGTGCCCATCAAATGTAGTAAAGTATTCTAGAATAGGTGTTTGATGGGGCTGAAATCCAAATCTTTCATACACATTTTTTATCGTATCAATAACATATTCTCTAACCCGCATGTCATATCCTAAAACATCTTTTGTTCCATCTGGAATATCTAAACTGTTTCTTACTATGTTCAGCTTCATAATTCTCTTCCTCCTATTTGTTTATTCTTCTCAAACAATTCTTCTTTTAGATTTGTAGAATCCTCTGAAACTTCTCTTTGAAAATAAATGAAACACGTTAGGCTAAATAAAACGACTAAACCACCTAATATTTGGGGAAACGTTACATTTTCATGTAACAAAAAGCTTGCAAAAATAGCTGTGAAAACAGGCTCAATCATGCTGATGATAGATACATTAGTCGAGCTCAATCGCTTTAATGCTTGAAACAATGTAATTTCTGCTAAAACAGTTGAGAATAGAACAATAGCTAAAATATAAACCCATGCCATAGGTTCGAAATCAAATCGTATACTTCTAGAAAATACGCCAATCGCAAAGACACCAATTGTAGCAAATAATGTCACGTATGCACTCGTTACCGCAGGTGAAATTAAATTTGTCACCTTTTTCCCAACAATCATATAGAATGCATATACGATAGCTGCACCAATAGCCAGTCCAATACCATAAAAGTTAGAATCTTGTAATGCAACTCCTAGTAAAAAGCCAATTCCTATAAAAGCCAGTATCAACGCTCCAAATGCTTTACTTCCAATTCTTTCTTTATATAAAAAATAAGAAAGAATTGAAACAAATATAGGAAATAAGAATAAAAGTAATACAGCCATTGATGAAGGAATGTATTTTACAGATTCAAAATGAAATACAGAAATGAGAGTAAATAAAACACTTCCCAATAAAAACAATGTTTTCATTTCCGTTTTCTGTAAATTTATTTTTGTCTTCTTAAATAAAAAATAACAAAAGAAAATTACAGTACTAAGAAAAAAACGAAGCAATAATAACGTATTTACTGTAATTCCATATTGATATGCCTTTACTGCAAATATAGGCATAACGCCAAATCCGAAAGCTGAAATAATGGTATACGTAGCCCCTTTTTGAAATTTTGTCAATTCTAACCTCCCCTTCTCAAATCACAAACGACCTAATATACTAACTATTAACAATATTAAATGATTACCCTCATTTTTCAATATTTTCCCAAAATAAACATTTTCTATATTTTTGTTTGAATATTCAGAACTTAAATCTTTTTTATTTTAGACGCTATACCGACCACGACAGCGCCTAAAATAATTGATATTACTTTGATCATGTTACTCTCCGATTAAATCCTTTTGAATCTCAGCAAATGAATCACTGTAAGTAAATCCAATAATACGAATACCTTTAGCGAATTTATAGTTTAAATCTGTATTATATGTTTTACTATAATAGTCTAGTTTATCAGCAATGTTCACTCTGCTATTAATGATAACCTCAGCATCATCGAAACCTTACATCTCGACTCGACCATGATGACAAGCACAGAGTCTGTCATATGTTTATACTTTTGCAACATCTATATATAACATTTTTATATTTTGTGTGTTAAACTGATTACATTATAAGATGTCATTCATTACCATTTGTCTTTTTTTGTAACACCCTATTTGTTGCTCTAGAGCTCGCCCAGCTCTAGGGCTTTTTAATTGGACACGTTTACCAAGTTGTTTATCAATAAATTCATGGTATTATTACGATGTCGATTCGACAATACCCTTACTCTAGAGCCTTAAATGACAAGCACGAGACCTGTCATATGCTCATAATTTCATAACATCTTTATATAAGATTTTTATAAGTTACGTGTTAAACTTGTAACATCTAAAGAAGTCATTCACTACCATTTGTCTTTTTTTATTACCCTGTTAGTAGCTCTAGAGTCCCCTCTAGGGCTTTTTCTTTATCTTCCTATTTAGCCAGATACTTCTCGATGACTGCCACGCTATTATGTAATTCTCTAGCTTTTAAATCACGTATTATTGCGACGATCTTCTTTCGTTCGCCTTTGTCTTGCTGTTGTTTATTGTTCATTGTTCATTGTTCATCTATCTTTACCCTTGTCTTGATCAACTGAATGTACAACAACCTTTAATTCAAGGCTGTTCAATTCTTCTAACAAATCTTTAGCTCTATCCAATCCTTTAATCTCAATTTTTGCTGTTAAATTCGTATTCTTCATAACTCTCATCCTTTCAATACTTTCTTTAAGAGTTAGGCTGCCGCTTCTGCTCTTAACTACTAAGAAGAATTGCTCTTGCTTCTGACAGCTGCTGCTATTGGTGGATTGATGGGAATCTTCCGCAAAGGTAAGGTATCTGCATCAGCATAAGTTTGAACACTCGAAAGAGTGCTTTTTTTGATTTTCTCAACCAACAAAATAGATAAATATGGTAAAATGGAAATTGGATGGGAGTCCATATACATATTATTAAAATTAATGTGGTTTTCAAATCGAAGGAAGGCACCTGTGGGTGTCTTTTTTTAGTGGACAAAACAATATAAATTGTATTATAAAAATAAAAGGATTAATAGAAAGGTAAGTAAATATCATAATTAATTTTGAACCGTTTAATCCAACTATAAATGACATAGCAATCAAACTTGCTATGGTACTGTTTATACCGTTATTCTTAGCATTACTTGTCAAAGTGATACTTATGAAATTTATGAAAGAATCGATTGCTGGCAGAATAGCATCTCTATCTTTTTTATTTTCCATGTACTATGTATTTAAATTTGTTACAGAGTAGAAATGCACCATTTCGGTTGTCTTTTCTTTTTTTCTTAAAGGACCTGCTCACTTAGATCCTAACAGCATAAAATAAACCGAATCCGTTATATGTGAATCCCTATGTTTTTCCCTCTTACTTAAAGGAGGAAGTATTATGAGCTTTGGTGGTAGTTGTGCCGGCGGCTTTGCTGGAGGATTCGCTTTACTCGTTGTCCTCTTTATATTATTAATCATAGTTGGGGCTGCTTGCTTCTGCTAAAAAAACATCAGAAAAGATACTCATAAGAGTGTCTTTTCTTTATGAAAAAATCCCCACACATTGTGCAGGGATCAAGAGTGAAATAGTCGGGTGACTGTTTTCATACTAATAGGGGTATTTTAAGTTCGTGAGTAGTCTTAATATCTATGCCTTTTCTACTCTAAAACCGAATACTCCATCTTTTACTTTTACTGTGTGAGTCCCTGACCGAAATGTATTTACTTTAAAATAATACCAATCTCCATTTTTTCTTAAATATTCTTTAACTTCATAACCTTCTTCTATCAGATACTCTTTAACATCATCTTGTTTACTACCAAACATACTACTTATTCCCTCCTTTCTCAATGGTCTCTTTTTAAATATATTAACATTTAAATTTGTATATATAAACATTTAGTGAATTCAATAGAGTACAATAATAGTACTCTATTACAAAATAAAGAAAAAATCCCCACACATTGTGTAGGGATCAAGAGTGAAATAGTCGGGTAACTATCCTCATAGGGGTAGAGGGAGCAACCGTGCCGTGAAGTGCAAAGTAACTTGCAGAAAATGTAATTATGTAGTCGGTTCCTCATTATTTAAGTAGCTGGTTTAATATTCGTTTACCAAAAGCCATAATTTTTGTAACTAATTCAATTTTTATTAGGTGCTTGATTTCAATGGAATATGATATTTTCAAAAATAATTATCAAAACGATTGCCACAAATGTTTGCCAAAAGTGTACGGTGCATTTTTATCCTTTTATTGGAATCTATTTTGTATTTGCCAGCACAGATACTCCTTTTACCCCATTTACCTATTTCACGAGTTTGAGAAAACACAAAAAGGGCTTTTCCCAAGTCGAAGCATTCAAAAAAAGATAGTAAATATCTTCATTTGATGTTCAGCCCAAGAAAAGCCCTTTTTAATAGTTGATGATTACGGATATAGGTTATAACCAATATATCTCGCTGTAGCTCACCATCTCAACATTCAACTGTTTGTATCGAGTTACTCGAAGAAAAAACAAACAGGAAACAAAATAAACAATAAACTAATAATAATAATTTAATTGTATATTGAGAAAGAGTAATTGACAACAGTGATTCTAGCATTAAGTATGATATTGACCTTTCCATCTTGCTAGCAGGAAAGTATCAAACCCTTTTGGATTTCCACACAAGCTCATAAAAATCTTTCCACGTATTTCGAATTAATACCCATGATGCAGATAATAAGTCAATAAAAATAAGTATCAATACCGGATAGATTAACCATAAAAAATTATCCATTATATCACATTTTAAATAATTCTTTTTAATCCAACATTCAAAATATCAAGTAATTGGATTATTTCTTTTTTATCTTTATTAATACCGTTAATAACTAATTCTTTTTCTGTTACTTGCTTAAATTCAATAAATAGCATTTTAGCTTCAGTTAATAATTCATCAGAATAATGTTTGCTGATACCGTTATTTGAATTAAGATAAATAATTAAGTTTACTACTTTAATAACATTTAGGGCAATTGTTTCTTGAGGTAATTGGCTTAATAATTTCCCTGCGGCTCCACCTGCAATAGCACCTAAAATACCACTTCCACCAGCTAAAAGAGTCATTCCTCCGGCCATTCCCAGTCCGCCTGCAGCTATTGATCCCCCTCCTAAAATTGCTAAACCAGAAGCAGTAGCTGCTGCACCAGATAATCCCATTAGGCCACCAATAGCTGGAGCGATAACAGGCATAGCTAAAATAGTTGCAATTGCAGATGCGCCCATTAGACCATATATTCCCCATTTTAGGATGGATGTGTTCTCTTTTTTTACATCTTTATAGAATGATTTGGTATTTTTTATGATTTGTAGACCTAGATCATTTAAACCCATTCGTTTTGAAATGTCATTAATTGCACCTTAAAAATCTACCTCTTTGCCCGCTGCCTCAAGGGAATCATGTGCATAATATATTGGCGTATGAACTATTTCTTGTAGAATTAAAAAGAGCTGAGCTTTCCTAATCTCCGAATTTTTAAAATTGTTAATTAAATCATCGATTGAACATATTATGTTTGAACTTGAAGAAGGTAGATTTTGATCATACCATTTATCCATCCATAGCTCTTTTTTTTCAATCCTTTTTTCAATTTTAGTAATGGCATTATTTATTCGATTTTGCTTGATAGAATTAAAAAACTACTCTTTCCAATTGTCTCTATTTCTTTATCTTTTTCTATGCGCTCCAATATTAACTCTTGAAGTAGTGCATAACCTGTTTCGTCTAATCTAAATGTTTTGGAAAGTTCCATGTTAAACTCCTTTAATCAATAGTCTTTTATCATGCTTTAATTGGCCCAAGTGTAGTGTTGCATATATTATGTTACAAATTAATTTTCGATAATACGGTGATATTTGTAGCGAAATAGAAAAGAGATTTTTGCAACACTGTTAATGCCTTAACGTACAGCAAAATGATTAAAAAGATTTGAATGTGATTGTTACGTATCCAGCATGTTTTTCCCCATTTTCTATATAATCAGTAGTTTGCGCGATGGATACAAATTTATCTTCATAATCTGGTATTTTTACAGTATAGTATTTGTATTTTCTAATCTTTCCATTACTGCTGTGTGAACGTCTTCTGAGTTGAATTTTAGTCCTCCCTGATGATCAACTATACTAAGTAATTTAAACAAATCAACATAACTCGTAGTACTTTCTGTATCATCTTTAAAACCTTGTAATATAATAGACTTTGAGTTCGTTTGAGATATCTTCATGTTATAGTTTCGTGATAGCTCGATAAACTCGCCTTTATTCAAGCCTAATTGATATGATGTACCTAACATAGAATTCGCTAACTGTACAAATTCTGGATATTGATATGTATCACCACGCGATGAAAATCTAGAATCTAGTGTTTTATTGATAGTGTTTTTTTCTGGGTTTGTAAGTATCGCATTATATAAAAATTCTGCGTATTGTTCGCGTTTCACTAAATCATTACCTAGGTAATTTCCAGAACCATCGCCCCTAGATATATTATTGGCTAATAGTGCATTTGCATATAGCTCCGCCCAATGATTTTTTGGTATGTCCTTGAAGCTTACTTGTGTATTAAAGTTTAAGTTAAAAGCTTTTTGTAGTACAACTGCCATCTCATATCGAGTTCCCTCGCGTATATATTGGATTTCATCAAAAACAAGCAACACGTTTGATGATCTATAAATTAACAGAGCCTGAACTTACGAAGCGATTAGAACGGCACAAAAAAGAAAACAGACGAATGCCTAAATACGCAAGTGGAATCAACTTATTTATTACAAATATAAAAGAAACAGATATGAAAGCACATGAGATTTATCAGCTCTATTCCCTTCGATGGCAAATTGAAATTTTGTTTAAAACATGGAAATCTATTTTTGGCATTCATGAGGTTAAAAAGATAAAACTCGAACGATTCCAGTGCCATTTGTATGGGCAGTTGATTGCGTTATGTCTTATCGCAAGTATAACTTATAAAATGCGGAGGCTCATATGGGAGAGGAAACATAAAGAAATCAGTGAATATAAGGCAACGTATATTACCTATATTTATTTTCCAAGTATACTCGATGTGCTGTTCACATCCTGTCGAGACATGATTCCCATTCTTGTCAGATTGTTCGAAGACCTATCGAAAAATGGTAGGAAAGCACATCGGTATACCAAATATTCACCTTAAACAGACTATAATTAGAAGCGGATACTATGTCCAATATTAGGGCATAAATCCGCTTTTTTCTTACATGATATATTCCATAATTAGAGGTTAAAAGTATGGTCTATTATGTATACAATAATATAGGAACTTACGTTCTCTTTTGTATTAGGGAACATAGCCCACAACGTGAGGCGTAGCAAGGTCGAGAGACCAATCGTACAAAGGAGTTAAGAGGTGAAGAACTATGCGTGTACAAGAGGTGATCCTAGAGAATGGAAAGAGATACATATTAGTAGATTCAGATGGGGTTCCTGTGATTCCTGTGGTGAAGTACCTCAAGTATTTGGATGTTACAGGGAAAAGCAGCAACACACAGAAGACTTATTGTTATGCACTCAAACATTATTTCCTGTACTTACAGGAAACAGAGAAAGATTACAAGCATATAAGATTAGAGGACTTGGTGGAGTTTGTGGGATGGCTTCGGAATCCGTATGAGAGCACCAAGGTAATGTCCCTTCGGCCTGTGCAGACAAAGAAAACAGAAAGGACAGTGAACCTTACGGTCACCGCTGTCACAAACTTCTATGACTATTTATACCGAAATGAGGAGTTGCCGCGTGATATGGAAGAGAAATTGATACGTCAGGTCTTTACAGGCGGGAGAACGCGGTATAAGAGTTTCCTTCATCATGTCAACAAGGACAAGCCATCCATGCGGAATGTGTTGAAGGTAAAAGAACCTCGCAAGAGGGTGCAGACGCTTACAATAGAACAGGTGGAGCAAGTCTTAGCGGCAACAACGAATATACGGGATACCTTTCTCATCCGACTCTTGTTTGAGACGGGGTTAAGAATTGGAGAGGCTCTTTCTTTATTTTTGGAGGATTTCAAGTTTAGTCATCAAAAAGGACATCGTATTCGTCTGACGGATCGCGGGGAATTAGAGAACAGTGCGAAACTAAAAACAGGGGAACGAGAAATCTTTGTTTCACAGGAGCTCATGGACTTATATGATGACTACATGTATGATGTCGTTGACGAATTGGACTTCGAAACCAATTTTGTGTTCGTCAAACTGCGCGGTAAGAACAGGGGTAAACCGATGGCCTATGGTGACGTGGAAGCTCTATTCAAGCGGTTACGTCAGAAAATAGGGCTGAACATCCACCCTCACCTGTTCCGTCATACGCACGCGACGATGTACTATCAAGAAACGAAGGATATTAAACAGGTGCAAGAGCGACTGGGCCATTCACAAATCCAAACGACCATGAACCTGTACCTTCATCCTTCGGACGAAGATATCCGTAAGGTTTGGGAAAAGGCACAGGGAGCATTTCAAATCAAACAACAGAATGGCGGGAAAGAATGAAGCAAACTTATCAGATTGATACAGAGCAACTTGGATTTCATGAACGATTGCAGCGCGAGCTGTCGAGTTATTCTGTGAAGACCATAGAGAAAGATGGCTCCGTTGCCATCCATCACGTCAAAGATCCCTACTTCTTGGTTAACGACATTTGGAATGTCGACTTTTTGGAAAACATTCCACAATTTCAAGAGATGGCGAAGAATCATAGTAAAAGAAGAAGACGGAATATGCGTTTTGAAATCAATAGCGCGACTGTCAACTTGGAAGTGAAATATGTTTGGTATCAGAAATTATTTAAAGACGAATGGGCAATTGGCACCGTGTTTGGCGGGCAAGCAACGAGCTTACGAAGGTTAACAGCATTTCTCAATGAAAAATACTCTAACCTCCCTTCTCTCCTTGATTTGAACATCGATCAAGTGGAACGGGAGTGGTTGTTTTGGTTAGAACAGCAAGGTGTTCTAACACAACAGACAATACAGCACATGACGTATGGTGAACTTATTAATAAAACACCCACCGCAACCTTTTTACGAGTTATCCATTCCAAGTTTCTCACGCTGACTGATACGCGTGAAGAATGGGAGAAAGATCGATGGGATGTGCGGGTGTTACATGGCAAATATGGAATTAACTATAACAAGACCCAGACTAATTATTATCTTGATTTCACCAAAATTGAACAAGTGGAAATGCGCCAGTATTTTAAAAAGTATTTCAAACAACGCTTACTTAGTAAGAATCATTTTTCATGGGATACAGCTTCAATATATTTAATATATTTACCAAGGTTCTTGTCATTTATATTTTCCTTAGAACCTTCATGGACAAGTTTAAAAGGATTGAAACGATCGCATATGGGACTGTATATTCAATGGTTACATGAATACGCAAGAAATAATTTGACCCAAAAAAATGCGAACCCTGAACGCTATATATCACATGCACTGACCTACACGGGAAAGTGCTTGGAAGACATCCAGCGATATGAATACGATATCGCTCCTGAAACTCCTGTACGATTGTTACTCTTTCCAGAGGACAAGCCAAAGTTAAAAAAGAAATCGATTGATCAAATTGATTACATTCCTGAATTTGTATTGGAGCAACTTTTCGCGCACATCGATGACTTACACAAAGAGGTCATTCCAGTGGTATGGGTGGCTTTTAAAACAGGGCTTCGCATTTCGGATGTATTAGGTTTAACCTCGAATTGTTTGGAGCGAATTAACAGTAACTACTCTATTGTCACGGATATTGAGAAGACATATGTGCAAGGACATAGAATCCCAATTGACGAAGATTTAGCAAATATCCTCGCGGTTCTTATTCAACAATCCCAAGAGAATAGCAACCAAGAGAATAACCCCGAAGGGTTTATTTTTGTTCGTTACCGAGGTGTACGGAAAGGTAGGCCTTATTATCAACGATGGATTCGAGAACAATTAAATACACTAGCAAAACAAAAGAATATTGTAGATGAGAATGGAAAACTCTTTCACTTCAAAACTCATCAATTTCGCCACACCTATGCTGTCAAAATGTTAAATGGCGGCGCAGATATACTAACTGTACAGGAACTAATGGCGCATGCCTCGCCTGAAATGACCTTGCGGTATGCCAAACTGTTGGATGACACAAAGCGAAAGTCATTTGAAGCAGCCTTTAGAAATAAAAGTCTACAACGTTTCAATTCAAATGGTAAGATGCAAGAAATTAAGGCAGGCGAAGATATCCCAGAGGACATCCTGCAAGCCCTTTGGCAAAATCATAAATTAAACGCAATGGAAAATAACTATGGTACGTGTCACGCTCGTTTAAGTGGCGATTGCCCTTATATGGAGGAGGCACCTTGTTTAACGTGTGGTAAGGGAGGTACTCCTTGTAAGGACCTAGCAATTGGCTTTTCCGATTTCGATATCGGAAAATATGAAGATCATATCAAAAGAACCTCTAGAAATATGGAGTTGGCAAAACAGTATGGACGTGAAGAAATTGTGGAGAAAGGTTCTAGAAATTTGAAGCGTTATGAAGAGATTTTAAGAAAACTTCAGGAAGGAAACGTTATTTTCGGCAGAATGGAACGAATGAAACGAAAGCAAGGTGTAGAAAATGGCTAACTATGATCGTAAAGAACATTTAAAAGCAATTCATGCATCAAGAAAAGCGACTACTTCACAAAAGGTGGATAAAGCCATTCAAAGGCTCGTGCGAGCCAATGATTCTATCAATTTTAATAGTGTGGCAAGCGAAGCTGGCGTAGCAAAAGCGACGTTATACAACAACCGTGAACTGCGCGAACGGATTGAGAGCCTCCGCCAGCAACAAGCCGAAGCTCCTACGCCGAAACAAATCAAACGAGAGATAAATGAAAGCAATAAAGATGCCATCATTGAGTCGTTGAAGCGAAGAATTAAAAAGTTAGAAGTGGAGAATAAACAGTTGCGGAATCAACTGAAAGTCGCTTACGCAGATGTATACAAAAAGATTTAGGGTATGAGGAGAACGTTGTTCTCCTTGCTTCTTTCATGCTAACTTTTATACTTGTATACTCAAAATCCCTTTGATTTGTTTTTAGATGGTAAAACATGTTTCTCTACTCTTTCATATAGAGTAAGCAATTGCTTGATAAAAGAAAATTTCGGTACCAACCAATACGAAAATAACGCTGAAACACATCCTATTAAAGCCCCTATGGCAACATCAAAAGGATAATG
>NZ_NVPR01000117.1 GCF_002551815.1 Bacillus sp. AFS098217
TTCTTGAAACTGTGTTTGATTTTCCCTTGATGAAATTTTTGATGACATTCTTCATGTACAGTTACAAGGTTATCTGCCATATCAGAGCCACCGTTGCATCGTTCAATGATATGATGCGTATGCAAAATACCACCTTTTTTCTTGCAAATTTGACACGTATAGTTATCTCTCGCAAATACGTAATATCTTGTATTCCAAAAGCCAAAGGCATCTCCTTGTTGATATTCGATTCCTTGTATGTCAGGATTTTTTAGTTTTTGCGCATCAAATTTCCCTACTTCGACAATGACTTT
>NZ_NVPR01000118.1 GCF_002551815.1 Bacillus sp. AFS098217
GCACTTTCTTTATATTGTTTTGGCTTCTTGAAACGGTGTTTAATTTTCCCTTGATGAAATTTTTGATGACATTCATCATGTATGGTTACAAGATTATCTGCCATATTCGAACCGCCATTGCATCGTTCAATAATATGATGCGTATGCAAGATACCACCTTTTTTCTTACAAATTTGACACGTATAGTTATCTCTCGCAAATACGTAATATCTCGTATTCCAAAAGCCAAAAATATCCCCTTGTTGATATTCTGTTCCTTGTATATGGGGGTTTTTTAGCTTTTGTGCATCAAATTTTCCTACTTCGACAATGACTTT
>NZ_NVPR01000119.1 GCF_002551815.1 Bacillus sp. AFS098217
AAAGACTGAGGCTAGACAACTAGGGCTTTTTTCAAGCCCCCACTTCAAAACGTGTTAGCGTTTAAGTAGCGGGTAGTTGACACTCCTTCTTAATTTGATCAAGCGTTCCTTCTTCTGTAATTAAACGATATGCCGTGCAAGCTAATGCTTTTGCTGATGTAATTAACGCTTTGTCTCCAAGTTCGGAACGCGCTGCTTCTCTAAATTCATTCGTATGTGCAATTAAATCATCTGGACCAATTTTGATATAAGGGTGAATTGTTGGTACAACTTGACTTACATTTCCTGCATCTGTTGAGCTGATGCCCCATCGCTCTTTTCGGTTTACTTCTTCACCGAATTGTTCTAACTCCTCAGCAACCACTTCATTAAATGTCTTCGTCACTAGCAGCTCATCAATTTCGTTTTGAAACTGATTAATTTTTACTGTTGTCCCTGTTGCGAGTGCAGCTCCCTTCGCAATATTTCGTACCTTTTCTGTTACTTCAGCACATCTCTTCCGTGTTGCTGCGCGAATGAAGAAACGCGCTGCTGCGTAATCCGGAATAATATTAGGTGCTTTTCCTCCTTCTGTAATGACGCCATGAATTTTCACATCTGATGGAAGCTGTTGACGCAGTGCGTTAATGCCATTGTAAAGTTGAATAATCGCATCTAATGCATTAATTCCTTCTTCTGGTGACGCTGCTGCATGAGCAGACTTTCCATAAAAATGAAAATCAAGTGGATCAACTGCTAGTGACGGACTTGTCGTTGCTGTTTTCCCGCTAGGATGGATCATAAGCGCTGCATCAATATTGTTAAATAAACCCGCTTTCACATAACTAGCTTTTGCACTTCCATTTGGCCCGCCTTCTTCTGCCGGTGTTCCAAATACAATAATTTCGCCGCCAATTTCTGCAAGCGTCTCCGATAAAGCAATCGCTGCTGCAACGCTAATTGTCCCAATCAAATTGTGACCGCATGCATGGCCTAGTCCAGGCAAAGCGTCGTACTCCGCTAAAAAGGCAATTGCGGGTCCTTGTTTTCCTGAACTTTTCCGTGCGACAAACCCTGTTTCATGCCCTGCTATATTATGCTGCAGCTGAAAACCTGCACTTCCTAACAATAAACTTAATGTTCTAGATGCAAAGAATTCTTGGTTACCAATTTCAGGGTTCGCATGAATATCATGACTTGTTTTTACATACTTTTCTTTATTTCTTTCTATACTTTCAATAATGGCATTACGGTGTGACGTTACTTGTTTTGTCCCCATTTCTCTTATTCCTCCTTTAAATGTACACATAAAAAAGCCTCTTTCTAAAAGATAGAAAGAGGCTTGAAATACAAATTTAAAAATGGCCCTCTTTCTTATCTTTCAAGTTTTTCACTTGCTGGAATTGGCACAGTATTCATATTGAATCCGCTGCCGAGGCTTCATAGGGCCAGTCCCTCCACCTCT
>NZ_NVPR01000120.1 GCF_002551815.1 Bacillus sp. AFS098217
ATGACTCGTCTTTTTTGTGTATTTTTATCATTATAAAATAACACTGAACTTCTTAATAAAGGAACTCAGCTTTATTTCATCGAAATAGACGAACCAAGTGGTCATGAAAAAAACCTATCAAAATAGGAGAACATTCTTCATTTCTATAAAACATATCAGAAATATCCTTTCATTTTTACTAAGAGACCTCGTATTCCAAAGCATATTAAATTTTCTATGAAAGAAATTAAATACATTCTTTTTAAATATATTCTTTTTCCAAAAAAACAGCATGAAATCAAATATTGATAGATCATTTGTGTGGATTGGCAATCTTAAAGAGGTATGTGTGCCTCCTGTTTACGGAAAGTGTAAAATACACAATCCTTTTTGTCATGTTTAGAACGTGACTTTTTACACTGCTGTATAGAAGGAATTTTCTGTATACTTAGCGTCGTGTGATTCGATATAGGTCTTTGGGCTGAGTTTAGAATCCATCATGCGGTTGATGTGGAATAAAAGGATAAAATTTACAATTATGAAAGGGTGAAGAAAATATAAGTAGGGGAGGATTACGATTTATAGAGATTATGTAAGTAAGATTATTTTCCTTAGTACAAAGGGATGGGAGGAATGACGGTGGGGTCGTGGATTCGCTTTTCTTTAAAAAATGTAGGTGTTGTCTTTCTCGCGATGATTTTTATTGTTGTCGGGGGATTATATTCTATTAAAACAATAGAGATGGAAGAAATGCCAAACGTTGATATTCCGTATATGGTTGTGCAAGTCCCTTATATGGGTGCCACGCCAGAGCAAGGGTTAAATGATATAGGAAAGCCGCTAGAAACTGCATTTTCTAGTATTCAAAAGCTTGATAATTTATATATTGAAGCTCATAGCAACATGGTAGTTGCTATTTTAGGATTTGATATGGACAGGAAGATGGATGAGGCTGAAAAAGATGTGACGAGTGCTGTTGCATCTCTAAAATTACCAGAGGATGCAGGGAAACCTGTCGTTATGAAAGATGGACCTTCGCAGATGCCAATATTTACTTTCGCGCTTTCTTCAGACAATGCTAAGCAGGCGGATATTTCACAATATGTGAACGATCGGATTAAACCGACTTTGTCTACTGTTGAAAATATCGGCAAGGTGGATGTGTCAGGTGAAACCGAAAAGCAATTGTCTATTAGACTTGATGTTGAAAAAATGAAAGAAAAAAAGATTACTTATGACATAGTAAAGCAAGCACTTTTAGCACACAATTTTTCTTTTCCAGCAGGCCAGGTGAGCATTAATGAAAAAACATTAAATGTTCAAGCTGATTACAAACTTAAATCGCTTACTGATGTGAACAATATGAAAATGGCAGTACCAAGTGCTGAGGGAGTACAAACGGTTAAATTGTCAGATGTAGCAACTGTAGAATATGGAAGTAAAATAGAAACTGTATATACGAGATTAAAAGATACGCCTGCAGTTCTTGTATCTGTTAAAGCGCAGCCAGGAGCTAATGCAGTGGAAGTGGTCAAACAAATTAACCAAAAACTATCTGATCTACAATTACCAGAGGGTTATAAACTGACAAAGTTGTATGACAGCTCAAAGCAGGTAGAAAAATCAGTTAATAGTATGCTTAGGGAAGTGTTGCTAGGTACATTGTTTGCTGTCATTGTGACATTTGTATTCTTACGTAATATAAGAGCTACAATTGTAGCTGTGCTATCAATTCCGCTGTCTGTTTTAGCAGCGATGATTACGATGAAGTATTTACATTATAGTTTGAATATGATGACGCTAGCTGGTATTGCAGTAGCTGTTGGTCGAGTAATTGATGATTCTATCGTAGTCATTGAAAACATCTACCGCAGAACATTAAGCAGCGCAAAGCGTGATGCAAACATGGTGTTAGCAGCTGCTAAAGAAGTTGGCGGTGCGGTTACATCTTCAACAATTACGACTATGGCAGTATTTGGCCCACTTTCATTCGTTCCGGGAATTGTTGGCAAGTTCTTTGCTCCGTTCGGAATTACAGTTATTGTTGCACTTGCTTTTTCTTTACTTGTTTCGTTAACAGTTGTCCCTTTGCTTGCTAAGTTTTTCTTGCTACGTTTGAAGCATAAGGAGCCGAAAGAAACAATATTGCAGAGAGCATATCGGCGTGTGCTGAACTGGGCGATTCAGAAAAAGATGATTACACTCTTTCTCGCTTTTGTCGTATTTGTTTCATCTTTAGGGCTTGTGCCGCTGATCCCGAAAAACTTTTTACCAGAAGAAAAGGCGGCTTCATATAATCTGACGGCAGATTTACCTGTTGGAACATCACTTGACAAAGCTAATGGTGTAGCCAAAGATATGGAAAGTATTCTTAGTAAACAAGTGAGTGTGAAAAGCTATCAAACGATTGTTTCAGGAGAAAGAATTCGTTTGTCTATTGATTTGAAGGATGATATGACGAAAGAAGGAATAACGACTTTTGAAAAAGATGTAAAAGAAAAGATGGAAAATCTAGGAACGGGCATCGAAACAGCTTTGACACCGATTGGTATAACAGGAGGAGGACAATTTGTTCTTATTGTGGAAGGTGGAAATGCTAAGGATTTGGAGACTGCCGGGAATAAGATTGTAGAGAAGATAAAGGATATAAAGGGCTTGTCGAATGTGAAAACAAATTTATCCGCTGTAAAACCGCAACTTAATTTGTCAATTGATGAAGAAAAAGCAGTGGGAAAAGGTTTGAATCCAATGATGATTGCTGCTTTTGTAAGAGGGAGTATTGCTGGTGAAAGTGTTACGACAGTCCAATTAGACGGAAAAACGACTTCAGTGAATCTAGGATTGAAAAATGATAATCTTACATCTATTGAAAGCATTACGAATCAAATTATTATGAGTCCTACTGGGCAACAGGTAAAATTGTCGGATGTAGCCACCCTCTCTGAAGCACCGGGACCTACTGCTTTGTATCGCTTAAATCAGCAAGAGTATGTACAAGTAAGTGCAAGATTTACAACAGATAATGTATCTGGTGTGCAAGCTGAGGTAGATAAGCGTTTAAAAGATTCAGATTTACCAAAAGGTATTAAGTATCGCTCTGAAGGACAGTCACAAGCTATGAATGAAGGGTTCCAAAATATGATTATTGCTATGGGGATTGCTGTTGTACTTGTCTTTGTTGTGATGCTAGTGACATTTGGAAATGCAATGGCTCCGTTTGCAATTCTATTTTCTTTACCATTTCTTTTTACAGGTGGTTTGCTTGGCTTATACCTTACGAAAGAACCTTTAGGTATGCCGGCATTGGTTGGGTTTCTTATGTTAATTGGAATTGTTGTAACGAATGCTATTGTGTTGATGGATCGTGTTATGCAAAATGAAAAACAAGGAATGGCTATAAAAGAAGCTTTATTAGAAGCGGGGGTAACAAGACTTCGTCCGATTTTAATGACGGCTCTTGCTACAATAGGTGCACTTACACCGTTGGCGTTGTCGACCGAGGGAGGGCTTATTTCTCGTTCTCTTGCTATCGTTGTAATTTCTGGCTTACTAACATCTACGCTTTTAACATTAGTCATAGTCCCGACTGCATACTATGTGATGAGTAGGTTAAAATGGAATTTTACAATGAAAAGAAGAGTTTCGAAGGCGAAAAAAGAAACAGCATAAAAAACTAAGGGAATGGGAGAAGGTATTCTGTTCCCTTAGTTTTTTATAAATAAAGAGGATAGCTTCATGAAACTATATAGGCGGTAGAATCGGTGAGACAGTCATTGTTATTTGGTAGATTAGTTGGGAAAAGATTTTAGGCTAACAATGAAATGGAAACATGCATGAAGAAAAAATAAAAAATATATTGATTTTGTGGAAAGAATGGTGTATTATATTAAAAGTCGCTGCTGCAATAAAGCAAAACGCGGCAAACGAAATAAAAAACTTAGTTGACATTGAAACATAGAAATGTTAACATAAGGGAGTCGCAAATGAGCGGCAAACAAGTTC
>NZ_NVPR01000121.1 GCF_002551815.1 Bacillus sp. AFS098217
CCAGGCAAGGATCCAAACAAGGATCCAAACACCGGTACAGAGACGGGAACAGGTACAGACCCAGGTACAAATACAAACACAGAGATAAATCCAGGTACAAACACAAGCACAGAGACAGACCCGGGTACAAACACAAGCACAGAGACAAATCCAGGTACAAACACAAATACAGAGACAAATAAAAATACCAACAAAGTTACAAACAAAGATACAAATACAAATAACGCTTCAAAAGTTCCACCTACTAAAGGAAATGATAAGAAGACAGCATTACTTCCTAAAACAGGAGGAACACCAACGGAACTTATTTCAATGTTTGTAGGTGTGTTGTTGTTAGTCTTTGGGGGAATCTTATTCCGTCGTCAACGAGGTTAATAAAAAATTAGATCATTTATAGTACTACGATGCTAGTATTGTAGTCATTAAGTAAAAAAAACATGCCAGGTGCTGAAAAGCGCTTGGCATGTTTTTTATTAGAAGTCTCCCACATCAATTTGTGTAAGGAATTATAGAACCAACAAATTGGTGGGAGATGAATATTTTTACGCGACAAGATATATATATACATTACAAATACAAAAGTGTCCTAGATAACAGTAGTAGAAGGAACAAAGACATGGAAAGACGATAATGCGACAAACCGTCTGAAAAAGGTCAAAGTAGACTTACTACAAAATGGTCAAGTCATTAGAACGCAAGAAGTAACAGAAGTAAGCAGTTTGAAGTATACGCTTACAAAGATAGTGGCATGCGACGCCGAAGGTAAGCTGCATATGAATCATTAGAGAAAATGAAAATTCAAACCTTGCAATTACAATCCTCATTTTTGTATGTAGGTATACATATATCTTGATATTATTGTAACAATATTACATCCAAATAACAAGATATAAAGTTATAAGAAGTAAAGTTTTGGTAAAATTGGTTTTGTAAATTAAGTTATTTCTTTTTCATACTGCGAGTTTTTTCAAACAATCAACTATTAAGAGAATGAAAAAGGATCCGCTAATAAAGCGACTGAAGGCACTATCTTTTCCGTATTTTTTGATTTGAAATAAATGATCTAGTGCATGTTGTACTTCTTTTAAAGTTGGCATAATAAATCCTCCTTCATCACAGATAGTATATATTAGTCTTAATTTTCTATATATAATAAACAGGTAAAATGTATGAAAAGAATGATACAATATAAAAATTACGTGTAGAAATAGGGAGGAACACAATATGTACGTTACTGTAACAGATGCAGCATATAAAAGGATTATGGATACGATTCCAAGTGAAGCGAATTATATAAAGTTATTTTATGATAATGAAGGATGCGGCTGTGTGATGAGTGGAATTATCGATTTAGTAGCTGTATCAGAGAAAGATGACCGTGATGTGGACATTGAATCTAATAAATTACAGTTTATTGCAGATCGCACGAAGCTTGTGTTTATGGATGATAAGTTAATTGTTGATTTGCACGAATCAGGGGGACATTTTCAGCTGAAAAGCCCGAGTCAATTTTATAATCCAAACATGAAACTTCATATTCGAGTATAACGAATTAAGAAGGGGCGAATTGTGCGCTCCTTTTTCTTATAACATTCTTCGGCTAATAAAATGTACATTAGATTGAATTTTCTGTATAATTCTCTTTGCGGAGGGATGTGCGTATGAGAAGATGGGGGATTGAATTATTACTTTTAAGTGTTGTGATTATTTGGGGTGTTAATTATACAATTGCGAAATATGGGCTGGAAGAATTTACAGCACTTGAGTTTACGGCACTTCGTATGATAGCAGCGGCACCGCTATTATTAGTACTTACATTTTATATTGAAAAGTCACTGTACATGGAGGGAAGAGATATACCAAGGCTTGTTATTGTCAGTATTGTTGGCATTGCCTTGTATCAAACTTTATTTATGGAAACTGTTAAATATACATCTGCAACAAACGCTTCGTTACTTATTTCCATTTCACCTATTTTTACCACAATGTTTGCAATTTTACTTAAACAAGAGAAATTTTCTTCTCGAAAGTTAGTTGGCTCTATTATAGCTTGCACTGGCGCAGCTCTTGTTTTATTAGCAGGGCATTCACTTGCGGGGTCTTTTTATGGAAATGGAGTTGGACTCATTACATCGATGTGCTGGGGGCTATATCCAGTACTAGCAGGGCCGCTTATTAAAAAATATTCAGCACTTCGTGTGACGGCGTGGTCAGCGGTTGTTGGAGCGATCCCGCTTGTCATATTGAGCGGGTGGCATATTTTTTCGTTACCGTTTCAGATTGAACAAGGAATGACATGGTTTGCGCTATTATATTCTATTTTCTTTGTAACGGTATTCGGTTTAGTTATGTGGTATATCGGAGTTCAAAAAATTGGTGCATCTCATACGATGGTGTATATGTATATTACACCGCTTGTGGCGGTTTTATTTGCAGCAGTATGGGCGAAGGAACATATTTCATTGCAGCAAGTGATTGGCGGGGGGATTATTTTTCTCGGTTTATGGTTTGTGAAGTCGGAAAAATTAGAAGCACGGCCTGCCGTATCAGAACATATATCAAAATAGGAAAGTAGATCATTCATGATCTGCTTTCCTATTTTTTTATTTTTGGTAAAAATATAAGAAATAAAATAGCGGTAATAAGTGGGATTAAGTTGAGAAAAGGTATGCGAAACAGTGCAATGAGAATGATACCAGGAAGAAGGACACCGAGGACAGCATAGAAGATACTATGATTTTTGGTGTACCAATATAATGAGAGCCCAATAAGTGCAGGGATAATGAAATGAATGAGAGCCATTAAAAAATAAACCATTAGTCGCCCCCTTTATTTGTGTACTTACTACATCATATCCATATGTTCATAGATTGATATCAACTTTTTCGTAAATGGATGAAAAAATGTTTGCAAAAACGTCACAAAATATCCTGAACTGACATTATAAATCTTGTATAATGTTATTTCCGAAAAATATTTTAATAACATAGAGATAGTGTTTATATTGTTTTTTTCTTTGAATGTAACAGACGAGATCTGATGATATGTAAATAAGATGATAAAAGGAGTACAGCATGATTAATATGTCACTAAGGGCGTTTAAAATCCAAATGTATTATTTATTAGGCATAATGTTATTAGGGTGGGCAATAACACCTTTTTCTGCTCACTTTTTAGGTATGGGAATTGGACTCATTGTTAGTATGTATTGCGTTTGGATTTTAGGAAGACGCATTGAAAAGCTTGGAGATAGTGTTGTAAAAAAAACGAAGGCACCAACGCTCGGTATGATTAATCGATTTGCGGCAGCAATACTTGGTGCAATTATTATGTATGAGATCGAACACCATATGGTCATGTGGGCATTTGCTGTTGGTATTATGGGTGGTTATTTCTTAATCGTAATAAATTTAGGGTATTACAGCATGAAAGATGAGAAGAAATAGATAACGACATAAAACCTTTCTTTTTGGGTGGAAAAGAGCGTCCGGCGATGGATAGAGGCGGTTAGTGCCTTTTTCCGCCCCATGCCATGTGAAAACAAAAGGAGAAAGAGAGTGGGGAATTTGTTTTTATTTCCAAAGCTGCGATTTATATGTTGAAAAATCCAAGTGGATATAAAGAAAGAGGCTTACGACAAAATCGTAAGCCTCTTTTTATTGTAAGTATGTGTAACCTGCAAAGCCGCATTGGGTTTTGTCGGTGAGTACGCATGCCTTTTAGGTTACAACATACTTATTCATATGAGTAAAGGGTCATTCATACAGTAAAAGGTAAATTAAGCGATTGGACCGCCAAGGTTGATAATGCTTTCAGAAACGCTATTGAACTTCTTGAAGTTTTCTTTGAATTTGCCAGCAAGTTCAAGTGCTTTTGCTTTGTAAGCAGATTTATCAGCCCATGTTTGTTCAGGCATTAGTACTTCATCAGGTACACCAGGTACATGAAGTGGAACTTCAAGACCGAAAATGTCATGTTTTGCTGTTTCCACTTTATCAAGTTCACCATTTAGTGCAGCTTGCACCATTGCGCGAGTGTAACCTAAGTTCATACGTTTTCCAACGCCGTATTCGCCACCAGTCCAGCCAGTGTTTACTAAGAATACTTTTGCATCGTGTTTCTCGATTTTTTCACCAAGCATTTCCGCATAGCGAGATGCATCAAGCGGTAAGAATGGTGAACCGAAGCAAGTTGAGAATGTAGCTTGCGGAGATGTAACACCGCGCTCAGTTCCTGCTAGTTTACTAGTGTAACCGCTTAAGAAGTGGTACATAGCTTGTTCTTTCGTTAACTTACTGATTGGAGGCAATACGCCAGATGCATCAGCAGTTAAGAAAATAATTGTATTTGGATGTCCTGCAACACTTGGTAATACGATATTGTCAATCGCATGGATTGGGTATGCAGCACGTGTATTTTCCGTTAATGCTGTATCATTATAATCTGCAACGCGTGTTTGGTTGTCAACTACAACGTTTTCTAATACTGATCCAAACTTAATTGCATCAAAGATTTGTGGCTCTTTTTCGTGAGAAAGGTTAATACATTTTGCGTAGCAACCGCCTTCAATATTGAATACACCATTATCAGACCAGCCGTGCTCATCATCACCAATTAATTTACGTTGTGGATCAGCTGATAATGTTGTTTTACCTGTTCCAGATAAACCGAAGAATAAGGCTACGTCACCTTCTTCACCTACGTTTGCAGAGCAGTGCATAGAAAAGATATCTTGTTCTGGAAGTAAGAAGTTCATGATGGAGAAGATAGATTTTTTCATTTCTCCAGCGTATTCTGTACCACCGATTAGTACGATACGTTTTTCAAATGAAACCATAATAAATGCTTCAGAGTTTGTGCCGTCAATTGCTGGATCTGCTTTAAAGTTTGGTGCAGAAACAATTGTAAACTGTGCTTCATGATTTTTTTCTTCTTCTTCAGTCGGACGAATAAATAATTGATGTACGAATAAATTGTGCCATGCATATTCGTTAACAACTTGAATTGGAAGACGATAGTTACGGTCAGCACCAGCGAATCCTTTAAATACGAATAGTTCATCTTTTTCTTTTAAGTATTCTAACACTTTTGTATATAATTTATTAAAATGTTCTTCAGAAATCGGTTGGTTTACAGATCCCCAAGCAATTTTGTCTGCAACCGATGCTTCTTTCACAATAAATTTGTCTTTAGGAGAACGTCCTGTATATTTACCTGTTGAAGCAGAAACAGCGCCAGTAGAAGTTAATTTTCCTTCGTTTCTCATTAATACTTTTTCCACTAACTGTGGAACGCTTAGTTGAACCTGTGCATTGCTTCCGTTCAGTAATTCATGTAATCCAATTTGGACATTCACAGTACTCATATTTATATACCATCCTTTTCATTTTATGAAATGTTTCTCGTAATCCCACTAAGAGTATAACACAATCATATAAATAATGTATACTATTTATTTATTTTTGTTTGTGCGAATGCAATATTTTCCTATTAATATTTTGCTCGATATACACTGCGAAAAACTTGTAGGAATATGTGAATATTAATTGACAAATGAATGTCATTTCTTTAGTATAGGTTGGGACGGATACTCTCTTATCCCGAGCTGGCGGAGGGACAGGCCCGATGAAGCCCAGCAACCTCACTTGTAATGGTAATAAACAAGTGAATAGGTGCTAAAACCTGTGCGAGGCTAAAGGTCTCGAACGATAAGAGCGAAGGGCAAAAAGCAGTATGCAAGTAGCAAATTAAACCTTTCCTCTATATAATAGGAAAGGTTTTTCTTTATACTTGTGTGGGAATATATGAATGTCGCAGTTTGTGGCAAGTTAAGGATGAGTTCCGTACAATATATACAATTACTGTAGGGAGGTTTACCACATGACAAAACAACGTCATCTATTCACATCTGAGTCTGTAACTGAAGGACATCCAGATAAAATTTGTGACCAAATTTCTGATTCAATTTTAGATGCGATCTTAGAAAAAGACGCAAACGCACGTGTAGCTTGTGAAACAACAGTAACAACTGGTTTAGTATTGGTAGCGGGGGAAATTACGACTTCTACTTATGTAGATATTCCAAAAATCGTTCGTGAGACAATCCAAGGTATCGGTTATACTCGTGCAAAATACGGATTCGATGCAGAAACTTGTGCAGTTTTAACATCTATCGATGAGCAATCTGCTGACATCGCTATGGGTGTTGACCAAGCGTTAGAAGCACGTGAAGGTCAAATGACTGACGCTGAGATTGAGGCAATTGGTGCAGGAGACCAAGGTTTAATGTTTGGTTTCGCATGTAATGAAACAAAAGAATTAATGCCACTTCCAATCTCACTTGCTCACAAATTAGCTCGTCGTTTAACGGAAGTTCGTAAAGATGAAACATTAGAATATTTACGTCCAGACGGTAAAACGCAAGTTACAGTTGAGTATGATGAAAATGGTAAGCCAGTACGCATCGATACAATTGTAATTTCTACACAGCACCATCCAGAAGCTACATGGGAACAAATCGATCGTGACTTAAAAGAGTACGTAATTAAAGCTGTAGTACCAGCAGAATTAATGGATGAAGAAACGAAATTCTTCATTAACCCAACTGGCCGCTTTGTAATCGGTGGACCACAAGGGGATGCTGGTTTAACAGGACGTAAAATTATCGTTGATACTTACGGTGGATACGCTCGTCACGGCGGCGGTGCATTCTCTGGTAAGGATGCAACAAAAGTTGACCGTTCTGCAGCATACGCAGCTCGTTATGTTGCGAAAAACATCGTAGCAGCTGGTCTTGCTGACAAAGCAGAAGTACAACTTGCATACGCAATCGGCGTAGCACAACCGGTATCAATTTCAGTTGATACATTCGGCACTGGCAAAGTATCTGAAGAAGTACTAGTAGAATTAGTTCGTAATAACTTCGATCTTCGCCCAGCTGGTATCATCAAAATGTTAGACTTACGTCGCCCAATTTACAAACAAACAGCAGCTTACGGCCACTTCGGACGTACTGATGTAGATCTTTCATGGGAACGTACAGACAAAGCAGCAACTTTAAAAGAGCAAGCTGGTCTATAATATAGGAAGAAAAAGCTTTGCGCCTTCGCGCAAAGCTTTTTTATTTGTAAAAATGCATAAAGCTCTCTTTATTAGCAGATTGTAAATAACGTTGTAATGTATGTAATGCATACCCAGGACTTTTTATAAGCCCCCACTTCAAAACGTGTTAGCGTTTAAGTGGTGGATAGTTGACTACTTCGACACATGAACCACAATATACTTCACCCTCAAGCTCAATATATTTCTTTATATTTGTCATCCCGCTTGCGGGTAATGGCATATAAATCCACGATTTTTCATAAGTTTCAATCTCTTTACCACATGATTTACAAAGTATTGGCTTTTTCCGGAACATTGGTCATCATCCTTTCTTCTGGCGGGATTTTCCAGCACAAAAAGCACTGCATAGCAAAAATAGCGTTGCAAATCCCCAGCCACCAATTGCTGAATATGGAACAGCATCCTTTAGCGCCATTCCAGCACTGATGGAAGCGACAAATAGAAGGATAAATACCGTTGTGAGTTTTTTATAAAGTTCCATGAACGAGCCCCCTAATTATGAAAAATTATTTGGTATATATCAGATTGCTTCGTGCGAATTTAAATGCAATGAAATAAATAGCGAGTAAGAGAGGAATTGCTGTACTTGTTAAGTATGTACGGTTAGAATCATAGGACCTCTTTTTTATGGTTATATATACCAATATTGTATCATAATGTTTTAGGCGTCCACTAGATAATTATGTAAATGTGATGTACTGCACATTTGAGAGAACTTCTATCATATCTTTCAAGAGGACTCCCACCTCTAAACATATGTGAAGGTGGTGAGGTGAATCGGAAAAATATATTATTTTCAAGCTAAATGACGGAAACATATGTTCTTGTTTTGGTATAATACCCTTAACAAGGAGGTGAAAAAATGACAACAGAAAATCAAATGAATTATAAAACTCTTCAGATTTGGATTAAAAAAGGACATCGTATGTATTCTTATTTTCAAGAATCTTGCCAAAACGCTAAAAACATGTATAACACGACAAACTTTTATATACGACAAGTGTATACAGGTTTGACACAAGATAAGGAATTGCAACCCTTACAAAAAGAAGTTTTGGATACAATTGATAAAAACATTGGGAAGATGAATGGTGCACAACTTCTTGCCTATCAAAAGAAATTGGGAAAAGAGAAAACAAAACCAAAAGAAAAACAAAAAGAAGTGAAATGTAATTTGTTTTCAGAACCAACTACAGAAAAACCTTATGTAGATTATCATTTTCTGGATGCATTATTTAAAGCGATGATTCAGAAGGATTATCGTGCTTTGCCTACGCAATCTAGTCAATCAATCATGAAAAATGTATTCCAAAATTGGAAGTCTTTTTTTGCTAGTTTAAAAAATTATAAAAAGAATCCCAACAAATATACTGGAAAACCTAGAATTCCAAAGTATATTCGTTCTTCTGAAAAGGAAGTCTTGTATACAAATCAAGATTGTGTCATTAAAAATGAAAAGTTTTTAAAGTTTCCAAAGACAAAATTGCAATTAAACATTTGGAAATTGGGGTTTACTGAAGGTAAACTGAAGCAAGTTCGTGTTATCCCAAAATACAATGGATATGTGGTGGAGTTAGTGATAGATGTTCCTTTAGGACACCAATCCGTTGAAGAGAATGG
>NZ_NVPR01000122.1 GCF_002551815.1 Bacillus sp. AFS098217
GTTGTCTAGCCTCAGTCTTTCGTGGACTCCGTTCGTAGGTTGCATACCCAAGAATGATTCCCTAGTTCTTGGCTCTATGGTGGCTCTGTAACAGTTCTGATGGGGAAGAAACGGTCAACCACAAGCCTTCTTGCATGAGAAGTTGAGGGCACCTACAAACATTGGCGAAGGGAAACAAACTCTTAGGGGGGACAAAACATGCGTGTATTTGTCAAGAATTTACGAGGAGAACCACTTATGCCTTGTAGTCCTCGTAAGGCTCGGCTTCTTCTCAAACAAGGAAAAGCAAAGATTATTAGATATACTCCGTTTACAATTCAATTACAATATGCCAC
>NZ_NVPR01000123.1 GCF_002551815.1 Bacillus sp. AFS098217
TGTGATGTCATAACCGCTTACGCTAGATTGATACCCTGCTACTGGACGTTCCTTCACTTCATACTGATAGGCTACTCCATTCGCATCATATGTTTCTAAATCTGCGAATATATATTTCCAACCCATTACTGCTAATACGTCTTGTGTTTGGATTACATTTCCATTTTGTAGTAAGTCTACTTTGATCATTGCTGGACGGTCTGTCGCATTTCCGTCTTTCCACGTCTTCGTTCCTTCTACTGTTAATTTCGCTACTTTTGTGTTTGTAATGTTATAGCCATTTACTTCCGATTTGTATCCCGCTACCGGTTTTTCTTTTACTGTATACGTATAGGCAACACCATTTGCATCATATTGTGCTAAATCTGCAAATGTATATTTCCAACCACTTGCCTCTGTTACGTCTTGTGTGTTGATCACTTGACCATTTTGTAGTAAGTCTACTTGAATCTTGTCCGGACGATCTGTCGCATTGTCGTCTTTCCACGTTTTTGTTCCTTCTACTGTTGTTTGACCTACTTTTGTATTTGTGATGTCATAACCGCTTATGCTAGATTGATATCCTGCTACTGGTTGTTCTTTCACTTCATACTTGTATGCAGCGCCATTCGCATCATATGCCGCTAAATCTTTGAATTCATATTTCCAACCATTTGTTGCTGTTACGTCTTGTGTGTTGATCACTTGACCATTTTGCAATAAATCTACTTTGATTGTTTTCGGACGATCTGTCGCATTGTCGTCTTTCCACGTTTTTGTTCCTTCTACTGTTGTTTGACCTACTTTTGTATTTGTGATGTCATAACCGCTTA
>NZ_NVPR01000124.1 GCF_002551815.1 Bacillus sp. AFS098217
GATCTTTGTTTGGATCCTTGTTTGGATCTTTGTTTGGATCCTTGCCTGGATCTACAACTGTTCCGTCCTTGATTTTTGTATTCGTAATGTCATAACCTTTGACTTCTGTTTTGTATCCCGCTACCGGTTGTTCTTTCACTTCATACTTGTACGCTTTGCCGTCTACATCGTACACAGCTAAGTCTTTGAATTCATATTTCCAGCCTTTTTCTGCTGTTACTTCTTGCGTTGTAATCACTTGACCATTTTGGAGTAAGTCTACTTTGATTGTTTTCGGACGATCTGTCGCATTGTCGTCTTTCCACGTCTTTGTTCCTTCTACTTTTGTTTGACCTACTTTTGTGTTTGTAATGTCATAACCGTGTACTTCTGTTTTGTAACTATCTACTGGTTGTTCCTTTACTTCATACTTGTAGGCAGTGCCATCTGCATCGTATGCTGCTAAATCTTTGAATTCATATTTCCAACCGCTTGCTTCACTTACTTCTTGTGTGTTGATGACCTGACCATTTTGCAGTAAGTCTACTTTAATTGTGCTTGGACGATCTGTCGCATTGTCGTCTTTCCACGTCTTTGTTCCTTCTACTGTTGTCTTTCCTACTTTTGTATTTGTGATGTCATAACCTTTGACTTCTGATTGATATCCTGCTACCGGTTGTTCTTTCACTGTATACGTGTAAGCTATTCCATTCGCATCGTATGCTTGTAGATTTTCAAATGCGTACTTCCAATTTGTTGCCTCTGTTACTTCTTTTGTGTCTACTACTTTACCGTTTTGTAGTAAATCTACTTTAATCGAGCTTGGGCGATTTGTTGCGTTGTTATCGTTCCAAGTTTTTGTTCCTTCTACTTTCGTTTCGCCAACTTTTGTATTTGTGATGTCATAACCTTTCACGTCAGATTGGTATCCCGCTACTGGTTGTTCTTTCACTTCATATCTATAGGCTACTCCATTCGCATCATATACTTCTAAATCTACGAATATATATTTCCAACCCATTACTGCTAGTACGTCTTGTGTTTTGATCACGTTTCCGTTTTGTAGTAAGTTTACTTTGATCATTGCCGGACGGTCTGTTGCATTTCCGTCTTTCCACGTCTTCGTTCCTTCTACTGTCAATTTCGCTACTTTTGTGTTTGTAATGTTGTAGCCATTTACTTCTGATTGATATCCTGCTACCGGTTGTTCTTTCACTTCATATCTATAGGCTTTTCCATCTGCATCGTACGCAGATAAGTCTTTGAATTCATATTTCCAGCCTTTTTCCGCTGTTACTTCTTGCGTCGTAATCACTCGACCATTTTGCAGTAAGTCTACTTTAATTGTGCTTGGACGATCTGTCGCATTGTCGTCTTTCCACGTCTTTGTTCCTTCTACTGTTGTCTTTCCTACTTTTGTATTTGTGATGTCATAACCATTTACGTCAGATTGGTATCCTGCCACCGGTTGTTCTTTCACTTCATACTTGTACGCTTTGCCGTTTGCATCGTACGCAGCTAAATCTTTGAATTCATATTTCCAACTGCTTGCTTCACTTACTTCTTGTGTGTTGATGACCTGACCATTTTGTAGTAAGTCTACTTTAATCGTTTTCGGACGATCTGTCGCATTGTCGTCTTTCCACGTTTTTGTTCCTTCTACTTTTGTTGTTTGGACCACTTTTGTATTTATAATGTCATAACCATTTACTTCTGATTTATATCCATCTACTGGTTGTTCTTTTACTTCATACTTATATGCTTTGCCGTTTGCATCATACGCAGCTAAATCTTTGAATTCATATTTCCAACCGCTTGCTTCACTTACTTCTTGTGTGTTGATGACCTGACCATTTTGTAATAAGTCTACTTTGATTGTTTTCGGACGATCTGTCGCATTATCGCCTTTCCATGTTTTTGTTCCAGTAATGGATGTAGATTTCACTTTATTCGAAATCGGTAATTTAACTCCGTTTACAGTATTTGATTTCACTTCAAAACTTACTTTTATCTGAGGATCGAAATCAATATAGTCTGGAGCTGAAACTTCTTGCACATAGTATTTACCTGGTTGTAAATTAGGAATTTCAATTATCCCTTTTTCATCCGTTACATATACATCTCCAACTTGTTCACCTGACTCTTTATACAACTTAAACGAGACATTTGGTATTACTTTTTCTTCATCACCTTCAAGATGCTTAACAATTCTTAACGTTCCTTTAGGAGGTAAATCACCTTGAGCACCACCGCCAGATGTTATATTGTTAACTTTGGCACTACCCGACTCAGAAACCGGCTGTTTGTATAGAACTTGATAATCAATCTTATAATCATTATTAAAAGATTCTTGGCTCTTTCCGCTTTCCGTTATAGTACTCGTATAAGAAACGGTAAAAGATCTAGCACTTCCCATATTCCAGTTAATCACGACTTTAAATGAATGACCGTCGTCATTAAACTGAACATATCCATAACGTTGCTCTTCAAATTGTTTAATTGTTAAAGTTTCTCTGTCATTAACTGTTATCCGAAAACTATCTTTATTAAGTGTTTGACCTTCCTGCAAACTATCAGACACAACAATATCTCTACTTAAATATTCTTTGTTTAAGTTTATATTCAAGAACCAACGCACTTCATTAGTGTTGTTTGGTTGAATATCACCAGTTTTATAGAAAAACGGTTTAGAGCCTGTACCACCACCACTAGTTGGACCAGCAATCGTTACAGTTTGCTTATCTAAAGTTGTCCCTAAATTTGTTGCAACATCTTTCGTTTGATCCGTTCCTACATTACTAGCTTGAACTGTAAAATTAAAATGCCCTCTAATATTGTGAAGTTTCTCAACCATATCATTAAATGTACATACCACATTACCTGCATTTACTTGACAAGTACCAAAATTATTACCTTGCTCATCATTTAATGGAATCGTCCCATTAAATCCTGTTAATTCCGGAGGCAGTGTTAACGTTAGTGTGTCTCCAGACTTCATCTTATTTCCAGATTTATCACTAAAAGTTACATTTATTTTAGCCTGTTCTCCGTATTTTAGTTTCGTTTTATCAATCGTAAAACTATCCACAAATCCTGTTGTACTTAACTCTTGTGCATTTGCTATTATAGGCATTAAACTCTGACCTATAGTAAACATAAAAATCATTATAATTAAAAAAATCGAAAATACTCTTTTTGAATGTATATTCATAGCATCCTCCTATATTTTATATTCATATCACATTATTATGATATTCGACTCAACTTGAATACTCTTTTCTTCAACCAATCCATAAGGCTTCACGCAAGTCTTTGTCACCTCTCTCACAAGAACTATTGTGATATTGAACTATTTATGTAATCTTCTTCTCAAATAATATACAGCTCATTTTTCATTATAAGAGAGAAGTTATTTCTTTTTTTGTAATTATCTGTATTTTGAAAACAAATTTCATTTGCTTAACCTAACAAATCTATTAGAATAATTAAGTAAAATCTTTATATAAATCTTGATTTACAAATTTTTTCATTAAATATAGAATAGTAATTTGGGAAATAACACTATCTTCACTTTTAAATAGTATCCAAAAATCAATATATTTTACTTTGAAGAATAGTATAACGTAGTGTGGTGCAATATAATTTGATCCTATTTTACAAGAAATGCATATACCTTAAAGGCAATATTATAGAATTTTCACTATTAAGCAAGAGGAGTATATATCGTGACTCGATAAAACAATTATTAGTAGTGTCGCATTAACTTCAGAGCAATTTTATGAATTTCCATTTTTTGAATATATAGTTCAATTTAAGGTATTCATAATATTATCGAATAAAAAAACAAGATTTCCATTACTTTTTCAACAAAATAATCACTATACATTAGAGGATATTTTTAATTTCACTGAATTTCTTTCCTGTACATTCTTCATCGATTACTATAATAAACAATAAAGAATGGGGAATAACACACTTGATGATGTTAATATAAACTCAATTCAAAGTCAATTCTTTCTGCTTTGTTTTTATAAAAGATGTGTTATTTTAAAAGTTTTTTCGACATTTCACGACAATATATTTACTTCCATTAATTATTAGACTAAAATGATGATACTTAAGGAAATATATTACACAATATGTACTATCAACTTCGTGGCATATATATTTACTAGAAGCGGGTTCTATATAGAGTTCACTTACAAAAAAAGCCCGACATTCCCTTTTGAAAACGTAACGTTTTATTCAAGTGTACTTTATCATCAAAACTTGTATTCTATATATAATAAAAAACATGCCAAGTGCTTTTCAGCATTTGGCATGTTTTTTTATTAACCTCGTTGACGGCCAAATAAGAATACCCCAAAAACTAACAACAACATACCTACAAGTATTGAAATAAATTCCGTTGGTGTTCCCCCTGTTTTAGGAAGTAACGCTATCGTTTTATCATTCTCTTTAGTAGGTGGAACTTTTGAATCGTTATTTGTACTTGTGTTTGATTCTTTGTTTATCTCTGTGTTTGTACTTGTGTTCGATTCTTTATTTATCTCTGTGTTTGTACTTGTGTTTGATTCCTTGTTTATCTCTGTGTTTGT
>NZ_NVPR01000125.1 GCF_002551815.1 Bacillus sp. AFS098217
TTAAAGTTTCACTTTATCATTCACAATTCGTCTTATATGCTTTAGACCTATAATATTATACGCTTAATCTTTACACCTTCACAATAGGATGCTTATATAATCCTTATTACATGATACATGTGGCACATATTATATCTTTTGTTCAATGAATAACACCACTTCTAATCTAGAAAAATTTTCTGACTGTAAAAAGGAAATTTCACATAAAAAAAGGTGTATTTTCGCTTTCTAAAAAAGGAGGTATGATTAAAGTCTATTTTTCTTGCAAATGAAGAAAATAGACTTTTCCATTCTTCTTTTGTGTCTCGCTGTAATCCTATAGTTTCATTTCAATTTGATAAATAAAATTAATTATTCACTAATGCAACAATACATGGTTTAATATATATAATATGAAAATATTTCTATTTTTTGAGGTGGTACTATGAAAGCAAATGTAAGAGATACTATACTATTTCAACGTGGAAGTGTAAAAATAACAGGTTCAGTAGTAAAACTATATAATGAATCTGTACTAGTAGAAATTATAGGTGTAAGTGGTGGTACTGTTGAATTTAATAGAACAGTAGTGAATCATAAAAATTATAAGATACTTAATGCCAATTCTTAATTTTAAAGAGTCCTTAAAATGGATACAACAAATGGTATGTATTTTATAAAGTGAAACTTTAANNCGTTAATGCGGGATAAATTTTGATTTACACTCTTACTAAAAAACACTACAGCAACAAACTAATATGAAAGCTTACTATGAATCAAACAACATTCATTAACTACATTTCCAAAAAACATCCTGATCTAGAATGGCTTGTACAGCGGCATCCGCGCGAGCCATTCTAGGTCAACTTACCTACTCCCCATAGTCTGATTATTAGAATTCCGAACATTTGAAATGCATGAATGTTCAACGCCTTCAGCATATAACTCACAAACAAGAGAATAGATATCTATCCCTGTAAGAAGGATCTAACAAATACTCAATATTAGTTTTAATTTTATAGCACCTATTGCTTTTACAATTTTTTAAAAGAACGATGCTTTACATAACTTTTTTCAGTATGAAAAATGGTTCATCTCTCTACGCAATGTGCATAGGAAGATGAACCATTGATGTAAAAAATATGCGCTTTTTTAATTATATAAATCCATTTTNNGTAACCTACACTCGTTTGCTCGTTCTGTTTTTACTTTGCATATGGTAGAAAAAGGCCCTGACCGTTTCTATGCATGGCCAGATACTCTCTCCCACCTAAAAAGAGGGGTTTTATGTCGGTTTTTAAATTGATGTATATAGAGCTGGCTCTATATACATCATAGTTAATTTTTAATCTTTATGATTATAACTAGACTAAATCCTCTATCGAAAATGCACCTGGCAGCAATTGCTCAACTGTTACTTCTTTTTCATCACCTTTTAAGTTTGTCAATAACACTGGCATTTTAGGATCACAGAACTCCGCGATGACTTGTCTACAAGCTCCACATGGTGAAATCGGCCCATCTGTTTTACCCGTGATTACCAAATAACTAAACTCGCGCTCCCCTTCTGATACTGCTTTAAATATTGCTGTTCTTTCGGCACAATTACATAAACCGTAAGAAGCATTTTCTATATTACAACCTGTATAAATTTTACCTTCTTTCGTAACTAACGCTGCACCAACAGGAAACTTTGAATATGGAATATAAGCTTTTTCTAACATCTTTGTCGCTTCTTCAATGTATCTTTTTTTATCCATGTGATTTCCTCCTCAAAGCAAATTCAATCCTATGAATGATTAATCAGTTATAATTGTATGAATTAATTTAGGAGTTTCCGCCTTTTCTGCTATAGAAATGTTTTCATAAATTTTAGCTTTTACATCTTCCACGTTTTCACGATTTGCATGAATCGTAACAAGTGGTTCCCCTTCTTTTACAGCTTCGCCAACTTTTTTACGCAGCATTAAACCAACCGCTAAATCAATTTCATCCTCTTTTGTTGCACGGCCTGCTCCTAAAAGCATAGCAGCAATACCAATTTCATCTGCCACAATATTAGACACAACACCTGAAGTTTTAGCTGGCACATCAATTACATATTTTGCTTGTGGTAACTTTTCTGGATGATCTACAATCGAGCTATCTCCACCTTGATTGTGTAAGAACTCTTTAAATTTCTCAATCGCTTTTCCATTCTTCATAACTTCTTTCAACATTTCACGAGCTTCTTCTAATGTATCAGCTTTTTTACCAAGTACAACCATTTGACTTCCTAATACAAGTACCAACTCTGTTAAGTCTTCTGGACCTTCCCCTTTTAGGGTATCAATTGCTTCCTTCACTTCAAGAGCATTACCAATCGCAAAGCCAAGCGGTTGCGACATGTCTGAAATAACGGCCATTGTTTGACGACCAACATTATTTCCGATTCGTACCATTGCATGTGCTAATTTTTTCGCATCTTCTTCTGTTTTCATAAATGCACCTGCACCTGTCTTAACATCAAGAACAATTGCATCAGCACCAGCTGCAATTTTTTTACTCATAATCGAACTTGCGATTAATGGGATCGAATTCACAGTTCCGGTAACATCACGTAGTGCATATATTTTTTTGTCAGCAGGAGTTAAATTTCCTGTTTGCCCAATAACTGCAACCTTATCACGATTCACTAAATCAATAAATTGCTCTTTCGTAATCTCAACATGGAACCCTTCTACTGCTTCTAATTTATCAATCGTACCACCTGTATGCCCTAGACCACGTCCAGACATTTTTGCAACTGGTACATCTAAAGCAGCTACTAATGGTCCTAAAACTAATGTTGTTGTATCACCAACACCGCCAGTTGAATGTTTATCTACTTTAACCCCTTCGATTTCTGATAAATCAATTGTTTCCCCAGACTCAACCATAGCCATCGTTAAATCCGCACGTTCACGATCAGACATGTCTTGGAAAAAGATCGCCATTGCCAATGCACTCACTTGATAATCAGGTATTGATCCATCTGTATATCCTTTAATAAAGAAGCGAATTTCCTCTGTTGTTAGCTCTTTACCATCACGTTTTTTCGCAATAATATCTACCATTCTCATCCTAATCACCAATCCTTTTTGTTTTATATAAATCCATTTTCATTTTTCGACATCTAAATCCCTGCTATGCAGAATAAAAAGTAACATACACTCGTTACTTCGCATGTGGCAGAAAAAGGTCCTAACCGCTTCTATGCATGGACAGATACTCTCTCCTGCCTAAAAAAAGGGTTTTATGTCGTTTTTTTAATTGATGTATATATAATTTGCAAAGGGTAAACTTATTAAACTCTCAATATATTAATCCAACTATTGTTGCTGATAAGAAGCTTACTAAAGTTGCACCAAAAAGTAGTTTCAAACCAAATCTTGCTACCACATTTCCTTGTTTTTCATTTAAACTTTTAACAGCACCAGCAATAATTCCGATTGAAGAGAAATTTGCGAATGAAACAAGGAACACCGATATGATAGCAGTCGTTCTTCCTGTAAAATTGAAGTTACCTTTTGCCAAGTCTGTCATAGCTACAAACTCATTTGATACAAGTTTCGTCGCCATAATATTACCGGCATTAACAGCTTCATGCCAAGGAACCCCCATAATAAATGCAAATGGCGCAAATACATAACCAAGAATCTCTTGAAATGAGATACCAATTGCTCCTTTAAAAATAGCATTAATGAAAGTAATTAAAGCAACGAATCCAATTAGCATAGCAGCTACTGTAATCGCAACTTTAAAACCATCTATTATATATTCTCCTAATACTTCAAAAAAGCTCTTTTTCTCTTCTTCTTGTACTTCTAACATATCTTCTTCTTCAGTAACCTCATAAGGGTTAATAATAGAAGCGATAATAAACCCTCCAAATAAGTTCAATACTAGAGCGGTTACAACATACTGAGGCTTTAGTAACACCATGTAGGATCCAACTATAGACATAGAAACTGTCGACATCGCAGACGCACATAGTGTATATAATCTTCTTTCTGATAGTAAACCTAGCTGCTTCTTAACAGAGATAAATACTTCTGATTGTCCTAAAATTGCTGAAGCCACAGCGTTATATGATTCAAGTTTGCCCATTCCATTTACTTTACTTAAAACTAAACCAATGTATTTCACAATAAACGGCAATACCTTAATGTGCTGTAAAATACCTATTAAGGCCGATATAAACACAATTGGCATTAATACCCCTAAAAAGAATGAAAATTCTTTTTGATTGACCAAACCGCCAAATACAAAGTTAATACCATCTCCAGCATACTTTAACAATTGTCCAAAACCATCTGCAATTCCAGCTATTAGTATGTTCCCTACACTTGTATTTAATAATACAAAGCCTAAAATGAACTGTAATATAATCATCGTTATAATAGGACGATATTTAACTTTTCTTCTATTATTACTAGCAAGCCATGCGATACCTAAAATAATTGCGAGGCCTATAATACCTATTAAGTACTTCATAAAACTCCCCCCTTTTCCCGTATCCGCTTACATATTTTTTAAATATTAAAGTAATAGATACACCATGCTCTTTGACAATTTGTGTATCCATTACTCCCAACTTTTTATGAATTAATAGTTATCTGAAGCGCCTTCTTTATCATTTAATACAATTGCAACACTAGCACTTGCTCCGATTCTAGAAGCTCCAGCTTTAATCATTTTTTCTGCATCTTCACGTGTACGAACGCCACCAGATGCTTTCACGCCAACATTTTCTCCAACTGTTTTGCGCATTAATGCAATATCTTCAGCAGTCGCTCCACCAGTTGAGAATCCAGTTGAAGTTTTTACAAAATCAGCACCAGCTTTTACAGATAATTCACAAGCACGCACTTTTTCTTCATCTGTTAGTAAACAAGTTTCAATAATAACTTTTACAAGCGCTTTTCCTTTTGCAGCTTGTACAACTTCATAAATATCCTTTTCAACAAGTTCATTTTCTCCATCTTTTAAAGCACCGACATTGATTACCATGTCTACTTCAGTTGCGCCTTTTGCGATCACATCTTTTGTTTCAAATACTTTTGTTTCAGTCGTATTTGCACCTAAAGGGAATCCAATAACTGTGCAAACGTCCACATCATGTCCTGCTAATTCTTCAGCAGCTAATTTTACCCATGTTGGATTAATACAAACAGAAGCGAAATTGTATTTCTTTGCTTCTTCTAAAACTTTCATAACATCTTCTTTTTTAGTATCCGGTTTCAAAACTGTATGATCAATTAACTTTGCAATATTCATTTTCTTCACTCCTCATATCTTTTAACAACTTCATTCTAACTCTTACTTGAACAAATGTAAACATACTTTTGAAATTTTGTTCATATCTTTTTTAGTGAATTCTTTATTTAAACTAAAAGGCTCCCTCAAAATACTACTTTTGAGAGAGCCTTCTATTTCTAATCTTTTTGATAATGTAACAATTCTTTTGCGGTATGCTGATCTATAATTAATACATTTGCATATCCACCTCTTAACGCACCATCAATTGCCTTCACTTTTCTAGATCCTCCAGCAACGAGAACAGAACGTTTTTTTAATCGTAACTCCTCTAAATCAATTCCAATTGTACGCTGATTAATTTCTTCGCTACAAATATTGCCGTCTCCATCAAAAAAGCGTGAACAAATGTCACCAACAGCTTGCTTTTTCAATAGATCCATTTCGTCCTTATCCAAATAACCTAATCGGAATAATAACGCTTCGTCTCGAACAGTTCCGACAGTAAAGATTGCAATGTTCGCTTGTTTTCCCATTGCAATAATATGGTGGATATGTCTATCCTGTTCCACTAATTCCTTTGTCACTGCATTATCAAATATAACTGGGAGCGGTAAATTTCGCGGTGTCGTTTGAAAAGCATCTGCAAATAAAGCAATTGTCTCATTCGCATATGTATTTACACTTGAATGACTGATGCCTCCTTTTAATTGGACAACCTCCACTCCTTTTACATGCTGTGGTACAATTTTTCTAGCGATTTCATACATTGTCGTTCCCCAGCTCACCCCGACGATATCACCATTTGTAACAGTTTTCTCCATATACTCAGCAGCATATTTACTAATATATTCCGTAATCGTCGCATACTCTGGTATCGGAGAAAACACGACATGTGCCTCTAACAAATTATATTTTTCTTTAAGCAGGTTTCCGACATTATCTAAATCAGCAAATGGATCTGCTATATTAATTTGAACAAATCCCTTTTCTTTTGCATATTTTAACAACCTCGAGATAGTTGGCCTCGAAATATTCAGCTTATTAGCAATTTCTTGTTGGCTATAATCCGATTGATAGTATAATCTCGCAACTTCAACACTTAATTGTTGTTTCTCTTTATCCATAGTAACTCATTACATATCCTTTCCTATTATTTCCCTTTTATCACATACATTGTACTTACAAGCATTATACAGCTTTATTCTAGAAAATTCGACCATCTAAATGAATAGAGAACATTTCTATTCCTCACATATAAGAAAAGGCAGCTTTATCCACGTAAAGCTACCTTAGAAATCTATTAATCTTTATTTTTTCAAATGGTAAGGTACAGTTGTAATAACTACATTTCTCTTATAAAGCAAGAAGGCACGAATCAATAAGCTAGACTGGTTATGAAGAATATTATGCCAACCCTTCTTAGGAATAAATTGCGGTATTACTACAGTAACCCGATAATTTGATTCACTTGCTTTGTATTGAACTGTATCAATAAATTTAGTTAATGGCTGAATAATACTTCTATAATGAGAGTGCAGTGTCACTAATCTAACATCAGGCTGCCATTTCTTCCATTTTTCTTCAAATTTCTTCTCATCTTCTCTTTCAAAAGAAACGTAAACAGCAATGATTTGATCTGGTGAAAGAGATTTAGCGTAATTTAACGAGTTCTCTACTACATGAGTCATACCAGCCACTGGTACAAGTATTACATTCCCTTCAATTGGAATAATTGGCTCACAAGTTGTAAGACTTAATTGGTCTCCTATCGCTTCATAATGCTTTCTAATTCGGTGAAACACAAAAATAATGATAGGTAGGAAAATCAAGACTGTCCAAACTTGTGAGAATTTAGTTAAAAAGAACATACTCATAACTATAAAACTAATAATAGCACCCGTTAAATTGATCGTTAATTTTAAAATCCATCCTTGAGGCTTTTCACGAATCCATTTAACTACCATTCCAGACTGGGACAACGTAAATGGAATAAACACGCCTACTGCATAAAGTGGAATAAGATGTTCTGTTTGCCCTTGGAAAGCAATAATTAAAATAATTGAAGCAATCCCAAGTATGATAATTCCATTAGAATACCCTAATCGGTCTCCCCTAACTGTAAACATTCTTGGTATGAACTTATCTTTTGCAAGATTAACTGCCAGTAAGGGGAAAGCAGAATAGCCAGTGTTAGCAGCAAGGATTAATATCACTGCTGTTGTTCCTTGAATAAAGAAATACATAAAATGCCGTCCAAATGTTTCTTCAGCAATTTGTGAGACAACTGTTACCTCTTGACTAGGAGCAATGCCATAATAATAAGCTAAATATACGATTCCCGAAAATAGCAACGCAAGTAAGGCCCCCATCGCAAGTAACGTTTTAGCAGCATTATTAGGAGCGGGATCTTTAAAGTTTGGAATTGCATTGGAAATAGCTTCAACTCCAGTCAAAGCAGAACTACCTGATGCAAATGCTCTTAAAAGTATAAATAAACTAATTCCTGCTACTGGTGTGCCAATTGGCGTATGTAAATGAGATGGAACTGCACCTGTTGCAATGTTATATATACCTACACCGATTAATATAAATAATGCTAAAACAAATAAATATACCGGATAAGCTAAAACAGAAGCTGATTCCGTTACACCTCGTAAGTTCAAGATTGTAATAAATAACACAAATATGATGGCAATAACCACATTATGAGCATGTAGACTAGGAAAAGCAGATGTAAGTGCATCCGTACCCGCAGATACACTTACGGCCACAGTTAAAATGTAGTCTACTAACAAGGAGCCTCCAGCTATTAATCCCGGATTGACACCTAAATTTTCTTTTGATACCACATACGCTCCTCCGCCGTGAGGATATGCAAAGATGATTTGCCTATAAGACAGAATAAGAGCCGTTAACAGAACTAACACTCCAACTGCAATCGGAATGGAATACCAATATGCTAACGTGCCGACTGTAGTTAGAGCAATCAATATTTGCTCTGGACCATATGCAACTGATGATAAAGCATCAGAAGAAAGAATAGCTAATGCTTTCGTTTTGTTAAGTTTTTGCTCTCCTAATTCGGTTGATTTTAATGGCCGACCGATTAAGAATCTTTTTATGGAAGAAACCACTGACCTTCACTCTCCAATAATTTTATGCATTTATTTCTCTGTTAGTTAAATAAAACCCTTAATAAAAGACAGGTTTTCCGAAAATAAAAAAATGTCTACAAGTTCATAACAAATAAACTTGTAGACATCAATTTTTTTGTCGCACAAGCTCCACCTTCCTTCTCATATAACGCTTATGAGGTTAGCTGTCGGATTCGGGCCATTGAGTAGCCCTACCTTGCAAGGATTCACCCCTTGGATTATGTATCAATCCACAAAAACGGTTCCCCCATACCATCAGGTTTCAGCGATTTAGAAATTTGAAACTGTCGATTATCATACTCCCTTATTTAAAAAAAGTAAATAAAAATTTTTTAACAATAGTTTAATTTTTTTGAAATAGAAAAATTGTGATGATTATGTAGGATAGTACTTTATAAATGAACATAATGTATCCGATCAAGTTCGCCTAAGAAGAATGATATATTTAAAGGTATTTTTTTCTGACAAATTTTCAGGTCAACTAGTTAAAAGTACTCCTTAAAGTCTGTTCCTTCAAATTTCTTAAAATTTAGTCGATTCATTTCATTCCTCCAAACTTTCCTTTAAACGGATAGGAATTATTACTCTATCTTTAAGTTAATTTGAAAAAGCCGATACTATTTTTATAATATCGACTTTCAATCTTAAACACCTTTATTCTTCGTAAATTTTTAAATTTTGATAAACAATCTTTAACAATGGTACATCTATATGAAATTGTTTTGCTAATTTTAATAAATATCCTTGTAAGTACTCTACTTCGATAGATGAACCTTTTTCCATATCCCGCTGCATAGAAGATTTCATATCATATGAAATCTTCTCAATCGTCTTCATATGTTCGTCAACAATATTATCCTGAATTGGGGCTCCAGATGCTGTCATAATCTGTGCTGCTTCTTCAATTGAACTACCCCTACCTAACATGCTAAGAAATGTTTGAGGAAGGGGATTCCCCATAGGAACAACTAAGACAAAACACTTAGCCGACCATACCCATTCAACAAAGTATGATTCTTCTGTTTTCAAACTGAGACAAACCTTTTTCCTCCCAGTCTGTAAGAGCACCGGGAGGAAAAAGTTCGTTGATGGAACGAATCTTGTCGTCATTCGAAAACTCCATCTGATAGAAGGCATGAACGCGCAAATCAGATAGGATTCTAGACCAATACTTCCACTGCGCCCAGTGATGTAGACCTACCATCTTCTCCGGTAGTAGAGAATGCAACACCGGTGGAAGTTTTTCTTTAAAGCCCATTGCTCTTCTGGCAATGACATAAGATGCTGCTTGATGAATACTAATACCAAAGCGTTTCATATATTTCATTTTACCCATTTGAGAAGTGTACGCTGGATTCACCTCAAATACAGCGACACCCATTTTCTTAGCCCGGCTTTGAATAGCTAAAATCATTTTTCGATAGGCAAACATACTGATGATCCGGTTTGCTTTTTTGTTTCCATATGGGTTCTTCACCTTTGCTTTTGTTAGTTTTAATGTTTCAACTACAAGGGGTTTCTTTGTTTTTACAGCTAAATCTACTAGTGCAATCGTTTCTGATTCGATGATTTTCGTGATTTGTCCAGATGTCTTTCCTTCTAAATCAAAGGAGAATGTACCTATTTTGATAAGTTGTCCTTTTTTATTGATATTTGCCCATGCAAAATGGTCAACATTACAGTCTACCCCAATGACACCGCCGGATTTACTGAAGTTTTGATTGGGGTTTTCGTCCCCATCGATTACGCATTTAAAAATATAGTACGCACCGTGGTCTTCTATTGCCCAACCAATCGGTTTTCCAGCTTTCTTTTTATTTGTACAGTCCCCTTGTGTTTGAACCGCATGATTTACTTGGTCTTGTCCATAAGGAAAGGTAAGATGAGAGATTTCAATGGTTATGCCATTTGGTGTGATGAAGCGAAGAAATTGTGTGTCTGGATTGTAGGTAAAAACAAAGTTGCCTGATCTCGCATCTTTTCGACCTGAAATCAACATGTTTTGATAACGAGCTTGTGTAAAATCATGTTTCCAAAGCTGATGATCTTCCTTATACTTTTCTACAGTATGTTGTGCTTGAAATAATTTCTTACTTCCAAAGACAGCTGAAGAAACTTTGTTTGTTAAGCTATCGAGTTGTTTTTGTAATCGATCGAATCGAAATCTAAGCTTCCTTAGCTTCGATTGCAAATGTTTGATTTCCGGATCTATATAAGTGTGCTCAAATTGGTAGGCATGATAGTAGAGGTCCGTTCGATTTTTAAATTGAACAACAAAATATCGTCCCATTTGTTGTTCTTTTGATGTTTTGTTAAACTTTGGCTTTCCCTTGATGAAAGATTGTTTTATTTTACGTAATACAGTCAAGTTTGATTTCGTTTGTTTGATTTTCTTCTTCACCGCATGAATTTGTTCTTTTTTATTCTCTATGTATAATTTCTGTAATTCTGTCTGAGAAGAAAGGAGGGCATTCGCTTCCTGTACAGCACTATTTGCATAATAGTCATTCAGGGAGAAACGTGATTTGATCGTCATATGCACACTTTGAGAGCGTTTAGAAATACCCGAACGCTTTTCTAATACTTGTGTTTGAAAGGCAAAATGTTTAGCACGATTCCATAGGAAAAGAGTATATCCTATGGCTTCCACATATTTTGGATGTAATCCACTCTTATAGATTCGATTTGAAAAATACGCTTTTTTCATCGAACACACTCCCTTCGTATTTGGTATATGAAAAATATACCAAATACGAACATATGTTTCAATAGAAATGTTTGAAAAAACAAAAAAATAGCGATTCTTCCCCCGCCTACCGCTTTCGCGCTTGAGGCGGGGGGTCTTCTCGCTTAAAATAATAAATAAATATTTATGCCACATATCTTGCACGATATGATTACTCAAAACAAAGCTTGCTTTTGTACCCTTTAATGTATCGGCAATCCCTTGTATTCTCTCTGTATGTAGATGTTTAATTTCCCCAAATACAAGTCGGTCAGTAGAGCTAGTTTGAACAACATTTCCCTCATCGTTTAATGTTGTTTCGATGAAACACAAACCTCCAATAACTTTATCCTCGCCAAATACCCGTTGTAATGCAGATAGATGGGCTATAGTAGTGGTATAATAATTGTCTTCTCACCAACAAATGGCTTCAAATCGTTTATTGCTTCTTCTAAATGATAAGTTTTTGTTGAAAATAATATTAAATCGAATGGATCTACGGATTCAGTTTTGATGATTAATTGTGGGATAAATGAGAAATCTCCCTTTATACTACGAATAACAAGACCATTTTTCTCAAGCTGTTGTTTTCGTCGACTACGAACGAGAAAAGTAACGTCTTCCCCTCTTTCAAAACATGAAAATTTTACTTTCTTATAGCATAACTATATTATACATATAAAGATACTGTTGTTTACGGTTTAACAAGATCTGATTATAACAAGAGTAAGTAGCCGCGCTTCTTTTTAGCAAGTATCAATAAATGAGTTATAATCCTCTTCTATCCCCCAAAAAAACCCTACATAAATATGATATACTAAATTCAAAATCTTTAGAGGAGCTGGCTATTATGGGGATGATTGGACAGTATGTATTAGTTACAGATGAGGAATTAAGTAAAATCAAAAACAATGAGTTAGATATTTATTTTAAAGAATCTGATTTAGATATCGATAAGTCCTGGCAACTACTTCATTTTATTTTATGTGGTGAGATTGGCGGAGGCGAACCACCACTTGGACATGTTGTACCTCTTAATGATTCCATCATAGATAACGATTCTCTCGGTACGTTTTACCTTACAGCTAGTGAAGTCGAAGAAGCTTATTTGGCAATAAAAGACTTAAGTGCATCTGATTTCAATAACATGTACAGCTTTCAAGATTTAATGGATGAACAACTTTATCCACTTGTTGAGGATGATGACCCGAATGAAATATTAGAATATACCTATAGTTACTTTTTAGAAATTCAAAAACTATATAAACAAGCTGTTTCAAACAAGCAATGTGCAATCTTTTTTATTATCTAAATAGAAATAAAAAAAAACGGATCCCCTCGTTTACGATAAGATCCGTTTTTTATTAAAGTGAACGATTATCCTAATTTCACTTGATTTTCTGCTTCAATTTTTTCTAATGCAATAGCTACTTGTTCTTCTGTTAATTCATGTTCTTTTACATAACGATTGCGCGGGTGTACACGGCATTCGTGTGAGCATGCACGTAAATATTTGTGTTCATTTTCTTCTGAGCATAAGATTTTTTTGTTACATTCTGGATTTGCACAATTTACATAGCGTTCGCAAGGTTCGTTTGTAAAGTGATCTTTACCAACAATAACATGTTCTTTTTGATTCACAGGAACCGCAATTCGCTCATCAAATACATAACATTGTCCATCCCATAGTTCACCTTGTACTTCAGAATCTTTTCCGTACATTACAATTCCGCCATGAAGCTGACTTACATCTTCAAAACCTTCTCGAACTAACCAGCCTGAAAACTTCTCACAACGAATACCACCTGTACAATACGTTAAAATCTTTTTACCTTCAAACATTTCTTTATTTTCATCAATCCAGTCAGGTAATTCACGGAATGATTTAATATCAGGTTTAATCGCACCTCTAAAATGACCTAAATCAAATTCATAGTCATTTCTTGCATCGATTACAACCGTATTTTCTTGTTGCATTGCTTCATAAAACTCTTTTGGTTCTAAATACTTTCCTGTTGTTTCTTTCGGATTAATATCATCATGTAATCGAAGTGTAACAAGCTCTTTACGAGGACGCACGTGCATTTTTTTAAACGCATGCCCATCTGCTTCATCTACTTTAAAAACGATTCCAGCAAAACGCGGATCATTCTTCATTGTTTCCATATATTTCTCTGTTTGCTGGGCAGTACCTGAAGCAGTCCCGTTAATTCCCTCTTCTGCTACAAGAATTCTTCCTTTTAACTCAAGTGAATTACAAAATTCTAGATGCTGAGCAGCAAATTCTTCAGGATTCTCAATTGTAGTGTACATGTAGTACAGTAACACTCTGTACGGTTTCGTATTTGACATTTTATTTTTACCACCTATCTAATTCGATATTTTAACATCATGTATAAGTTAACGATCATATCGGAACATATAAGAATAAGAAAAGATATGCTAACTATTGTTCAAGTAAATTTCTCCTATTTATAATGTTTTCCTGTAAGTTAACACAAATGAAAATGAGATTACATCACAATCCACTACGGTTGTGATGTAATCCCAATATATTATATAACATACAAATAAGTTTCCAGCAATTAATATGCTTTTCCTATTTCATAATCGAAAAACATGCTCTTTTCTATATATACATCAATTAAAAAACCGACATAAAACCCCTCTTTTGAGGAGAGAGAACATCTGGCCATGCATAGAAACGGTCGGGTCCTTTTTCTGCCACAT
>NZ_NVPR01000126.1 GCF_002551815.1 Bacillus sp. AFS098217
AGTAAAAACAGAAAGAGCAAGCAAGTGTAGGTTGCTTTTTAGTCTGCATAGCAGGGATTTAGATGTCGAAAAATGAAAATGGATTTATATAGATTTCAATTAAAACAGATAGATTATTCTAAAGGGAGAGAGCTTAATGAAGAAACCAGAAGAGAGTATTCATACATCAGATAAAAACAAGGATAATATCGTTACGTTATATATTACTAGACACGGTAAAACAATGTTAAATACTAGTAATCGTGTGCAAGGGTGGGCAGATTCTCCATTAGTAGAAACAGGTGTTGAAGTTGCTAAAGGTTTAGGAAATGGATTAAAAGATATTCATTTTGTTGATGCTTATAGTAGCGATAGTGGTCGTGCAATTGAAACTGCTAACTTGGTATTAACATATAGTGGACAATCAAATTTAAAACTTGAGCAAAGGAAAGACTTACGTGAATTGAATTTTGGTTTTTTTGAAGGCGATAAGATTGAAAACATGTGGAAAGCTATTAGTTCATCTGCTGGTATTAAATCAGCAGATGAACTAATGAAGTTATCTATTGAAGAAATCGTTAACTTCATTGCAGCAGCAGACCATACGAAACAGGCTGAGGATTGGAAAACTCTTTCAACCCGTATAAAAAAGGAAATTGATACAATTAGTGAAGAGACTGCCAAAAATGGAGGGGGTAACGTTTTAATTGTATCTCATGGACTTGCGATCACTGTATTAGTAGAAATGCTTGATAGTAGTAAAATAAAATTGGGATTGGAAAATGCAAGTGTAACTAAAATTCTCTATAAGAATGGACAATATAAAGTCGAATCTGTTGGTGACATGAGTTATGCTGAAAAAGGAAAAGAAAGTGTAAAATTATAACGGATGTATAAAATAATAGAATGAGAAAAAGGCAGATTCCTTACAAGGAGCTGCCTTTTTATTTACATATCCACAACATTGATTATATGAATGAAAACTTTCTAGATACATTGAATTCTAATAAGCAGGATTACGGTAACAAAAAAATGTCGAATTTATAGAAAATTTGTATTTTTTTGTTGTTTTATTTTACTTTTAATGCTAAACTCATAATTACAAAGAAAGAGTAACAAAAATACCCTTAGCGATTAAGAATTTTCCGAATCTTTAATTTTCTTAAAGATTTACCCTATTCCACTTGATTGACATTTTGCGTGTTCTCCGCTCTTTCTTTGTTGTACCCTATGGAAAAAAGCCTAGAAAAAAACAACTTGTTCTTATGCAAGTTGTTTTTTTCTGTGAAAATTTAATTTATAAAATACAAGTTATTTAAATTCAATGTGAAATACATCACTTTCAACTAAGTGCTGTACTTTTCTTTTTATCTTCTTCCAAATCTAAAACATTCCACGAATCTCCCCACGCTCTCATCGCATCAAAAATTGGACGAAGTGTTTGGCCTTTTTTTGATAAAGAATATTCCACATGAGGTGGCATCGTTGAGTAAACCGTTCTTTCTATAATTTTTTCATTCTCTAATTCTTTTAAGCGTAACGAAAGAGTTCTTGGGCTAATACCACCTAGCAATTTTTCCAATTCTGCAAATCGCTTTGGTCCGTAAAATAAGTCTCGTAAAATGAGAAACGTCCACTTCCCGCCAATTACACTCATCGTTTTTTCAATAGAACATTTTGATATGTGTTGCTCTTCTTTTCCGCACATCACATTTATCCCCCTTAACTATACAAAATTATAGTAACTATATAAAAAATCAGTACTTCCATAAATAAAGCACTTTATTTATTATAGTGTTCAGGGAAATATTAGTAAATATATATTGGGGGCTTGAACATGAGAACCAGCTCAGTAACACATTTAGAAACGAAACAAATGAAATCTTCCAGCATAATAACTTTACTCGCACTCGCAATGGGTTTTATTATGGCTACGCTTGATGTCACTGTCGTAAATGTAGCGGTTGCTGATATTCGGGTTAATTTACATATGGGAATTTCTAGCGCCACTTGGATTGTAGATGGCTATATGCTATCATTTGCCTCTTTACTCCTTATCGGTGGGTCACTTGCGAACCGATATGGTGCGAAATATATGTATTTAGTTGGATTAGTTTGTTTCGTTCTCGCTTCACTTTTCTGCTCTATCGCATCGTCTGGAAATATTCTTATCGTCTCACGGATCCTGCAAGGTGTGGGCGCGGCACTATTTATGCCAAGCTCTCTTAGTCTTCTAGCTGCTTCTTATCCAAACGAAAAACAACGTGCAAAAATGTTTGGATTATGGTCGGCTATCGTTTCAGTTGCTTCAGGTATTGGCCCCTTCGTCGGAGGAGTATTAGTCCACACATTGGGATGGAGAAGTATTTTTATTATTAACTTACCAATTGGCATCATCGGAATTTTACTTGCCTACTACGTTATTCCTATTTCATCGCGCCAGGCAATCAAACTAAATCTTTTCAACCATGGATTAGGTGTTATCACTTTAGCGAGCCTAGCTTTTAGCCTTATTGAGGGTCCTTCCTACGGCTGGACGGCACCACAAATACTAAGTGGATTTCTTATCACAATTATAGCCGCTAGTTTGTTTATCATCGCTGAGCGTAATGCAAAACAACCAATCATTCCATTTTCGTTATTTTATGATCAACGATTTTCTTCTGCAAACATTGTCGGCTTTTTAATCAACTTTGCATTATTTGGTGGCATCTTCATGTTTGGATTATTTCTCCAGCACGCACGAGGCGCTACTCCTTTTCTAGCCGGACTTCAACTGTTACCAATGATGGCTGTCTTTGTAGTTGGAAATCTCTTATTTGCAAAACTAGCAAATCGGTTTGGCTCTAAGTTACCTATGCTCATATCCTTGTTCATCGCAAGTTTCGGTTCATTCGTTTTAACTTTCATCTCACCACATACACCTTACTGGATGCCGGCAACTATTTATTCCATCGTAAATCTTGGAATTGGTGTTTCCGTTCCAGCCATGACTACAATTGTAATGCAATCAGCTGGTCGTGAACACGGGAACATAGCGGGTGCCACTTTAAATGTAAATCGGCAAGTTGGTGCTTTAGTTGGGGTGGCTATTATGAGTATTATCCTTCACAGCTCAGGAGGATGGTATGAATGGGCAAAGTATAGTTTCTTAACCATGGGAACTTCTTATCTACTCGCGGGATTTCTTGTCTCGTATTTCATTAAAAAATAGCTTCTATAAAATTACAAATTAGGATAAAAAATGTGACCATAGAACATATCAAGCTGCTAAAAAATTGTCTACTTTAAGTAAACAACAGAATTTTTATCAATATACAGAAATTAAAAAGAAGATAACTATCCTCCTATATTAGTAGGTAGTTATCTTCTTTTTTTGAGGGACTTTTTCAGTGCCTTCGAATTTTCAGGACCCTTTTTTATTTAAATATGAAATCTTAGATTCACGTTTACTTTCCATCTATAAAATCCATTTTAATTTTTCAACATATCAGTTGCTGCTATGCAAAATAAAACATAATCTGCACTCGCTTTTACTCTTTCTTTTCAACTTTGTATGTGAATGAAAAAGGCACTGGCCGCTTCTATGCATGGCCAAATGCTCTCGTCCACCTAAAAAGAAAGGTTTTTTCAACTTGTATTCATCTATCCTCTAATCGGTAACACAATCTCAACCGTAGTTCCAACCCCAACTTCACTCTTAAATTGTATTGTACCTTGATGTTCTTCAATAATCTTGTATGTAACCATTAATCCTAAGCCAGTTCCATCTTCTTTTGTTGTATAAAAGGCTTCACTAAGCCTTAGAATCTTATCTTTTTGTATGCCGCATCCTTCATCTGTAATACGAATGATCATTACATCTTGAAAAGTTACTTGAATGGTAATTGTTCCCCCTGATGGCATAGCTTCAATTGCATTCTTTATTAGATTTACAAATACTTGTTTTAACCGTTTTTCATCACATTTAATAAGCGGGATGTTCTCACCATAATCCGCATATACATTAACACCACTTTGTTTAGCAAGTTCGCCAATTACGACCTGTACATATGAAATAATATCTCTTATATCATGATTCTGATATTCTTTTTCCCTTGAATTTCCGAGTATCATTAAATCATTTGCGATAATATCAATTCTTTCAATTTCTTTCATCATGATCTCACTATATACTTTATTCTCATCCTCTGGATATTTTTCTTGCTGATTTTGGACAAGTTTCCTTAATACTATTAGAGGTTTACGTATTTTATCTCCAATAACTGTTGCCATCCTTCCAACTATAGCCACCTTTTCTTTCTGCTTCCATTCTTGATGCATCATTTCGATTGTTCGAATATACGATTGAAATCTCAATAAAATAATCCAACTTATAATTGAAAACAAACTACAAAGAATGATAGGAATAAGAACAATTAACGACTTCACAACGATCCCCATTAAAACATACTTAAGAATCGTCCCTCCCGCCACAAACCAAAAATAACGCTTATTCACAAAAATCGGTGCAAAAAGAAAGAAAAAGCCCTCGACTATATTTCCTCCATCAAACTCTAAACCTGTTTCATAGTAAATGATAAAATTATGAATGAAATCTAATATGCTATATCCTATGAAAATAATGTATTTCACAGTATACGGATTCTTTCGTTTCATCACGTATATGCTTACAAATACTAATATCATCATACAAATATACGACCATACCCCTAAGCCCCTCTCTAGAATAGGAATACCACTTGCTCCTTCTAACTTAGGCATAACATAATAACATGCAATATCGTATACGAAACAGGCTACAAAAAATAAACTTAAAAAAAGGTTTAACGTTCGAACTTCTTCCTTTGTTAATGTATAAATACTGCTCATGTAGCAAACCCCTTTATTCCCAAAAGCCATATTACTCCTCGTTCTGCTCTTTAGGTAAAATAATGTCGACTTTTGTTCCTACATTTCTTTCACTTGTAATCTGGATTTTCCCTTGATGTTCTTCAATAAGCTTACGAGCTACAGTAAGTCCTAAACCAATCCCATCTTTCTTCGTCGTATAGAAAGCCTCTTTTATACGACTTAAATTCTCTTCCTGTATTCCACATCCACTATCAATAATACTTACTATTACATAGTCTTCATCTTGCTCTTTTATCTGTACCCAAAGCGTTCCACCATGTTCCATTGATTCAATCGCATTTTTTAGTACATATAAAAATCCTTCTTTTAACTTTCGATTATCACACTCTATTTTTATTTGATCAGATTCAGTATCATAAACGAGCTGTAGCTGTTTTCTTTTTATGTCTTGCTCCATTTCTTTCATTGTACTCGATACAACTTCCCCTATAAATTGACTACTATAAATAGAACGCTTACAAGCAGCAATCGCCATGAGTTTACTTACCATATTATTTATATGCTCAATTTCATCAATCATATATTCGTAGGTTTTATCATCTGCATGTTTTTCTTTCTGCAATTGCGTAAATCCTTTTAATGATGAAAGAGGGTTTCGAATCTCATGTCCAACAGATGCCGCCATCTTTCCAATCACCATCGATTTTTCAGACTCCCTCGTTGCTGTCATTACATCATTTATAGTAGAAAGATACTGTGAAAATCGATTTAATAGAAGATATGATACAAATAATAAAAGACTATACATGATTAATGACATAAATGCTTGCTTGTCTCCTAAAACAAGAAATAACATTATATACTTTCCCATAATAATTGAAGATAACCATAGGAAATATCGTTTACTCATAAAAATTGATACAAAGAAAATGAAAACAAATTCCAGTACATTTCCATCATCAAATGCTACTTTGCTGTGCATCGCATACCAGTATAAATTAAAACTTTCCGCACACATATATGCTATCAAATAGACATGCTTAATGCGATCCGCCTTCTTTTTTTTCATTAAATACACACTAAATCCTATTAATCCTACTCCGTACACAAACTTTGGAATAAGAACGTATAGCCTTACAAACGAACCAGAATCTTTTAGTATGATCGAATACACGATTTCATATGAAATCCACACAATATTAAACACCCACAAAAAGAGATGGGCATTTTTCTTTTCTTCTTGAAACAGGATAAAGTTTTCTTTCACTTTAACACTTCCTCAAAAGCCATATACTTTTCATAATATTGCTACTAACTTTCATTATTATAATAAACGCTTACAACGTTTTACCACAAAAATATTGAATAATAAGAAAAAGTTAACCTCATTTATCCCATTTCATTATAAAATAAAAAGAATTTGCCTCCTCAGCAAATTCTTTTTATTTTATTTATCACAAGCAATCCCATCTCCATCACGATCTAACTTAGCAGAATATGCCGGATGTCCTTTTGGAATGTTTGAAAATCCAGCAGCTTTTGCTTCTTTACAGCTTTTGAATTGACCGCTTTCTTGTGGTAAGTTTTCATTTGGTTGTTGCTGTACAGGTTGTTTTTGTTCCTGTTTTTGTTCCTGTTTTTGTTCCTGCTTTTGTTCTGGTTTCGGCTGCACCGGTTGTTGCTGTTCTTGCTTCGGTGCAGGGACTACAGCTTCCTGCTTTTTCTCAGCTGGCTTTGGTCCCTTGCTTTTGTCAAAGCCACTATCAGTTGCGTAATTTTCAACGCTCCAAATTCCTTTTTTAGCCGCTTGTGCTTTTTTCTGTGCTTCTCTTAAATAATCTACATACTTCGTATTTGGTGCATATACATATGCAACACGAGCCAATCCTTGATCAATTAGCATACGATTTAACATTTGCCCATCCACCCATACATACGCTAATAAACGACCGTACTTTTCACGCTCACTTACATCTAATTCAAGCTGAATTTGCTTACCTACACTTGCATATTTTTTTGTAAATGCGCTTGCTTCAGGCCCAAATGGTTGTACGCCTAAACGGGGATGTTTTGTTTCAGGTGTATCAACAAGAAGAAAACGTACTGTTTCTTCTTTACCGTTTTCTAATTTCACCTTTAATGTGTCGCCATCTATATTCTTCACAACAGTTGCATTCACAACACGATTTTGATTCATTTTACTCTTCTCATCTGCAACTTGTGTACTTGCATCATTAACTAATGCAGTGTTCTGTACTTTATTTTCAGTCGCATTTGGCGTATAGTTCTCACGCTCTTCTACAGGAACTTCCTCATATGTACTGCTCTCTTGTTGTTTCTTTAATTCTTCTGCTTTCTTTGCTTCTTCCTCTTGTTTTGCTTTTTCTGCCTGCTTAACTTCTTCTGCTTTTTTAACATCTTCTTTTTGTTCTGTCTTCTCTGTTGCTTTTGCTTGATTATCCGCACCTTTGCACGCTGTTAAGCTCACTGCACATAAGCTACTCAGCAAAAGTAAAAATAGCTTTTTTGCCATGTAAAATCCTCCCTATATAGCTGTTAAACATAACGAACTTACCTAGGATAACAGATATATAGATATCTCATTGTCGAATTTTGCCGAATCACTACTCTATTTTATCCCGAATACAAAATCATCTGTAATTATAAAAAAGATTGACCATTCCAAAATTCACATAATTCTCACAAATAGATTAATAAAACGGTTACAATTTGGTTTATACTAAATTTACAAGTAATACTCCCTGATTGATCCAGCTTGTCTAGTTATACCCCGTTATAAATATACTGAAAAAAGAACTTGTAGCCTATCTACAAGTTCTTTTTATATACACAATATTCTGCTAAAATAATATCTCTTTACTATATTGCTTTCCTACTAATAAATCATATTGAAGTAGTTTATATTGACTCAACATTTCTTTTTGCTTGTCGCTTAAATTTTTTATTACTTTTCCATCTTGACTTATCTTTAGTTCGTCTCTGAGTACTGAGATTTCTTGATGTAACTTCGATAAGAATTGATAAAACGGTGATTTATTTAATCCCGCATAATCAAACACAAGGTTTGTGAAATAGATAGGACTTACCATTCCGTCTCCATACACGCCTCTATTATACATATAGCTTCTTAAGTATTCCTTAAAATATGGTTGAAATTTGTTTCACAGGGCATTACTGTAAAACCTCGCTGATGGAAGTTTCACTTTATGATATAATGCAATTATGTTTTGGATAGGCTTAATGATGTTAGGACTTTATCACGAAATAAATACAAAAGTAATGAACAAAGGAGATGCTTATTTTTGTTAGCCAAGTTTAAAAGTTTGCCTAAAGCGGTATATGTAATTTTGGCGCTTTCTTTTCTCCTGCACGTTTTTTGTTTAGTAAAACAACCAGGATTAGATGGAGAGCTAGTAAAAGTAACATATGGCGCGAACGATGCATTTAACTATTCGTTAACAGCTGAACAGTTATTAAAACATGGTGTATTTGGTTATGTATATTTAGAGCCTAGTGAAGTACCTGGGAAAAATGCATACATAACACCTGGTCAACCGCTATTATTAGCTGGCGCAATGATCATTTCTGACGTAACACATATTCCTTACTACTACGTAGCAACTGTCATTAACATGTTGCTCAATCTCGGTACAGTACTATTAGTATTTTTAATCGGAAAAGAGTTATTTGAAAAGAATATTTATGGAATTGTTGCAAGTATTTTATACGCTATTTATCCGAGTAACTATACATACTTCCGCACATTATTAACAGAAGTTCCTTCGATGTTCCTCTTGTGCTTAAGTGTGTATGTATTTGTTCTTGCGTGGAAGTACAATAAAGTGAAATTCCATATATGGTTCGGAGTTGTTGTATCTATTTTACTCATGTTCCGTCCAAATCCGGCTCCGATGCTGCTGATTCCTGTTCTTGTTGTCTTGTTTACATATGGATTCAAGGACTCTATTAAAATCGGCCTGTTATGGTTTATTGGGCCATTCTTTATCATTGGTGCATGGGTCGTTCGTAACTATTTAGCACTTCATCAATTTATTTTGTTCTCAACACAAGGTGCTGACCCATTAATTGCCGGCGCAGATCCATTTAACAAAATTGGTTACGAAAACGTAGTAAACCAAATGAAAGCAAATGGATTTACAGATAAAGGTGCGTATGCGAAAGAATTAATCAAAAATGGATTTAAGACAGATTTCACGTATTGGTTCTCTTGGTTTACTCTCGGGAAAACAATCGAGTTATTCAAAACGGCTCCTGCTGTAGATCAATACCGCATTCATAACTTTATGCAGCTTTGTCATAGAGTCTTTATTATCGGTACATTCTTAAGTAGTTTCTGCTTCATGCTGAACTCATTTAAACATAAGCGCGTAATGATGTTAGTAGCTAGTTGTGTTATCTACATCATATTCTCAAATCTATTCCTAGCAATTAACCGCTACGGATTCTTCATTAATCCTCTTATGTGCTTAATTCTTGCATACGGATTAGTTTATGTTACAACAAAGCTTCCATTTTGGGGCACAAACCGCGCGTAATATATGAATTCAAAAGAGGTTGTCCATTTTCGGACAACCTCTTTTTACAATAATTTCATTTTTTATATGTAATAGAATATTATGTTCAGTCCCATTTTCCTCATGCTATGCATAGCATGAGGAAAATGATACAAACTTCAATAAGAGAATACATCCTTTTCATTGTTCCAAAGGATGTATTCCCTTATTAGACTTAACTGTATTTGTAGAAAATCTATTTTTATGAGAGTGCTCTAAGTTCGCTTTCATATTTTCACCGCTAAAGATACCATTTAAAGACTGTGTTAACAGGTCCATATTATAAATTGAGGTAAAAATATAAACCATGAACTCTAGTGCATCATATAATTCTTCAATTAAGGGGAAAAATGATAGGATGTTTCATACTATATAAATCCATTTTAATTTTTCGGCATCTAAATCCCTGCTATGCAGAATAAAACGTAACTTACACTCGTTTGCTCTTTCTGTTTTCATTTCGCATGGGGCGGAAAAAGGCACTGACCGCTTCTATGCATGGCCAGATGCTCTCTCCCATC